>JAAVCP010000040.1 GCA_014802265.1 Bacteroides sp. | reverse complement strand
GTATAGACGCGGATACAGGAGCGCAACGAATCAAAGTGATCGCAGTGCATGACCATATTGGCGAGAGCCTCACGGAGAACCTTGTATTGGCTTTCGTCATGAGTGGCAAAGCCATCGTCCTTGATATGTATGGGCGCATCAACAAGCGTGCGGAAACGACGTAGGATAATTTGAACAGCCTCCCAGATGTTGTCTTGTTCCGGAATACGGTAGGTGTATCTGACTTCTGCCTGTTGGATTGTCGGGCCCGGAATCTCGATGTAGTCCACACAGAATGTCGGCACATAGCGAAGGACGTAAGGAGCTTTGCCGAACATCAGAAGTCCGGCGTAAGTGAGCAAGCCGTTTCTGGTTATATTGACCTGCTCACAGAACTCCGCATCATCCACCTCGCGGAGATTAACAAGATTCTGTGTCTGACTGAGGGCGAACCTATAACTTTTCAGAGTATTGAGATTCAGCATGTCAATACTCGTGTCGGGTATGGTCTCCTCAGTTTTCTTGCCGAAGGATTGGTTGCGGAACATCGCTCGTATCTCTCCCTCGGTTGCCCGTTGGTCTCCGCTACCCATTCGGATAAACGTGTTGATGGGACTACCGAAATATAAGGGCTTCATGTCAACCTCCGGGACATAGAACGCAAGAAGTTTTTTGCCATCAATGTCGTATTGCTTAGAAGATACAGACAATCTTTGATTGAACTTTTCAGAGCGCAGAGTGCCAAGAAAATCCTGTTCAAGTTTTTCGATGTTATCCACCCCTTGAATCTCGAATGTCTTGCCGGACTGCTTCACTCCGAGCACAATCCATCCACCGGAGGTATTCGAGAACGCGCTGACGCTTTCCCAGATATTCTTCGGCAACTCAGATTTTGCGGCCTTGACCTCAAAATCCTCCCATTCTATGTCGTGCAGCTTCGCTACAAGCTCATCCTTTGTCATTTTCACCGCAAATTTACGAAAAATCTGTTAATAAACCGCTATGTTTGAGTGAGGAACGTCCAATATTGAGGCAATTAGACAATAATTTTCTTTTCCTACGCAACTCCGTCTTATTCTTCATTGAGTTTGGTTTGGGTCGGGCTTTATATATGCCCGATATACTAAACCTACATACAGGAGGGCTGGTGAAAAGAAAGGTTAGTCCTCGTTGTTTTCCGACAATTGTTCTAGTATTGATTCTATCTCTTCGATAGATGGTAGAGAGCTTTTTATTTCGTTGGGGATAAGTTTGGTTAATTCATATTGGGAAATCCCCAGAGGTAGGTTGTATCCCTCCAATGAGTATTGAGCTTCGATGTTGTCTTTGTCCTTGCAAATCAGAAGTCCGATGGTAGGATTGTCATGTTCCGTCTTCAGCAGATGGTTGACTGCCGAGACATATAAGCCTAACTGACCGAGATAGGATGCCTGAAATGATCCGGTCTTCAATTCAATGCAGCAATATGCGTGAATACGGGTATTATAAAACAGAAGGTCGATGAATATTTCCTTTTCACCGACCTGCATACGGTATTGTCTGCCCATGTATGCGAATCCGGTGCCTAACTCAACAAGGAATTTTGTCACGTTGGCAACAAGAGCATCTTCCAGTTCTCGCTCATTGTAGTCTTCCGTCATGGTCAGGAAATTGAACACATATGGGTCTTTGGTGGTCTGCTGGGCCAGATCGCTTTGTAATGCCGGAAGTGTCTTATTGAAATTGGTAATGGCTTTCGCTTGACGCTCATATAAGTCTGTACTGAGGAAATTCAGCAGCATATCGCGTCCCCAGCTATTTTCGATTACCTTACGGANAAAGNAGAGNGCCTTNTTNGCNTCNCCTTTNCNCTTGTCAATAATNCGTTNTTTGATGANACCACGGNATTGANCATATTTCNNTNANTAAATNNTCNGCAANCTGCGGANGANTCTGNTNTTTTGAAATCGTCNACGNNNTGTNGACGATTTTCAATCAACTGNGAATAAAGNNGATAGAAATAATACATATATTTGAGGTTAGTCTCGGAAAAGCCTTTCTCTTCAGGCATTTCCGACCTCAAATCATGACTCAGCGTCTTGTAGAATCCAGATCCGTAGGTATTGGCGTATTGCTTATCTGCAATGTCGCGTCCTAAGCTCCAGTAGTATTCAAGCAATGTACGGTTGGCATCAATTGAGGCTTTCAGACGAGCGGAAAGGTATCTCTGCTTGAGTTCCTTAACCCAACTGTGATAGTCATTATTTTTTGAGAGGTCTATTATTGGTTTCATTTGTCTGATTATTTCTAAGGGATTAGCTTCAATCGAGGAGGCTGACAAGTTCTTTCTTCATGTCTTCATCGATGTCGCGGTAGCGGGCGAATGCTCGGCTACCTTCAGAGTGACCGCTGAGAGAGCCGACAAGGTTGGGGTCTTTGACTTTCTTGTAAAGGTTGCCGATGAAAGTACGTCGTGCAAGGTGGCTACTGGCGATTTCATTGATAGGTCGTTTCTCCTCTTCTCTCGTTGTAGGATTGAGTATTGTAACCATTCGCGTTACGCCGCAGAGAGTGAAGATTCGCTTGATGGCTACGTTGTATTTCTGGGAACTTATAAAGGGGAAGAGTTTTCCGTTCAGATCATCACGTTCGGCATATTTCTCAACCAATGCTTTGGCACGGTTATTCAATGGTACTCTTACCACTTGCGGACGTTCGCTCTTAGTCTTCTGTGGCATGTATTCGATGGCATCGTTGATGATGCTTGCCGGAGTCATCGCCATCAGGTCAGACACTCGGCATCCAATAAGGCACTGAAAGATGAAAATATCACGCTGGATTTCCAGTGATGGATTGGCAGACATATCGAAGTCGGCAATCTGATAGAGTTCTTCCATTGTGATGTAAAAGGGTGTACCATATACTTCTGTGGTCTTTCCGTTGTATTTGGCGAATGGGTCATTGGTCGTGAGTTCCTGCTCACGACACCAGCGATAGAACGCCCTCAACAGTCCAAATAGTCCGATGATTGTGTTGTCCCCTTTGGGAAGAGGCTTCGGTTTCTTACGATTGGTGTGTGTATCGGCGGGAACAACCTTATATATATCCGGATACTTCTCGCTTATAAGATGTTCGGAGCGAAGAAACTTTTCAAAGCCGTTGACATCATCGACTGTGAAGTCATCGAGCTTGATTTTGTAACGTGAACGACCATTGGCACGCACATACAGCTCATATCTCATAAGCGCACGTTTCAACACGCGCAGATGCTTGATGCGCCATTCGGAGATATTTTTCTTTTCAATGTAATCTTCAAATGTATCAAAGAAGTTAGGTTCGCGGGGAGCACGTTTCTTCTTTTCCGGTACCGGGTGAAGGAACAAGTCATATTGCGCTAATAGAAAATCCTTAGTCAGAACGTCCGGAGCTGTCTTTTCACAAAGATTGATTAAGAATCTTTCTATATCGATGAGTTTATCCTCAATAGCGCGAATCTCGGCTCTTGCTGTCGCGTCTTTAGGTAGGGAGAATGTACCCTTGTCAAATCTTGCCGGATCGATCCAAAGTCCTGTTTTAAGACGCACAACAAGACTGCGCGAAACAGATAGGCGAAGAAGAATCTCAGCTTTGCCAATCGGGTTAGTGCCTTTGGTTATGTTACGTGTAAGTGTTGCCATAGGAGAGCATTTTAGAATTACAACGCAAAGTTAATCAAAAGCGTTGACATGGGCAATAGTCTCGTGTCAACGCCGTGTCAACTAAGATTGAATTTAACTAAATCACGATGAAATCCAATTTGATTCAATGCAATTCAATAAAATCTCAAAATACTAAATATTAACATTTTACCTTTTAAATCAAATATGACTCTTGATTTATTCATATTCATCATAATTCAATATTCGTGCTCCTGTTCTGGACACAGATAAATCCCATAACTAATTGATTTTCAATAGTTTCGTAATTTTCTTTTTAATTTTTGTCCCCCCGATTGTCCCCCAAAATTATTTTTACGGAATTTTTGTCCACGCTTACACTCAAATTTTTCCTAAAAAATCACCTCTTGACGAGCCACCCAGCTAAGAAATGCTATGTAACTATCCAGCCAAAGCCAAAGGCATGCCAAGTTAGCCCATCTTATTAGACGAGAGCAAGTATTACATCAAGAGGGGATTGTCCGTTTTTCCAAGCCGTATCAGCGATAGAGTGAAGTGCATGGAAGGCATCCGCTCCTGTATCCGAACGGAAGCACCCGGATATTTTCTGCTTTACCTTGAGTTTTCGGATTCCACGTTCCGAACCGTTGTTGTCGTATGGGATCGCGGGATTTTCGAGGAAGTTGAAGATGTAGTCCCGGTATCTGATGATTCCCCGTTTGAGTTCATTGAACTCCTTGCGCAGACTGTCAAGATCCTTTTTGAGCAAGTCATCAAGCCGTGTGAGCCAGTCCTGTTTTGGGATTACATCGGTTGGCTTTTCGTTCCGCAGATGGATGGCTTCGCGCAGTAGCGCCTGCACCTCCTTTGCCCATGTCTGCTCCGTGTCTATGTCGTTGAGATATTCAAGATTTCTCAGCAGATGCGCAAGGCATATCTGATTGTCGAGGAAGTCGATGGCGAAGTACGCACTGTGGCGGTCTGTCACCGCCACCATGTTTTTCAGCGAGTTGCCAAAGCACTCCTCAAGTACTTTCGCTCCACGGCCCGCACCACGGAACACAAGGGTAAGATGCACAGTCTGTGCTATCCACGACCAGTTGAGCTTTCCATTGACATAGCATCCGGATTCATCAAAACCTACCACGGAAGACTCCCTGACCAATCTTTCTATAAGTGCGGTCGCGGGCCTGGACTTATCAAGCATCCCACGGACTATGTTGGCAAGTGTGCCCTGGCTGATGCTGACGTTGAACATCGTCTCAAACAACGACTGCAACCGCTCATACGGCATGCATTGCACCACACTGAGGTATGTGGCTATGGCACGGATGTTCTTGCCGAAGGTTATGGAATTGCCGCCCCTTTTGCGCGGGGCATAATCACGGTTGCAGCAGCCGCACGTGCAGACCTTCCTGTAAAACCTGCGTTCACGGTAAATCGGCTTTATGGCAGGCAGGTCTATTTCCTGGGTGACATAATCAAGCTCACCCTCAATCCCGGATAAATCCATGCCGCATGCCATACAGAACTGCGATGATACATTTTCTATCTCATCAGGAGCCTCCACCATCCTGCGGGTAGTGCCTTCATGCCCCGGCTGCCCTCCGACCGGCTTATCGGATTTCTTTCTCAGGGACCTGGTGCGTCGTTCAATCTCCGATTTCAGGGGTTCTTTGGTTGGTGGTGTGCTGCTGTTGCCGGAGTCTTTCGGGGGCTTCTCATATTTCTCCAACCGCTTGCGTAACTCGCGGTTTTCCTTCAGCAATCTGTCGACATTACGATTAAGTGAGCATATTTCCGCATGCTGCGAGTCAACCGTTCTTCTCAACGATTGAAGCTCGGACAAAAGTCCCGCCAAGGCCTCGGATATATAATTAACCTGCTGTTCCACAGATACAAAGATAACAATTTATTTTGACATATACAAATAAAACTGCTAGTAGAGTTTAAATAAACTTATATGTTACAATAGTTCGGTAAAATTGGAGGTTGTTCAGCACTTGCTAAGCCGCTAACTGAGTCAACCGTTGATTTATCTTCTGAATTATTTTGAGATGCGGAGATTTTCCATAAGTCGAAATAATTGTGGTGGCAAGGTAAGACTCAAACATAAGCCGTTTGAACTGAGCCACCGACAGATCGGGATAATCCTTCCTTATGACCTCCTTACAGACATTTAGAGCTGTGAAGGAAAGATTGAACGCGAAGTCAAGTCTCTCCTTGTCCCTTGTCTGCTGAGACTGAAGTCCGGTGAACTGCTTGGCATCGCGTATGCCGAATTCAATCTGAAAGCGGGTTCGGTAGAAACCTACGATACGCTCAGGGCCCATTTCAATATCGGTGGAGAAGTAGACAAGTGGTTCTCCGTCTGCGACAGGACAGAGTGCGATTCGGATGTCGCGTTTCAATGCCCTCGAATGTACGACCGCGGTGTGACACCTTGTCTTGATCCCTTTGGAATCCTCATATATGAATGAAGTGAACACGGACATATCAAGGTTGGAGAAATCAACTTTCTCCCCATACTTTCTCTTTCTGCCACGTCTGCGCGGGGCAGAGGGATCCGGTATGGCCAGATACCTCAGGTATGAGTTGGCCCGTAATCTCCCGACAAATCGGAAGCCCATTTCAATAACTTCATTTACAAACTCATATGTGGAGAAAAAGGCATCGGCAACCAGAATATCCGTCAGTGAAAGCAGCTCGTTCGCCTTTGACCTGACAAGGGAAACATACCAGTCAAGCATGGACATCTGTTTCTCGGATTCAAGGGTCCTGAAGTTCGGGGACTGTACGGCACCCAGCATCACGCATGTGTGTCTGCTCAGGCTGATTGCCCCGATTGCCATTATCTCCAGACCGCGTTTCACCCGTTGCGCCACACCTGACCAGAAACGGCCTATGCCGTACGTCAGTCTGCCTGCTTTTGAGATGAACGACGGATCAATTGCAACTGCTATGTCATCGCCGGGGCCAAAACAATCCCGCGCCATACCTATGTTGATTTTCATCCAGTCCACGGAAGTCTTGAAATTGGAAGCAAAGGTCTTGGCTGTGCGACCACCGTCGCGTTGATTCCGGGTAAAATTGATTTTACCCGGAATCAACGCGACGGTGCGTATTGTTAAAATCAGCCAGTTGAGAAACCTTTTGCTCATCTTAGTTGTAGTATTTTCAAACACCGACTTACACCGAAAGGTGAAGTTTTTGAGAATCGCCAATACGTTCATATTCTAGTACTTTTATAATGAACGCTTTGGCGATTCATTTGTATCTGATAATAAATTATATTAACTTAATTTTCAACTAATTCGGTAATTTTTACCTAATCATTGTGTTATACACGTGTCAAGAATCGCCAGTTATGAAGCCCGTCGGCAAGCTGAAAGATCTTGCCGACGAAGTTATTCTTGCGCAGCCTGCACTCGTCCTTGACAACACGAAGAAGCTTAGCTCCACCGATGGCATACCCGACCTTGATCCGCGTCCTGGAAATTTCGGTGTTGGCCGCTTTCTGCTNTGCCGTCAGTTCGTTGCCCNTGGGCTTCTTTGTCGGTTGGATCACGGTGACATTTTGGGAGGCATATCCCTGATACCCCGTATCCTGCTGAAGCACACATTCGTAAGGAAACGAATACATGGTGTCGGCAATTTTCTTGTCATGCATCTTGCCTTCAACAGTAGGGCTTGTAAAGAGGATGAAACCTGCCATACAGGTGATTACGGCATTCTTTACCGTATGTTTCTTTTTCTTGCCACTGTAATGCTCCTTCTGAAGTTCAGGATCAGAGGGTCTGGGGATCTCCCTTTCAGTACCGTCATGGATAAGCTCATGGATGACATCGGAGCCCCCCCTCTCATCAAGCATCCGTCTGAATCCGGCAAGATCGGATGCAGGCAGCACTCCGGCATCCTCAAGGGTCAGCCTCAGCACTTCCGTGAGGGTATGGAGCCACTGTCCGCATTGCTGCTGGGTCATACCGAAACATGCGGCATGGTATTGCTGGCTCGGATTGTTCTTGAGGTATACCAAAAGAAAGAAAAGCCTGTCCGCCACAGATGGCAGAGGACTGTTGGACTGAATCACATGAGTGCGTTGGCGACTGAGTCTATTGCCCTTGACATCGTGCCAACGGAAGAATTCATCGTGAGCGTCTGTGAAAAATGG
>JAAVCP010000039.1:11988-36737 GCA_014802265.1 Bacteroides sp. | reverse complement strand
TAATTGTCCGACACATTCAAGTGAATGTGTCGTTTTTGTACCTCTGAGTTCTCTCCACCAATCAATAGGTTCTGATTTAGTGATATAATCCTCCCCCTTACGATACGTGATAAAAAAATCTCCTTTTACGTCAATACGCGTATTTTCTGGATTGGGATAAAAATCTTTTTTTTCCTGATCATAGCGTTTGAATACATCTTTTAATGCAAAATTCATAGAGTACGCTTTGTCAGAGGAGGGTAATATCGTTAGGGATTTAAGATATGCCCCTAAGGCAATTTGTGCCGCTTTTAATAAAGTAGTTTTACCCGTAGTGTTATTACCTACGATGACAGTGACCTGAGGGTCAAATTCAAAAGACTCATCCTCAAATCCTCTAAAATTTCTTATTTTTAGGGAATTAATTCTCATATATCCATCTTTTAAATATGGAGTGGAATTTTAAGTTTTAGTAGATGCAAAATTACAAATAAATCTTTTTAACCACAATAAAATCTATGCTTTAATCTCAGTTTTTAGTGGTCAGTTGGATAAATACGACATAAGAGACTGCAGCAAATTGTAATGACTGTTAGTTCTAACCGTATAAACAAAAGTTTAACTGATCTACTTGAACTTAAACTTCAAAAAGTGGTTGTAAGATTTGGCAGTTCCGGAAATTTGTTGTTACTTTGCCACCGAAGTTGCTTATCGTGGCGCAAGAGTGCGCCATCGGCGCAACAACATTTTTTATTATTAACAACGGGTGTTGTTGATTTTTTCTGTTTATCAAACTTGGCCGTTTGTAGTCAGAGGAAAGGTCATCAAATGCTCGCATCGAGATTGCTGTATACATATCTGTCTTGGCGACAGAGAAGGCAATAGCGGTGTGGCTGTCTATTGACTTTATCTGACGAGGTTGGCCAAGACCTGATAAACGAAAGTCAGCAGGTTTCCACACCTTTTTTATGTTCACTTTCTATCAGGAAGCCATAGGAAAAAACAACCATCTCGTATCATGAGAAAAATCTTATCAAAAGTGGTTTACCCCTTCAAGTTCAAAGCCGAGCAGCCACAATAAATTGCCCGGCAATCAACCCCGCTACTGGCAGAGATCTAATGTCATGTGATAGATAAATCTATCTTAAAAGTTCCTATGATAGAGAATGAACATATCTTATTTTGGCTAAATTTGTTATAATACACTTTTGGGTATTGCATAGGTGAAAACAGGTTAGTAATTTTGCGGGTGAATTGAGATGAAGAACAGGTCAGTGACAATTCGGGGATTGTGACGCCTTGTCAATCAGATTTATGATAACTCAAAAAAGTTTCTATGGACGCGATGATACGTCTTAAGGACGTCAACAAAACCTACGAAGGGGCAGTGCCGCTACACGTACTGAAAGGGATTAATCTTGATATTTATAAAGGAGAGCTGGTGTCGATAATGGGTGCTTCCGGCTCCGGGAAGTCAACACTGCTTAATATTTTGGGAATCCTTGACAACTATGATTCCGGCGAGTATTTCCTTGATGGCAAGTTGATAAAAGATCTCAGCGAGAACAAAGCGGCTGACTATCGCAATAGCATGATAGGATTTGTGTTTCAGTCGTTTAACCTTATAACTTATAAGAATGCAATGGAAAATGTGGCGTTGCCTCTTTTCTATCAGGGAGTGTCTCGAAAGAAAAGGAATAAGCTTGCCATGGAGCAACTTGACTGTATGGGACTTGCCGAGCGGGCACACCATCTTCCCGGTGAATTATCTGGCGGACAGAAGCAACGTGTGGCGATAGCAAGGGCAATGATAACCAATCCTTCTATAATCCTTGCCGATGAACCTACAGGTGCCCTCGACAGCAAGACATCTCATGATGTTATGGGAATTTTCAGGGAACTTAACGAGAAAGAAGGGAAGACGGTGATAATCGTAACCCACGACCCGGGTGTAGCTGCCCAAACCAACCGACTTATCCGTATTTCCGATGGAATAATAGCTCCTCCGGAAGTGCAGATTGAAGACCATAAGAAAATAATTGGGTTTGACACTGAACAGAAAGCATGATTGATCTACTGAATGAAATATGGCAGACAATGCGCACCAATAAGTTGCGCACAATTCTCACCGGCATAGCCGTCACGTGGGGAGTGTTCATGCTTATTGTGCTTCTTAGCATGGCAAGGGGTGTGACTAATATGTATGAGTATGATATGATGGCAGATAATGAGGCACGCATAAGTGTCTACAACGGCAACACCTCAATGCCTTATAAGGGAAAGCCTGAAGGACGCTACATTCAGCTTGAGGAACACGATATGGGTGCCATAAAAGATAACGACAGACAACATGTGGCAGAGGTCACGGCAAGATTGTGGGGTGGCGGCACAATCTCTTCAAATAAGGCTAAGATCAGTTCGCAATATACAGGGGTGTTCCCTGTGCCGATTTCCCAAATCAATATGAGAGCCACAATCACACAGGGAAGGTTTATAAATGAACGTGACATGAAGGATAAGGCAAAGGTTATGGTCATTTCGCAATATCATGCCGAGCAATTATTTCCCCCCTCAGGAAAAGATGCTTACGGTAACAGGGTGGAATGTCAGGGTCTTTCCTTTAAGATTGTAGGGATATATGATAGTAAATGGAGCCGGGATATATACATACCATATTCTACTGCCCGAATGCTGGTGGCAGACAAAAATGATCTTGGCACCCTGTCGGTGGAGCTTAAAGATGTGGCGACAGAGGATGACGGACTTATGGCAGAAAACAATATACGTAGCACTCTTGCCCGGACCCATGATTTCAATCCTAATGACCCGAATGCTATATGGATCAATAACAGTTTTATCAGTTCCATTAAATCGCGTTTGGCATTGATATTTCTTAATACGGGCACATGGATTCTTGGAATCTTGACCCTGTTGACGGGCATGGTGGGGATAAGCAACATAATGTTTGTGACTGTGAAGGAACGCACCCATGAAATAGGCATAAGGCGTGCCATAGGTGCGAGACCATCAAAAATTCTGACTCAGGTGATAGCCGAAGCAGTGGCGATTACCCTCGTGTTCGGATATTTGGGGATAGTGTTAGGTATGATTGTAACACAAATCATAGCCTATTTTGTGGAGGAGACGGGTGTATTACGCAATCCAACAGTGAGCATTTCCATAGCGCTGGAAGTAACAGCATTCCTAACATTGGCAGGGGCGCTTGCCGGGTTGTTCCCGGCATTGAGAGCATTGAAAATTAAACCGGTGGAGGCACTTAGGGACGAGTAAAACTTCAAAAGAGATGAAACTGACCATATTCGACATAGAAAATTGGAAAGAGATAGGTGCGACCCTTATGAGAAACAAGACGCGCACATTCCTCACCGGATTCGGTATATTTTGGGGAGTAGCAATGCTTGCGATGCTTACCGGGGGAGCCAGGGGTGGCGAAGATATGCTTAGTCGAGTTTTTGCCGGCATGGCAACCAATAGTGCCGGGATAATAACCGAATCCACCACAATGGCATATAAGGGGTATCAGAAAGGTCGCTCCTGGAATATGAACATGACTGACGTAGCACTTCTCGAGGAAGCTTTCCCGGAACTTGACGGCGTGGTACCTATTTTTCAGAAATGGGGACAGACATTTCGTAACGGAAAGAATTCTACTGCAGGGCAGCTTGTGGGAGCCGATGAGAATTATGGGAAAGTGCTTCTGCCGAAGATATATGGCGGTCGCTTCATTAATGAGGCTGACGTAAGAGGGGAGAGGAAAGTGGCTGTAATAGGTAAGAGAGTAAGTGACAAGCTTTTCCCGACAGATTCCACTCCTTTGGGACGAGTGATAGAGGTAGGGGGAACAGCATATTCCGTAGTAGGGGTAGCAGGCGATATCTCTGAGGTGCATTTAAATGGTAGCCTTGATGAGGGGATGGTAGTGCCTGCGTCTACATTCCGGAGGGCTAACGGATATGGTGACAATGTCGACTTTATGATTGTGACAGCCAAAGATAATGTGGATATGGTGACGCTTGTGCCAAGGATACGTTCCGTGATATACCGTCGTCATGACATACATCCCGATGATACAGGGGCGATGTGGGTGGTAAATGTGGCTGAGATGTTCCAGCAAGTAGATATGGTTTTTACCGGGGTTGACCTGCTGGCATGGTTTATAGGTCTCTCCACTCTTATTGCCGGAGTGATAGGCATAGGCAACATTATGTGGGTGATAGTGAAGGAGCGCACGCAGGAGATAGGAATAAGACGTGCGATAGGAGCCAAGCCACGTGATATTATTGTGCAGGTGCTTAGTGAGGGGGTGGCTCTTACAATGATATTCGGAATGGCAGGAATATGCTTTGCTGCTATTGTTCTGGGGATAGTGCATTATGCCACTAATCCACCTGACTCAGTGACGGAGGCTCATTTCCAGATGAGTTTTATGACTGCCGTGGGAATCTTGATACTGTTTATGGTGCTTGGCACTCTTGCTGGTCTTGTCCCGTCGGTTAAGGCAATGAGGATAAAACCCATAGAGGCACTCAATAGTAAATAAGTATTTAATAATGAATAATATAACCCAACTGATATGAAAAAGTTTTTTAAGATTCTGATGATAGTGATAGTGTGTGCAGTCTTTGTAGCCACGTTTGTCTATCTGTTTATTAATTCAAGGGGTAAAGACGATAAGTATGCCTTGGTCTATCCTACGAATGAAACCATTGAGCGCACAACCGTGCTGACCGGTAAAATTGAACCTCGGGACGAAATCGACATCAAACCTCAGATTTCAGGTATCATAAGCGAAATATTGGTGGAGGCAGGCGATCATGTCAACAATGGCGACATAATTGCAAAGATAAAAGTTATTCCGGAAGAGGCACAATTGTCGTCAGCAGAGAATAGGGTAGAGGTGGCGCGTATATCTATGGAGGAAGCACAGCTCACTTTCAACCGTACGAAGATGCTTTATGAGAAGAAATATGAGAGCCGCGAGAAATATGAGACTGACGAGGCAGCTCTGCGCCGCGCTAAAAAGGAATATGAGCAGGCTTGCGACCAACTTACTATTGTGCGTGACGGCGTTTCAGCAGCTAATGCCCAGGGTTCAAACACCCTGGTACGCTCTACGGTGACTGGCGTTGTGCTGGAAGTTCCGGTAAAAGTCGGATCGTCAGTGATACAGGCAAACACTTTTAACGACGGCACTACGATTGCTAAAGTAGCTGACATGACTGACCTTATATTTAAAGGTAAGGTAGATGAAACGGAAGTGGATCTTCTAAGCGAAGGAATGGGAGTGCATATTTCTGTGGGTGCGATAACCAACTCAGATTTCCCTGCCACAATAGAAAAGATAGCTCCGATGGCATCTAACGAAAGCGGTGCCAACACTTTTGAGGTGAAAGCCGCCCTGACAGCAGATGAAAATGCCAAATTAAGAGCGGGTTATAGTGCTAATGCGAGTGTGGTGCTTGAACATGCTGACAATGTACTTTCAGTGCCGGAAAGCGTAGTGGAGTATGCGGCAGACAAGGCATACGTGTATGTGCTGACTGACTCGGTGCCGAAGCAGGTGTTTGATCGCCGGGAAATAACCGTTGGTCTGTCTGACGGGCTTACCGTTGAGGTAAAGTCTGGCGAAGTGTCTCTTCAGACACCTCTCAGGGGAAGTGTAATAAAGTGAATAGTTAATGAGCAACATCATGAACAGGATAGCAAAACTATTGGTTGTAGCCTCCTTTGCGGGAGTGGCTTCCTCTGTCTCGGCAGAAGTGTGGTCGCTTGACAGTTGTGTGTCTTATGCCATTGAGAATAATATAAATATCCGTCAGCAAGATATAAGGGTAAGGGAGGGCGAATTAGCAATAACGGAGGCAAAAGACCGTTTCTTGCCATCGGCTGACGCCTCAGCCTCACAGTCGTTTAATTTCGGCAGAGGGTTGACTGCGGAGAACACCTATGCTAATCGTAACACCTCCAATACACAGTGGGGCATCAGTGTGTCACTACCTTTATTTCAGGGAATGACGGAATATCACCGACTCGAAATTGCAAAAATGTCGCTGCAGCAGTATGTGTTTGAACGCGAATCTACAAAAGACAACCTCACCCTAAATATAATTTCTCAGTATCTTCAGGTGCTTTATAATAAGGAGGTGGCTAAAAGTGCCAGATCTAAAGCAGAATTATCGGATTTTGAGGTAGAACGTCAGAAGGCATTGATAGAAGCCGGAAAAGTGGCAGAGGCAACTCTCTATGATTTCCAGGCTGTGGCAGCCCAGGATCGCTTGCAGGTAGTGACTTCAGACAATGACGTGCAGACCGCCTTGGTTAATCTTGCCAATTTGCTGCAACTGCAGTCGGTGGAAGGGTTTGACATAGCCCCTATTAACGACATGGAGCCACTGATTCCGACACCTGATGCAGTTTATTCTTCGGCTATGGGTATAAATAATGGCATTTTAGGTTTGCGCCAGGCGGTAAAGGTGGCTGACCGTAACATTACACTTGCAAAGTCAGGATATATACCGACTCTTAGTTTTAATGGCGGTATCGGTTCCTCTTATTACACGGTAAGCGGTATGCCGGCGGAATCATTCGGGGCTCAGATGCGTCATAATTTTTCAACCTATATTGGTTTTTCATTACGTATCCCTTTATTTGACGCCTTCAACACCAGAAACGGAATCAACCGCGCAAAGCTCCAGAAACTGAGTGCCGAGCTTACCTTGGACCAACAATCGGCTGATTTATATAAGGAGATACAATTAGCCTATTACCAGGCTTTAGGAGCAAGGGAAAGATACACTACCTCTATACAAACTCTTGAGAATACGCGACTATCGTTTGACTCAACCAGAGAGCGTTTTAACCTCGGGCGCGCAACTCAGGCTGACTATGAGCAGGCGAAGAATAATCTCTTCAAGACAGAACTCGCGCATATTCAAGCGCATTACGAATATATTCTACGCACCCATATATTGCAATTCTACCGCACAAACCGCTTATAATTACATATACAGCCTTAAGCTTTTGCGTTGCTGTCCGACCTATATAAGGCAATGTGAGAAGCCTCAGAACGCATGGTGGCAAGATATAGCCTCGAAAGGGTGCGGTTCAAAAATGGCGCACCCTAATATATTGATTGTGGTATTCTTGAATTAGTGTCAGCGCTTTAGCTTTGAGGCTATCTCATAGACCTTTTCGTATATCCGGCGGTCGTGATCGTTGAGCGACTTTCCGCGTCGGCTCATTACTCTTTCGGCAATGTCAAGGAATTTCTTCATGGTGACGTCGGTAAAGCCGGTGACGGGGCTTCCTTCGCTGAAACTGGGCACAAACACACGGGGGAATCCTGCGCCGTGGATATTTACGCCTGCCCCGATCACAGTGGCTGTGTTGAGCATACAGTTTACACCTATTTTAGAGTGATCACCCATTATCAGACCGCAGAACTGAAGGTCGGTGCGCATGAATGTATGGGTACGGTAGTTCCAGACTCTGATTTTAGCATAGTCGTTCTTAAGATTTGAGGCATTTACGCCTGCCCCGATGTTACACCATTCTCCAATGACGGCGTTGCCAAGATAGCCGTCGTGAGCCTTATTGCTGAATCCAAAAAATACGGAATTGTCAACTTCGCCTCCCACCTTGCAGTAGGGACCCAGAGATGTGCCTCCGTATATCTTTGCACCCATCTTTATTTTGGCATTGTTGCAAAGGGCTATAGGACCGCGCAGACATGCCCCTTCCATCACTTCCGCATTCTTACCTATGTAGACAGGTCCGTTTTTCAGGTTTATGATAGCTCCTTCCACCACAGCCCCTTCCTCAATGAAAATTCTCGGAGTCCCGTCAGGGTCAGTGAGATTACCTATAATGGTATTTGTATCGTCGATAGGGGAGGAAAGGCGGTCTTTGGTGAGACGGTAGAAATCATTTTCAATCTCTTTGAAATTCTTGAGAAACACATCAAAGACATATCTTATTATCCTGAAATAATCGGGCAGGGGCTTGGCATTCCATTTCCTGTTGCAGAAATCTGAATAAGTTCCACAAAAAGCGACAGGCTCCTCACCATCGACAATGGCATCGCCAATTTGCAGAGCGGCTATATCAGCTGCAGTGGCAGAATCGGGCAGCAATGCACCGGTTATAAACAGGTATATGGTATCGGAATGGGTATCGGGGGGCGTGCCATATTTTTCTTGCAGGTAATCCACCGGGAGGTATTTGTATTCGCAAGGGAAGAAGGCAGTCCACTTTTCCCGTATTGTCAAGAGCCCTAAACGGAAGTCAGCCACAGGACGCGTAAAGCTCAGTGGAAGCAGGTCTTCATGGCTCTGCGGAGTGTCAAACAGGTATATGGTATTTTGCATTGTCTTGATGTTACGATTGGTGAGATTTAAGTGGAGAGGATATAGAGTGATTGCTCACTTTGTGGAAAGTTGTGCAAAAGTAACACAAATAAAGAAATCGGCAAACTTTTTAAATGTTAAAAACTATAAACGAGGCTCAAAAACTTAAATAATTAATAAAGTAGGGTAAATTATGGGCAGATTGATTATGAAAAATGGGTTTTAATTGCATGATGCCGCCCCCTAGGGGCATATTTTAGTAAGCTTAGGGGAGATTGACAGCAGATTGAAATAAGTATTTAAATGTTTTTAAGGAATTTTTTTTGCAGAAAAGTTGCGTAATTACCTATTTTTCATTAACTTTGCATCGATTTTAAAGCCGAAAACCAAGTGCATCTTGCTAAATAATTGAAATATAATTATTTAGGAGATTATGGCGTATGGTAACGGGCGGCTTTGGGATCTGTAATCCAATAGTAAGGACACAAATTAAATTAATAAAATCAATTTTTAGAGACTAAGAATGCCAACGATTCAGCAATTAGTAAGAAAAGGACGCGTAGTTCTCAAGGATAAGAGCAAATCGCCCGCCTTGGATTCATGTCCGCAGCGCCGCGGGGTGTGTGTGCGTGTTTACACCACCACTCCCAAGAAGCCTAATTCGGCAATGCGTAAAGTGGCGCGTGTACGTCTAACCAATGGCAAGGAGGTCAACTCCTACATTCCGGGTGAGGGTCACAATCTTCAGGAACACTCAATCGTGATGGTTCGCGGAGGCCGTGTTAAGGACCTTCCGGGTGTACGCTATCACATTGTTCGCGGTACCCTTGACACCGCAGGCGTGCAGGGCCGCACACAGCGTCGCTCTAAATATGGAGCCAAACGTCCTAAAGCAGGCAAGGGAGCACCGGTTAAGGGTAAGAAGTAATTAGCCCACCCGCCTCAGGGACACCAGCAAACATCAACCCCCGTTTTTGATTGTCTGCTTGGCTTAGGTTGAGTAAACGGCGGCAAGAGAGCCGACGTTGAAGTTTTTCAAAAGCAGCCGCAACAAAAACACTAAACAAACAAAAATGAGAAAAGCAAAACCGAAGAAAAGGGTAATCCTGCCCGATCCTGTGTTTCATGACGTCAGAGTGACAAAGTTTGTCAATCACCTGATGTATGACGGAAAGAAGAACACAGCTTTCACAATATTCTACACGGCACTTGAGACCGTGAAGGCAAAAATGCCAAACGAGGAGAAGAGCGCACTCGAGATTTGGAAAAAAGCGCTTGAGAATGTAACTCCCCAAGTGGAGGTGAAGTCACGCCGTGTGGGCGGTGCCACCTTCCAGGTTCCTACTGAAATCAGAGCCGACCGCAAGGAATCTATCTCTATGAAAAATCTTATCATCTACGCACGCAAGCGTGGCGGCAAAACAATGGCAGACAAACTCGCTGCTGAAATTGTAGATGCCTTCAATGACCAGGGTGGTGCTTACAAGAGAAAAGAAGACATGCACCGTATGGCAGAGGCTAACCGCGCTTTTGCACATTTCAGATTCTAAATTTGGTTTTTCATTACAATGGCAAAACACGACGATCTTAAACTCACCAGAAATATCGGCATCATGGCTCACATTGATGCCGGCAAGACAACTACGTCAGAGCGTATCCTCTTCTATACCGGTCTTACTCACAAGATTGGCGAGGTGCACGACGGCGCAGCCACAATGGACTGGATGGAGCAGGAGCAGGAGCGTGGTATCACAATCACTTCCGCCGCAACTACTACTTTCTGGAACTATAACGGAAACAAATACAAAATTAACCTGATTGACACTCCGGGACACGTTGACTTCACTGTGGAGGTGGAGCGTTCACTCCGTGTGCTCGACGGTGCTGTGGCTGCCTTCTGCGCAGTGGGCGGTGTTGAGCCTCAGAGTGAGACCGTATGGCGTCAGGCTGACAAATATAATGTGCCGAGAATCGGTTACGTCAATAAGATGGACCGCTCCGGTGCTAACTTCTTCGAGGTTGTTCGCCAGGTGCGTGAAGTGCTCGGCGCTACTCCTCTCCCAATTCAGATACCCATCGGCGCTGAGGAGACTTTCAAAGGCGTTGTTGACCTTGTGACCATGCAGGCTATCTTCTGGCATGACGAGACAATGGGTGCTGAATACACTGTTGCCGAAATTCCTGCAACCCTCCGCGATGAGGCTGAGGAATGGCGTGACAAAATGCTTGAGACTCTCGCTGAGAGCGACGAGGTGCTCATGGAGAAATATTTTGACGACCCCTCTTCAATCACTGTAGACGAAATCAAGGCTGCTATCCGCAAAGCCACCCTCGCTATGGAGGTTAACCCGATGATCTGCGGTTCTTCTTTCAAGAACAAGGGCGTTCAGACTCTCCTTGATGCCGTATGTGCATATCTTCCTTCTCCTGAAGACTCAGGTGTGGTTGAAGGTCATGCAGTAGGCGACCCCGACGAGATTCTCACACGTGAACCGAGCCCCGAGGCTCCCATGTGTTCACTCGCGTTCAAGATTGCAACCGACCCGTATGTAGGTCGTCTTTGCTTCTTCCGTGTTTATTCAGGCGAAGTGCAGTCTGGCAGCTATGTGCTTAACAGCCGCAGCGGTAAAAAGGAGAGAATCTCACGTCTCTTCCAGATGCACTCCAACAAGCAGAACCCGAAAGAGGTGATCGGCTGCGGTGATATCGGCGCAGGCGTAGGCTTCAAGGATATCCGCACCGGCGACACTCTTTGTGCTGAGGATGCACCCATCGTGCTTGAGTCTATGGAATTCCCCGATCCCGTTATCGGTATCGCAGTAGAGCCTAAGACTCAGAAAGACCTTGACAAGCTTGGCGTAGGTCTTCAGAAACTTGCAGAGGAAGACCCGACCTTCCGCGTTGAGACCAACGAGGAGACAGGTCAGACCGTCATCAGCGGTATGGGTGAGCTTCACCTCGACATTATTATCGACCGTCTGCGTCGTGAGTTTAAGGTAGAGTGCAACCAGGGTCGTCCCCAGGTTACTTACAAAGAGGCAATCACCAAGCCGGTTGAGCTTCGTGAGGTATTCAAGAAGCAGACAGGTGGTCGCGGTAAGTTTGCCGACATCATCGTCCGCATCGAACCTGCTGACGAGGATTTCGAGGGCAGCCTCCAGTTTGTAGACGAGGTTAAGGGTGGCAACGTGCCTAAGGAATATATCCCCGCTGTTCAGAAGGGCTTCCAGAACGCAATGAAGAATGGCGTGCTTGCAGGCTATCCGGTGGAGCGTCTTAAGGTTACACTCCTTGACGGTAGCTTCCACCCGGTTGACTCAGACCAGCTTTCATTCGAGCTTTGCGCTATCCAGGCTTTCAAGAAGGGCAGCGAGAAGGCAGGTCCGGTTCTCATGGAGCCTATCATGAAGATTGAGGTTGTGACTCCCGAGGAGTCAATGGGTGACGTGATCGGTGACCTTAACAAGCGTCGCGGTCAGGTAGAGGGCATGGAGACAAGCCGCAGCGGTGCCCGCATCGTTAAGGCAAAGGCTCCTCTTGCGGAGATGTTCGGATATGTAACCGCCCTCCGTACAATTACATCAGGACGTGCTACAAGCACCATGTCGTTCAGCCACTATGCCGAGGTAAGCAATTCAATTGCCAAGAACGTGCTCACCGAGGTGCAGGGCAGAGTTGATCTGTTGAAATAATAAAGTCTCAATTCAAATATGAATCAGAAAATAAGAATCAAACTCAAATCTTACGATCACAACTTGGTTGACAAGTCAGCCGAGAAGATCGTGAAGACGGTAAAATCGACTGGTGCAGTGGTAAGCGGTCCTATTCCGTTGCCTACCCACAAGCGCATCTTCACCGTCAACCGCTCCACTTTCGTCAACAAAAAGAGCCGCGAGCAGTTCCAGCTTTCATCTTATCAGCGCCTCATTGACATCTACAGCTCAACAACCAAGACTGTAGACGCGCTGATGAAGCTTGAGCTCCCCAGCGGTGTAGACGTGAGCATCAAAGTCTAATATAAACGCAAGGCATGTCTTCCTTCCCGGAATGAGAAGGGAGACACGCCGGCGATTAAAAAGATACCCAAACAACAATCCAATATAAATCAAGTAAGAAATGCCAGGATTATTAGGAAAGAAAATCGGAATGACATCCGTTTTCAGTGCCGACGGAAAGAATGTTCCGTGCACTGTTATCGAATTAGGTCCTTGTGTGGTTACTCAGATCAAGACTGTTGACAAAGATGGCTATTCAGCTGTTCAGGTAGGCTTCATGGACAAGAAGGAGAAGCACACCAACAAGCCGGAGGCAGGCCACTTTGCAAAGGCAGGCGTAACCCCCAAGCGTCACTTGGCCGAGTTCAAATCGTTTCAGACCATGCCGGAGCTTGGCTCCACGCTGACAGTAGACCTCTTCCAGGAGGGTGGCTTCGTTGACGTGGTAGGCACAAGCAAGGGTAAAGGTTTCCAGGGTGTTGTAAAGCGTCACGGTTTCGGCGGCGTAGGGCAGTCAACACATGGTCAGCACAACCGTCTCCGCGCTCCCGGTTCTATCGGTGCATGTTCATATCCTGCAAAGGTGTTCAAGGGTCTCCGCATGGCAGGCCACATGGGCAACCAGCGTGTGACAGTGCAGAATCTCCAGATAATCAAAGTGATTCCCGAGCATAATTTGTTAGTGATTAAGGGTTCCATTCCTGGAGCCAAAGGTTCAATTGTATTAGTTGAGAAATAATGGAAGTAGCAGTATATAATATCAAGGGCGAAGACACAGGTCGTAAAATCACACTGAATGATGAAGTGTTTGCTCGCGATCTTAGCGAAGGCAATGCTGAGCACACTATCTATCTCGACGTAAAACAGTACCTCGGCAACCAACGTCAGGGCACCCACAAGAGCAAAGAGCGCAGCGAAGTTTCAGGCTCAACCCGTAAGCTTGGTCGTCAGAAAGGTGGCGGCGGTGCACGTCGCGGTGACATTAACTCCCCGCTCCTCCGTGGCGGCGGCACAGTGTTTGGTCCGCGTCCACGCGACTACCGTAGCAAGCTTAACAAGAAGATGAAGCAGCTTGCACGCAAGATAGCTCTCACAGCAAAGGCTCAGAAGGGTTCTATCTTTGTGGTTGAAAATTTCAATTTCGACAAACCGGGCACAAAGCAGTGGGTTAACATAGCAAAGAGCTTCAAGCTGGAAGACAAGAAGACTCTTCTCGTCATGAATGAGCTTGACAAGAACGTGCTCCTGTCAGTGCGCAATGTGCCCAATGCACTCATGCAGCAGGCAATTGACCTTAATGCATACACATTGCTCAACAATGATGCAATCCTCATGACAGAGGGCAGCGTGGAATTGATCAACGAGAACTTCTAAACTAAAGGAGATATAGAAAATGGACATTCAGATTAAACCCCTTATTACAGAAAAGGCAACCGCCTACAGCGANAAGCAGAATTGCTACACATTTGCTGTGTCTCCCGACGCCAACAAGNTCCAGATCAAAGNCATCGTAGAAAAAATCTACAATGTGCGCGTCGTGAAAGTAAACACTGCCCTTTATGCCGGCAAACGCAAACAGCGTTATACCAAGGGAGGGTTGATCCGCGGTCAGAAACCTGCCTTCAAGAAGGCTTACGTGACTGTGGCAGAAGGACAAACGATTGACTATTATAGCAACATTTAAGAGAAATGGCAGTTAGAAAATTTAAGCCCGTAACTCCCGGGCAAAGACACAAGATTATTGGTGTGTTCCGTAACGAGATTGCGACTGCTAACCCTGCAGAGGGAACCGTGACGGTAAAGAAAGTCTCGAAAATCACACCAGAGAAGTCTCTTACTGTAGGCAAGCGCTCTACAGGTGGCCGTAACTCTTCGGGTCATCTTTCGACCCGCTACCGTGGTGGTGGTCACAAGAGAAAATTGCGTCTCATTGACTTCAAGAGAACCAACGATGGAGTGCCCGCAATCGTTAAGACCATCGAGTATGATCCTAACCGCTCGGCACGCATCGCCCTTCTTTACTATCAGGATGGCTCAAAGGCCTACATGATTGCCCCCAACGGGCTTCAGGTTGGTCAGACAGTGATCAGCGGTGAAGATGTAGCCCCTGAGGTTGGCAACACTCTTCCCCTCTCAAAGATCCCTGTGGGCACACTGATCCATTGTATCGAGCTCCGTCCCGGTCAGGGCGCCGTTATGGCTCGCTCAGCCGGCACATTTGCTCAGCTTACTTCCCGCGAGGGCAACTACGCGATAATCAAATTACCTTCAGGCGAAACACGCAAGGTGCTCCTTACCTGCCGTGCCACTGTGGGTGTAGTGGGCAACTCTGACCATGCGCTCGAACAGAGCGGCAAGGCAGGCCGCAGCCGTTGGCTGGGACGCCGCCCCCACAACCGTGGTGTCGTTATGAACCCTGTCGATCACCCGATGGGTGGTGGCGAGGGCCGTCAGTCAGGTGGTCATCCCCGTTCTCGCACAGGTCTTTATGCTAAGGGCTTGAAGACTCGTTCTCCGAAGAAGCATTCTTCGAAGTATATAATTGAAAGAAGGAAAAAGTAAATTTGATTAAAAGAAGACAATTATGAGTCGTTCGCTTAAAAAAGGACCGTTTATCAGCGTGAAGCTGGAGAAGAAGGTGGCAGCCATGGACGAAAGCGGCAAGAAGTCTGTGATAAAGACTTGGAGTCGTGCGTCAATGATTTCCCCTGATTTCGTGGGCCATACTTTCGCAGTGCACAACGGCAACAAGTTTATCCCCGTCTATGTGACAGAAAACATGGTAGGGCACAAGCTTGGCGAGTTTGCTCCCACGCGCACATTCCGCGGCCATGCCGGCAACAAGAAGAAATAATGGCGTCTCCGCGCTTTCAATAACAGTCTAAATAAAAGAAGAGTAAGTAAAATACAATGGGTGTAAGAAAAAGACAAGCAGCCGACGCCATGAAAGAGGCCCGCAAGAGCGAATATTTCGCTAAGCTGCATAATGTGCCGTCATCGCCCCGTAAGATGCGCCTCGTCGTTGACATGATCCGCGGTCAGGAGGCATTCAAGGCTCTCGGCATCCTCAAATTCTCCAATAAGGAGGCAGCCCGCAAGGTGGAGAAGCTTCTCCGCTCTGCAATTGCCAACTGGGAGCAGAAAACCGAACGCAAGGCTGAGGCCGGTGAGCTTTTCGTGAAGACAGTCTACGTAGACTGCGCTCCGATGCTCAAGCGCCTTCGCCCCGCCCCGCAGGGCCGCGGCTACAGAATCCGCAAGCGTTCTAACCATGTGACAATTTTTGTCGATACTATTAATAACGAAAAAGCTTGATTGAAAGATGGGACAGAAAGTTAATCCAATCAGCAACCGTCTTGGTGTAATCCGCGGTTGGGACTCCAACTGGTATGGCGGAAAGAAATACGGTGACATCCTCCTCGAGGACTCTGTTATCCGTAAATATCTCCGCACTCGTCTTGCAAAAGCAAGTGTTTCGAGAATCATCATTGAGCGCACACTCAAGATGGTGACTGTCACTATCTGCACAAGCCGTCCCGGCATGGTGATCGGTAAGGGCGGTAAGGACGTAGACGATCTGAAAGACGAGTTGAAGAAACTCACCGACAAGGACATTCAGATCAACATCTATGAGATCAAGCGTCCTGAGCTCGATGCAGAGATCGTTGCCACCAACATCGCACGCCAGATTGAGAACAAGGTTGCCTATCGTCGCGCAGTGAAGATGGCAATCGCCTCAACAATGAGAATGGGTGCCGAGGGCATCAAGGTGCAGGTAAGCGGTCGTCTTAACGGCGCTGAGATGGCTCGCAGCGAGATGTTTAAGGAAGGTCGTACGCCTCTCCATACTCTCCGTGCCGACATCGACTATGCTCTTGTAGAGGCTCTCACAAAAGTGGGCATCATCGGTATCAAGGTGTGGATCTGCCGTGGTGAGATCTATGGCAAGAAGGAGCTTACTCCTACCTACGCTATCGGTCAGAAAGAGGCAGCCCGCCCACAGGGTGGCGGCGGCCGTAAGGGTGGTTTCCGCAACAAGAAAAACAACAATCGTTAATAAAGTAGACTGACAATGTTACAACCGAAAAAGACCAAATACCGCCGTTCGCAAAAGGGCCGCATGAAAGGTGAGGCACAGAGAGGCAACCAGCTTGCTTTCGGCTCCTTCGGCATCAAGACTCTCGAGTCTAAATGGATCACCGGCCGTCAGATTGAGGCTGCCCGTGTGGCAGTGACACGCTACATGCAGCGTCAGGGTCAGATCTGGATCCGCATCTTCCCCGACAAGCCGATCACCAAGAAGCCTGCCGAAGTGCGTATGGGTAAAGGTAAAGGTAATCCCGAGGGATTCGTTGCGCCTGTGACTCCGGGCCGTATCCTCATAGAAGTGGAGGGCGTGAACTATGACATCGCCAAGGAGGCACTCCGTCTGGCAGCCCAGAAGCTTCCTGTGGTCACCAAGTTTGTGGTTCGCCGCGACTATGATCCCAGCCAGAACGTATAAAATCATCTAAGTGATTAAACAATAATATGAAAAAGGAAGAAATCAAGGAATTAAGCATTCAGGAACTGAAGGCTGCAATAGAAGCCGCAGAGAAAGCTTATCGTGAATTGAAAGTAGCGCACGCGATATCTCCCATCGACAATCCCGCAAAGATCACCAAAGATCGTCGTGAGATTGCCCGTATGAAAACCGTGTTGCGTCAGAAGGAAATCGCTGCGCAGGCAGAGGCTTCCAAGTAAACAACTGATCCCAAAAAGTATTTGAAGAAAATGGAAGAAAAACGTCATTTGAGAAAAGAAAGAATTGGGGTTGTTTCAAGCAACAAATGTGACAAGACCATCACGGTCGAGATCAAGTGGAAAGAGAAGCACCCGATCTATGGAAAATTTGTCAATAAGACAAAGAAGTATCATGCTCATGATGAGAACAACGAATGCTCTGTAGGCGATACAGTCCGCCTGATGGAGACTCGCCCCTTGAGCAAGACAAAGAGATGGAGACTTGTGGAAATCATTGAAAAAGTTAAGTAATTATGATACAGACCGAATCACGTCTTACAGTAGCAGACAACAGCGGTGCTAAGGAAGCACTCTGTATCCATGTGCTCGGCGGCACAGGCCGTCGCTATGCCTCAGTGGGCGACATCATCGTTGTCACTGTGAAGAGCACAATCCCCTCTTCTGATGTGAAGAAAGGCACAGTATCAAAGGCTGTGGTTGTCCGCACGAAGAAGGAGATCCGTCGCCCTGACGGCAGCTATATCCGTTTCGACGACAATGCTTGCGTATTGCTTAACAATGCCGGTGAAATCCGCGGCACCCGTATCTTTGGCCCCGTGGCTCGTGAGCTGCGCGCAACCAACATGAAGATTGTGTCACTCGCGCCCGAGGTGCTTTAATGTTAATTCTAAAACAGATAAAGTAATGGCAAAATTCCATATAAAGAAAGGCGACACAGTCTATGTCAATGCCGGCGACGACAAGGGCAAGACAGGACGCGTTCTCGAAGTGCTGGTGAAGAAACACCGTGCACTCGTTGAGGGCATCAATATTGTCTCCAAGAGCATGAAGCCCAATGCGAAATATCCTCAGGGAGGAATAGTGAAGATGGAGGCTCCCATCGAGATTTCCAATCTCAATGTGGTAGACCCCAAGACCGGCAAGCCCACCCGCGTGGGTCGCAGACGCAACGAAGCCGGCAAACTGGTACGTTATTCTAAGAAATCAGGAGAGGAGATTAAGTAATGAGCGAGACAACACTTGGTAAAGACTATAAGGAAAGAATAGTGCCCGAACTCCAGAAGGAGTTTAACTATTCCACTGTGATGCAGGTTCCCCGCCTTGAGAAGATTGTTATCAACCAGGGTCTTGGTGCTGCAACTCAGGATAAAAAATTGATCGAGACCGCCATCAACGAGATTACGGCAATCACTGGCCAGAAGGCTGTGCCGACTCTTTCAAGGAAAGACATCTCAAACTTCAAGCTCCGTAAGAAAATGCCTATCGGCGTTATGGTGACTTTGAGAAGAGAGAAAATGTATGAGTTCCTTGAGAGGCTCGTGAAAGTGGCTCTTCCGCGAATCCGTGACTTCAAGGGTATCAACTCTAAGCTTGACGGACGTGGCAACTACACTCTCGGCATCACTGAGCAGATCATTTTCCCGGAGATCAACATCGATAATGTTCCGAAACTGCAGGGTATGAACATCACTTTTGTGACTTCAGCCAACACAGATGAGGAGGGTTTTGCTCTTCTCAAGAAATTCGGACTTCCCTTCAAACACGAAAAATAAGAGCACATGGCAAAAGAATCAATGAAGGCCCGCGAAGTGAAGCGTGCGAAGCTTGTTGAGAAATATGCAGCCAAGAAGGCAGCCCTCAAGAAGGCAGCCCTCGCTGATGCCGAAGGCAATATCGACTATGAGGCACTGACAAAACTTCAGAAGCTTCCGAAGAATGCCTCTAAGGTTCGTCTCCACAACCGTTGCACAATGACCGGGCGCCCAAAGGGTTATATGCGTCAGTTTGGCATCTCCAGAATCCAGTTCCGCGAGATGGCTTCTGCCGGACTTATCCCGGGTGTAAAAAAAGCAAGCTGGTAATACAATAATATTGTAATTCCTGCGTTATAAGAATTGGTGACGTCACCAGACTGATTATCAGTCTGTGTGCGTCTCCAATCTTTACATACAAAGCGTTGTGTGTAGACAAAAAAACATAGCAGACAAAGTGAAAATTAAATATTGTTCGGAAAATCCGAATCAATTTAACAATCAAAACAATGACTGATCCAATAGCAGATTATTTGACGAGATTGCGAAACGCCATCAGCGCGGGACACCGCGTGGTGGAGATTCCATCTTCAAAGATGAAAAAGGAGATCACCAAAATCCTTTTTGAGCAGGGCTACATCCTGAACTATAAGTTCATGGAAGGACCCACTCCGTCGGGCACTATCAAGATTGCCCTCAAGTATGATCCGGTCGACAAGGTGAGCGCCATCAAGAACCTCCACCGTGTGTCACGTCCGGGTCTTCGCCAGTATACGGGCTACAAGGAAATGCCACGTGTACTCAATGGCCTTGGCATCGCTATCCTTAGCACATCACAGGGCGTGATGACCAACAAGGAAGCCAAAGAGCGCAAAATAGGTGGTGAAGTATTGTGTTACGTTTATTAATTAGGAGGTATTCAGTATGTCAAGAATAGGTAAAGCACCCATAGAGATACCTGCTGGCGTAACCGTACAGGTAAAAGACAATGTAGTCACAGTAAAAGGTCCCAAAGGCGAGCTTACTCAGGAAATCAACCCCGTCATCACAGTTGAGCAGGAGGGTAATCACATTGAGGTAAAGCGCCCCAATGACGAGCGTCAGAACCGTGCGATGCACGGTCTTTACCGCGCCCTTATCCACAACATGGTTGTCGGCGTGTCGGAAGGCTACAAGAAGGAGATGGAGCTTGTGGGCGTAGGTTATCGCGCCACATCAAACGGTCAGGTGTTGGAGCTGTCGTTAGGCTTTTCTCATGCAATCTATATCAAGCTTCCTAAGGAAGTGAAGGTTGAGGCAAAGACCGAGCGCAACAAGAACCCGCTCATCATTCTCGAGAGCTCAGACAAGCAGCTCCTCGGTCAGGTCTGCGCTAAAATCCGCTCACTCCGTAAGCCCGAGCCTTACAAGGGCAAAGGTATCAAGTTTGTTGGCGAGGTTATTCGTCGCAAGTCGGGTAAGTCAGCAAATGCTAAATAATTAAAATAAGGAAGACAAATGGTATCCAAGATAGCAAGAAGAAATAAGATTAAAACCCGCATCCGCGGAAAGATTTCCGGCACTGCGCAGCGTCCGCGCATGAGCGTGTTCCGCAGCAACAAGGGAATCTACGTGCAGCTAATCGATGATCTCGCCGGCTGCACATTGGTTGCCTCTTCATCAAAGGGTCTTGAGGGTGGCACAAAAATCGAGGTGGCTGCAAAAGTAGGCGCCGACGTAGCAAAGAAGGCTTTGGAGAAGGGCATCACAGAAGTGGTGTTTGACCGTAACGGTTATCTTTTCCATGGCAGAGTAAAATCATTGGCCGATGCAGCACGCGAGGCAGGTCTTAAATTTTAATCGGAAATCATGGCAACAAAGAATAATAGAGTAAAATCTACAAATGATTTGGAACTGAAAGACCGTCTCGTGGCAATCAACCGCGTAACTAAGGTTACAAAAGGTGGCCGCGCATTCAGCTTCGCCGCCATCGTGGTTGTCGGCAATGAAGACGGAGTTATCGGCTGGGGTCTTGGCAAGGCAAACGAGGTTACGGCAGCTATTGCCAAGGGTGTTGAGGCTGCCAAGAAGAACCTTATCAAGGTTCCGGTTCACAAGGGCACTATCCCCCACGAGCAGAGCGCAAAATTCGGAGGCTCACGCATCTTCCTGAAGCCTGCTTCTGAGGGTACCGGGGTAAAGGCAGGTGGCGCTATGCGTGCCGTGCTTGAGAGCGTAGGCATCACCGACGTGCTTGCAAAGAGCAAAGGCTCTTCCAACCCCCACAACCTTGTAAAGGCTACTATCTCTGCACTTTCAGAGCTTCGTAGCCCGGCACAGATTGCCCAGAACCGTGGCGTATCAATTGACAAAGTGTTTAACGGCTAATAAAGATCAGAAATGGCACAGATAGCAATCAAACAGATAAAGAGCCGCATCAACTGCCCCGCAGTGCAGAAGCGCACTCTTGATGCGCTCGGTCTGAGAAAGATGAACCACACTGTAATTAAGGAAGACAACCCCTCTATCAGAGGCATGGTTAAGGCAGTGCATCATCTCGTAGAAGTCACACAACTCTAATCTAAGAGAAAACAATAGAAATGGAACTACATAATCTTAAGCCGGCTCCCGGCAGCAATAAGGGAAACAAGCGTATCGGACGCGGTCCAGGTTCAGGCTATGGCGGCACTTCCACACGTGGACACAAGGGTGCGAAGTCACGTTCAGGTTACAAGCATAAAGTAGGCTTCGAGGGTGGTCAGATGCCGCTCCAGAGACGAGTGCCGAAATTTGGTTTCAAGAACATCAACCGTGTAGAATATAAAGCTATCAACCTTGATGCTCTTGAGGCAATGGCGGCTGCTCAGAATCTCACGAAGATTACTGTTGCCGATCTCCGCGCTGCAGGTCTTGTTCCTAAGAACAGACTTGTGAAGATCCTTGCAAATGGGGCTGTCAGCCGTGCAATTGAAGTGCACGCTGACGCATTCTCCAAGAAGGCAGAGGAAGCTATCACAGCAGCAGGTGGAACCGTCAGCAAAAACTAATCAAAATGGGATTTACACAAACAATAAAAAACATTTGGAGCGTTGAAGATCTTCGCAAGAGGATAGGGGTGACCCTTCTTCTTGTGATTATCTATCGTTTCGGTTGCTATGTGGTGCTTCCGGGCATAAATCCCGATGATCTCATGGCGCTGAAAAACTTCACGTCAGACGGCTTGATGCAGCTCCTTGACATGTTCTCGGGCGGTGCATTCTCCCAGGCGTCAATCTTTGCGTTGGGTATTATGCCTTATATCACGGCATCAATCGTGATCCAGCTCCTTGGCATGGTCCTTCCGGCATTCCAGAAAATGCAGCGTGAGGGTGAGAGCGGAAGAATGAAGCTCAACCAGTACACTCGCTATCTGACAGTGCTCATTCTTATCATGCAGGGTCCCGCCTACCTTATGAACCTTAGATATCAGGTGCAGGCAGCCGGCGGCCATGTGGAGATGGGCTTCTGGACAGTTGTATTCATGACTATCGTGCTTGCTGCCGGCTCAATGTTTATCATGTGGCTGGGCGAGAGAATTGACCAGAAGGGTATCGGCAACGGTATCTCCTTCATAATTCTTATCGGTATCATGGCACGCTTCCCCGAGGCAGTTATCCAAGAGTTTACCGGCCGTTTGATGAACTCTGCCGGAGGTGGTCTTGTGATCTTCCTCGTAGAGCTGATCATTCTTGTGGCTGTAATTGCCGGCGCAGTGCTTCTCGTACAAGGCACACGCAAGGTGCCCGTTCAGTATGCAAAGCGCATTCAGGGTAACAAGCAGTATGGTGGTGCGCGCCAGTATATCCCTCTGAAAGTCAACGCTGCCGGTGTGATGCCGATCATCTTTGCCCAGGCAATCATGTTCATCCCTGTCACACTGGTAGGATTCAGCACCCAGCAGACCGGATTCTTCGGGGCCCTTACCGACCTCTATGGCTTCTGGTATAATCTGGTGTATTTCATAATGATTGTAGCATTCACATACTTCTACACCGCAATCACCGTGCGCCCCGCACAGATGGCTGAAGATATGAAGCGCAACAATGGGTTTATCCCCGGCATCAAGCCCGGCAAGCCCACCGTGGAATATCTTGACTCCATCATGTCAAGGATCACGCTGCCCGGATCTATTTTCCTCGGTATCGTGGCAATTCTTCCGGCGATAGCACACGTATGCGGTCTCAACCGTCAGTTTGCCGCCTTCTTCGGAGGCACATCGCTGCTGATTATGGTAGGTGTCATCCTTGACACATTGAGAATTGTAGAAGGTCATCTGTTGATGCGCCACTATGACGGCTTGATGAAAGATGGCCGCATCAAGGGTCGCACCACAGGGAGTGGAGCTTTCTAAAAAGTCACGTTCAGTAAGCTAATGATTTATATAAAGACAGCTGAAGAGGTAGAAAAGATGCGTGCGGCATGCGATCTCGTGAGCCGCACCCTTGGAGAAGTGGCGCAGTGGATTAAGCCCGGCGTCACGACACTGAAGCTCGACAATATCGCAAGAGAGTTTATCCTCGACAACGGGGGTAAGCCTTCTTGCCTGGGCTATCACGGTTTCCCCGGCACATTGTGCATAGAGGTAAACGAGACTGTGGTGCATGGTTTCCCCTCGGGATATGAACTCCGAGAGGGCGACATTGTCGGCACCGATTGTGTTGTGGAACTTGACGGATTCCACGGCGACAGTTGCTATACTTTCCCCGTCGGTGAGATCGACGAGAAGACAGCACGCCTTCTTGCCATCACCAAGGAATCTCTTTACAAAGGGATTGCGGCAGCGAAGGCAGGAAAGAGGGTCGGCGACATCTCAAACGCCGTGCAGACATTCTGCGAGCGCAACGGCTATAGTGTAGTGAGGGAGATGTGTGGTCACGGCATAGGCAAAAGCATGCATGAGGATCCCGAGGTGCCTAATTTCGGGCGCAGGGGGATTGGTCCGGTCCTTAAGCCGGGGATGTGCATAGCCATAGAGCCTATGATCAACATGGGAAGCAAGAATGTTGTGATCGAACACAACGGCTGGGAATGCCGCACACGCGACAGAAAGCCTTCCGCTCATTACGAGCACACCATTCTTATCACCCTGGAGGAGCCACAGATCCTGACCACATTCGACTACATTGAGGCTGTCCTGGGGCGTAAAGAGCCTACGGAAGATCAACAGACAAGCAAACAAATTACTGACACAGGACTATAATATATGGCAAAACAAGCTGCAATAGAACAAGACGGAGTGATTCTCGAGGCATTGTCAAACGCAATGTTTAAGGTAGAGCTCGCCAACGGGCATGAGATCACCGCCCACATCTCGGGCAAGATGAGAATGCACTACATAAAGATACTACCCGGCGACAAGGTCAAGGTGGAGATGAGTCCGTATGACTTGAGCAAGGGGCGTATCGCATTCAGATACAAATAAAAAACACGACACACCATAATGAAAGTAAGAGCATCGATAAAAAAGCGCACGGCAGACAGCAAAATCGTGCGTCGTAAAGGCAGACTTTACGTTATCAACAAGAAGAATCCAAAATTTAAAACACGTCAAGGATAATTTTATTACCTTTGCAAAAAATTTGTAAAAACAAACTATGGCAGTAAGAATAGTCGGCGTAGATTTGCCGCAAAACAAGAGAGGAGAGATTGCCTTGACGTATATCTATGGCATAGGCCGTAGCGCCGCGAATGCTATTCTGTCGAAGGCAGGAGTAGACCGCGACATCAAGGTTCAGGACTGGACAGACGATCAGGCAGCCGCCGTTCGTGAAGTGATTCAGTCAGAATATAAGGTAGAGGGCGACCTCCGTTCGGAGATTCAGCTCAACATCAAGCGNCTTATGGANATCGGTTGCTATCGTGGCATCCGTCACCGTATCGGTCTTCCGGTTCGCGGTCAGAGCACCAAGAACAATGCACGTACCCGCAAGGGACGCAAGAAAACAGTTGCTAACAAGAAGAAAGCTACTAAATAAAATTAAAGTATGGCAAAAAAGACAGTCGCAGCNAANAAGAGNAANGTCAANGTTGACGCAATGGGTCAGCTNCANGTNCANNNNTCTTTCAACAACATNATCGTNTGCCTTGCCAACAGNGANGGTCAGGTNATNTCCTGG
>JAAVCP010000039.1:0-11982 GCA_014802265.1 Bacteroides sp. | reverse complement strand
GCNGGCAAGATGGGCTTCNGNGGNNNNAAGAANAACACNCCCTANGCNGCNCAGATGGCAGCNCAGGATTGNGCNAANGTNGCNTANGATCTNGGNCTNCGNAANGTGAANGCNTANGTAAANGGNCCGGGNAANGGCCGTGANNNNGCAATCCGTACNGTNCANGGCGCCGGNATNGANGTNNTNGANATCGTAGANGTNACTCCGCTTCCNCACAANGGNTGTCGTCCTCCNAAAAGAAGAAGAGTATAATAACAGCCCGGTTATGCCAGCCTCTGAATGCGAAAAGACTGCCCCAGCATCTTTCTCTCGGCAGTCGCGGCTGCGCTAAGGAGGCGAGGCAATGGCCCCACTTTAATTAAACAAATAAAACAATGGCAAGATATACAGGCCCAAAGACAAAAATCGCCCGCAAATTCGGCGAGGCTATCTACGGTGAAGACAAGGTTCTGGCTAAGAAGAACTATCCACCGGGACAGCACGGTGCCAACCGCAGAAGAAAGACTTCGGAATATGGCACACAGTTGAAAGAAAAACAGAAAGCAAAATATACTTACGGCGTCCTCGAGCGTCAGTTCCGCAATCTCTTTGAGAAGGCAGCCCGCACAAAGGGTATCACCGGCGAGGTGCTTCTCCAGTTGCTCGAGAGCCGTCTTGACAATGTGGTGTATCGCCTTGGCATCGCTCCGAGCCGCCCCGCTGCCCGTCAGCTCGTGCTCCACAAGCACATCACAGTCAACGGCGACGTTGTCAACATTCCTTCCTATCACGTAAAGCCCGGTGACATTGTGGCTGTGCGTGAGAAATCAAAGAGCCTTGAGGTGATTGCCGACGCTCTTGCCGGCTTCAACCACAGCAAGTACCCCTGGATTGAATGGGACAATAGCGTAAAAGGTGGTAAGTTCCTGCATGTGCCTCAGCGTGAGGATATCCCTGAGACAATTAAGGAGCAGTTGATCGTTGAGTTGTATTCTAAATAATAAACAATAGAAACCCATGCCAATATTAGCATTTCAGAAACCCGATAAAGTCATCATGCTTGAGGCGGATAATTCGTACGGAAAGTTCGAATTCAGGCCGCTCGAACCGGGCTATGGCCAGACCATAGGCAACGCATTGCGTAGAATCTTGCTTTCTTCGCTCGGCGGATTTGCTATTTGCTCCATCCGCATTGATGGGGTGGCCCACGAGTTAGACACCATTCCCGGAGTGAAGCAGGATGTCACCAACATCATCCTGAATCTCAAACAGGTAAGATTCAAGCAGCTGACTGAAGACCACGAAACTGAAAAGGCAGTGGTCAATGTGTCGGGCATGGAGGTGTTTAAGGCAGGTGATTTGGGAAAAGTTCTTTCCGGTTTTGAGGTGTTGAACCCCGACCTGGAGATATGCCATCTTGATCCGGCAGCAAGTTTCCAGCTGGAGTTTACCATCAACAAGGGTCGTGGCTGGATTCCCGCTGACGAAAATCGCGAGATTCTCGGCGACACCGATCCAAGCGTGATCGCTATCGACTCTATCTACACCCCCATCAAGAATGTGAAATATTCTGTGGAGAACTATCGTGTGGAGCAGAAGACCGACTATGAGAAGCTGATTCTTGAGGTGAAGACCGATGGCTCTATCCAGCCGAAGGACGCACTCAAGGAGGCTGCCAAGATTCTGATTCACCACTTCATGCTCTTCAGCGACGAGAAAATCGCCCTGGAGACTCCTAAGGAGAACGATGTGGATGAGTTTGATGAGGAAGTGCTTCACATGCGTCAACTTCTCAAGAGCAAGCTGACCGACATGGATCTCTCCGTACGTGCCCTCAACTGCCTTAAGAGTGCAGAAGTGGAGACTCTTGGAGAGCTCGTGGTGTTCAACAAGAATGACCTTCTCAAATTCCGCAACTTCGGCAGGAAGTCGCTCACCGAGCTTGATGAGCTTCTTGCCAGCCTTAACCTATCTTTTGGGATGGATATTTCAAAATATAAATTAGATAAAGAATAAACAACGATGAGACACAATAGAAAATTCAACCACCTCAGTCGTAAGAAAGCTCATCGCGACGCGTTGCTTTCTAACCTGACCATCTCTCTTATCATGCATAAGAGAATCTTCACGACTCTGGCAAAGGCAAAAGCACTCCGTGTGTATTGTGAGCCTCTTATCACGAGGTCTAAGAAAGACGACATGGCTAACCGTCGCCTCGTCTTCAGCCACCTTCAGAATAAGGAGGCTATTAAAGAACTTTTCGGCGTGGTTGCTGAAAAGGTTGCAGATCGTCCGGGCGGCTACACTCGTATCCTCAAGACCGGTCACCGCCTCGGCGACAACGCCGAGATGGCAATGATCGAGCTTGTTGACTTCAATGAGAACATGCTCGGCGAGGCAGGTGCTAAGAAAGAGAAATCCACTCGCCGCAGCCGCCGCAAAAAGAGCAGTGCGGCAGAGGCTCCTGCAGCAGCTCCCGTTGCTGAGACTCCCAAAGCTGAATAATCTTAGCCATATTTTTTTACAGACACGGCTGATCCCCTCCGGGGTCAGCCGTGTTTATGTTTAAGGGCAGTATTTCAATAATTCTGCCTCGAAATGCGTTATTATAGCAGGTGGACTTCACCATACTGCACTCTAATCTCGTGAAAGAACTTAATCTCAACTAAAGTGTGAATATTCCTGAAACCATAAGTCTCAGCAGCTGGCTGGTGATTCTTCTAATTGCGTTATATGTGGCGATGATTGTGTCGTCGGTGGTAGTAGTGCTCAAAGAGAACCGTAATCCGATTCGTGCCTTGTCGTGGGTGGTTGCCCTGATTTTTCTACCCGGGGTCGGACTGGTGTTTTATCTCTTTTTCGGCAGGAGCCTGAAAGGGCTCACTATGATTTCACGCCACAACAAAAGGAAGCTGATGCACCGTCACACCCCGAAGCGCGTCGACATTGCCGAACTGGAGCTTGACAACGGAATCAGAAATCTCGTAAAGCTTGCACATAACCTTAGTGGCGGACCTCTGACTGTCAACAATGAAATAGATATTTTCACTGACGGACTGTCAAAATTTGATTCTCTCAAGAGCGATCTTAAAAACGCCCGCAAGTCAATCCTGCTGCAATATTATATTTTTCTTGATGACTCTATCGGGAATGAAGTGGCTGACATTCTGATTGACCGTGCCCAAAATGGTGTGGCTGTAAAAGTGATATATGACCATGTGGGGAGTTTTTCTGCCAAAAAGAGTTTTTTTAAGCGTATGGAGGCAGCCGGGGTGGAGACCCATCCCTTCTTCAGGGTAAATTTCCCACAGCTTGCCAACCGCATAAATTGGCGCAATCACCGGAAGATAGTGGTGATTGACGGCGAAATCGGTTATATCGGAGGGATGAATGTGGCTGACAGATATATAGACGGGCTTCAGAACGGTGACGTTTGGCGCGATACTCATTTCCGCGTAAAAGGTGATATCGTTGAGTCGTTGCTCTACTCTTTTGCGATTGACTGGAATTTCCTTAAAAAGAAGCAATATATCCCTCATATTGAGCCTGTGCATGGGGTTACTCGTAATTCCACCGGCGTGCAGCTTGTGACGAGCGGTCCCATAGATCGCTGGAACAATCTGAGCCTGGTGTTTCTGAAGGCAATTCTGTCGGCGCGTAAGTCGGTCTATATACAGACACCTTATTTTCTCCCTACTGATGCGCTTATGAATGCACTTCAGGCGGCAGCCCTGTCGAAGATAGATGTCAGGATAATGATGCCGGAGAAAACCGACAGTGCCCTCCTGCATTATGCCTCGTTTTCATACGTCACGCAATGTCTGAAGGCGGGGATAAAAGTGTATCTCTATACCCCCGGAATGCTCCATGCAAAGGCAATGATAATCGATGACACCCTCGTCACTGCCGGCTCCACTAATTTCGATTTCCGGAGTTTTGAAAACAATTTTGAGTGTAACCTTCTTATCTATGACGCTCCCATAAATGCCAAGATGCGGGAAATCTTCTTTGACGACCTGAAACGCTGTCGCAAGGTCACTCTTGAGCAGTGGCGTAAGCGTCCGTTGTCACAGCGTTTGCTGGAATCACTTCTGCGTCCTATATCCCCCTTGCTGTGAGAGCCATTCATGAGCCGTCTGTTCGAGTTCAGCATACCATTCCTCGCCGAATTGACGAATCAGTGGCTCTTTGAGAAACTCGTATGCCCTGACACCCATTTTCCTTCCGAGCACCTCTGCACACTTGCATATTTTCCATTTATGGACGTTTACAGCCGTCATGTTGCCATATTTCTTGAGCCTTACCGGATAGAGATGACATGAAGAGGGTTTCAGTTGCGGCAGTTTCCCTTCACGGTAGGCTTTCTCAAGGGCACAAAGGCATTTCCCCCCGTCGGCATAGGTAGTGTATACGCAGTCTTTCCCCTCAACAATCTGTGTCACAAGGTCACCGTCAGGGTCAATATAGCTTGCCCCTTCCTCCCGGATTATTTTTTGTGCGGCAGGATTGAGAAGGGGTAATATCTTGTCAAGATGTTTTTCAATCTCTTCTTTTTCCGATTCCAAGAGCGGTGCGCCTGCATCGCCATCGATGCAGCATTCTCCAAGGCATGTGTCGAGGTCGCATACGAAGAAGCGTTCCAGGAGATCGAGAGAAACCAAAGTGTCTTTTATCAGAAGCATGTTTGCGGTTGTTTACAGATTAATATGAGTTGTCCACATGTAAGCAGCTTATGCAGAACATAAAAGAAGAAAGTGGTCGGATTTCCCAATCAAACCACTTTTCCTTTTTGCTTAACTAAACAAATTCTTACATGTTAGGATTGCAGAAGTTTAATCTGCGCTACAAAGTTACACATTATTTATGAAATTGTTCACCAATATTATGTTAATAAGTATTAAAAAGCGATTTACCTTTGATGATGATACGGTATAGGATAACTTATCATGCAGATTAACAGCTCTATAGCTCTGCTAAGATTAAGATAGTGAGTCTGCAAGAATTTTTATTCCCTGGGCAATCAGTTCCTCACATGATTTGCCACACTTCTCCTTAAGATCGCGGCATGTGATGCAGCCGCCGAAAGGTGAGGAGAATTCGGTTAGGAGTCTCTTGGTAGCGGGCATGGCTTTCTTTTTGCCGTCGCCTGAAGGGTCGTTGGTTATAAGTCCCTCCACAATGGCGATTCCGTTTGCCACTCCGCAGATTTCACCGAGGGTTACTCCGCCCCCGAGAGAGGCAGATATTTTAGCAGAAGTGTCGTCATCAAGTCCGGTGACATCGGTAAATGCCATCACCACCGACTGTGCGCAGTTATATCCCTGCTTACGAAGAGTGAGTCCTTTTTCTATGCGTTGTTCGGTTGTCATTGTCATTTTGAGGTTAAAGGGTTTATGTGCTAATATATAAAAGCGTAAATTTGTGACAGCCACAGATTTACGCTCGAAATGCAGTATCTCCATAGGGAGTCGAACCCTAATCGTCGGAACCGGAATCCGATATTCTATCCATTGAACTATGGAGACAAATTCAAATTGTTTGCAAAGTTAATTATTTTTTGCGAACTTTGCAACTCTCTCAATTAAAGATTAATTAATCTTTAATCTTTTATCATTAATCATTAATTAAAAAGTTTCATAATGGATGTCAAGATAGAAGAAGGGTGGAAACGTGCCCTCGCAGATGAATTTGAAAAACCATATTTTGCCACCCTCACCGACAGGGTGCGCCGCGACTATGCCGATCCGACGATCAAGGTTTATCCTCCGGGCAGGTCGATCTTCGCTGCCTTTGATGCTTCTCCATTCGATGCCACCAAGGTGGTTATAATAGGGCAGGATCCATATCATGGACCGGGGCAGGCAAACGGTCTATGCTTCTCGGTGGCTCCCGGGGTTCAGTTGCCCCCTTCGCTCATAAATATATTTAAGGAAGTTAGCGACGATACGGGGGCACCGATGCCGTCAGACGGCGACCTTTCACGATGGGCATGCCAGGGGGTATTGCTGCTTAACTCATCGCTCACCGTCAGGGAGCATCAGCCGAAGTCACACTCCGGCATAGGCTGGGAGACGTTTACCGATGCTGCCGTGGCACGTCTTGCTGCCGAGAAAGAGAATCTTGTGTTTATGCTTTGGGGTTCTGACGCTATCCGTAAGGGTGCGCATATCGACCGTAACCGACATCTGGTACTTACGTCGCCCCACCCGTCGCCGCTATCTGCTTACCGTGGTTTCTTCGGGAACCACCATTTCTCACAGGCAAACGCCTACCTTGCCGCACATGGCAAGACCCCGATTGTCTGGTAAAGTCAAAAATTATATTCTTCACTTTCATTTAAGCATAAAATATGAATCGGCATAATTTGGTCAATATTATCATAATATTGGCAGCAATAATCGCGTCTGTTAACTCCTATGGTGTTGTGAATACTTCTACGGCGATATTCGACCGCAATGTACGCACCCTGAAGGTGACTAATCCCGACAACTTCATGGCTCCTGCCGTGATACGCCTCGGCACCTCAGACCGTATCTTTATCAACTTCGACATCATAGGTGACTCTCACGACTATCTGCGTTATAAGCTGATTCACTGCAATGCCGACTGGCAGCCGTCGCGACTGTTGGAGTCAGAATATGTTGACGGTTTTAATGAGGCGGAATTGACTGATTATGCCTATTCCTCCAATACATTCGTGCATTACGTCAACTACAACATCGAGATTCCGAATCCTGATCTGCGCATAATGGAGAGCGGTAATTATGTCTTGCAGGTCTATCCTGAGGGACAACCGGAGGAATTACTGCTTCAGGCACGTTTTTCGGTGACGGAAAACAGTATGCCAGCGGCAGGAAGCGTTACCACCCGCACCGACATGGGGGTTAACACTGAATATCAGCAGCTCTCCATAGCCATAGACGCTGCCGGGGGACGCTATAACCCGTATCAGGATTTTGTGGTGACAGTGATGCAGAATAATCGCCCGGAGACAATGCGCACCCTTCAGCATCCGTTGCGCGTAGACGGCTCCACTATTATTTTCGAGCATGACCCGACGCTTGTATATCCTGCCGGCGATGAATACCGACGCTTTGAGACAGTGCGTGCCGACTATGCAGGCATGCATGTGGACTCAGTGAAATTCGGAGGTAGCAACTGGCATGCATGGCTTACGCCTGACACCCCCCGCGCCGGGCGTGACTATTCTTATGACAGAACACAGCACGGGCGTTTCATGATTGATGAATATAATTCTACCGATCCTGATCTCGGTGCGGATTATATCACGGTCCATTTCACCCTTGATTCCCCGGAGATTGTGGGGGGTGATGTCTACATCAGTGGTGACCTGACCCTTAATAATCTCTCTGACTCCAACCGAATGCGCTATGACTATAATACTAAGCTTTACACGGCAGAGATTCCACTGAAGCAAGGCAGTTATAACTATCAGTATGTGGTTGTGCCGCATAGGGGCGGTTATCCTGATCCGTCGCCCATAGATGGCAACAAATATGAAACCAACAACGAATATCTGGTACAAGTGTTTTTACGTCTTCCCGGTTCACGTGCCGACCGCCTTGTGGGTTGCACTGTCTTATAAAGTTTATATTATGAAATCATATAAGCTTAATGTCGGTATAATCCTGAGCATTGCAGCCGGGCTGCTTACAATAATGCTTCCCGCTTGTCGCGATGGGGGATATTCTGCTGAACTGACGGCAATCGACTCACTGCTCCAGACTGACCCTGATTCCGCATGGCAGCGGCTGTGCAACTATGATACCTTACTATTGCGCAGCGATAATGACAGGTATTATTATGCACTGCTTTCCGCAGAGTCCAATGATAAGACCTTCCATGAGGATACTGCCGAGAATGCCATAAGCGAAGCAGCGGCATATTTTGTCCGTAAAAATGATAAACGGAAGGCAATGCGCTCAATGTTTTATAAGGGTATAGCCTATCAAAATTCGAGTAATTATGGTCCGGCAATAATAACCTTGCTCAAAAGCATTGAGATGTCTGACACTGCGGAGCATTTTTACCGAGGCAAGATTTATAATGCCATAAGTGAAATCTATAAGGAAGTCAGTGACGCGCCTCAGGAGCTGGAATACGCCCGGCTTTCATTGGAAGAGTATCAGAAGCTCGATTCCCTCGTCTTTATTGAGGACTTACAGCTTGCAGTTGGATATGCCTTGTGCCGGAATAATAGATTTGAGGAGGGTATCAATAAGATGCAGCAGGTCTATAAAGCTGCTGAAAAACGAGGTGATGATGAAATGACAGAAGCTGCCCTGATATATATGGCGTTAGGTTATCTATGGGAGGAAGATAATAAGAGAGCAAAGGATTGTTTGTCATTCTTATATAATAATAAGTTCCTAAGTGGCGAATATATTTTCTTATACCTTAATAGTATGATATATACCGGCTCTCCTTCTGATAGTATAGAGATGGTAAAAAATATTCTGTCTGATGAGTTAGACATGCAAGAGAATTTATATCGATATTATGCCTATAGAGGAAATTATAAAGAGGCATATCTTGCAGCGACAAGAGCATTGCGGCAAAATGATTCTGTAATCGAAGAGATAGTTCATAGTAATGTAAGCCGTGAGGTTAAAAAGTATATGGATGAAAAACAAAATAAAGCGAATTTAAAGATTAGACGACTAAACGGAATAATACTTTGGGTAATTATCTCCGTGATTTTGCTAATATGCTTAATTCTTGCTCTTATATGGGTTTATTCAGTTTCAAAAAAGAAAAAAGAGAAGGATCTTTTATATTCATTGGAGATTCTTACTAAAGAGAAGTCTGAGATTATAGAGCACTTTAATAAACTAATATCAGACAAAGAAATTCTAGCTAAGGAGAAGTCAGAGATTATTAAACGTATCGACGATCTCAGTACGGAGAATGAGAATCTGATCAAGGAGAAGTCAGAGATTGTAAATCGTGTTGACAAACTAACCACTGATAATAAACATCTGTCAGAAGAAAATGACATTCTGAAGAGTGAACAGATTATCCATAGTAATGAGATGCGGGGTCTTAAAAAGAAAACGAAAAATTTTGAATCAGACTTAATTTCAAAACTATTTGGTGAACTTGATTCTTTGCATGCACATTATTATCTCCATGGCAACTCCGAAAAAGGAAAAACTATCCTTCTAAATCAACTCTCGGAGCAAATAATGCTTTTACGGGAAGACAAGAAAATTCTGCTGAATATGGAAGGTTATATCAATAATATTTCAGACGGCTTGCTTGATGACGTCTATGAGCACGCGAGGCTAAATGTTCATCAAAGGCGTTTGGTGGCTTTGCTTTGCATAGGTTTCTCAAAGGAGGCAGTATGTCAGGTAATGGGTATTGAGATGTCAAGCTTTTATACACGCATGAATAGATTGACAAAGAGAATAGAAGGTTGTGAGTCTTCCCGAAAGAACGAGCTTCTTGCACTGATAGGGCGCGAAAAGAGCTAAAATACTTTCCTTTTAGGGTATTTTTACTTTCGGTTAAGCCATATTTTCATGGAAAATGTGGCTTATTTTTAGTATATTTTAATGATAACGTATTATATTATAGTTATTTATTCTTCAGAACTACCCGAAAGTAGCTAAATTTGGAGTCTAATGCTCTTAATCTTAATTTTGCACCCAAAACCTTAAAAACGCAATTAACCCTAAAATGAATTTAATATGAAAATTGCAAAGAAACTTATGATGGCATTGATACTTCTGTCTGCTGTCTTCTGCTTCGGCTATGCCCAGTCAACCAATCAACCTTCTACAAATCGAGATAGATTTCTGCTACTATCGAAACTGGAGCAGAATTCTATGGTGAATATAGTCTCCATGTTTGATATTCATCATTGACGTTGATTAATTGTAAGTTATTTTTATTATCTTTGCACCTGTAAGTAATTCCATATTTTTAATACAGGTAATCATTTATCGTAACTATAATAAATTTTAGTATGAAGAAATTATTATTTTCTATTTTTGCCACCTCGCTGTTGGTGACAGGTGGAATGTTATCCGGATGTACGTCTGACATGGCAGGGGATATTGAGAAACCGGAGGAAATCATCGATGACAACAGTGGGAAAGAAGTCTCCGAAGAGAGGGAATTCAAGGAGAGGAGGAGCATCGAGCTGACTGAGCAGACACGTGCTGTGGCAGCCGACCTGGAAGGATTCTATACCAACTTCACAGTAGACATGGCGAGGTACGCCGACAAACACCCGGAGGAAGTGAGCGACGGCAATATCGTCGTCTCCCCCTTGTCGATGGCAATGCTTATGGCCATGGTGGCAAACGGTGTGCATGAGGAGGACCGCCAGGCATTCACCGACTATCTCGGCACAACAGATGTGGAAAACCTCAATGCTGTCTGCCGACTCCTAATAGAAGCGTTGCCGGAGGCTGACAACCTTGCCAGACTTGCGCTTGCAAACTCCGTATGGGTAAACACCCTCACAGGAACCAAACTTACCGAGGATTTTGCCTCCGTGCTGAGGGACAGATACGCAGCTGACATCCGGTATGAGGACTTCTCCGGTAAAACAACCCTGGAGGCTATCAACGACTGGTGCAGCGACAAGACCTGTGGACTTATACCGAATTTTCTCAAGCAATCTCCCGAGGGAGCTGCCATGCTTTTAAGTGCCATGTACTTTCAGGATGTTTGGAAAAAAGAGATTTTCAGTGGAGAGAGGATACATGACGGTCTGTTCCATGGGAAGGTAGGAGACAGTAGCGTTGACATGATGGAGTCAGGCATATATACTGCCCCCCACTCCCACAATGACGACTTCGAGTTCTTCACCGTGCCCTTCGGTAACGAGGCATTCCAACTGGAGATCATTCTTCCGGTAGAGGGACACCAGGACATTGAGCTGACAGAGGATATAATTAATGTGCTTGCAAATGACGCTACACGGACCGACATGGTGGTCACACTGCCCAAATTTAGGGTTGACGGCCACTATAACGTATCCTCTATGCTGGCAGCAACGGGAAGACCACAGCTCACCGAGGTATGTATGGATATTATGGAGGAGTGTCCTCTCCAAGGTGGCATACTGTATGAGCACGCTACCTCATTTTCTGTTGATGAGAAGGGGGCGGAGGCTGTAGCGATCTCAAGCGGTAACCTCGTTGGCTTTGGATCCAATGACGATGACTATGCTCCCCTTCAGATTAAGGTTGACCGCCCCTTCTGGTTCTTTATAAGAGAGTTTAGTACAGGCGCATGTATTCTCTCAGGGCGTATCGTCAACCTATAATAAACCTCTCAGGAAAGAATGAACTTCTTGCACTGATAGGGCGCGAAAAGGGCTAAAAATACCTTCCTGTTAGGGTATTTTTACTTTCGGTTAAGCCGCATTTTCATTGAAAATGCGGCTTAGTTTTAATGATAATATCTTTTTCTGCAACAACTTATGCCTTAATTTACCCGAAAGTAATTGAATTTGGACTCTAATACCTATTGTCTTAACTTTGCAACAAAAGTTTTATAACATAATTAACCTTAAAATGAATTTTGATATGAAAGTTGCAAAGAAACTTGTGATGGCACTGATGCTTCTGTCCGCTGTCTTCTGCTTAGGGTATGCTCAGTCAAGTAACCAACCATCTATGGATCGAGGTAGATTGGTAAAAGATGATATGTCATTCATAAGTGAAGACAAAGTCTGGGAATATGCATGGACTGATTATCCATATTCAGATTTTTCGATACTCTATCATATGAAATTTGACGGGAGTGTGGAGGTCAACGGTCATACATACTCAAAGTTTGTCAACTATGAGGCAATCAAATATGCTGATGGTCTTGGGGGTGAGGGGATAGCCTTACCGGAAGAAGATCTCTATGCCCCCTCGTATTATAGGGAGGAGGGTGAGACCGTATACATGCTCATGAAAGATGGTAGAGCTGCAATAGGGGAGATAGTTGATTCTCCTGGCTACTCGGAGGCGGTGATGA
>JAAVCP010000038.1 GCA_014802265.1 Bacteroides sp. | reverse complement strand
CGAGTGCAGACTCCGGGCTAACGACTATGTGGGCAGAATATTCAACATTGCCGCTGGCATTCATAACTGGCGTATCTCCTCTCGAAATTAGCATGAACTTTTAATTGATGTAAACTCTAATGATTAAGTATCCGTTATTAGCAGTCTCTGCACTTTTATGCCTTGCATCCTGTGACTCAGGAGCTAATTCAAATGCCGGGGAAGATTCTTTGAGATTCGATCCTCAGGCTTTTCGTATTGATTCCCTCACCATGCCTGACGGCGATGTGGTGAGATTCAAATCTTATGAGGGCATTTATTATGTAAAGAATATAGAGGATTCGACCTATCAGCAACTCAATATCTATGTGCCTCTTGACACAAAGCACCGCGCCGACAAGGATATACCTGTCTTGATGCGAAATAATGTTGGTGGCTATATGGCTTCTCCTGCCGGCACTCCCTCTGCTGTAGACGCAACCGGACGTGCTTTGGCTGAGGGATATGTGGTCTGTATTCCGGGTGCGAGAGGTAATGGTGCCACAGTAGTAAAGGATGGTAAGACGATTTACACGGGTACAGCCCCTAATGGTCTCCTTGACTTGAAAGCTGCCACGCGATACCTGCACTATAACGATGATTTGATTCCCGGCAACTCCGAGCGTATATTTACGGATGGGACCAGTGCAGGAGGTGCAATGTCTGCTTTACAGGGCACCACCGGTAATGCCCATGAGTATGAGACTTATCTAAAGGCTATGGGAGCCGCTGACGCTTCCGATGCTGTCTATGCTTCTATATGCTATTGCCCCATCACAGACCTAAACCATGCTGACATGGAATATGAATGGCTGTATCGTTGTACGGATAATGGAGTGCGACATCTTGACGAAAGCCAAATTGCTGTTTCCAACGAACTGGCGGCTCTCGCTCCGGCATACATCAACTCCCTCGGACTTAAGGATGAGGATGGCAAAGCCATCACTGCCGACAACTATATGGATTATCTTAAGAAATTCATAATGGAGTCGGCGCATGTAGCACTTGAAAATGGTTGTGAGATACCTGACACAATCGGTATTATTCGTTATGCCAAGCCTCGTCCTACCTTTGCCCAGCGACTCGGTTCCGGTCCTGTCAATGGAGGCGCCCCGATTTCCGGTAGACCTGAACAGAAAATGGAGTATACTGATTTTGTAATCGATGTGGATTGGCAGAAATATCTTACTTATGTAGCATCGGTTACACCTCTTAAAACTCCGCCGGCATTTGATGCATACGGTGTATTGGGCGATGCTGCCACACCGGAGAACAAGGTTTTCGGAGATACGGAAGGTAACCCATCCAACTTTACGGAATATAGTTTGAGAAAACGCACCGGTGATCCGAATGCGACATTGTCTGATGCTCTGCAACAGCGTATTTATATGATGAATCCGATGAATTTTATCCGTGAGGACAACAAGGGGATTGCCGCTCACTGGTACATACGTCACGGTGCGAAAGATCGTGACACCTCTTTCCTTGTACCTGTCAATCTTGCAACTCTCCTGCGAAATAAAGGCTACGATGTAGATTTTGCATTGCCCTGGAATCGTCCCCACTCCGGTGACTATAATCTCGATGACCTGTTCGCTTGGATAGAACAGGCAATGAAATAACTATAATAAAAATAGAAGACTATGATGAATTCAATTAATTGGCCGGAAAAATATTTACCCGGCACAACCGACAACTTCGCAAGTAACGAAATGATTGTCAAAGGTCTTACAGTTAATGACGTGTGGCCTTACCTCTCACATATCCAGGCTTGGGATAAATATTATGAAAATTGCTCGGACGCAAAGTATGCGGTTGCCGGAACCACTGAGCTCTCCGAGGGAGCAAGGTTTTCTTTCAACACTTTCGGTTTTCTTGTAGAAGCAGACATAACCGAATTTCAACCTCCCAAAGATGGTGTAGCACGAATAGCATGGCATGGATTATCCAATGCCGGGCAACCTGACGAACTTAATGTGGTTCATGCATGGCTGATTGAGAATCTACCCGGTAATCGTGTACGAATACTCACACAGGAAAGCCAGCTTGGGACTCCGGCAGCCGCTATGGCAGGTACCAATACTATGATTGACGGACACCAGTCCTGGCTGAATGGAATTATCAAGGCAGCCCAAGAAAAAATAGAGTATTGACAAAGAGTAGGTCTAAAAGTTAACTATATAAGATATTATCAATTAAAGAGAGAGAGTCCGCTACAGTAGCGGACTCTCTCTCTTTAATCCCGAACCCCATTATCCTGATACTTTAAGTTCTACAATTGAAAGAATAAATGTTGTCAGGAACAAATGAGCAGGCTCATGAAAGGAAACCAATCTATATCACTATGAACCAAAGTGCTCCTCTTCAAGTTGTGTTTTGTTTCACATTCGCCCAACTTTGCAGATATGTAAAAGTGGTAAGCACCGGCTGGCAAGTGTGAGAAAATACGCTATATTTACAACCCCATCAGAAGAATTTATTATTTGACGTGGTAGATATTACTGATGATTTTCCAATCATCACCATCTTTGACCAAGGTGAACATATCGGCAAACCTCGTTTCACCGAACTTTGATTCAATCCTAACGATTGCAGCCTCATCGGTGACATCGCATACCGAAATCTCGTAGTTTGCTTCAATGATATTACCAAACAAATTGACGGTTTTTTCAAACTGTCAATTTGTCTTTTTGGGCATATTCCTTATTCCGAAGTCGCTTTATTTATAATACTTACTGTTTTACCTATATGTTAGTGTGAGTGGTTTGATTATAGATACAAAATTATCAGCGGTGTATTGTAGCAGAATAACTAAACTAAATATTTATCGCTGATATTCAGAACGATGTAAGAATATATTTTACGTTGTCAGGCTATGCCAAGCAACTCAATGTCAAAGATCAGTGTTGAACCGCCGGGTATTCCGGTGACACTGCGTTTACCGTAACCTTGTTCAGCGGGAATATATATTTCCCAGCGATCACCTATATGCATCTGTTGAAGGGCTATTGTCCAGCCGGGTATTAGGTCACGTAACCGGAAAGCCGGTGCCACACCGCCGCGACTACTGTCGAAAGTTTTGCCATTAATAGTCTTTCCTACATAGTGCACTGTCACTACACTTGAACGGTTTGGGGTTGGAGAATTGCTGTCTCCCTTCTGTAATTGCTTGCCATAGATACCGCCACCCAACGAAATGACATCCGGCTCCTGTGCCTTTTCCATTAGCCATTCCTCATTTCTCTTAATATAATCCTGTTTAGCCATAGATAGTATTTAATATTTTAAAGTAATTAAAGAAATACAGATTCTATCTGCAAGTGCAAAATTAAACAATAAATTTGAAGAACTCCTTAATGAAAGTGTCAAACTGTGTTTGAAAGAGCCGGGCAAGTAATCCGCCGAGGCGATTTGCAAGGGTACAGAGTAAAATTGCCCCGACCATGCAGACAGTCATTCTAAGGATAATGGATATAATTAACAATAAAGCTTTTAAACTCGGATTACTCTGTGTTAAGGCATGAAGTCCGGTATTCACTGGGAGTCATTGATTTCTTCTGGATGAAAAACTTGCAGAAACTTGCCGAATCAGCAAATTTTAGTTTTGCGGCGATATTAGCAATGGGCTCATCCGTGTCTCTCAACAAAAAAGAGGCTTCCATGATTAGTAGTCTATCTATATGATTTTTCACGGTTTGACCGGATATTTGCTTAACAATACGGGATAAATATATAGACGACACAGCCAATGAGTCGGAGTAAAACGATATTTCATGCTTGTGAATGAAATTTTCGGTAACTAATTTCATAAATCTGAAGAAAAGATCCACGGCATGTCGGGATAACTCGAAATTAGATTTCAACCGTTTCTCTACATTGAGCAAATCAAGGATGAATATGGAGAAAAGCAGAAATAGACATTCCTTCTTATAGATATGGGCACTGCCGGCATATTCAAAAACATCTCTCATCCTTCTTTCCAGTAACTTTGCCTCATCATCATTGAGAGAAAGAACATTATCTGACTTATTCTTTGCAGGAAAATATGAAGCGTTAATCACATTATGGGCGTAGGGAATGTCAAATGTCGTGGATTCATCCCCCATCAGACACAAGGCATCAAAGTCATCAGAGACCTCCAGTGTCCTTATCATCATACCGGGTGTAATAATGAGAATATCATTCTGTGCCAAGTGTGAGACACGATCATTGTAATTCACTGTTGCAGTTCCGCACAACACGAGAGTATAGGAAAAATATGACAGGGTTTCCGTAAGTAAACGGTTGAGTTTGGCAATATATGAGTCAATCACTTCGCAGGTTATACCGCACTGAGTCGGTATGTCTTTCTTTAATATGGTGGTTTAGACGGAACATGATAAAGTTTTTATAAATACAAAGTTATATCAAAAAAATGACTGTCTTTGGATTTAGTTTGTTTTAGACAATTAGTCGTTTGATACTGACAAAAATTTTACTGACAATATGTTTTAGATACAAACACTTGATAAGATTCAATATGGATAAAAACAAGTCGATTGAGGCATTGCAGTTTTTTACTACCTACCTCTCAAATGGAGCCTTTGCCCATAAGGTTCAGGGACAGATGCTGAAATCAGTAGGTTTCACCAAACTCGGCGAAAAGTACACCGCTCACTATGATGAAGAAATGGGTTGGGTAACAAAATTCATAGACCGCATCCTCGATCTCGGAGGAGAAGTCAAATAGAGGATCGTCCGGCTTACGCACTGGAGTCAGACCCTATTAAATACGTTAAATTAGACCTTCAACATTCAATAGACGGCATCAAGATTCTTCGTGAATGCGTTACGATCTCCCACCACCTACGATATCATGAAGACTTACCTCAAGGATGAAGAAGACGACATGTACCGGAGCGAGACAGCCTTGGATATAATCAACAAGATTGGCGAACAGAACTGGTTGCTCTCTAAACTCTGATAGTCTACGACCAGACTTAGCCTATAAAATTGTTTATAGGCTATTGTTTCAGACAATTTTATGATAATTTAGGACAATGTATTTCTCTCAGATAATCAATATCTTTGCAAAAATATTAGGAATCATAACAAATTGATATAAATATGGAGAAACAAAAATCGGACTCCGGTATCAAACTTTACACCTATATGAATGACGGTGTCAGAAACATTATGACACAGGCATTCCGAAATTTCTTGGGTAATCCTAAGGAAGCGATTTTCTTAACGAGAATGTCCAAGGTTTTCGAAAAAGCTGAACAGAAGAGAAAGGAGATGTCAGAGAGATATAGGGTTAATATCCCTCCATTTCTTATTTGTAGTATTGCAAATACTTGTAATCTGGCATGTGCAGGATGTTATGCTCGCAAGAATGGGATTGCAGGGGATGATGATAATAAAAAAACAACTTTAACCCCTGGAGAGTGGAAGAAAATTTTTGATGAAGCGGCTGAAATAGGTATAACTTTTGCACTACTTGCCGGAGGAGAACCTCTTACCAGGAAAGACCTTCTTGATGAGATTGCCAAGGTTAAAGATATCATATTTCCTGTCTTTACTAATGGAACGTTAATCGGTCCGATATACTTGTCTTTCTTTAATAAAAACCGTAATATGATACCCGTAATCAGTATTGAAGGTTTTCAATATGGCACTGATAAAAGAAGAGGACAAGGGGTATATAAGAAAACTGTAGAATCGATGCAGCTTTTGTCAGAAAAGAAATTGTTTTTCGGAGTAAGCATCACTGTTACAACTGAGAATATGAACTTTGTCACGTCAGACGAATTTCTCTCTCAGTTAAGGGATTGGGGTTGTAAACTACTTTTCTATGTTGAATATGTTCCAATAGAGGAAGGAAGTGAGCATCTGGCATTAAACGATGAAGCCACCGAAAGAATGAAACAATTAGTGGATAAAGTCAGGGATAGATATAAAGAAATAATCTTTCTATCATTCCCCGGTGATGAAAAAGAATTGGGTGGATGCCTTGCATCAGGACGGGGATTTTTCCACATAGCACCGGACGGCAATGCAGAACCTTGTCCCTTTTCACCTCATTCTGATTGTAATGTTAAAGAAGTTGGAATAAAAGAAACGCTAAAATCTCCGTTATTCAAAGCACTACGGGATGCTGAGACCCTGAAATGGGAACACTCGGGAGGTTGCACATTATATGAACATAGAGAGGAAATAGAAGAAATGATAAATAATTTAAAATCATGAAAGTAGCCTTAAGATATTTCAGTAAATTCGGTCATACCAAAAAGATGGTAGATGCCGTCGGTGATATTTTGAAAGTAATACCGAAACCAATATCCGTACCCTTAACCGAACCTGTGGACGTGCTTTATTTAGGTTGTGGAGTTATGTTAGGAAGAATAAATTGGAGGATGAGAAATTTTATAAAGACATTGACTCCTGCCAAAGTAAAAAAGGTAATCTGTTTTGGATCAAGCGCAATCTCCGATTCACCTGTTCCAATGTTGAGAGAACTTCTTACGAAACAAGGAATCAAAGTTTCTGATATGGAGTTTGCTTGCAAAGGAGCTATGGAACCTCTTCATGCCGGACATCCCGACACTAACGATATTCAAAACTTCAGGAAATTCATTGAACAAACCCAACAGGCTTTGAGTTAATACCACTTTTCCAAGATTTATGAATATATAGATGTAAACGGTAAGTTCTCACGAATATGACTACATCTCAATAGGCGGACCAAGTTTAAACATTTGGTCTGCTTTTTGGGTTATATACTTATGATTAAAGATATTGATATGAAACAACTGATTTTATTAAGACATGGTCAAAGCCAATGGAATTTGGAAAACCGTTTTACCGGTTGGACCGATGTAGAGTTATCGGACAAAGGTCGCGCCGAAGCTGCCGAAGCCGGCGTGAAAATCAAAGAGGCGGGGATTACTCCACGGTTCTTTTTTACCTCTTATTTGAAGCGAGCCATTCATACGCTCCAGATAGCCGCCGATTCCATGAACCTCGACTGGGTGCCGGTAATAAAAGACTGGCACCTCAACGAAAGACATTATGGTGCTTTGCAGGGATTGAATAAGGCTGATACGGCTGCAAAGTTTGGCGACGATCAGGTGAAGATCTGGCGTCGCAGTTTTGACGTGCAGCCACCAGCTCTTGAAGCAGACGATGAGCGTGCGCCGGTTAATGACTGCCGATATGCCATGTTGCCGTCAACAGCGTTACCACTCACCGAGTCATTAAAGGACACTGTGACAAGGGTTCAGGCTTGCTGGCAGGAGGTTATCGTGCCAAAGCTGATGTTATATGACACCGTGCTCATAGCGGCGCACGGCAATAGTCTCAGGGCACTCGCCAAGATATTGCTGAAAATATCTGATGACGATATTGTCAATCTTGAGATTCCGACCGGCTCACCGTGGTTGTTTGAACTTGACGACCGCCTGAATGTAGTGTCAGAGCGCTATTTGTAAACACACTCATTTATTCAGGTAAGACAATGGGTGTCTTAGTTTCTACTAAGGATGATATTGGAAGCTATGACTCTTTCACCTCAATGTCTTTGGTGTGTATGCCGTAATTCGGCATTGCTTGAATATTCAAAAAAGAATCGGCTGGATATGTTCGGTGTTATCAACACGGAACATATCCAGCCGGTGTAATTAATTAAGGTAGGCACGAAGGCTCACGGCACCACATGGAATATGGCTCGTCTTAAGTCCGTGCTGTCAATGCTAAGCAGTAGTATACATAGACTCCGGCTGTTTCTGCGGTAAGTGTCAACTTGTGTCTGAAAGAGCCGGGCAAGTTTGCAAGGGTACAGAGTAAAATTGCCCCGACCAGGGTTTCCGTAAGTAAATGGTTAAGTTTGGGAATATATGGTTCAACCACTTCGCAGGTTATGCCGCACTGAGTCGGTATGCCTTTCTTTAATATGGTGGTGTATAGGTCGCTTAGACGGAACATGATTCAGTTTTTTAGAAATACAAAGTTATATCAAAAAAGCGGCTATATTTGTATTTAGTTTTGTTTTAGACAATTAGTCGTTTGATACTGACAAAACGATTTTTACTGACAATATGTTTTAGATACAAACACTTAATAAGATTCAATATGGATAAGAACAAGTCGATTGAGGCATTGCAGTTTTTTACTACCTACCTCTCAAATGGAGCCTTTGCCCATAAGGTTCAGGGACAGATGCTGAAATCAGCAGGTTTCACCAAACTTGGCGAAAAGTACACCGCTCACTATGATGAAGAAATGGGTTGGGTAACAAAATTCATAGACCGCATCCTCGATCTCGGAGGAGAAGTCAAAGTAGAGGATCGTCCGGCTTACGCACTGGAGTCAGACCCTATTAAATACGTTAAATTAGACCTTCAACATTCAATAGACGGCATCAAGATTCTTCGTGAATGCGTTGCAGGCATCAAAGATGATCCCACCACCTACGATATCATGAAGGCTTACCTCAAGGATGAAGAAGACGACATGTACTGGAGCGAGACAGCCTTGGATATAATCAACAAGATTGGCGAACAGAACTGGTTGCTATCTAAGCTTTAATATTTAATTTTATTTGAATTATGACGATATATGATTTTACGGTTCAAGATGCTCAAGGTATCGAAATAAGCCTTGAACAATATAAAGGGAAAGTACTTCTGATAGTAAATACCGCTACCGGTTGTGGATTTACACCTCAATATGAAGGTTTGGAAAACATCTACAGACAATACAAGGATCAGGGTTTTGAAATACTGGATTTTCCATGCAATCAATTCGGTAATCAAGCCCCCGGCTCAGATGCCGAGATTCAGCAATTCTGTACGTTGAAATATGACACTACGTTCCCGAGATTTAAAAAGATTAAGGTGAACGGGGAAGATGCAAGTCCACTTTATAAATGGCTTAAGGAACAGAAGGGTGGTGTTTTAGGTTCTTCAATAAAATGGAATTTCACAAAATTTCTTGTTGACCGCGAAGGCAAGGTTGTAGCCTGTTTCGCTCCAACAACATCGCCGTCCAAACTTGATAACGATATTAAAGCACTCCTGTAAGCAGAATCAGGAGTCATAAAAGAAAACATTTACATAAAAATTATATGGAAACAGCTCAGAAAATCAGTGAATTTCTCGATAGTGCAAAGGTGTACTATCTTGCCACAGTAGAAGGAGATCAACCTCGGGTACGCCCGTATGGGGCTCAAATGCTTTATGATGGGAAAATTTATGTCATGGCATTCTATCATTCAAATGCCACCAGACAACTGGAACAGAATCCCAAAGCAGAAATATGTGCCTTTAATGGCAAAACGCTTCGTGTAGAGTGTGAGCTTATTGAAGATAAAACACCTGAAATCAAAGAAGCTCTCCTTAAAAAATACCCGGAACTGAAGAGTGCGCTTGGTGACCATGCCGAAAATGCAGTAATGTATGAGGTAAAAAATGCCACCGCAACATTCTATAAATTTATGGAAGAACTTGAGTCCTATAAATTTTAACAAATAAATTGGACGAATCTTGGTTTAGTCAAGTTCTCATATATTTTCATAAAACATTTTAGATACAAATACTTAATAAAATTCAATATGGATAAAAACAAATCAATCGAGACTCTGCAGTATTTTATTACAGGTCTCTCAAACGGAGCTTTTGTGCACAAGGTACAGGGTCAAATACTGAACGCGGCAGGTTTCACCAAACTTGGCAAAAAGTACACCACTCACTACGATGAAGAAATGGGTTGGGTTGCCCAGTTTATCGATCGCCTTCTCGATCTCGGAGGAGAGGTAAAGGTTGAAGACCGTCCAGCCGTCACACTTGTCTCTGACCCGGTACAGTATATTAAATGTGACCTCCAGCGTCAGACTGAAGGTGTGGAAATGCTTCGCAAATGTGTTGCGGAATTGCACGACGACCCCACAACATATGACATCATGAAGGCTTACCTTAAGGATGAGGAAGAAGATCAGTACTGGAGCGAAACAGCCTTGGACGTAATCAACAAGATCGGTGAACAGAATTGGTTACTCACTCAACTCTGATAGTTTACGACCATACTTAGCCTATAGGCAAAAATTGCTTATAGGCTATTTTTATACGCACATATAACCTCGTTAAGATAAATTCTTGTAATGGTCTATTATAATTAAGAATAAGACTACGTGTCTTGATAACACGAGCTCGGGATAAGCAATACAGATCTGTGTTAATTCATAGTGCAAAGTAAATCTAAGTTTTGGTAAATATTAGTGGTATCGGGGTACCAAAGTAGTGTGAAAATCTTTTTATATGCAAATTTGGCATGAATAACTACAATATAATTCTATAAAATGTGTAATTTTACGGAGTCAAAACAACTAACTTTATTCTTTCATGAATATTTATCAGAAACTTTTTTTATATTCTGCCTCCATTATGGGGCTTCCCATATCGGTATATTTACCGGCGGGGGCAATAGAGTCACCGTCATCTTATGTAAGTACGCTTGTAGGCACACAGTCGAAACATTCTCTTTCGACGGGTAATACTTATCCTGCCGTGGCACTTCCTTGGGGTATGAACTTCTGGACTCCACAGACCGGAAAGATGGGCGATGGTTGGGCTTATACTTACGATGCTGACAAAATCCGTGGTATCAAACAGACACATCAGCCCAGTCCTTGGATTAATGATTACGCACAATTTGCTATAATGCCTGTCACCGGAGAGGTGGTATTTGATGAAGATGCACGTGCAAGCTGGTTCTCCCATAAGGCAGAAGAGGCACGTCCATATTATTATAAGGTGTATCTTGCAGATCATGATGTAGTGGCTGAGGTTACTCCCACAGAGCGGGCAGCCGCATTCAGGTTTACTTTCCCTGAAAATGAACTCTCCACTGTAGTGATTGATCCGTTTGATGGTGGATCGGCAGTAAGGGTTATACCCTCAGAAAACAAAATTATCGGCTACACCACAAAAAATAGTGGAGGTGTCCCAGATAATTTCAAAAACTATTTTGAGATAGTGTTCGACACCCCCATCACCTATTATGCTACAGTAGAAGATGGCACCATCATTCCGGGTAAGGCAGACAGCGAGACAGATCATGCCGGTGCCATAGTGGGTTTCAAGACTAAAAAAGGACAGGTTGTAAATGCAAAAGTAGCTTCCTCGTTTATCAGCCCAGAGCAGGCAGAGCTTAATCTTAAGGAACTTGGCGACGGTAATTTCGACCGTATAAAGGCAGAGGGGAAAGCACGTTGGGATGACGTGCTGGGAAGAATCGAAATAGAAGACAATGACCTTGACCGCATGCGCACATTCTATTCATGTCTTTATCGGTCGGTATTATTCCCACGTAGTTTCTATGAGATAGATGCTCAAGGCAATCCTGTGCATTATAGCCCTTATAATGGTGAGGTGCTTCCGGGATATATGTTTACTGACACCGGTTTCTGGGACACATTCCGTGCCTTATTCCCAATGCTTAACCTTATGTATCCTTCTGAGAATGAGAAAATGCAGGAGGGTTTGGCAAATGCTTACCGTGAGAGTGGTTTCTTACCGGAGTGGGCAAGTCCGGGTCATCGCGGATGTATGGTGGGCAATAACTCTGCATCTGTTGTGGCAGATGCATGGCTGAAAGGTGTGAAGGTGCCTGAAAAAGATATTGAAATTCTTTGGGAGGCTGTTGTCAACGGCACTAAGAATGTTCACCCAGAGGTGTCGTCTACCGGGCGTCTCGGACATGAGTATTACAATAAGCTCGGCTATGTGCCCTATGATGTCAATATTAATGAAAATGCCGCACGCACTCTTGAATATGCCTATGATGACTGGTGCATATATGAACTTGGAAAGGCATTAGGCAAGTCAAAGAAAGAACTGGCACCGTTTGCTAAACGCGCCATGAATTATCGCAATCTATTTGATCCTGAGACCAAGCTTATGAGGGGTAAGAACGAGAATGGTCAATTCCAGACTCCGTTTAATCCTTTGAAATGGGGTGATGCGTTTACTGAAGGCAACTCATGGCACTACACTTGGTCGGTTTTCCATGATCCTCAGGGATTGATTGATCTTATGGGAGGTGAGAAGAATTTCACAGCCATGCTTGATTCCGTATTTACTGTTCCTCCAATTTTTGATGAGAGCTACTATAATGCTGTTATACATGAGATAAGGGAGATGCAAATCATGAATATGGGTAACTATGCCCATGGCAATCAGCCTATCCAGCACATGATTTATCTCTATAATTATGCTGATGAGCCATGGAAGGCACAGCATTGGGTCAGAGAGGTCATGGACCGTATGTATAACGCTAATCCTGACGGTTATTGCGGTGATGAAGATAATGGTCAGACTTCTGCATGGTATGTGTTCTCCGCGTTGGGTTTCTATCCCGTGTGTCCGGGAAGTGGAGAATACGTATTGGGAGCACCGCTTTTCAAAAATGTCAAACTGAATTTGGAAAATGGTAAAACCGTGACAATTTCTGCCCCTGATAATAGTGATTCTAACCGTTATGTGGATAAGATGACGCTTAATGGCAAGCCCTATAATAAGAATTACATTAATCATGATGACTTAACATCAGGAGCAGTCTTGGTCTATGATATGATTTCGAGCCCAAATACGCAGCGTGGCGTAGGTATGGAGGCACGTCCTTATTCATTCAGCAACGAGAAGTGATCTGACAATCTGTGTTAAAATGAAAAAAGTGTTAATATCAATGGGTGTAATACTCCTCACTGTAGGCAGTGCGGCAGCGTATAATCCACCGAAGAAGGAGTGTTTGCCTGATAAAGTTGCAACCAATAAAATTGATAAGACTTTTAAAACTTGCAGACCTGACCCTAAGGAACGCCTTTTCCATTCAGAAGCAGTGGAAAAAGAGATAGTGCGTGTAAAGAAGATGCTCACAAATCAAAAGTTGGCATGGATGTTTGAGAATTGCTTCCCAAACACTCTTGACACTACCGTGCACTATCGTATCGGCGAAGACGGTAAGCATGACACATTTGTCTATACCGGTGATATACATGCCATGTGGCTCAGAGACTCAGGTGCTCAAGTATGGCCATATATACAGCTCGCCAACTCCGATCCGGCTTTGAAGGATATGCTCGAGGGGGTGATAAGACGTCAGTTTAAGTGTATTATACTTGATCCGTATGCTAATGCGTTTAATGATGGTCCGACAGGTGGAGAATGGATGACAGATCTCACCGAGATGATTCCCGAGGTGCATGAACGTAAATGGGAAATTGACTCTCTGTGCTATCCCATACGTCTTGCCTACGAATATTGGAAAGTTACCGGCGATGATTCTATATTTGATGATGAATGGCTTACTGCCATGGGAAAGATTCTTACCACCTTCAAAGACCAGCAGAGATATGACGGAAGAGGCAATTATAAATTTCAGCGTAAGACTGAACGTGCGCTCGATACTCTGAATAATGACGGTCTTGGCGCCCCGGTCAAGCCATGTGGTCTTATAGTGTCATGTTTCCGTCCTTCTGATGATGCCACCACACTGCAATTTCTTGTGCCCTCCAATTTCTTTGCCGTGTCGTCACTTAGAAAAGCCGGGGAAATTCTTGATAAGGTAAATGGAGACAAGGCTAAATCTGATGAATGCTATAAACTTGCCGGGGAAGTGGAGGATGCCCTCAAGCAACATGCCACGTATAATCATCCCGTATTCGGTGAGATATATGCCTTTGAGGTAGATGGTTTTGGCAATCATCTCCTTATGGACGATTCCAATGCGCCGAGCCTTCTATCGTTGCCTTATCTGTGTGATATAGATGTCAATGACCCTATTTATCAGAACACCCGCAAGTTTGTTTGGAGTGAGTATAATCCCTACTTCTTCAAAGGAAAGGCAGGGGAGGGGATAGGCGGTCCACATATAGGCTACGACATGGTATGGCCAATGAGCATCATGATGAGGGCTTTCACAAGCACTGACGATGCTGAGATTGCAGACTGCATAAAAATGCTGCTTGCCACTGATGCGTCTACAGGATTTATACATGAGTCTTTTCATAAAGATAATGCCACTGATTTTACCCGTCCTTGGTTTGCATGGCAGAACACCCTTTTCGGGGAGTTGGTTGAAAAGCTGGTCAATGATGGGAAAATAGATTTACTCAACAATATATAAAAAATTACAATGAATAGATATTTTAAATTATTTGCACTGTTGTCGGTGCTGGTTGTAAGCAATGTGTTAAGTATGTATGCGGCAGACAAGGCTGAATTTAATGTCGCCACATATAATCTTCGTCAACTTAATAAAGACGACACAAAAAGAGGTGATGGCTGGGAGCGGCGTTGCCCGATAGTGGCAAGCCTGATACGCTTTCATGAGTTTAATATTTTTGGAACTCAGGAAGGCTTTAAAAGTCAGCTTGAGGAATTGAAGTCGTTATTGCCGGGATATGACTATACCGGAGTTGCGCGTGAAGACGGTAAAGAGAAAGGTGAGCATTCCGCTATTTTTTATGATACCAACATGTTTGAGTTGCTTGACCATGGTGATTTCTGGTTATCGGAGACTCCTGACCGACCAGGTTTAGGGTGGGATGCCGCTTGTGTGCGTATATGTTCGTGGGGTAAATTCCGACATAAGGAGAGCGGCAAAGAATTTCAGTTTTATAATCTGCATCTTGACCATGTGGGACAACAGGCACGTATAGAAAGCGTCCTTCTCGTACAGAAGAAAATGAAAGAGATAGGGATGGATCTTCCTACATTCCTTACCGGAGACTTTAATGTGGATCAGACACATGATATGTATGCAGTGCTTTCATCTTCCGATTTCCTCTTGGATTCCTTTAATACGGCAGACTTTGTGTATGCGCTCAACGGCACTTTCAACAGCTATAAGACTGATGGTTACACTGACAGCCGCATAGACCATATCTTTGTGACCGATGATATTAAGGTAGAAAAATATGGTGTGCTGACCGACACCTATCGCACATCGCAGGAAACAGGTGCTGAATATGATGCCAAGGATTTCCCGGAGGAATTGAAACTCAACGCCTTCCGTAGTCGCGTACCCTCGGATCATTTCCCGGTAAAAATAAAAGTAAGTATAAAATAAACCAACTTTCGGATTATATACGTTTAATTAGAAGTTTAAATATTCAGATCTTATGTATTTTCATGACAATAGAATAGTAATCACACTCGATGCCGGAGGCACAAATCTTGTGTTTGGTGCCATGCGCAGTTGTGAGTATATTACCACTCCCATTACTTATCCTTCGAATGCCCATGATCTTGACCTTTGTCTTGACACAATGGTTAAGGGCTTTCGAGAAGTTATAGATTCCCTTGATGAAAAACCGGTTGCAATCAGTTTCGCTTTTCCCGGACCGGCAGATTATCCTAATGGAATTATAGGTGGGTATCTGCCTAATTTCCCGTCATTCCGCGATGGTGTGGCACTTGGACCTTTCCTTCAGAATGAGTTTGGTATACCGGTATTTATCAATAATGACGGTGATCTTTTCGCCTACGGTGAGGCTCTTTGCGGCGCATTGCCGGAAGTCAATAAAAGGCTTGCTGAAAGTGGTAGTAAAAAGAGATTCAAGAATCTGCTGGGCTATACTTTCGGTACCGGCTACGGTGTAGGAATAGTTGTAAACGGTCAGCTAAACCGAGGAGATAATTCATGCGTGGAGACCTTCTGCCTTCCTCATAAGACCAAAGCCGGCATAATCGTTGAGGAAGGTGTGGCAGTAAGAGCCATAAAGCGTGTTTATGCCGAGGCATCAGGTGATTATAACCATAATTATGAACCTAAGGAAATATGTGAGATAGCCGACGGAAAGCGTGAGGGAAATATTGATGCCGCCCGTAAGGCATTTGCCGAGTTTGGAGAAATAGCCGGTGATGCAATGGCAATGGCAGCGCAGTTAATTGATGGTGTAATCGTTATAGGAGGTGGCATCACGGCTGCACGTCATTGGATTTTGCCTTCTCTTATGAAGGAACTGCGTAGCGATCTTGCTACTCTTGGTGGAGACAGAGTACGTCGTCTTCAGATGGAGGTGTTTAACCTTGATGATCCCGCAGAGTTTGAAAGATTTGCAAAGGGCAATAGCAAAACCGTTGTAGTGCGCGGCACTAATCTGACTGTGGAATATGACGACATGAAGCGTATTGGCGTTACCTTCTCAAAGCTGGGGGCAAGCAAAGCAATCTCTGCCGGGGCTTATGCTTTTGCTCTCTCTAAAATTGATGAAAACACCAACTCATTTTAGGATAAGCAGACAGACTAATTAACAGCCGGGATTCACGGAAATGCACATTTTGAGTGTAAATACCGTGAATCCCGGCTGTTTTATTTTAGAAAAAAATCCCGGTTTGATAAGAACCGGGATTATTGTTGCATTAGAAGCTACTTGGAGAAGCGATAGATACGTACATCTTTTGGCGGCACTTCTACTTTGAGATTGCCGGGTGTATGTTCAGTGCCTTGCCATAATTCTTTTACAGTTTTATAGTCGTTAGGATTAATGCCGATACGCTTATAATCCGGGGCTTTGGAAAGCGAAGAGTTAGTGTCGGTGGCATAATTGAATACCACATAATAGAAATCATCACCATTGTCATATATAAATTCGTTATCGACACTCACATCATCTTGTGCGAATAGGGTGGCTTTATTACCGAATCTACCCTCCAAAGGGCGGAAGGAACGACCGATATTTCCCATTCGCATAAGGTCTTTATTCCCGGCGAATTTCACTACACGTGCTCGTTCTTCGTCAGAACCGATGACAGGATGCTGTGCCCCGTTATATTCAATAGTGGGTCCGTTATAGGCATAAGTGCCACCAAGAAGAGTCATTCCGGTCAGCAAACCGCATGTATAACGTATACGTGCCTCATTTTCATCGTTGGAGCCCTTACCGTTAAGTGATACCTTTGAGAGAGTCATATGGTCCGGGTCATTGAAAGCATAGCAACGGTCAAGCCACCATGAGCCGTTAATGCAATTAAGCGTATACATTGACTGAGGCAAGTCACCCCAGGCATCGCACCCAATGCGGCGTACATGAGCTTTTGCCGGGAAAACCGGTGCTATAGAGAAATCAAGCATCATGTCGCCGGCTGCCTCTACAATATAATCCATACCATAATTATAAGCCTGCATACCTGTAGTGATTCCCGGAAGATAGAAACTGTCGGCTTCCTGTGACCCATTGTTCATAAAATCAATCTTCACAAACTCAAAGCCAAGGTCACGGAAATGTTTGAAGTTTCGTTCATTCATTTCCTTTACCTTAGGATGAGTTGGGTCAAGTGACACTGCGTTGATATGGCGGTAACGACCGTTTGATTTAAGTGCCATTTCACCTAATCTTCCCCCTTCCCATTCACGATTATCTATGGCATCTTGCTCGCTACCCCAATAAGAAAAAGGAGTAGAATAGATTCCGGGCACCATATTCAGACTCTTACATTTCGCCACGTAATTTTTCAATTGTTCTTCGTTGAGAGCACCCCAGCCTGAGTCAAGCACCATCAGAGTGCGTCCACTGTCGTTGGTGAATCCGGCAGGAATCAACTCTTTCTCATAAAAATCGAGAATACTCATGGCTGATTCATAATTGAGGGCAAATTCCATGCCTCCCCATGATTGCCAACCGAAAAGAGCATTGTCTTTTGTCCATTCCATTTTAGGGCACACTACAGTGTTGGCATCTCCATATTGCTCCAAAGCATTGCGCCAGTCATCATAATAACCTACCATAAAACGTGGAGAGGTTACACGCTCACCTTTTACTACTCCATGGCGTGTAGCTGATGATTTGCCGGGCAGAACATCCCATGTGCGGTCGCTTATGTAGCCGGCTTTTACGTCAAGTTTCCCTATATTATCTGTTGCATTAGGTGTCACTGCCACTGCTGATTTCCATGTGGAATGGTCTACTGACCCAATAATTAAAGCGTCGCGGTTATCGGCGTTGAATATGACAGTAGCTTCGCAGGAGGTGACAGTGTTATCCGGTGTCATCTCGTAGGAATGGAAAGTTGCCCAGTTGTCATTCGCGAATGGCATATCGTAGATTCTGTTGCCATTAGTCGGGTAAGGCAGTGCGGTAGGAGTGGTTGATACAATAGGGGAGATATGAGAGGCTGCATTATCATCTCCTACAAGTGTTGCGTCTATTAGGAAGTAATCGAGTTGAGGATAGACATATATGTTTTGCTCAATCACGGGAGAAGCACCGGAATATGTATAGGTATATACCCGCCCGTTGCCATAGCCATCTTTTACATTGCTTTTATTGAGTGTCACTTTTGGATATTTACGTGAGTCAATCTCAGTGCCGTCGGCAAGAGTAGCCGTCACGTATGCTCCTGTTGTTATCGGTTTACCCTTATGGTTTAGTGAGAGTGTTTTAGTTTTTGCATCGAAGATAACTGCCACATCTCCATCGGTCATATCGAGCGATGCTCCTGATATAGGAACGGAGAAGCAGCCTGCCATCATTATTATTGTTGTGGTTTTCAGATTCATGATTATAATTTTATTTTGTTATGAAAGTGAGTGTGCCACCGTTAAGGAGGGCATCATGCTGTAGTTTCCAATCTTTTATCGGTTGTCGGTTAAGTTTAACTTGTTTTACTTTGTGTGAATTTGCTTTTTTCCCTTTTCGGTCGGCAGTGATTGTGAAATCTTTTCCGGAAGGAAGATGAATCACGGCATGGTCAAACAGGGGGGTACCTATTGAGTATTCACCACCTACAGGATTTACCGGGTAGAATCCTAATGCAGACAATACATACCATGTTGACATTTCTCCACAATCGTCATTACCGGCATATCCATTATAGTTGTTATTATACAGATCGGTCATTATACGGTTGACCATATCCTGGGTCTTCTCAGGTTGACCGACGTAATTATACAGGTACGCCACATGATGGCTTGGCTCGTTACCATGGGCGTATTGTCCGATCAGTCCGGATATATTATCGTTTTTTTCGCCAGAAGTGTCAGTAAGCGTAAAGAAGGTGTCAAGCTTGTCGGAGAAGGCTTTTTCTCCACCGGTGAGTTCGATAAGTCCTTCTATATCATGTGGCACATACCAATAATATTGCCAGGCATTTCCCTCAGTAAAAGGATTACCGCCATTGGCACCGTATTTCAACGGATCAAACGGTTCTATCCAATTGCCGTTCTGATCTTTCGGGGCGAAGAATTTACTATCGGGGTTATGCAGGTTACGATAGAACTGCGCACGTCTCCCGAAATGTTTAGCATCAGAATCTTTACCCATATACTGTGCAAGTTGTTGCGCACACCAGTCATCAAAAGCCATCTCAAGGGTGATTGATACGGATTGAGTCTGAAGTTCCTCAGGCATATATCCATATTTCTCCCACACATGGAAAGGCGAATTGGGATGAGACTGAGTGGAGCTATTTTTGACAGCTTCCCAGGCGTGATTGGCATCGATACCGGGAATTCCCTTTATCACAGCATCTGCCACTACGGGCACTGCATGATTACCGATCATGCAATAGTTGTCCTGCCCCCAAAGATGCCAGATAGGAAGATAACCGTAATAATCATAATGTCGCAACATACTGTTCACAAAATCACGTGTACGCTCAGGTTCTATTATAGTATAGAGTGGATGGGCTGCGCGATAAGTATCCCAGAGAGAGAAGGTAGTATATTGAGTTTCTCCTTCAGGAAGTTTTGCTACAGAATAGTCCGGAGTCATCCATTCTCCATTTATATCCGAGAAAGTGTTGGGCTGAATCATTGTGTGATATAAAGCCGTGTAAAAGGTTTTCATCTTTTCCGGGTCTCCGTCCACTTCTATTTTCCCAAGTTGAGAATCCCATGCTTTGTCGGCTGCCGCAGTGTAGTAGGCAAAATCGTTGCTTGACGCCTCTTTTTGGAGATTCTCACGTGCATTGGCAAGACTCACCGCGCTGAGTCCTACTTTAGCCATCACCGGCTTGTCATTCTTTCCGAAAGAAAGCAGAGCACGTGGAGACTTACCGTTTATCACATTAGATGCACCATTACCATATTCACGACCGTCATTATCAAAGAGCGTAAGGTCTGCTATGGGTTCGGAAAACTCAACTACAAAATATATTTTGCGCAGTTTCGCCCAGCCGGTTATCACACGGTATCCCTCAAGAGTATTGGGTGCTGTCTGGCGTATCTGTGCATTGATAATTCGACGGTCCCAGCTTCCCTTCTGTGCGGAATGGTCAAGGTCAAGCCATATTTTGCGTTCTTTACCTGCCGGGTATGTGTAACGGTGTATGCCTGTCCGGGTAGTGGCTGACAACTCGGCTTCGATATTTTCATCTGCAAGACGCACTTTATAATACCCGGGGTGTGCCTCCTCTTCATCATGAGTGAATGATGACACACGCATATCGCTTGTCGTGGGCATCATAAGTATATCAATAAGGTCACATGCACCCGTACCGCTCAGTCGGGTATGGCTAAAGCCATATATCCGTCTGTCGTTGTGGTCATAGCCTGAGGCATTAAACCAGTCAGGCGCCTCGTCTGTGTCAGGGCTAAGCTGCACCATGCCGAAAGGCATGGTAGCACCGGGATAATTATTTCCCGATAAACCTCCCTCAATAGCTCCTGTGCCTATAAAAGGGTCAACATATTTTGTATATTTGCCTGCAACTGCCATAGGATAAAACAGGGCAGCCAATGCTAAAGGAATATAGATAGTTTTCATCAATATTATGGTTTAATTTTAATCAGTTTAATCCCCATTCTGTATTGGGATTGTCGCCAAACCGGATTTCAGTAAGCCTCCCTGAGAGAAAATATCATAGATCTATCCTCCGTAACCTTGGATCTTGTTTCTTGTCATCGGGTATGCCAACATACGTATGGTAGGTTAGGATGAAGAGTGAGTTTTAATGTGTTGCCACCACTTGATTGCCGTAGACTTTCAGATCAGAAGTGTCAGTGGCTTCCACAAAGGAATCTTCAGAGACATTCTTAATTGAGTTAGGCATATCAAATACATTATTATTCACAACGATATTGGCTGCTCCCCTTATACTTATCGCTGTCTCGTCTTTCTTCATAATAAATCTATTGTCTACAATCTCTATGTCATGGTGAATAGGCTTGTCGAAACGGTCATATTCGGGCAATATTGCTATTACGGGTGAGCCACATTCGATGAAGAGATTGCGACGGATAGTCAGATCATGGACTGGACCTGATTCATACCAGCCACGTGCATCGTCTGACACGAGAATAGAGGGCATTGGCAGGCGATAGAACGTATTGTCTTCAATGACGGATTTACCGCGTGTCGTGATGAGTATGCCTCGTGTCGGAATACGTGAGAAATAATTGTTACGTATCTCTACTTCCGGTGTCCAAGTCACATTCTCTACTGCTAAATCATCAAGGGTGGTTCCGGCAGATAGAGTAGGGAGGTTACGGTCGAGAGTCAGTTCAAATGTATAGTCGTCAATGGGTGTTACGGCTTTCACTTTTGCCGGCATTACACAATTAAGGGTGTGTCGGTTGACAATCTCCACATCATCTCCTTTGAAAAACGGTTGGAACCCATAGGTCTGTCCGTGCATGAATCTTACAGTTATCTTGTTATTGCCTTCCGATCCTACTGCCTTTAGATGAGTGCCGTGGATATTTATGGGATCATCGTGGGCACCTTCAAAATAAGAATTCATAATTTTGATTTTCCCTTTGCACCCAGACATCTGTATGAAATCAGCAAAACCTGCATCTGTACGACCTGACCCAAGGCGAGGGCGGCAACGGATATTGTCATAAGTAAGATTTTCTGAATACTGACCTACAAGTCCGAAATTACCTAAAAAATTAAATTCGATGTTATTCAGAGCAATATCTTTACTGAGATTTATAAAAGCACACGCCTCATTGCGTATGCCATGACGCATCTGATAGACTTCACCGGCATGTACGTCAGGTGTATTATCATAAAAGAACTGAATGATATTATCGGCGAGCTGTCGGGCATACTTACGTCCTTTAAGAGGAGAATCACAGCGTAATGTCATATTTGTCTCCGGATAGAATACCTGGGCAAATTCCGGATAGATGGTAGGACGTGCCCCTTCAGCAAAGTGCCACCCTTCACCTTTCCAGTTGAAATCTCCGTCGACTATATCGAATTGTGAAGGAGAGGTGATTTCTACGGTCATGGAATTTGCATCTACAGTCAGGATTTTCATTTCCGGCACAGAGGGATCGGCAGCAGTCAAAGTGAAATTTTCCAGACGTATTCCAGAACAGTCATCAATTACAAATGATGTCATCTCACCGTGGGTAATGATCCAAGCCCCATTACCGTCGAGGGTCACATTCTTCAGTCCACGAAACCAAAGACCTATATGTTTGGTTTGGTCGGGATTTTCCTCAATAGATGCCGTGTTGGAGATATGATAGAGATGTTTCGATGCCGCTTCACGACTGATATGGTAATTTCCCGGCGACAGACGTATTGTCACCGGTTTACCTTTATATGAAGCCGCCTTGTCGATGGCTTGTTGGAGTGCCTGGGTTGCGTCGCCTTCGGTTGGTCTTATCTCAATAACATCGGCAGCGTATACTGCCGATGTTATTGAAAAGAGGATAAAGAGTGGAAGACTTCTTTTTATCATTAGGTTATCTCTCATATTTTTTTAATTGAGAACACACGGCTGTTGAGACGATTGAGAGTAAACAGTGGTAATCCCACGGTCATCAGGTATTCGCCGGAATATTCGCCAATAGTCTGGTCATTACCGTCATGACGGTCAGTTTCAGTTACACGGTAACGTGCCTTTGGATTGAGACCATTCATAACCACCTGTGCTTCTGATTTGGAAATATTCTGTTTGTAACGAGGATAAATATCAAATGTGAACAGAACGGCATCACCGTCATTCTTACCGACATACATTGTGGCAGCATGATTTCCCTCATAGGGAGACACGAGACGATACTGGTCTCCTTCAAGAATAATTGGCTTGAAAGAGTTATAGTTTTTTATGGCACGGCGACAATAGTCGGCATCTTCTTTCGACATGTCGTCAAGCTTTATATCAAATCCAAGCTTACCCATCATGGCGACGTTTGTGCGGAATTTTACAGGGGTTGAATTATTCCAGGTAGTCACGTGAGCACATTGTGTCTTGACAGGGAAAATCTGCGAATAACCCCATTGTATGTAAAGACGCTCAATGGGATCGGTATTATCGCTGGGCCAAAACTCGGTAAAATATTTCAGACCTTCATAATCGGAACGTCCGCCGCCACCGGAACACATCATCATCATGAGATCCGGATATTTCTTCTGAATGCGCTCAAGCACATTGTAGAGTCCCTTTACATAGTCAACGTAAAGATGATCCTGATTCATCTTCTCATAATTGGAATATATATTAGTGATGGGTGAGTTACAATCCCACTTGAAAAATGCAATGTCAGGATATTTTGTCATAAGATTATCAACCACACTGAAAACATAATCTTGCACCTTGGGATTGCTGAGGTCAAGCACAAGCTGATTGCGGAAGTAATATTCGTCACGGTTGGGAAGGGTTATAACCCAGTCTTTATGCTGTTCGTAGAGTTCACTCTTGGGATTAACCATTTCCGGCTCAATCCAGATTCCGAACTTCACACCATTCTTTTTGGCAGCTTCAGTGAGAGCTTTTATGCCATTGGGAAGTTTGTCTCTTGTTTCTTGCCAGTCACCGAGACCCTGTGTGTCGCTATGGCGAGGATATTTATTTGCAAACCAACCATCATCAAGAAGGAACATATCTACACCGAGTTCTTTAGCCTCTCCGATAAGCTTTATCAATTTCTCCTCATCGAAATCGAAATAGGTTGCCTCCCAGTTGTTGAGCAGCGTCATACGGGTATCATTACCTTTATAGACCTGGTAGTTACGTGCCCAATCATGGAAATTACGGCTTGCCTTGCCTCTGCCTTCATCAGAGAGGGTGAAGATAAATTCCGGGGTAGTGAAAGATTCTCCTTTTGCAAGAGTGCGGCGTGATGCCTCGGGATTTATTCCTGAAATCACACGCAGTTCTCCTTTATGATCCACTTCAAATGTGAACCGGAAATTACCGGTCCATCCCAATGTGCCTACAAGAAGTTCTCCGGAGTTTTCATCTGCCGGGCTGTCAAGTCCAAGCTGGAAGAATGGTGAGCAGAACATGTCGGCTCTTGTGCCCAACTTTGAGTCGAGTTGTTTTTTCCCATATTCCAACTTTGTCTCTGATGCGTTCACTTCTGATGCCCAATCACCGTTAAATTGGGTGAGATAGTAGTCACCATTGGCGAAATGCAATATGGAAGAAGCATATTTTTCTACTTCAATAGGTTTGTTTTCTCCGTTGGAGATCACGGTATAGGTCTTGATTATATCCTGTGCCGGGTAAGCTATGAAGTAGACATCAACATTGTCGCCATAAGCTTTATCGGTAAGCGAAATCACAGTCTGTTGCGCCCCGTCAGGAAGCGTTGTGGTTTTGTGTCCTGTATAGGTGAGTAGGGTTGACTTATTGCCGTCTGCATGATTTATCTGCAAAGCAGGCTCATAGTAGTCTTCCATGCCGCCTGTTATATAAATCTCGGGACCGTTTGGAATTGTGGCGTAATCGGAGGGATTGGAAAGTTTCTTGCCAAAATATTTCTGATATACACGCCCATTGTCGGCAATATTATAGACGAGTCCCGTATTATCGGTAGAAATGATTATATCTTCTGCATTTGCACACGTATAGGTGGCAAGCATGAGAAGAGCAAGGGCTGTTGGTTTCATGAATTATTTTAATTTAATTTGAGGTTAATTGTCTATTTTGATAGTGTGGGTTTTACGAATATCGTCGGAGGCGCTTCCAATCATGATTTCAAATTCTCCCGGCTCTACAACACGCTGCATAGCCTCATTATATATGGCGAGCTCATCAATAGGAAGACTGATGGTGAATGTGCGGGTTTCCCCGGGAACTATAAGTTGTTTATCAAAGCCTTTCAGCATCTGCACTGGTGTTGAAACTGAAGATACCTTATCATTCACGTATAGCTGTACCACCTCTTTACCGGGTACTGTACCCGTATTTTTAACATCTACCTCTACAATAAGAGTGTCATCGGGGGAGAGGGTAGAGGAACTGATGCGAGAGTCGATGTAGTCGAAAGAGGTATAACTCTTACCATGCCCGAAGTTCCATAAGGCGTATGGTCGCTCAAAGATATAGTGACCATTGGGTTCTTCAAGACTGCCACCTTTGTCAAATACTTGTTCACGGTCACCGGAATAATAATTGTAATAGCATGGTGTGTTTCCGGTGCTTCGTGGAAAGGATACGTTTAATTTACCGGATGGATTCACCTCACCAAAAAGAACATCAGCGAGTGCTTCTCCCTGTTGTTCCCCACCATAGAACTGAAGCACTACGGCATCTGCATTTTTCTGTGCCCAATCCATAACGAGAGGCTTGCCGGTGATTAGTACCACAATCATAGGAGTGCCGGTGGCTTTCACTGCTTTAAGGAGATCAAGTTGACGCCCGGGAAGATCCAAAGAAGAGAGGTCAAAACCTTCACCACAGGTCACTTTCTTCCCTTTTGCATCGCGCCCAAGCCAGATACTACGTGTTCCGACAGCCACTATGGCAAGGTCGCTTTCCGCAGCAAGTTTGGCAGCTTCAGCAATGCTTGAGTCATCTTGGCTCCACCAGTCGCATCCGTCGGCATGAACAACACGATTCTTTCCAAGTCGCTTGGTCATGGCTTCTGTAATACTCCAGTCGGGAGTCCAATCATGAATCCAGCCATAGTCACCTACAATTCCGACATTGCTGTTTGGACCCAACATGGCAATGCGTTTATATTTGTCAGGATTCAGAGGAAGAATACCATTATTTTCAAGAAGGACGATACTTTCATCGGCTACCTCCTTGGCAAGTGCCACATGCCCGGGAGTATGTATATATTTGTCTACTTTGTCGGGATCGCAGTATGGATCGTCAAAGAAGCCGAGATTGAATTTGGCTTCCAGAATACGAGCACAAGCACGGTCAATGTATGCCTCGTCAAGCAGACCTTCTTCCACTTGTTGTTCAAGTGAATTATATGCCCAGTCCCACACATCCATGTCTACTCCTGCCATAATCGCCTTGCGTCCTGCCTCTTCTGTGGTTGCAACACTATTATGAAACACCTTGAGGCGGTCAATTGATCCCCAATCGGAATAGAGATAGCCCTTGAACCCAAGTTCGTCACGCAGGAAATCAGTCATATAATATGCAGACCCGGTTACGGGTATCCCATCATAGGAGGAATATGCTGTCATTATAGCTGCCGGAGAAGCGTTCTTGATCACTTTGGCAAATGGATAAGCATATATTGAACGCAGTTCACGAGGTCCACCAGCCACAAAAGCGCAGTTCAGTCCACCTGTGGGTGTACCATGTGCCATGAAGTGTTTGGGCATGCACCCCACACCGTTTTTCTGTGAACCGTTTACAAAAGCAGTGCCCATCTCACCTATAAGGAAGGGATCTTCACCGAAAGTTTCTTCCACACGTCCCCAACGGAGTTCACGTGCTACGTCGAGCACCGGAGACAATAGCTGGCGTATTCCCATTGCTTTTGCTTCTTCCGCAATAACATTTGTCATGCGCTCTATCAATTGAGGATTGAATGTCGTGCCTTGTGCAATCGCTTGTGGAAATACTGTGCAACCGTCTTGAAGCACACCATGAATACCTTCCACTGAAGTAAGTGCCGGTATGCCGAGACGGGTGGAATCTGAAAGATAATGCTGCATTTCGTTGAAGAGAATAGCCGCATCACGTGTGTTAAGACTCATATCATGCACGGTGCCCGGGGAACAGTCGCCATAAGTATTCGCAAATGCATGTCGGTCGGATGTTGAGTTATTGCGCAGTTGGGCTGCTTTCTCTCGAAGAGTCATGCGTGACATCAAATCTGCCACTCTTTCTTTTACTGGCAGAGTGGTGTCTTTATATGGGGGTAGATCTTTGCCATAAGTTCCTAATGCAGACAGCATCAGCAGACATGGCAATGCAGATTTGGTGATAAGTGTCATTTGAACTTATAGTAATTACAAAATTGTCTTTGGGTTATAGGGAAGAGAGATGGTGTTTACGGGATAACACGATTATTTATCAGTTGCAAATGGAGCCACAGGGATTCCGGCGCGGCTATATAGGTTTCCGTTGGGATAATCAGCCCAATTATAACGTGCGCGGTCAGGTCTCTTTATGTGGGGAGAAGAAAGTATCACTGTACGCTTATCGGGCATTTCAGTCATGGCTTGGGCAAAATTACCCTCCGAATCACCTATTATAAATCCAATTACCGCTACTGATGTAGGGTGGAGATCACGGTCGAAAGAAAGGGTTAGTTTCGAGCCGTCGGTTTTCATGTTTGTGCAAACCGGAGCCTGATACTCTATATCCTTTTTCCCATAATCGCGGTTAAGGGCAGTCATAGCGAGGCGGTGGGCTACTGTCTGCTTGTCTCTCGGATGAATGTCGCCGGGATTCCCAAGATCAATAGCACTGACCATTGATGTGTTTGGCAGGGCGAGTGCCTTGCTTTGGGCATTGCGTAAGGCTGCCCATTCAGAATCAGGCTGAACGGTTTGTGGTTGGAGCCACCCTGCAAGCTGTACAAAGTAGAAGGGGAAATCCTTACCCCAAAGTCCACGCCAATCATTAATAAGGGATTGGAAAAGTGGCTCATATTGCTCGGCACGTCCTACATTGGCGCATCCCTGATACCATAACACTCCTTGAATCGGAAGATTATGGAGTGGATAAAGCATGGCATTATAGAGCACAGTGGGATAACTTGACCCCTCTATTGAGGCGGGTTTCTGTGGAAGTGTGGAGAAGTCTACGCCGACCTGATATGTCCAATCGCCTGAAAGTGGAATGGAGTTACCATTGATTTCTGCATGCATATTATCCACCGGTCCCGCAAAACCGCCCTCTCCTCCAAAATCGGATATACGGATTGTGAGCAGATTCTTTCCGGCTTTTACCAGATTCTCGGGCACTGTATAGATACGGGGTGTATTGTAGCCACTCCCTTTTGCTACCTCTTTCCCGTTTATATATGTGATGTCTTCATCATCAATTGCTCCTAAATATAGAGTCATGTCTTTCCCTGCCAGGTTAGCGGGTACATCGAAAGATTTTTGAGCCCATACAATACCATCAAAAGAATTGCCGAAACCAATGTGTTCGAAGTATCCGGCAGGTAAAATTTTCCCGGAGATTATTTTTGATGGATCAGCCACCTCTCCTCCTGCATTTGCCAGACTCATCCAGTCGGAGAGTTTCTTTTCATAGTCAGCATGCAGCAAACCTGCATCGAAGTTGCATCTTGAAAGGGCATCTACCTCTGATTCAAAGCCCGGTATTGTCTTCAAAGCCTTGTAGCCTGTCCAAGCCTCTGCCGGAGTGCCTCCCCAGGTGGCGTCAATTACTCCGACGGGCACTTCCAGACTGTCGCGCAGTTCCTTTGCAAAGAGATAGGCTATAGCGGAGAAATCCATAGTGTTGGAAGCGGCTTCAACCCAACCCATATTGGTCTGCACATCTTCCTGTGGAGAGAAAGCTGTGGTTTTCTTTACTTGCAGAAGGCGTATATCGGGATTATGGGCAGTTGCCACCACATGGTCGGCATCCATTACAGAGGTCCAGCCTTCTATTGGGAACTCCATGTTGCTTTGTCCTGAACATAGCCATAGTTCACCCGAGAGCAGATTATCTATTATTGTCTCTTTACCGTCACTGAATGTTATAGAGAAGGGTCCCCCTGCATCTGGTGTGGGTATATCCAATAAGAATTTCCCATTCTTGTCAACTTTGGCTGTTATCGGTTTCCCGGTCCAAGAGGGGATTGCAGTCACCTGTGTATTTGGGGTTGCATGCCCGGGCACCTTAAGGACAGCATTACGTTGCATCACCATGTTAGAGGTGATATAATTCGGTAGTCTCACTTCTGCGTTAGTAGCGGAAGTCATTACTATGCCCGTCGCTATGGCTATAAGCCCTTGTTTAAGAGATGTATTGAAGATTTGGGTTATCATTGTCTGAATCTGAGTTTTATTGCTTTGGTTGATTGGTGGCAGATGCCTCCGGTGTGTTAGATGTGGTTAGAATTATGTGTGTAGTGTTCTGACATTGTTTCTCGAAAGCTTTCGGTGTCACTCCAAACTGCTTGTAAAAGAGTTTACTGAAATAGGAAGATGAATTGATGCCCACCATGAAGCATACGTCAGAGATTCTGTATTTCCCTTCCTGAATCAGTTCGGCAGCTTTCTTAAGACGCACTAATCTGATTAGCTCCACGGGCGACAGGTTATATATTGTCTTGATTTTCCTTAATAAAGAACTGCGGCTCATGCACAGCGCGTCTGCCATTGCTTCCACACCGAAATTTTCATCATCGATGTTGCGATTGATTATATCAATCACCTTATTCATAAATTCCTCCTCAGCTTTGTTAAGCTTCATATTGTCTACCGAGAAGAACGGTTTGTTGAGGAATGCTTTACGCTCGTGTCGACGGTTGTCAAGGAGCGACATCACTTGTTGGCGGAAGTATTTTATTGAGAATGGTTTCTCAATGTATGCCTCACCACCGGTCTTCAAAGCTTTCACTTTACTTTCAAGATCGTTTTTGGCAGTAAGGAACACTACGGGGATATGGCTGAGATCGGAATCCTCTTTTACCTTTTTGCAAAATTCATATCCGTCCATCTCGGGCATCATTATATCAGTCACGATTATATCAAATTTGTGATTCTTCAGTTTTTCAAGAGCTTCCGCACCGCTTGCAGCAGTCTCAACTACAAAGGATTTTGAAAGCTGATCGTAGAGGAATTCACGCATTTCATCATTATCGTCTACAAATAGGAGTGAATAGCCTGCTTCGGTAATAGTGAGTAAGGATTCATCTTCCATCACGTATTCAGCCATTGTGGGGTTAGTTTCTACTTTTTCAGGTTCTATCCCATCTTGCTTGAGTGGTATCCTGAGTACAAAAGTGTTGTCAGGTCCTTCCAAGTTTTCAAGTTTGATGGAGCCGGAGTGCATGGAGGCGAGTGTACGGGTAAGAGGGAGCCCGATACCTACCCCTTGGTTATAACCATTCTTGTCAATTTGATAGAATGGTTCAAAAATGTGGTAAACATCATCGCCGGTTATTTTATTGCCATCACTCACTACATCCAAACGGAACATATCATCTTCTTCAGAGAGAGATACTTCTATTTTCGATTCTGAATATTTTAAGGCATTATTGAGCAGATTGGAGATAATTTTGGTTATTGCCTCTTTATCGATAAGTGCAGTAATCGGTTTTTGTGGAAGGTTAAGAGTAAGACTTTTGTTTTTCTTAGCCATTGTCATCTCAAACCGCTCTACGATATTCTTTACCAGTTCAGTTATGTCAACAGTTTCATATTTAAGTGCCGGACGATCATTGCCTAATTTTTGGAAATCAAGTAGTTGAGTGGTAAGGTCAAGGAGCCGGTTGGTATTTTGACGTATGACACCTATGTATTTCTGCACGTTTTTATCTTTCACCCCTATCTCCTCTATTGCCTCAAGCGGAGTGCCTATCAAGGTTAGGGGTGTGCGGATTTCATGAGCTATCTCGGTGAAGAACATCATCTTAGATTTATAAAGTTCTTTTTCCTTATTGATAGTAAAGAGTTTCTCCTGCTCCTTTATTTTCTTTTGCTGATTACGACGGTATACAATAAAGAATGTCACAAGCGAGGAGAGAACGATCAGAATAATACCCAGATAAGCCCAGATTGTCTGATACCATGGTGGCAGAATTTTTAACTTGATTTTACGGATACTCTCCATTTCATCGCTTTGAGCACGCACTTCAAGAGTGTAGCTGCCTGGAGCAAGACCCACAAAAGTAAGATTTGAAGGATCGGTCACAATGGTCCACTCCTTATCTTTAGGCAACAGGCGATAAGAATAGATCATTGTGTTGTGAGTGTCGTAAGATGGTGTTGCAATCGCAAGGGAGAAGTTTGAAATGTCATTAGGTATGATAAGATCGTCAGCGAAGATCACATTTATCGGCTCTCCATGATTAGAAGTATGCACCATCATTTCATCATTGCCTGCACGGAAATTAGTGATATAGACGGGAGGAAGTGAGTCACATTGGGTGTCAAGCATCGGGTTGAATACTACTATGCCATTAGTGCCCCCCATATAGAATTTCCCATCGATACCCTTTGTTGCAGACGCATAATTAAACTGAGTCACTGCAAGACCGTTTGATTCATCAAACACTTTCATGCCGCCTGTGGTTGGATTAAATTTTACTAAGCCACGTGCCGTACCAAACCATAGGAAACCTCTATTATCTTCCAACACCTCATATACCATATCATCAGGCAACCCTTCTTCTATGCCATAGGAAGTGAAGTCATCGGAATCAGGATTGTATTTTGCCAGACCTCCACGCTCAGTCGAAAACCATAATTGCCCTGATGAATCTTCCATAACGGAATTAACTGAATTCGAGCGTAAGCCATTACGGTGGTCTTCATAATACTGATAATTATGTAGTTTATTTGTCTGAGGATCATATTTCCAGACACCGCTTCCAATCGATGCAAACCATATTATCCCCTTTGAATCTTCAAAAATCTTGTTTATCCATGCCATTTCCATAGATTTCATTGGCACAAATGAATCAGCATTCGGATGCTTTACAAACACACCATAATCTACGGCTGCCCAAGTATTGCCTTTTGAGTCTTCGAGTATAGAATATATGCTTGTAGGACCTTTTAGCAAATTTGAACCGATATTGGAGGTCACACGATTGCCTGTGAAGATATCTGCACCTCCACGATTAAACCCGGCTACAATATTATCATCTTTTTTATCAATAAACAGGCAGATTCTGTGTGCCTCTTTTGGATAGTCGGGATGTATTATAGTATTGTTTGCCGGATTAAGCACCTTTATGCCATCTTCTTCAGAACCAATCCAAATACGCCCGTCATTGTCGGTTGTCAATCCGCGTACCCTATGTATCTTAAATCCGGAAGGGGAGGTGTTACGTGTGAAATTTTCAAACACAAGACCTTGCCTACGCAAGTGAGCTAAGCCTCCATACATTGTTCCAACCCATACATTATTGTCGGCATCAGGCGTGATTGTCATTATAATATTATCGGGTATGCGATTTGAGCCTGGTTGGGCATCGTTGAGATATTCAATTGTTTTTGTAGGAAAATCAATTACATAAAGCCCATTTGCCGTCCCAATCCAAAGTTCATTATCAACCATTACACCGGCACGAATGTAGACTTTATCTTCATGATATGGTATTGAGAATGGGATTAACAGTTCTTCATTGAGCACCAGTGTATAAGCGTGGCCATTCTGTTGCAGAATATATATTGTGCCTCTTCCGTCGTCAATTAACTGGGCAATGGCATTCTGTTTTAAGAGGTCAAACTCCTTTTTCCCCTCGCCAATGGGTAGGAAACGATTAGTATCTTTATCATATACAAAAATACCGTCCTCGGTCGTACCTACAACCACTTTCCCTTTCTCGGTTATTAAAAGAGCATTAGGAAGACGTTCCTTATCGCCGCCGTGGTTAGTAATGGAATAGTAGTCTATTTTGTCGCTTCCGTATATACGGAATACACCTTGATTAGGTATAAGGGTCCACATATTATCATCACGGTCTTTCCCGATTGTCTGTACCCAATCGTCGGGTGATACACCTTCGGGAGAACGTCTGCTTAACACGGTGAAGGATTCCGTCAAAGGGTTAAAGAGATATATGCCGCGGTCAGTTCCAACCCAAAGAATATTATCTGCACCGCAATATAGAGCTGAGACATTGTTGTTGCCACGTTTTGATTCATTGTCATACACATTGTATGGGTGCATCGTGACTCCGTCATATCTATTAAGACCATTTTTGGTGCCTATCCACATAAGTCCCAAGTTATCTTGGCATATAGCCTTGACATTATTTGAGGATAAGCCGGAAATATTATCAAGGTGAGTCACTCCGAATGGTTTTGCCCACACGGAGATTGAATATGCCATTATGAGAAGTATAGCAACTATAAATGACGATAATCTGAGATTCATATTAAGTTTGATACTTAATTTAAGATCCTGTTTTTATTTTACAGTCTTGGCTGAAAGTCTTGTACCATCAGTGAGGATACATTCCACCAAAATTACGCTTCCGGGAAGAGCATTTATATTAAAAGTGGTATTGGTATCACCCACGTTATCTTTTTTCCCTATGATTGCCCCTGTTACGTCATAGGCACGCACAGCAGACATCTCAGATGATGCACACACTCGGCATGTGCCTTCGGAGAGTTGGAACGCTTTTACCCATTTGTCTTCATTTGGATCTGCTGAAATGATGGGGGCACTACCGGCATTATGTTTGGAAATGCGGTAAACACGCACATCGGCTTTCGGGACGGAATAGACAAATCCGGTATCACTGAAATCTATCTGTTCTCCTGTCCAAAGTTCTTTAATTGCTTCCACATCTGAGGATTTTATGCCAAGACGTTCAAATGACATATCTCCATTTTTTTCGTTTGCAAATGTACCGTTTGTAAAGTTGAAAACTGCCACATAGAGATATCCTTCGGTGTCTCTCATAAATAAAGATTCCGATTCCTGACCGGCTGTGCTGCTGCCAGTAGACGGATTTCCTCCTTCAATAGGTCGGAAAGACCCCATATTGTTACGTACATAGTCGTTTATGTCCGGGTTACCCATTATTTCAAGAGCGCGTTGACGTGATTCAATAGGATAACCTACATCGGCTCCGTCTTTTGTCACAGTACCCGGGGCAGCAAAATTATCGCCGAATATAAATGCCCCGGAGGTCATGCCCGTAGTGGCGCGTGCTCTGTTTTCACCGATTGTCTCAGCCGCATTGTGGTCAGCCTTGCAGAGTACAAGCTGGTCTGGATCGTTTACGGAATATAGACGGTCAGTCCACCATCCGTAACTGATGGCATTCATGACATACTCGGATTCTCCGATTTCACTGAAGCGATCGCAGCTCTGACGTCTGCCGTGAGCATACTGATAAGGGAATATAGGGGCAATTGATTCCACTACATACATTCCATATTTTTCAGCTTCATCACGAAGAATCTTCATGCCGTAGTTATATGCCATTGTGCCCGTAGTGATTTCAGGGTTATACCAACTGTCACCTTCACACTGACCGTTGTTGAGGAAGTCTACTTTGACATAGCGGGCACCATAAGAGGCATACTTCTTCATAAATGCTTCAATATGGGTGCGTATTGCGGGGTGAGTAGGGTCAACAGCATAGGCACTGTTGGAGTTGACTTTGATATATTCTCCATTATGGCGTAATGCAGCCTGACTCCAGGTGTAGGAGGGTTCTGAACCTTGTCCGGTTCCCCATATTTGACTGTCCGTAACCCAACCCCACATACAGAAGGGTCCGCAATACATACCAAGGTCCATGTCAAGACCTTGGTAAGTTTCACGCCCGATACGGTATTCCCCCTCGCCAAGCACCTTATTGCCTAATGTGGAGATTCGTGTGCCCATATTGTCTTCTGCAAATGAATCAAGAGAAATGACATTTCGACCGTTGTTATCGATAAACCCGAGAGGCTGTAAATTCTCCTTAATCCAAGTAGCAGTTTCCACCACACCGTCATAGTTAACATAATTCATCATTACACCCCATGTGCTCCAACCCATAGGATTACCCCCTTCCCAATTTAAGGGAGGAACCACGATGGCATTGGCATCGGCGTATGTCTCTAAGCCCACACGCCAGTCATCAAATATTCCCAATAGGAACCGTGCGGATCCCACAGTTTTCCCTTTAACTTTGCCATGAGGTGCCACGTCGCGTGTGTTATAGTCAGCTACTCCGGAGTGAAGGGTAAGATGCTCGAGTCCGTATCCCTTACCGTAAGATGCAAAATCCACTGCGCTTTTCCATTTGTCATGGTCGATAGAGCCTGCCACAAGTCCTCTACGTGATTCCGCGTCGAATATTGCTGTCACTTCATACGATCTCAGCCATTCAGTCGAGATTCTTGTGTTGTGGTATCGTCCGTGACCATCATTATCGTATGGCACCTCGATGAAGCGATTGTTTGAACCATTGAATGGATTTGTGCGGGTATCCGTAGCGATAGGCACCATGTGATTGCTCTGCACGATTTCACCGTTGGCTCCGCTCACATCTACAGAAGCTATAATATAAGGTAGGGTATCGTAAAAATTAAGACGTTGAGTCATCACTGCCCCATCTTTCGCTGTGGCGATAATGAGAGATTGACCTGAGCCGAAGCAGTCATTAATAGTTTCTGTGGAAATTGACGGGGCTTCATCGCCCGAGGTTATTGTGTAGATTGTGTCGTCACCTTCAAAATTGAAGGTGAGCGAAGCGTACGCCTCTTTGAGAATCTCTTTCTCTTTATGGACTATATTCAGCCGATGAGTTTCGTCGGATAAAGTCACTTTCCAGTCACCGGCGGTAATTGCATATTCCGCCGACATAAGGGCTGGAGAAAGTACTGACAGAATTGCCAAAAAATATTTTGGAGTTGTCTGCTTCATGATATTTTTAGTTGTCTGAAGGTTTATTTTCGAGTGCAAAGTTATTCTAATATATGCTTCATTTCTGCTATATTTCCGCAAATAAATAAAAGAAATGCGGAAAAATGGACTTTTTTTGTAATTTTTATGGGATGTCAGAAGTTTTTTTGAGGTTGTTTTAGGGTTTAATGGTTATGCTGAGGTGATTCCGGCTAAGGGCTTTCAGAGAGTAGAGGAGCAGATATTGGGAGAACAGAAATGAGAAGGGACACCCGCATCCGGATGCCCCTCCTAAGTGTGATAATATATATTAAACCTATTACTTCTTTTTTACCTTATTCATTGTGTCGATTATGGGCACTGTGTCTTTAACCTATAATGTCTGCGTTGTTATTTTACAATCTTTGCCTTGCCTGTTGCAGAAGTGACCATGAATATGCCGCGACCAGAGAATTTGATTGTCTGACCGGCTACACCTTGGGCAACCTTACGACCCAAAGAGTCATAGATTACAACCTCTTCACCATTGCCTGCTACGAGTACACCCTCAGCATCAACTTTCACCTTAAGAGTAGCAGTAGTAGCCATAATCTCTTTTACACCGGCAGTGGTAGCTTTAGTGAAAGCACTGTAAGTTTCATTACGGAGGCTGATAGCCTGTACCCCAACTTCAGCTGCGGGATCAGAAGTTTTAATGCTATAAGAAGTGAGTGTAGGACGAATAGCCACATGCTTACCCTCTGCCACTTTAAGGAAACCTGTCTGAGTATCGGCAGGAATGAGTGAGTAGATGCTGTTTGCGTTCTTTACATATACGTTGTATGCAAGACCCTCTTCAATAGCTGCCTCTACGTCATAGTCCCAAGAGATGTTCAAAATGCCGTCCTCATAATCAGCAGTCACGTTTTGGGGAGTGGCAGGAGCCTCAGCTGTGTTAACATCATTATAGTACAGACGATCTTTTGTAGCCCAGCCGGTGTGGAAGATGTCTGGCATACCGTTGTTATTGAAGTCGGCTACACATCCGAATTTGTCATAAGAAATAAGAGCCTGTCCATACTCCTCATCATAACGGACTTGAGTGAACTTACCGTTTTTGCTACCATAGCAAATGAAGATATAGTCGTCTCCGTTATTATAGAAAATATCATTATAGCCGTCGTTGTCAAAGTCACGGATATATTGGCGGCAACCCTCATCTTTCTTAAGTCCCTGATCATCGCCAAGGATAGGATCGGCGAAGATGTTATATTCATCTTCATCATATCCGTAGTTGTTGAGGTAGGTAAATGCCTCCCATGCAAAGCCGTTGTCGCCCCAGCCTGTCATAAAGTAATCAAGATAGCCGTCATTGTCAAGGTCAGCTATAGAAGAAGCAGATGAGCGGAGTGAATAGAAAGCAGGGTTTGAGGGAGTTACATCTTCAAAACGCTCACCGTTACGGTTCAGGTAAATACGGCAGTAGTTGCCGGCAGAGTGATTGGGGTCCGCCACATGGCAATCGTCGCTCCAACCGTCGCTGATAATATCAAGCCAACCGTCATTGTTAAGGTCAACGAAATGAACGCCGCCGCTCACAGGGGCAAACCAGCCTTCGAGCTGCTGCTTGGAAGTGATAACATCACCTGTCTCCTCATCTTTTACCTCATTTGTCCATACGCCGCCGATAACATCAGCAATAAGCATTTTTTCAAAGCGACCTGTACCATCTATATTGCGATAGAGATTCACGGCGCGACCGGGAAGAAGCTCTTCACCTTCACCTCTGGGAACTTCTGTAGCACTTACGAGAAGGTCAACATAACCGTCACGGTCATAGTCACCGGCTGCGAGGGCAAAGTTCACGCCATTATTGTCAGGACGGAAGTTGGGGAATCCGGCTTCCTCAACCATAGTGAAAGTGCCGTCACCGTTGTTTTTGTAGAGGGTCATGTGGTTGGTCTTCCATTCATCGCCCCAGCCTGTCCAGTCGTTAGAGTCGTTGAGACCGAATTGTACGAGGTCAACAAGTCCATCATTGTTGAAATCAAAGGCAATATTACTGTTATAGCAGCTTACACGCACACCGTTTCCGGGGTCAGCCATGTGCCAGTTGTAGATTGGATTGCCCTCATCATCAAGGATTACGTCACCATTCTCATCTTTCTCCGGTTCATCATTCTGGACAGCTATCCATTTATTTACATTGAAGGTGTCGTCACCGTTGTTAAAAATGAAGGTGGAAGTCTGACTCCAACCCCAGATACCGTCTTTGCCATCAATATCCGGGTCAAGCTGACCTGCATGGTATACGTCAAGCCAACCATCATTGTTAAAGTCGGCTGCAATAGGGGTAGCACGGTGAATCTGCGGAAGACCCTCAAAGCTGCTCTCTGTGAAGTTTGCCTGTGCCATGGCTGTGGTTGTAAGAGCAGAAGCCCCAATAGCCATGAAAAATTTGGTAGAAGATTTCATACAGTTATTTTATTGTGTATTGTTGTTAGTATGTTTGTGTCTTAAAGTTTCAGTGCCGTAATTATGCTTTCTCAAGATGGCATTAATACTGTTTGCGGCATCCGAGTCTATAATCTCCGAGAAGGTTAGTTATGAGCTTTTCAGGATTATGCTGCAAAATTCGGACATAAAATAAAAATATAGAGTCCGTATTACGCCAAAAAATGAAAATTTTGGTGAAATACGATTTCAAAAACGTGAAAGTGGAATTTTTTAGCGCGTTTGCATCAT
>JAAVCP010000037.1 GCA_014802265.1 Bacteroides sp. | reverse complement strand
CCGCCTCTCGACGGTGAGGGATGCCGACCGGATAGTGGTGCTCGACAAGGGGAGGGTAGTGGAGACAGGTGACCACGACACGCTGATAGAAAGCAGGGGGGCATATTATAATCTTATCAAGAACCAGCTTGAGTTAGGGAACTGACATGGAAACAGACAATGGTAACAAGACTGCCCCCAATACGGAGCCGGGCAAGCGCACCCACGACGGCATCGAGCTGCGCTCGGAGAAGGTCAGGCGTCTGCTCGGGGAGGTACCGCCACCGCTTGTGCGCTGGGGCACTGCCATCATCGTCGTGATCTTCGCCGCGCTTATGGCAGCGGTGTGCCTGCTGCCTTATCCATACTCCAACGGGGAGTCAATACTGCGACACATTATCGGATAGTTAAATCTATGTGGCAATAATGAGGCAGCGGCAGACGTTATTATTATTGTGAATATTAATAGAAACAGAGCATATAAGTATGGGGTCGGCAGACGTGTTTTCACGTTTGCGGCTCTATTATTGTGCCTACTTGTGGTAGCCACAGGGTGCAGCACAAAAAAAAACACACCCTATTCCCGCAACTGGCAGGCATTTACCACACGCTATAACGTCTATTTCAATGGCTCGGAACATTATAAGGAGCAGCTGAAGGCAATGGAGGGGGACTATGAAGACGATTACACGCGCACTTTGCTCGTGCACCCTGCAGAGGCTCGCGCTGACAACAAGTTTCCCCAGCCTTCCGGCGACTTCAAGCGCACAATTGAGAAGATGCAGAAGGCAATCCAGCTCCATTCAATTAAGAAAAAACCGACAAAACGCTCCAATAACGCAAAAGATAAGGCATTTCGCGCACGGGATGAGTTTAACCCCTTTCTCCATAACGCATGGCTTATGATGGGGAGGGCACAATATTTTAGCGGTGACTTTCTGGCTGCCGCTTCCACATTTCTTTATATCTCCAAGCATTTCACATGGTTGCCCAATGTGGTGACAGAAGCCAGGCTATGGCAGGCACGATGCTACTGTGCGCTCGATTGGAACTATGAGGCGGAAAACATACTCCGTCTCGTAAAGGAGAAAGACCTCACCTCAAAGTCATTAAAAAATCTATACAATGTGGTGAAGGCAGATTATTTTGTGAGGACAGAACAGTATGAGGAGGCTGTGCCCTTTCTCAGAGAAGCTGCTGCCACATCTTCCGGAGCGCAGAAACACCGACTGTGGTTCTTACTCGGACAGGTTTATGCCCATCTCGGGCAGAAGCAACTCGCCTATGAAGCGTTTAAGAAAGCGGGAAGCGGCGCGGCTATCTCCTACCGCACAAAGTTTAATGCCCGCATCAAACAAAGCGAAGTATTTACAGGGCAGAATATCCGTAAAGAAGTGAATGCACTTAAAGCCCTGACTCGCTTTGAACGCAATAAGGAATATCTTGACCAAATATATTATGCCATAGGAAACCTTTATCTATCACGCGGTGACACAGCGGAAGCAAAGAAAAACTATATCCTTGCCGTGGAAAAATCAACCAGATCCGGCATTGACAAGGCTCTTGCCCAGCTTTCTCTCGGCACTATCTATTTCGACGAGAGTGATTATGTAAAGGCGCAGCCTTGTTATTCCGAGGCAGTGCCCCTGCTCCCTGAGAGTTTCCCTAATTACAAGATGTTGCGCCGACGCAGTGACGTGCTTGACGAGCTTGCCGTCTATTCCGGCAATGTGCAGCTGCAAGACTCCCTTCTCGAACTCTCTAAAATGACCCCTGAAGAACAGGAGAAAGTGGCACAAAGACTCGTAGACGAGCTGAATAAAAAGGAAAAAGAGGAAGAGGAGGCAGCCAAGCGTGAAGAATATATGGCACAGCAAGAACAAAATAACCTGATGGACAAGAACGCTCCTACTGCAACTCCGGGAATGAACACCGACAAATCATGGTATTTCTATAATGCCATGACCAAAAACGCCGGGAAAACTGAGTTCCAGCGTAAATGGGGTGCGCGTAAACTTGAAGACGACTGGCGGCGACGCAATAAGTCGAGTTTCTCTTTTGATGACGAAGACGAGGAAAACGCTGAAGACAATGGCGAGAATATTGCTGAAAATGACTCAATATCAACCGAAGAAAAGGAAAAACTGGAAAAGGAGAACGACCCTCACTATGTGGAGTATTACCTGAAGCAGATTCCTAAGACAGAAGAGGAAATTCAGGTTGCCAACGATGTTATTCAGGAGGGACTGTATAATATGGGTATTATCCTTAAGGATAAACTTGAAGACTTCCCGGCGGCAAGATCTGAATTCGACAAACTTGACAGCCGTTATCCCGACAATATATATCGTCTGGACGTGTATTATAACATGTACCTGATGGCAGTGCGTGAAGACAACAAGCCGCTTGCCGAGACCTGGCGGCAGAAGATACTTCAGGATTTCCCTGACTCCCCTTATGGCAAGGCAATGGCTGACCCGAATTATTTCGACAACCTGAGAAGAATGCATGATGTGCAGGAGGAGATGTATGCCACCGCCTATGCTGCTTATCTTGCCGACAACAATGACGAAGTGCATACCCTGACAGCCGATATGGAGAAGGATTATCCCCTCTCTCCTATTCTGCCTAAGTTTGTATTTATTGATGCTCTCTCTTATCTCACGGAAGGCGACAACGACCAGTTCCGTGAGCGACTGACCGAACTGCTTCAGAAATGGCCCGACACTGACATGACTGACATGGCTTCTGCAATCGTAAAGGGACTAAAGGCAGGAAGAGTGCCTCATGCCGGGCTTTCCAATTCAAGGGGAATGCTCTGGGAGATACGCCTTACCAATTCAGAAGCCGCAGATGGTGAGGGAGGTGAACCAGCCAAATTTGAGCATGATCCGAATTCTCCGCAATATCTGGTGTTCGCTTTCCCGACAGACTCTGTCAATCCTAATTTAGTGCTCTACGATGTGGCAAGGTTCAACTTCTCATCTTTTATTGTGAAAGACTTTGATCTTGAGCAGATGAGTTTCTCAAACATAGGACTGCTGATCGTGAAAGGCTTTGCCAATCTGAACGAGTTGGAACATTACCGCACGGTAATGGAGAAGTCGGATCTAAACCTCCCGCCGGAGGTGCGTCCAATCATGATAAGCAAAGCTAATTTTGACCTGTTGCTTCGTGAAGGGCGATCTTTTGAGGAATACTTCCGTTTCCAGGAGCAGAAGACTGTGGAGCAGACCGAGGAAGATGTAGTCGGACCTGACATGACAATGCCTCCCGGTCCGGATGAGGAATCGTCTGATGAAGATCCTGACGCAAGCCAGCTCAATGAAAATATGGATGAGAACCAGGCTGACGAACTCCCGGACGATGAATCCGTTGATGAGACCCCAGACGATGAGTCAATTCATGAAAACTATGAGGAAGAGTCTGTTATGGGCAATCCGGAGGAAACTAATGAAGAGCCAACAACAGAAGAGAAAACTGCTGATGAAGAACCAGCAGCCACAGAATAGTGTTTATAAGGTGGTCACAACACATTAAACGGAATAATATGGAAAAAATACTCTGGGCTGACGACGAGATTGATCTCCTCAAGCCGCATATAATGTTTTTAAAAAATAAGGGTTATGATGTCACGACTGTCTCCAATGGGCGTGACGCTCTTGATGCGCTTGATCATGACCGCTACAACCTTATCCTGCTCGATGAAAATATGCCGGGTCTCTCAGGATTGGAGACACTCACCATAATCAATCAGACTCATCCTGATGTGCCTGTAATTATGATTACCAAATCGGAGGAGGAAAATCTTATGAACCAGGCAATCGGCAATCAGATTGCCGATTATCTCATAAAACCCGTAAACCCAAATCAGATTCTGCTCTCCATTAAGAAGAATCTTCACAGCGGCGAGCTCGTGGCTGCTCAGGCTTCTTCAAGCTATCAGCAGGAGTTTCAGAAAATTTCGCAGAATATAAATATGGCTTCCACAGTGGAAGACTGGATGGAGGTTTACCGACAGTTGGTCTATTGGGAACTTAAACTTGCAGAAACAGACACTGCCATGGGTGAGCTTCTGCTTATGCAGAAACGCGATGCCAACAGCAATTTCTGTAAGTTTGTCAAGCGCGAATATGAGGGATGGGTACAGACTGAAAATCATCCCTTGATGAGCCATGAAATTTTCAAACGCCGCGTGTTTCCTATTCTTGACAAGGGAGAGAAAGTATGTTTCATTCTTATTGATAATTTCCGCCTCGACCAATGGCGTGTGCTTCAGCCGCTTCTCTCAGAGTGGTTTACTGCTGACGAAGAATTATACACCACAATCCTTCCCACTTCCACCCAATATGCCCGTAACGCCATTTTCGCCGGGCTTATGCCGCTTCAGATTGCCACGATGTATCCGCAATATTGGGTTGATGAGGATGAAGATGAGGGGCTTAATATTCATGAGAGCCAGCTGATAAAGACCCAACTTGACAGGTTTCGCCGCAAGGAGCAGTATTCTTACAATAAGCTCAATGATTCTTCAGCAGGCGATAAATTCCTGCAAAAATTGAATCAACTTAAAGACATTCCACTCAACGTGGTTGTGCTTAACTTCATAGACATGCTGTCGCATGCAAGAACAGAATCGAAGATGATTCGTGAGCTTGCCAATTCTGATGCAGCCTATCGCTCCCTTACTGAGTCATGGCTGCGCCACTCTTCATCGCTGGATATTTTCCGGAGATTGGCAGAATTGGGCTTCAAGGTAATAGTCACCACAGATCATGGCACAATCCGTGTTGACAACCCTATAAAAGTGGTTGGCGACAGGAATACAAATACAAATCTGCGTTATAAGGTTGGAAAGAACCTGAACTATAATCCACGTCAGGTCTATGAGATGCATAATCCGAAGAAATTCGGACTGCCCGCTCCAAACCTTTCCAGCACATTTATATACGCCTGCAATGAGGATTTCTTCTCATATCCCAACAACTATAATTATTACGTGCAATATTATACCGGCACATTCCAGCATGGCGGCATCTCCCTTCAGGAAATGCTCGTGCCCCTCGTGACGCTCACCCCAAAGCAGTAATAAACTATTAGCCTGAGTGATAAAATGAATGGAGGGATCACATGATTTTTTCTTATCAGTGTGAAGACATAAGACAAAAAAGTAACAATTATGAAGCTTCAAAGGATTTTACCGCTTATTATTATGTTCCTGTTTATCGGGGGTGCCGTAGCGTCTGATGATGCCACACGTCAACAGCAGGTATTGCACGATCTGAGACAACGGGCAGCCGGTGGAGATCCGAAGGCTTTGTATGATCTCGCCGTGATGTATGACATAGGCTATGATTCAATCCCGATTGATTCAGCCATGTCAACCGCTCTTTACCGCCTTGCGGCTGACAAAGGATTTGCCCCTGCCATGAACTATCTCGGTTACAGGTATTTCAACGGTGATTACGTAACGCAGAACGTTGACTCCGCATTGTTTTGGCTTGCGAAGGCAGCAGGAGCCGGCGACATGAAAGCCGCTAATAATCTCGGATTTCTTCTGAGTCACGACGATGTCGTGACCCGCGACTATAAGCAGGCTGTCTATTGGCTCACAAAAGCTGCTGATGCAGGATTACCCGTGGCGCAAAGCCTTCTTGCCGACTTACTGCGGCAAGGGCTGGGTGCGGAAAAGGACACTGTTGCTGCTGAGAGGCTTTATACGGCAGCTATGCAGCAAGGGTTGGGAGACGCTCAACTGAAGCTCCTATCTATGAAGGGGTGGGATTGGGAAAAATTGTCAGCGGATTCTGCCGTATCACTCGGAAGATATTATTATACCCATAATGCACCAATAATAGGTGTCACTTTGTTTGAAAATGCTGCTAAATATGACGACCCGGAGGCACTTGCTCTTCTCGGCGATGCTTATTCGCGTGCCATAGGTGCACAGTATAATCACGACAAAGCCTTGGAATACTATCTAAAGGCTGCCTTGCTAAATCAACCTTCTGCTCAGTTTGTAATCGGCGAACTCCTTGATATATTTCCGGATGCCCTCTCTGATTCTGTGCCTGCCACCTTGATAAAGGATTTCTACCCCGATTCAGTACCTGCCGGAATAACCAGTGCCCCCTACTGGTATGAGAAAGCGGCATCTTCAGGCATTTCTGATGCCGCAACCGCAGCCGATGCCCTCCTCAGAAATAATCAATAAAATATTTAGAATAAAAGGGATGTGGATCACGTGATCCACATCCCTTTTATTCTAAACTTAAAATCTTTTATCTATAAATCTTAGTGATGCAACTTATCGGCAAGATCAGACATTTTATCAGCCCCGAAGTGAAGTGCATCCGCAGTCTTGTCTTTCAGTTTACCAAAGAAACCTGATGCCTTCTCCTTAAGATCAGCAACCTTTTCGGCAGCCTGATCTTCTAAATCATCTAACTTATCAGCCGCCTGGTCTTTAAGGGCTGCAGCTTTTTCGACAGCCTGTGCCTGTAAATTAGCCGCCTGATCTTTTAGGTCAGCAGCCTTTTGAGCCGCCTGGTCTTTAAGGGTTGTGGCTTTTTCAGCAGCCTGCGCCTGTAAATTAGCAGCCTGGTCTTTTAGGTCAGCAACCTTTTGAGCCGCCTGGTCTTTAAGGGCTGTGGCTTTTTCAGCAGCCTGCGTCTGCAAATCAGATGCCTGATCTTTTAGGTCAGCCATTTTTGCAGAAGCCTCTTGCTTTAGTTCATCAACTTTTGAAGTTGCCTGTGCCTGCAGATTCTGTGCCTCAGTATCAGCCTGCGCCTGCAACTCATCACCCTTTTGCTTAAGGTTTGCCACTTCATCTTGTGCCGCTATCTTTGCGGCTTCTACTCCTACGCGTGCAGCTGCTGCTGCCTGATCTGAATAACTCATATCCATAATTTTTTAGTGTTTTTCTTAGTTTCTCTTTAAATATAACACTTATCTACTCCTAATTGTTGACTCTTATGCTCATTATTTATGATAATACAATAATATAAAAGAGGGAATATCAAAATTTCGGAATTTTGACATCCCCCTTCTTCATAATCTGCCGTATATCGCCAGCTCGTATTATGTCTCTTACGTTCTGGGAGTGAACCCCATGGGTTCACTTCATTTCTTGATACACACTCTGCTCTACAGTTACTTTATTATATAGCAAAGAATTTATTTGATTACGCACTTGGTTGAACAAGATGGTGTGCAGACAATATAAACACCGGGGGCAAGATTACGACTACCGGTTTGAATGCCCGCAGCATTGAATATTACAGACCCTTCAGGAGCAATTATATCGTGCCCTTCAACCTTCACTTTAACCTCACCACGTGATTCAGATACAGTCTCCACACCTGACAAAGAATCAATGAAGAAGGCAGGTGATACGGTCTGCACCTGTGTATTTCCTTCTGAATCTTTCAAAGAGATACGCACATCATACCACCCTGTCTTACTTCCCACTGTCAGCTGATCAAGCTCAGCATAATAATAGGCACCATAACCCGGCATAAAGAACTTCTCAGGATCCTCTGACACATTAAGCAGACTGTAGTCTTCGCTTCCATAGGGCGAATACTCCACCTTTACCTCATCAAGCGGTTCATATGAAAACCATTGTCCGAATGTTATTGGATTATAATCAAATTTAAAACCACCGGCATAGAAAGTCAACAAACCTTCCTCAGACATTGTAAACTTATCAGTAACTTTGTCATCTATAGTGCGCAGCTGCATTTGCATCACAGTTGGCGTAAGACCTACTGATCCATTAACAAAGTTCATCTCGCAATGATTACGACCCCGAAGACCATCAACTTCAATATTTTCGTTATTGATTACCATTGACCATTCTCCTTCCTGTTGTCCTTCTTCACTCCAAAAGAAATTGGATAAATCAAAATAATCAGAACATAATTCTTCTCCGTTACACTTCACACTTAGTGTACTACTATAGAAATCAATAGTGCGGATTTCTCCATATCTTCCTACAAAACTATAACTAAATTGATTTGTTGGTTTTAAAAATACTGTTACCGGTACGTTATCACCAAATACTATGTCATCAGTCACGGGCACTGAATAGAAGTAATTATATGGCTCATCTACTTTCCCCTCATTCTGATTATTTGTAATAGCAAGGAAATAATTATTATGGGTAAAAATTGACGGTTGATGACCTGCAACCCATTGATTATTCTCCGGCGAATATAGAGGTGCCACTATCGAATAAGATATTCCCTTTTCGTTATCGGCAGTAAATATTTTATAAATCTGAGGTATCACCATTACCTCAGGTCTATAGTTTGGATCCATACATAAGCGATAGGTCGTGCTATCCCAAGTTTTTCCTATAGACTCCAAGCCATTACTTCCACTATAGTTTCCATTAATAAAAGTAGAGAATCCGGCACATCCGGCAATATACGGATTTGGACTATAAGGACCCTGTTCTATTTCCGGCATAATCAAGCAATCAGCAAAATTAGCAGTTAATGGTTCAGTATAATTTACAGGATCATTTGAAAGTTCCTGATTTTTAATAATATCAGCACCGACTACTATCAAAGAAACTCCCTCCTCTTGTTGACAGACAACTGTCTTTTGGTAAACTTTTAGCTTTGATGAGGGACTTATCCAGACATCTCCGGGTCGGCTTCCTGATACCACATTCCCTTCTTCATCTGTACGGTCAACTATATTCATAGTATATAGCATGAAATCTACATCCTTATAGACAAATTGAGTGAAATAATCAGCCTGTGCACAATTACCGGCATCTGCTATTTCCCACTCTCCTGATGCTGTCTCTATCCATAATTCTGTACGAATTCTTTCCCCATCAGCCAAAACCGGTCGGAACACAATATGCTCCGTAGCTTCTGCCGGATCAGCAGTTATTTCCATATCCCCATTTACCTCAACATCTTCTTTCAAAATACATCTTATGCCATCTGACTCAGCGCTCCAGAAATATAAGACAAAGTCATATACACCTGCAGGAAGATTAAAAGGTATAGAGAACGCCGGACCAAAGTACATGGCTTGATATAGATTTTCAGGTTCCCCATTAAGAAATGCGAAAGAATACATACCCGGTGAGAGATTCATCTCAGGATAGTCAGCAAGCACAGGAGTAACTGTATAAAACTCCTCTTCCGCTCTTTGTGGAGCCTTAAGCATGGTTACTTTCGGTGTCGGTACGGGTACATCCGGGTGTGAGAGTTGCCAGATTTTTTGAGCCTGCGGACTTAACTCTCCGGCTTGAACGGTTACATACTTCCCCGATGAATCAAGCAGATGATGATCCAAATTTTCCATCTGCATACCTTGGGTGCTGACTGTGGCTGCAAAAGCCATGCATGTGCATAATACGCTCTTCAAAAGAATTTGCATAGGTCAGTTGTGGTGCTTCCTCACCGCCCCGAATTCAGCATTATAGATAAAATAGAGAAGCGCGGGCGATTGTTCAGTCTATCTCAGTCCTGGCATCGCCAAACGCCATCTCGTAAATAAACAGTCCACTCCACACCCACGCTGTGCATATATACATATCCCGTGGTCGGGAGTGGATATACGACCAGCATGAGCATTTCATGGATGTTTAATCCCTACGATCAAAATTTGGCGATTTCGGACTGAAGGATAAAACAAAAACGCTTCTTAAAAACAAAAATTAAACAGACACAACTCTTTGCATCTATTAGCAAAAGTAGAGATAATTGCAATATCTTCCAAATTTCCTAATTATGTTTTATAACATATTATTACATAAGATACTATTAATTAATCTAATATAAACATTTAAATCATCTATATCCCCCGCGGGTTAAGAGTTTTTTATAATCTCTATTATTTTTCAAATCACTCATAATTCCTATAATTTACAACATACTCCTCGCTGATTAACAGCTACTAAAATATATTTAGAGTACCTCCAAATTTACAGTATATATTTTCAGTGATTCCTTTATCATAGTTTGTATTAATCCTGCATAAAGCACATGCTTTGTGGGGATGTCGTTCATCAATTCAGGACAAAGCAGTTTCCTGAATGAAAATTAAGGCAACTACTTGTGTTACTCGCTTTTTTATACTAACTTTGTGAACCAATCGTAATCCCCATCACCTATGGACAAAATAGAAATCAAAACGCCGTTTATCAGCCTCCAGACGGATTTCGGCTTCAAACGAGCATTCGGCTCAATTGAGCATAAGGAGGCACTGATTGTGTTCCTTAACGCCCTGTTCGAGGGGAAGCTGCTCGTGAACGACGTAAAGTACCACGACAAGGAGGTCCTCCCATCGCAGGAGAAGGGGAAGAGGATTGTGTACGACGTATACTGCACCTCTCTAATAAAGAGAACCGACTCCCCATACTTCCCAGAAGGGCAGACAACAGAGGAGGGGGCAGGGGAGACGACCGCCGATCACCACTTCATACTGGAAATGCAGAACATATATACCCCGCCATTTGAGGAGAGGATAGTGTACTATGTCGCGAAGATGGTGGCTGGGCAGGGAAAGGCGGGATGGGACTACGTGCTTGACCCGGTGTTTGCAGTCGCCGTCACCGACTTCAACTTCACCCACCTGTCCCCCAGGACGGTAAGGGATGTAATGCTGGCAGACCGCGACAGCGGAGAGGCACTCACTGACAAAGTGCACATACTGCTCTGTTCCCTCAGGGAGATCCCAAAAAGCTGGGAGCAGTGTGAAACAAAGTTGCAGCAGGTGTTGTTTCTTATAAAAAACATGCAGAATATGGATAATACGTCATTGGCTTACCGTGAGGGGAAATACTCCGTAATATTTGAGGCGGCGAAAAGCAACGCGCTGCGTGAGGACGAGATGGTTGCCTACAGCCAGTCGCTGGAGAAACTGCGAGACACACAGCTCGGAATACAGTATGCGGCAAAACAGGCAGCAAAACAGGCGGCAAAGGAAGCGAGTGCCAAGGCTCGTGCCGAAGGACGTGCCGAAGGACGCGCTGAGGGACATATTGAAGGGCGTGCTGAGGGGCGTGCCGAGGAGAAGATTAAGATCGCAAAAAATATGTTGACCAAAGGAATGGGGAAGGAAGACATAGCTTTCTTTACCGGTCTTACACTGTCTGAGATAGAGAATATCTGATCTGACTCCTTCATCTAACTTGATGACAGTAGGAGTTAAATATAAAGGAGCGAATCCCAATGTGGAATCCGCTCCTTTTTGATGTTGCGACTGAAAAGTCGGGCTGATTAGCCGTTATATTTCTTCATGATAGCGATGAGGTCAAGCACCTTGTTAGAGTAGCCGATCTCGTTGTCATACCAAGAGATAACCTTAACGAAATTATCAGTCAAGTAAACGCCGGCATTAGCGTCGAAGATAGAAGTGAGGGGGCAGCCAAGGAAGTCAGAGCTAACCACTGCATCTTCAGTGTAGCCAAGAACACCCTTAAGTTCGCCTTCAGCAGCCTCTTTCATTGCAGCGCAGATAGCCTCCTTAGTAGCGGGCTTCTCAAGGTTGCAAGTAAGGTCAACTACAGACACATCAAGAGTGGGGACACGCATAGAAATACCGGTGAGCTTGCCATTGAGCTCAGGGATAACTTTACCTACAGCCTTAGCAGCACCTGTTGAAGAAGGAATGATATTGCCTGAAGCAGCACGACCACCACGCCAGTCTTTCATTGAAGGACCGTCAACAGTCTTCTGAGTAGCAGTTGTAGAGTGAACAGTAGTCATAAGACCCTCCTTGATACCGAACTTGTCGTTGAGCACCTTAGCGATAGGAGCAAGACAGTTGGTGGTGCAAGAAGCGTTAGAAACGAACTGCTGACCTGCATAAGTGTCGGCGTTAACACCGCAAACAAACATCGGGGTGTCGTCCTTAGAAGGAGCAGACATAACAACATACTTGGCACCAGCCTCGATGTGAGCCTGAGCTTTCTCCTTAGTAAGGAAAAGACCTGTTGACTCAACTACATATTCAGCACCAGCCTCGCCCCAACCAATTTCAGCAGGGTTCTTGCAAGCTGTGACACGGATGGGCTTACCGTTAACGATGAGAAGGCTCTTCTCCATATCATAATCTACAGTGCCGTCAAAACGACCGTGCATTGTGTCATATTTGAGCATATATGCCATGTAGTCAACCGGAAGAAGGTCGTTGATTGCTACTACCTCAATGTCGTCTCTCTTTGTAGAGGCACGGAATACGAAACGTCCGATACGGCCGAAGCCATTAATACCAATTTTTGTCATTGCTATAAAATATTGTTTTGGGTTGATAATATTTTAATAAACTCTTTTTTCCTTTTTAACTTAGATCAGACAAGATTGACTTGAAATCATTGCCTTAAGATTTTATGGCTGACAATACCCGGGAAGGCATTCCAACCGACCTGTTTTCGTATGCAAAATTAATAAAAAAAAATTGTTTGGCAATCATAAATGAACGTTTTTTAACTCATCGGTGTTATAATACTAAAAAAATTGCTGTTTTTAGCAAATTTTTTATTAAATTCGCACAATTTAAACTTAATATATTAATAAAATGGGAAAATTTCTTACAGATTTTAAAGAATTCGCAATGAAGGGCAATGTCGTTGACATGGCAGTCGGTGTAATCGTGGGCGGTGCTTTCGGCAAGATCGTATCGTCTCTTGTCAACGATATCATTATGCCGGTAATCTCTCTGGTGACCGGTGGTTCAGGCTACAGTCAACTGAAGTATGTCATCAAGGAGGGAACCCCTGCTGCTGATGGCGTAGCCGCAGTCGAGGAAGTTGCCATCAATTACGGCACCTTCATTATGAACGTTGTCGACTTCTTTATAATTGCGTTCTCCATCTTTGTGGCTCTTCGCGTAATTATGAAATTCAAAAAGAAAGAAGAAGAGGCACCTGCCCCTGCTCCGGAACCCACAAAAGAAGAAGTGCTTCTCACAGAGATTCGCGACCTTCTGAAGAAACAGAACTCGAAATAATATTAAGTGCGTTGCGCATTATGCCGGCAAGTTTTGCTCTTTTTATAGGTGAACCCTTAAACAAAGCAGAAAACTGTTCTTGAGATAATTGAGCAATCTCTTCTGTCCTCAAGGTCATTATAGCAGACCGCGGCTCAAACTCAGGAATATTAGTTGGAGTGATCCCAACGTTGTGAGGACATACGCGCAGACATATATCGCACCCATAGAGAGTTTGGCAAGCTGCTTTAGTCTTCATATAAAGCGCATATTCACCCTGCCATTCCCCACGGTGTTCTATAGTAAGATAGTTAAGACAACGGCGTGAGTCAACACACCCGTCAATGTATAAAGCATTTTGCGGACATGCCTCTTGGCATGCTCCGCATTTTTTACATTCCCCATGTGAAGGGTTATCAGGAGGAAAAACAATTGTGGATAATATCTCCGCAAGAAAGACATATCCCCCACTGCCTGCCACTATCACAGATCCATTCAGTCCTCTTATGCCTATGCCGCTCTTCAAAGCCCAGTATCTCTCTGCAAGAGGAGCGGAATCAATACATATTCTCCAGTCTCCTCCTAACTTTTCTTTAAGTTGCTCTACAATCGTCGTTAGTCTTTTTCTTATTACGTCGTGATAGTCATATCCATAAGCGTAGCAGGCTATCTGAGGTAATTCCGGGCTACGGAATGCCCTCGGTGCATAACTGAAAGCCATACTGATAACCGTAGCAACTCCCGGCAACACAGAATCCGGATTTCTTTTCAACGGAATGTGCCGGCGCAGATAATCCATATCTGCATGTTTGCCTCCCTCTACCCAGTCCATATAATGGCTCATCACTCTCTCATTGACATTTTCCGCTACTGCAAATCCAACAGCTACAGCCCCACTGTGAAGAAGCATAGACCTCACCTCTTCCTTATCTGATTCTGCCATAGACATAATATTCTTATTTCATTTTCTTCCGAAATCTGCCGGGATTTCTCCCCACTTGTCGGTCTGCCATTTAAGCACCTTGGCAGGAAACTGGTGGGTGTTAAGCCATGTCACGGCTCGCGCCATAAGTTCAAACACCTTGCCGTTGCGGTGTGTAGGTTTCAGTTGGGTCTTTATCTTACGGTTGCGTGCCCATGCCATGCCGGACACGGAATCGGAATAGATGTTATGAAATTTCCCCTGTTGCGTCATAAGAGCCATCGCATGCACAATGGCAAGAAACTCACCTATATTGTTGGTGGCATCTTCAAAGGGTCCTATTCTAAAGAGGGTGCGCCCTGTCATGAGTTCAACACCTTGATATTCCATTCTCCCGGGATTGCCAAGACAAGATGCATCTACAGCCCATGCATCAAGATCTACTTCCGGGTTTGTCATATAATCCGGTTTCCCGGATTTCGGCAGATTATGATTGCTGACCTTGGCAAGAAAATTGCCAAGGTCTTTGCCGTCAACTTTCTTCATGGCGTTTCGAAATGCAGCAGAAGCCTCTGCCGACGTTACATAGCCCTTAAAACTCGCACCTTCATATCCCTCAATCTGTTCCAAGGCATCGCTCCAGTTGTCATATACTCCCGGATTTCTTCCCTTAAACACTACATAATATTTCTTTTCGTGTGCCATGTGTTTAATGTTGGTTATAGCTGCGGCTCCCTTCTCAGACAATAGGTGTCACGAAGACGTTCAAGTTCATCAGAAGCATTTCGAAGCAAAGAGGTGTCAACATAGGGATCATAAGATGCAACGATCTTTTCCGGATTAACCATTTCCGGTGCCTGATAGGCTCCTTCAAGCCCTGATTTATCTACTGTCACACCAAACTTTTTCTCCACAGCCTCAAGCACCATACGGGTGGCACGTTCCTTACCTTCCAAAGAGTAACCGGCAATATGAGGAGTTGCTATCTCCGCAAGTTGCAGGAGTTCCTTATCTAAAGCAGGCTCCCCTTCCCATACATCTATTATCCCCCTTGCATCTGAATTCTTCAGATAGTCGCGCCATGTCGTGTTATCAACCACAGGTCCACGGGAGGCATTAACGAGAATAGCTCCCGGTTTCATCATCTTCAACTCTTTTTCCGATATAAGATGAAATGTAGGATATTTGCCATCATGTGTAAGCGGAGTGTGCAGAGTAACGGCATCACACTCTCTGAGTAATTTCTCCATCGGAAGATATTCTTCATCTTCCATGCCCATATCCTTTCGTGGAGGGTCACACACCAGAATCTTTACACCCATTTTACGTCCCCAGTCAGCCACAATTGAGCCTATATGTCCGAATCCCACAACGCCGAGAGTATGACGAGAACTATCAAAGCCATTACGCAGCAAAGAAGACCAGACATATTGTGCAACCCCGGGAGCATTACATCCGGCAGCATTTACAGCTGTAATTCCGGCTTTGCCGAGCCATTCCCTATCAAAATGATCCATACCGATTGTAGCCGTAGCCACCAACTTGACATTGGAAGTACCCAATAGGTTTTCATCGCATTTTGTACGTGTCCTTACAAGCAGCGCATCGGCATCCTTAACAAGCTCGGGCATAATATCTGCCGGTGCAGCATAAACCACTTCAGCTACAGGTTCAAGCCTGCCTTCAATAAATGGAATCTTATCGTCTACTACAATTTTTAGTTTCATAATTAATTTGTACTTTTCCTAAAAAGCCTATCCTCACAACAATATTTTATAATCAGTTAAGTACCATAGCTATAAAAAAACCGATATAAATTATTGCGGGAATTGCCACGACCAGGCGTTCTCTCTTCACATTCCACAAGGCACACAAATTTGCCATCTGCACTGCCAATGAGAAATAGATTGTGGCTACATAAGCCATCATATTAGAGAAATCTATGAAAACACACACGCTGCTAACTACCCCCACAAAGGTTATTGTCAGGTTCATGGCATTCACCTGTGAGTTGCCAGCATAAAGTTTTATACTGTTGTTTATTCCTAAAATAAAACCACAGAAAATTGCAAGCCCTACACTGAATACCAACAGGAACAGGTCAGAAGCATGGGCATAATCAATAAACAGATTGGTGATCTGAGGCATACGAAACCACTCGAGGGGTATCAGCCCTAACCCTATTCCAACCCAATAAGGAGCAACCAAGCCCATGAGCATAGCCAGGCACTCCTTGAATCGGAACACCTTCATCACAATGGCAGAACCTATGTATGCCACAATCATTGGCAGGAAGGCGTGCTGAAACATGGAACCCACCGAAATAAACGTGCTTATAACAAACATCTCCTGAGTAGCATTACCAGAACGGAATGTCCGGAACATGATAGTGATGCACAACAGATTGATCACACACAACAGTGTGGAGGAGCTCAAATAGCCCGTAATCCATGGATTTGAGGCAGCAAGCACCAAAAATAATGAACTCAACACCGGGTGTGTGGAACGTATAAAGTTATAGGTGCGGTTTAGAAAAAAACCGGCGGCAGCACATCCTCCCAACATCACCGTGTTGATAAGCCATGATGACACAGGATTAATAGTCCATAAGTTGGGTGAGGGCAGACATATCCCTAATTCTCCGGAGATACGCCGATCAGGACGCAGCCAGAACGAGACCGCGCACATAGCAACCATCGCGAGCGCACACAGGAGCAATCCACCTTTCCCAATTCCCTTTTGCTTTGTCATCTGTAATGTTATTTCCGCAAAGATAGTCATTTTATTCAACTCTCACAAAAACTTTTCAGACAGAATGTAACAATTGACGATTTATCACGTCTATATTAAAGATAATTCTTTTCCTCCTCTCCCCCTTCCTTACATAAACCTTTGAATTATGAAGCTAAAAAATTTCCTGGGTATAATTTCCTTATTGCCACTCGCAGCGTGTGGTGACTCTCCCTCTCTCAATACTACCCCTCCTGTCAATAACCCTACTCCGGGACCTATTGAAACCGACTACTATGTAAGCCCTGCCTCAACAGAATGCCGCACCGAAATCAAGGGTGAGACATGGCATGGTATGGAAAACATACTCGGATATGGCTATGACATTACAGGAAATTATCTATCAGTGTCATCAATGAGAGGGAGAGTCATTGATATCAACAAACTTCCTTCAGACGCCCTGACAGTATTTGCTGCCCCTGCCACGAGCATGGGAGAAGTATATGCCGGAAGCGACACTAAAGATTTTCTTACTGACCTAATGGCAAACGTAGGGATCGCCTACACTCCTTCTGCTCCCAATCTGTGCTTTATCGGTACACTTACATCTGCTTCACCAAGTGCCACAATGCTGATGTATATATCATGGCAACGTCAGCAAATTGGTGGGATTCTTACCCTCCAGTCAGTATTGGAGAAGGCTCTTGACAGTGATTTTGAAAGAGATATCAAGTATATGCGTGCCAAATCACTCGTTGACTATTATGGCACACACTTCTTGTGTCGCGCAAACGTAGGGACAGCCGTCAAAACCATTTACAGTGCATTCATTGATGCGGACTCAAAAGAAAAACTATCACTTGCACGCCAAGGAGCTGATGCTGCTGAAGCGGCACTCTTAGGTAAACTGGGACCCGACCTTACCCTCACACTCTCCGGACTAAACAATTATGGGGCATCGTTGACAAAAATTTTCTCAGGTGGTGACCCAGACTTGATTGAATATAATTCTGAGACGGGGATTCTTGGAGATAATGCAGCGTGGCAAGAATCAGGAGCAAAAGACAATTATTCTCTCATTTCCCTTTCAGAAGGAGATTTGCTGCCCATATCTGCTGCCATCTCCGATCCGGAAATAAAAGAGGAAGTAGACAATGAAATTAAAAGACGTATATCTGACAGCCAGTATGCCGACGATGCCACGGTGCCACTCCTTCAGAACACCAACGGAAGGCAGTACCGCTACGTTACCGGATATGACGAGTCTTTTCGCCTTGAAAATGAATATGGACTTATCTCTTTTGGTGTGCTTGGGGCACTTTATACCCAACAGATGGAAGGTTCCATACCTTTATATACTAAAATTGACATTGACGGAAACCAGACCCTTTCACTTATTCAGCCTGACGAAAGCTGGGAAGTGATGGGATACGTGATGCAATCACGTTCCTATAAAACCATATCACTCTACGAGATTTCTGACGGGGCACGCTTTGCCTACACTATTGAGGCTGCCAACAGCTATGGACCACGCAACGAATGGCACCCCACAGGAGCAGTGTTCTATCTGCTGCGCCCGTGAGGTGAATTTCAAATAATTCAATTTACTACCGCTGTCTCTTTTCTTAGTGCTGACCACGAGAAAAGAGGCAGCAATCCTTCTGCGCTTATTGGAAACGGCTCGGGCATTATGCCGGCATAATATCCCAGCCATCCCACAATCTGTGAGGGGGTATATTCTTTTCGCAGCGTCCCCATGTCAAGTGATTTATCTCGCTTGGAGAGTCGTTGCCGTGCTTCATTACACAGAAGAGGGACATGTGCAAATTCAGGAGGTTCCAATCCAAGGAGACGATACAGATAAATCTGCTGTGCCGACGACAAAAGTAAATCACATCCTCTCACCACTTCTCTTATACCCATTAACGCATCATCAACCACCACGGCAAGCTGATAAGCCCACGCGCCATCGGCGCGACGAAGTATAAAATCACCGCAATGAGTTGAGAGATTAACTGATTGTGGTCCGAAAAGACGGTCGGTGAACACTATTTCCTCGTCAGGCACAAACAACCGTGTGGCTCTCACTTGTTCTGGATTTGAGTCACGCATGCCCCCAAGTTTCTTTGGGCGGCAAGTCCCTGCGTAGACCACACGCCCGTCACTCTCGTGAGGTGCCTGAGTTGCCATGATGTCAGCACGGGTGCAGGAGCATGGATAAGTCAGACCTGTAAGGATAAGTTTTTCCAACGCTTCTTCATAAAGGTCATTGCGTTGACTTTGCATATAGGGTCCGTTCTCCCCTATTGCATCAACGCCACCCTCATCCCAATTCAGCCCGAGCCATTGAAGATCATCTTCTATCTGTCTGGCATAGTCTAAACGAGAACGCTGCGGATCGAGGTCCTCAATCCGCAGTATCCATTTGCCCCCGTGTTTCCTGACCGACAGCCAGGAAATAAGAGCTGTAAAAACGTTGCCAAGATGCATTCTCCCGGAAGGGGAAGGAGCAAACCTGCCCGTCATCTCATAGCCTCCACCTCTTCTGTGGTGAGGGGTATCTTCTTGCCGAGACGACGTGCGCCGGTTTCGGTGATGAGGTAGTCTTCCTCATTGCGCAGCCCGGTAAAGTCGCGCCATTTCTCTACCTCTGCATAGTTGATAAAGTCTTCAAACTTATGCTGTGAGCGCCAGAGGTCGATAAGTTCAGGGATAAAGTAGATTCCCGGCTCGATGGTGTGTACGAAACCAGGCTCCAGCGGACGGGCAAGGCGCAATGACTTTCTGCCAAACTGTGTGCTCTTGGGCTGACCGTCATAACCTACCCATACCTCACCGAGATTCTCCATGTCATGCACGTCAAGCCCCATCATGTGCCCGAGTCCGCAGGGATAGAACATAGCATGGGCACCTGCCTCTACTGCCTCAGCGGGATCACCTTTCATAATGCCTAAGTTCTTCAATCCTTCACAAACTACACGGCATGAAAGCTCATAGACATCTTTGAAGGGCACACCCGGACGTAATGCGTCTACGGCAGCCAAATGTGATGCCACCTGAATATCATATATCTCTTTCTGTCTGGTTGTGAATTTCGGATCAACACAAATAGTTGACGACATATCGCCGGCATACCCCATCTCTGTCTCTGCTCCTGCGTCTACAAGAAGCATCTGACCGGGCTTGCAGATATTACCGTGGTAATGGTTATGAAGAGTCTGACCGTTGACAGTAGCGATAGTCGGGAAAGAAAGTCTCATACCGGCTGCCTGTGCCACTTCCTCAATAGCAGCACTGATTTCACACTCTCTCATTCCGGGACGTAGCATCTTAATAGCCGTTATATGCATGTCGGCAGTGACGTTACAAGCTTTCTCAATCTCCTCGATCTCCTCTGCAGTCTTATGATTACGGAGGTCAACGATGGCGCGTATCATCGGAATTGATGGTTGCTCTGCGCCCGGCTTTATCCCCAAGAGTGATTGGAGTGCAAGATTATGGGCAGGGCGGTACGGAGGAAGATAATGGATTGTCTGCCCCTTGCTCTTTGCGGCTGCAAGATATTTTTCAAGATCTGCCGAAGGACGCACATCTGTCACGCCTGCCCTGGCTGCCTTTTCATGTAGGGTTGGCTGAGTACCCATCCACACGATATCGTCTATGGTTAGTTCGTCGCCAAATATTATCTCACGGTCGTTGTCAATATCAATTATGGCATTGAGTCCGGCGTATGCCTGACCGAAGAAATACAGGAATGTGGAATCCTGACGGAAATCGTATGTGTTGTCGGCATAATTCATGCCTACCTCGTTATTTCCGAGGAAGAGGAGCAATCCGCTGCCAACTTTCTCTTTGAGGGCTTTTCTGCGCCCTACGTAAGTCTCTTTAGAAAACATATATATAGGTTTAATGATTAATGATCAGTAATGAATGATAAATGATTAATTCCAAAAATTAATCATTTATCATTATATTTTTAATAAACTCCGTTCCTTTGTCAACAATAAGGTTATGACCCTCATCGTTAAGGTGAGCGGTGTCACGCTCACCTCCATCTTGAAAATATATTCTTCTGAAAGCTATGTCGTTTACTTTTATTCCACCTGCTTCTTCAGCGTCGAAGACCGGGACACACTCTCCTTCACAAACATCTTTAATCACAGCTATCACCTGAGTAAAGTTTTCTTTCTCAACGCTCCAAGGTAATACATAGCCTATTTGCGTGTCAGGATACCTTCGCTTAAGGTCTGTGATAAGTTGTGTAAGTGCTATTTTGAATTGAGCCACATCATCATCTGTCTTTGTCATGTAGGCATCATTATGTCCGGCAATGAGTAGTAGACAGTCTATAGAATCCGGAAGTTCCTTATAGCGTTCTGTCATTGCAGGTCCGAAGCCTTCTTCAGTGCGGTCATAAAGCACCGAGCTTCCATTGACACCGTAGTTCTCATATTTCATTCCAAGACGGGCAGCAGCTTTGGCATGCCAAGTCTCCGATACAGGGCAACGATGATTACGCACATAGCTGTCGCCAAAGACGCATAACCTCTTTCCTTCCAAACTGTTCTCATCATTTGTTGCAGCCTTCACACATAGCCCGCAAACAGAAACCACGAGAATAAACAAGATTTTAAGTGAGAATTTCATAATTATCTTCCTTAGTCAATGGCAAAGTTAATCAAAATTTATTTATTATCCCCACCCATCTCCAACAAAACTGACAAAATCCTTATTCAAAACAAAAAATCTTCCATGTCACTCATCGTTAATTGGGTGACCATAGCTTAATTCCTCGGATGCACCAAATCCAATATTTATTAATCTCTTAATATCATCATCTATCACAGTTATCGATTCACCAATTCCTTTCCCAATAAGGTGCAATTTAATATCATCAATTGATTTAGGAAGTCTTTGTTCAGGGTAACGTCTAATCCGCCGGCAAATAAATCAACAAAAGTATTAATGTTCGCCGGAAATAATATAAGCAACTGGAGCAGTAATTTATATTTACCACCGATATAATTTAGCGGGGAATAATTCCTTTGATATTGGATAGTTTACTTCTAAAGTACCTTTATTAAAACATATGATAAGTAAAGTAAGTATGGTTTATTAAATAGTTAATACAATGAAATCCATTTTCAAACGTTATTGTCTTACACCTACTTATCTCTCTACAATGGTTCGGTAAAAAATACTGAAGTTATTGAAAATTAAGTTAATATATTGATTTTGCAGATACAAATGAATCGCCAAAGCGTTCATTATAAAAACATTAAGAATATGAACGTATTGG
>JAAVCP010000036.1 GCA_014802265.1 Bacteroides sp. | reverse complement strand
ATCCTCCTTGCTGAACTTCCACCCGGTATCTACCTTTGCACCCTTATATACCGTGGCGGTCGTGGATGCAAGGGTGCCGCTCGTCGTGGGCGTGCCGGATGAATTGCATGGGATGCCCTGCATTTCATTACTGAGGTCTAACAGGAAATTGCTCTCGCCATCTGCTACCACAGACACAGTTTCAGCGGCAACATCGACATTATTCACATAAAGCACAAACTTAATCCATTGACAATTTGCCGGTATGGTTATAGCTGAGGAATAATTTGTGAGTGCTGATGTTGAATTATCAGTATATCCAAACTGATATTTCAATGTTCCCTCTGATGTGGCAATAGGGCTGGAATTACCTGTCTGCTTGCGTTTTTCGCAAGTAATTGATGTTGGATGATATTTTCCGTCATCCGTCTTCTTGATTTGGGTAACACTTGGCACAAGCCAGTAACGGACGGCATCCGCTCCCGGATTACCGTCCTTTGGCCTGCGCCTGATAGTGATACTTCCCTGTGCGTGTAGCATAGGCGTGTTAGATTCAGTCTAATTGTTCAAGAACTACTGTGGCGATTGACTTAGCGTGCTTGCGCCACTGCTGATAGTTGGAATATTCATTGAGGTATTCCTCGCGCTTCTCGCCATCCATTTCGGACGTGTCATCCATAGCCTCGGTGTAGTTGGCGATAATCGCCTGAACATCGTTGTTAGAATACTTGTCACTTACGATGGCACTTACGATTTCGTTGTAGTTACGACCATGCACATCCACCTGATTGCAGTCATAGGTCTGAGGGATGTCTGCATCTTCATCGATTTCCTCCTCGGACTCTACTGGTGCGGTCTGTGACGGAGTGATGTCAAAGAAGATGCGCAGGATTTCACCCTCTGGATACGCGATAATCCCAGATTCGGGAATATTCGCAAATTGGTAATTACATTTCATTGTTCTGATTGTTATAAGGGTTATTCAAAATAGTAATCAGGGAACTTGCCTCCGATGTCTTTTTTCTTGACGACAGTATCAATCGGAAATGCGTTCTTTGCCTTTGCTTGGTCAAGCATACTCTTCAATGTAAAAGAATTGGTGAAGAATTTGCAGTCCTCTCCGTTGTGTTGGATTTTGACCGCATATCTACCGGGGCCGTGTGGCGTACTGATGTTGGTTTCAAAATCAACTACCGTTATGGGAAGATTGAGGATAGTGTCAATCTTGATTTTCTTCACATCGAAGTATTTCTGACCATCTTTTGTCGTTATACGACCTGATATGCCTATATCTGCGAAGCTCATATCGTTATTGGTTACTTTGTTCCATAAGTTTCGGCAATGACCCCATTTGCACCATCCCCAATAGGAGGCAAGGACTTCACGCCTACGCTTATCGTTGGTTATACGTTTTGCTTTTCTTGCGAAAGATTGTTTAATCGATTTCCTTATTCTTACGTTGGTCGGAGTGAAGCAGTATCCCAGAAAGTCGATACTTCTTCCATCTACCACCACGTTGCCTTTTTCTCTTCTTTTTCCGTTCTCGTCTTTCATCATCCGATATGTTTCTACCTATGGGCGATACAACTGCACTTGCTTTAAGAACTATTCCGACTTCCGCAGACAGTCTTTGAAATTTCTTCATAGCTCTGACTGCTTCCGCCTTTGTCCGGGCGAATCCTGTCACATCATCACAATAGCGGAAATATGCGGCTTTCTTACCGCCTTGTTTCATCTGATGGTCGATGTGGCTTATTGCGAGATTTCCTAATGTCTGGCTTGACACGGCCCCAATAGGGGTTCCTCTGATTCCGAATGATTTCATTTTCCAATTCTTTTATAACTTCAATGCCACTATCATAAGCGAGAACCACGATGTCAATTAGACGAATAAACGTCTTGTCCTTGAATAGTCTTTTTAAAGAAGACCTTACAAGTTCGTGAGGTAGGCTTTGATAGTATTTTTTGAAATCCGTTTTCCAAAACCATTTAAGTTCCGGATGTCTTCGCATTGTTCTTTTGATACGCCTTACACCGAAATGGAGTCCTTTACCCTTAACACAGGCAAAAGTATCAGTAATCAGACTTCCGAAAATACGAGGTGATACAACAAGCATAATAGCGTGTTGCAGGATTCGCCACGGATAATAATTCTGTTTAATCAGTTCCCGCACCTTACCAGCGTCAGTTTTTAGAAACTCACTACGATAATTCGGTGGTGGAAATGTTAGGGTCAGAATCATTTTTTGTAAATCCCTTAGCTCCTTTTCAGCGTTTTCATTATGCTTTTGGATGTATTTGTTAGGGATTCTTACCTCTTTGCCATTGACGATGATAATTCTTTTCGTCTTACCTTCTTGAGCCTTTCGGTCAGCAAGACGAAGATTATCTATATTAGCGATACGTTCCATAATGAATCCCTCACGCTTTGGTCGTTTACCGCCACGCTTGGCAATAGCATCCTCATAGATGCGTACACGTTCTATCAAGATTGAATCAATTTCTTCAAAAGTCATTGATTGCCATTGTATTTCTTCAAATGAAAGCATCAATATAATATTTTTATCATATTCTGAAAAGCCGAGTTTTTTATTTTTGCCAAACTAACTTTCTTATAAGTTCAATAATAAGAATCCAACTAAAATGCAATCAGCTTGCTTGAACTCTCTGCCCGGAACTTCCGAAATGTATCCACATCCTACTTGCTCCGCTTGTCTGCTGCAAGGTGCAGACCTTTCCGCTATATATGTTTTGACATCACGGATAGTATTCCAATCCGTTACGCTGCGTAGTTCATTATAAGCGCAGGGTCAAGGCTCTGGGGAATTTTATCTGATTGGGTTTTACCCTTTCATTCAAGTTTGGCGAGAGCCGTAATTCGCATTCGAGTTCGAGAAAGCGTTCCTCGAATTAACGTAACCGAGACCGCAGTACGAACCGTTATTCGCCTGACCGCCCCAGAGCAGCAACTCATCCCCATCTACCTACCGAAATCGTTCCGAATACGCTGCACGCACCGAAATACGTTGACGTACTTATTTATATGATTCGGGTTTTGAATGGCTTTTCAGAATGTCAATGTTCTCTTTAATAAGATAATTCGCTGATTACTTAACCTTTACTCTTTTTCCATCAGACAGTGGCCATAAGCTCTTTTCCGTCCATAAAGGTAAGGGGGCCATAATAAGCAAGGCGAGAGCCGTAATTCGCACTCGAGTACGAGAAAGCGTTCCTCGAATAAACGCAACCGAGACCGCAGTACGAACCGCCAGTCGCCCGACCGCCCCAGAGCAGCAACTGACCAGTATTATTGATGTATTCGTAGTCACACCAATATGAATTGCTACCGCCACCGGCTTTGGTGCTTATAAGGTCAAAGTATTCGCCAAGCGTCATCTTCTCGATATATCCACTTGTATCAGACGATACGGTACGTCGAACAATCTGACGATACTTACCTGTTGGGTGTGTAGCCAGTTCAGCATCAGATGGCATACGATTACCCTCGTAGATATAGAACTCATTACCATTCTGCGCTGTATTGGCAGAATTGCCGAAATATGCGCCCTGAATCATTTCCCACTGCCAGCCCCAAGCATCTTCAAACCCGTTAAGGTTAACTCTTGAACAATCCACACCTTTAATGTCACCGTTTGTGACAGTGATGTTGATTTTACCATTAGCATCTCCGAGTGACTTCGTAGCACCTGTGAGAAGATTTTGTGCAGTCGCCCAAATATCAACACTTGATGAACCTGCAACGCCATATCCGACTTTGGCTTGCACATTAGGATTCCCATATTGTGAAAGGCACAGCATCATCATATATCGACGATGGTCATAGTTGACAAGTCCCCAATTTTTGCCGTTGACCTGTGCGGCGTTCCAGAACTGAGTGATGGTCTTTGCTCCTTGAGGTTTTACGCCTGAACGTGATGTAAGTGCTGTTCCTACAAGCGAAGCCTTGTATGCACCAACACAGATATAGTCACCACCATCAGCATCGCCGATGAAATGACCACCGATAGGAAGCATGGACATCCAAAGGTAGTCCACATTAGTGGCGGCATCACGCTTGACAGTGTAGTAAAGACGGGGCGCGATGACCATTACATGACCCTTTGTTTCGTCAAGGGTCGTTCCGTCAGCGAAGATACCGGAATTGACAGATGAGAGCTTCGCGGCCTTGCCATCATTGGTTACAAGATAACGACCGACCATAGACTTGTATTCGTTCCACATACCTGTGTTGCCGACTACACCCCATTCCGGGCTACTTACGCCCTGATTTATAGGCACACCCCAAGCAATCTGCCGAAGCAACTGCTCGTCATCGGTGTTTATGGAGTTCATAAAGTTGTCAAGTGTGATACGGCGTACTGAGCCGTTCACTTCCACAAACACGCCGTTGCTCTTCAAAATTGAAGATACTGCGGTAGCGTTTCCGAGATTCTTTTTTCCCATTTATTGCTATATATTACGTTATTAATGTTAGTTCCATTCAGCCTCTGCCACAACTTCGACATCGCCAATCTCACCATTGCGGTCTGTTTCAGTTGTTGTGACTTGGATAGAATTAGTAGTGACGGACTTGATTACATCCCATGTTTTTCTATCCATCACGTCCATTCTCCATTTCACTCCGGTGGGTGTGATTTCCTGATTCGACCCGTCAGGCAGGAAGCGAACAATCTTTGCTTTGACAGTGACGGGGTTGCCGGTATCAACATCTTTCTGCGTTGAAGAAATAAAGCAGATTACCTGATAATCATCTGAGGTGTCTATGATTCTGATACCGGCTCTGAAAACAGGGGTAGTGCTTGAAGAATCCTTGTAAAATTCCGCGATGAAAAGCTGAGTGCCATCAACATCAGCATTGGTGACGGTAATGGATTTCTTGCCGTTCTGTGCGCTCCATAAGGTATTGTCACGATACCATTTCACATAGTAATTTGTCAGTTCGGAAGCACCAAGCCACAACTTCGTGGAAAGAACCGTTGACTTGATTTCGGATGTAAGCTGTTCGGTTGTCGCATTTACATAACCGGCATAGGATGTAGCACCGACGCTTTGAATAAGCACATCGATTGACTTCTGGAGGTTATATTCAGTACCTCCTACCGTAGCCACACAGGAATAGGTAAGCGTGTCATTTGCGATGTTCGTAGCACTCGCAAGATTCTTGACTATTCTTAAAGCCCCGGTCGTGGTGTTCATCTTGAATACACCGGTGCTGTCGAGCCTATATCCGTCTGCATCGGTTGAACCATTGAAATTCAAGGTCACACCATTGTATTGCCATTGATGGAAAGACAATGCAACGGAGGCACCCCTTGCAGATGTTACATTCGGAACGATGATTGGCTGGTTGGCGGCCACAGTCCAATCAGGAGTGATGGTGCCGGACTTGTCATCCACACCCTGAAAGAGAGGGATGCCATTGGCAATTTCAAGCGAAATAAAGAACGTATCGCCATTTCTTAATCGCTTGATTGTTATACTACCTTGTGCGCTATAAGACATAGTGGTGGATTATTTATTGTTCATAAATTCAAGAGCTTCATACTGGTCGCAGACAACTCCACTGAGTTTGTCTGCACGCTCTATCAAGTTGCCGGACATACAAACCGAGTTCATCAATTCCTTTTCATTGATGCACATCATATCTCCGTTGCAAAGATGAGTCTCAATTTGGAATCCGTAGTTGACGGCTTTGGATTTATCTGCAATTATGTAATTCATTAGTTGAAAATTAAATCGTTACCATTTTCATCTGTAAAGATGTTGTTAGCTTCATCAGTAGCAATGCTATGTGCTTCCTTGAGTTCCGACATCGTATGGAGTTCTAACCAAGAATCATTATAGGAAGACCCTATGCCCGTAAGGGAAAGAAGAAACAAGGTGATGTCACCTTCGTTAAGAAGCACATTGGATTTTGCGTATGTATCTGCATACCAAAGAATCCTGATAAGACTTCCCGGACATTCCACAACATTGCCGTCATAGTCCACCATTACCTCGTCATAGCGCATGGTGTCAAAAGGACTTATATCCGTTCCGTTAGTCATTCGTATTGTATAGCGAGGATTCAGACGATTGACTGAAAACTGCACCATTGCGACTTCACGGTTTTCCGCATAGGCCCGGATGACATAATCCGATTTCTGGATTAAGCGTAGGTCTAAGGTTATCTGCGTAGGTGTAATGGCGACTACTTCATCTTCACCGGCAGTTAACTCAGTAAAGGATGTTACAGTGTTGACACGGAACAATCTGATGCTATATCCGGTAGTTATTACCGCATCACCGCTGAACAAAGACACGGAAATCACTCGGTTATATGTGTTTTCGTCCGTCGCTGCGCTTTGAGCGGATGTGGATGCTGCCTGTAATCCGTGGGCAACTTTATATTCATAGAGTGCGAGTTTATCCTTAAATGGATTATATTGGATAATCTGGTCATCACCGATACCAAGTGAATACATATTCTGCGACTTGTCAGAACATGAAAGCACTATCGGCTCGGTTTTTATGGGAATGTTGACCCCCAATCGCGTATCAGCAAGGACACCCTCAAAATGCAGTGACACCTGCTCACCGGGGGTAAGATTCTTCATTATGGAGATTGCCCCACGCAACGAGCCATTCTGGTTGATGGAATAAAGATTTTCCCATTCAGTCAACTTTGATATATCCTCGCCATTGACAAACCACTTCATATCAGCAAGCGCGTGATTTGAATAAGGGTCGCCCCAACTGTTATCCGCTGCACTTGCCACTACCTGCGGAAGTATGACCGTAGGAGAAAGGGCGCGATTCGGCTCGTATTGATTCAAGAAGCCATTATACACCTGCACGACAGGGCTATTAGGCGTGATATTCACCACGGAAACAGCCACATTAAGCGGTGCATAGTCGATTCGTATTCTTTTCTTTGATATTTCCATTATGGTGCTACTGTTAAATCGGCCAGTGCCACAACTTCTTCATCAATCTTTGCGACCATTGTGAAAAGGGTGCTGATTGAGTTGGGATTTGTACCGAGGTCATTATCTGTATCTGAGTAAGAAAGTGTTATCTTTCCGTCATAGTCCTTCACTTTCTGCTTGAGCTGCCAAGCGGCATCATTCACTGCATCTCCGCTATCACGGGTGATAGACCATTCTGTGATTTTATCGGTTATTTCTTTCCATCCCTGATATACCCGGCAGACAACATCCATTGTTTCTCCAAAGGCAAGAAAATTATCGCCGTTGGTTTCAATATCCATACGAATAGGAAGCACCTGTGTCTGTTCGATGACTCCCGTCATGTAGATGTTATTCAGGTATGCTGAATAACCGGTCATAAACAATCCGAAGACCGAAAGATTACTCAAATCACCGAATTGCGCACCGATGTTGTTTGCTGTAAATTCCCAGTCATTCACATCGCGGAGATAGCGTTCATAAGTCCGTGTGGAATATCGGGATGTCTGTCGATTCTTGTCGGTGAAATTGCCATAGCCTACGAAGTGCATAGCCTCGCAGGGATGAAATGTCATCTTCCATCGGTCTGAAACGGCACGGAGCATATAGCGGAACTTGCTGTTTCGTCCGGTTTCAAGAATATCCGTGATTCTGAAATATGCGGTATAGAAGCCGGCGAAATGAAAATTACCGATAGAATCATCAGCATCAGAAGTGGAATTGTTTGATGTATCGTAACCATCATGGAAAATACCCATACAGATGTCATCAATGGCAACCGTACCAATTTCACCATCCTCAAGATGAAGAATCACAGTGCCGGTCATAAGGGGATTTCCATCAGCGTCAAGGTCAGGGATGCACGTTTCAACGATACCGCCCCCGGGAGCGTTCCATTTGTTGCCAATCTGTATCTCAACGCGGTTGTATCTAAGCTCCGGAACTTCCAAGAAACTGCGCAACGACAGGCTCTCAAGCCATCCATTGCCGTCTTCATCTATCATTCCACCGAATCCGGTAAGACCATCGGCAAAACTATCACCGAACTGAACGCCCTTTTCTCCCGTCAGTTTTCCGCCTACATTCAAGGGATATGGGGTACGGTCAGGCTTTGTCTTACTAAGAAATTCTTTTAGTGAGCGTAAGGATGAAAAGGCATTACGGTTTGTTGGCGTTGTCGTATCGTTGGTTGTGATAAGGTAGATAGTGCTTCCACCCCCACCATTACCACCGCCGACAAATGTCTGACCTTTCAATGTAAGCGACTCCAATGTTTCCTCCAATGCCCCCAGACGTGATGTCGATTTCGTTTCTCCGACAGTAATCACCGGGGAATCGTAAGGATAATCAAGCTGACATTCATATCCGATAATTCGGGACTGCCTGCTTCCGTCGATGAAATAGGCATCGCTTATAAGGTTGACCCTATCTCCAAGACCAAAGGGGAAGAAATAGCCGGTAGGTGTTTGCCCCTGCTCTTTCATCCAGTCTGACATCATCGTACAAGGATAGGTATTTGGGTCTATCTTTGTTTTGGCGATATATTCGTTTGTCTTCTCAAGAAGTTCCTGCTCTGCGGTATCAATAAGTCCCAATGATGCTAACTTTGTTGCATCCCATCCATAGAGAATGTATTTGTCACCGGCTTTCGGCATAAGAACTGTGTCCGGGAGTTTTCTTCCGTAGTCCTCATTTGCGACAATCTCCCAAAGCTGCGCATCAGGATTCCAAGAGCCGTCAGATGTCTTTTCCGAAACGCCAAGAGGATTGAACATAACACCAAAATCCAATCCGTTCAAAGAACCGGACTGAAAGATTATATGCAGTTCCTCATTCTCAAGGATATAGTCTTTTGAAAACTTGATGCTGTTATCCTTGAATCGGTAGAATGTTTCCGTATTCGTCGTGCCATCATCGTTTGTGACCGTATCTGTATAAGAACTTACGGAGTCAATCTTTCCGTCGGTGCGCGGATATATATCATCAAACACCACCACACGCTCCACCGCTGCCTCGGTCGGCATATTGGGATAGGCATCGACATAAGGTATTCCGGCAGGTAGCATCAGACGTTTCTGAACGATGCCATTCACTACAATGCTTTCATCTGTCGGGCGATAGTTGACAGGTATATTCCGCGTTGACCCAAAGGCATAGATTCTTGTTGCATACACATTCTTATTGCCGGATGGTGAGATGTTATCAACATTCACGCCTTGCTCAAAATCTATCGGTGTGCCTAATTCGCATCTGCCAAAATAGATTACATGGTCTTCAACCCACCATTCACATTCCCAAGCCTCAGCCATCATATTGAGGGCTGAAATCATATCGGTATTGTTATAGGTCAGAAGTTTTGCGGATTGCACGACCGTTTCATCAATCGAATAGATAAACTCCTGCTCGTTGAATAGATAACCCAATGCTTTCAGGTTACGCACAAATACGCCTAAATGCACATCAAGGGTAGCGGTCAGACTCCATGAAGCCTCACGGCCACCGGATTCAGGTGTGTACTTGAAAATCTTATTGCGCCACTTGCAGTAATAGGCTTCAAGTTCTAATTCATAGTCATAGCCTCCTGTCGCTTTGTTGTATGTTGGATTATACAATTCAACTAATTCAAACCTACCGAAGCCGGGTATGTCGCACCAATCGCCTAACTGAAAATATATGGGTCTGCCAACGCTGAATTTCAACGAAACATAATCAGACCCCATCAACTCTTTGACCCTTTTAGAGCCCTTGTTGATAGGTGTTTCAAATCGTATCTCGTTTGCGGTATCGTATATCGTTAGCATACTGCAAAAGACGCAAAACAAAAGCGAAGTAACGTGCTTGTTACCTCGCTTAGTCGCTACCTTTGAGAAGTAGTCGTAATTTCGCCCAAAATCAGGGCGAAGCATAGGTTAAACCCCATGACTTGTATGTAATCAATAACCCAATGCCAATGACTGATGACGGGTATTCCGTCCCCAGCCCACATAAGGCATAAAGCGCAAATTTGAATAATAGCATCCATCATCCTGCCTGATGAAGTCGCCATATAATTTCAGTTCATCGCCCTGCAAAAAGGCAAATTTTGAATAGCCGATTACCCTGTTGACCGCCTTATCCATCTGCATAGACCCATAGCCATATTTTACAATAGCCGGGTAGATGATATTCTGAAAGGCTGTCTCGCTGTCGGTCATATCGCCCTGCGGCCTGATGCTTAGGATTCCGTTATGTGCAAACCAAACATCGCCACGGTTAAAGGGGTGACAGTTGGCTCGCTTAATTGAGCCATGTGTCGCAAGGCGAAAGTGTATGATGCAAGGTTCATCGTCAGACACTTGCTTGAGATTCTTTTTAAGGCTGTTCAGGCTCATACCCTTATAAAAGGCTGATGGGGATATGAAGCCACAACCGTGGGGATTCGCTTTGTAGGCTGCATTGATGATGTCTGTTGTGGGTATTTTAACGCCTGCCGGCTTTACTATGATGACGCACATGGTGTAATATCTTTATTTTAGGTTTTACGTTGATTGTAGGGGATTTTAAGGGGTGTCAGGGGTATGTTTCAACCCCTGACACTATTTGTAGTCTTAAAGGCTTGCAAAGTGTTCTGCTCTTGCCTTGAAGAATCCTTTCTCCTCATTGCTAAGAAAGGGTATCTCGTCGATGCTTGCAACCGGGGCGGTCAGGCGGTTTTTCTTAGACCATATCACGAGTTTGCCACAGAAGTTAACCCAGTTGATGATTTTTTCATAGTTGGTTGTACCTGCGTGCTGACGAAATTCTATTGTCTTGTGGCGGTTGTAGCTCATAGGGTTTATTTTATGATAACGGCAATTATGAAGAGCGTTCTGCATATTCTCAATGGTCAGGGCTCTTTCAATGCTATACTTGTGGTCTTGTATGCTGCTTGCATACTCATTGTTACGGCGTGAACGTGCCATGAAAGTATCAATGATAGCCTCAAGATACATATAGTTGACAAATACGTTGCAATACTGCTTGTCAGTCAGTTTTGCGGCACCGATATGAACGTGAAGACCGCAAGTAGAGTTAACCTTAGCATCTGCCTTATTGAGGGTCTTGCAAGCGTTTTTAAGCATCCGTTTACCATCATTGCCTGTAAGCACCGGTGACACACATTCAATGGGGTCATCCATGCCACGCACTGATGAATCAGTGGTGAATTTGAAGTAAGAATGACCATCGCGGTGATTGTAGCCCTCATATTCATAGGCCATGCGTGTGCGCTCTGCGGCTGTCCTGATTGCTCCACGATTCACGAAGCACTCCATCTCCACGCCAAAGGTGAAGCGACCGCTGACCTTGCCCTCTACGTCAGCGAGAATGATGCTGATTTCATAGGGCGTGATGCCTAACTTTGCGAGGGCGGCTTTCTTAGAAGCCTTGCTTGTGTTCGCTACCTTGATGTCGTTTACCTGTTCGTTAAGGGTCTTCATAACTTATGGGGTTTTAAATGATGAATGAATTGTGTTATTGATTACGAGTGCAAAGTTAAACAAAATAGTTTAATCTACCAAATATTTTTGAAGAAAAATTCAACTGAATAGTTATATTTAACTCTTATTAACAAACTGAATGGTATAATTACCCCTTACACCTTAATATAAGAAATAAAGCATATAGTATGATTGCGACAAAGTGTGTCACTTATTGCTCTTCATATCCTTGCTAATGTTGATTAAACCAGATGGTGTAATTGTGATATTAAATAAACGGAAAGGAGAATCTTGCATCAGGACAAAAAAATGCGACCCCGGATTCCTCCGAGGCCGCTTGTAATCAATAACACAATAAGCGTATGAAGACTTATTGTGTGTCTGCAACAACTTCCCAGTTCTCACAGACGATGCAAAATTAATAAAAAATTTCCATACTTCAATGGCTTATTATCAGGTTTCTACCTTTGAGGTATCTTTTATTGTGGTTTTCAAGGTTGCCTGAGATACGAGAAGATTCTGATGGGCATTACCCATTGCAGTTTCCGCCTTTGAAAGAGCTTCAATGGCTTCCTCTATCTCCTCCGCTACGAGTTCAAGTTCCGTATTCTGTCTTGACAGCCATTTCGATGCTTTCATCGCACCAAGTCTGATGCCCACAATCTGTGCGATTGATTCACGGATAGATTGCATCATCTCGCTTTCCTTAGTAATAATTGTTGCAGTTGTTTCCATACAGTTATGATTTAAAAAGGGAATATTCAGATAATGCGTCAACCGGCTGCTTAAAAATCGGCTGAAAAGACAGCCGATTGACGCTTTCAGGGGCGTGGGATTCAGTTGAGTTTGGCTAACTGAATCATTTCTTTTAGAACGGATGTCATAGCTGATACCTTATCATCGGCTTTCATCCACAATCCTTTATAGAAGTTGCGGTCATATTCCATCTTCTCTAAGTTGTTAGCCAGCACCTTGTTTTCTTCGGTGAGTCTTGCGACTTCTTCTTTCAGGGCGGTAAGGGTATCAGTACCCTCCGCAGGTGTGGGATTGCCGGTGTTGACGGCATCCTGATTTTTGTTTTCCTCTGCCATTGTAATTACTGTTTTATTGGGTTGTTAGTCATTGGTCGTTTTGGGGCGATGAAACATAGAGCGCAGTTTATCTTCCAATTTCGGATAGACGCGCAGGATTTCAGCGAAGTATTCATCTGAAATGAATAGGGTTTTGCCAAGCAGGATTTTATCAAAATCCTCTTTCCACTTGTCTGGCACTGAAAATACATAAGTGCCATAGGTGCTGTCAAAGTCATCATCGTAGGTCTTGACAAAATTAGGATGCTTCTCCAATTCTTCTTCACCATACCCACAATGACGGTTTCCGCCTCCAACGCGGGTATAGACTTCGATATGCTTTTCATCTTTGCTTATAAAGCAATCACGAAAACGGGGATATTCATCCGGATGCTTACCGAGCATCGGCAAGATGAAGAATGTGGCGGGGTTAACGCCATTAATCAAATTGTATAGGCTCATATCTTTATAGTTTTGGTTTATATTTCAGTTTCCTTATAATCGAATTGATAATTGGATGTCGGCATAAGTTTTGCCGAGAATCGTATCAGTTTTGTCAGGATAAGATTCAATCTTTCAACCTGAGATGGTGGCACCCAGAAGAAACATTCTTCTTCGCCATTCCGATAGATGGTGTATTTTAAGACTTTCACTGTTACTTGATTTTATTATTGATATTCTTGGCGATTTGGTTGCAGATGCTATGCTTCACTTCCTCGCCATCGGGGGTATAAATTTCTATTTCATAGACTTCACCGGATTCATCCGCCATTTCATCAAATGATGGGTAGCATACCGGGTCAGTCCAGTATTCCGTCCATGCACGATAACTCCACGACAATGAATAATTGTAGCTGACCTCGTATTCATCAAATGGCTCACCCAATTCTAACCAGTCATCACCATCGTAACTTCCGGTAGTCCACGATTCGCCATAATCCGCAGACGGGTCATCATCCGGTGAGATATTTTCAATCCTATCCTCCATCACTTCAATCAGTTTTTCTGTGATAGCCTTGATAACATCATCAGGGATTTCAACTTTCATTATGTCCTGCGCTGCCTTTGTCATCGCGTGATATTTTATATATATTGTGTTATTGATTACATTGTGGGCCGGGTGAGCCGTAGGTGACGCACCCGGCTAATTGATTCATGCGTTGGCAATGCGCACGAGGTTCGCTTTCTTGTAGCAACGCCACTCCTGCTTTTCAGTATCGAAATAGGTCTGCAAGGTGTCATTGGCTTTGCGACCTGTCCCCTGTGTAGGGGGCAAGAGGCTTTCTTTAAGAGTGCCGTAGGCTTCACGCAGTGTGCCATCTACCTTTTGAAAGTAGAATTTCACAATCTTGCCCTGCATCTCTCGTTTCAGCTTGAAGTTGCGCCATGCGGTCTTCATCGCCTCTGCCATCGTGAAGCCGTTGCGCTTCACAAACGCCCATGCCATCGACATGATTTCTTTCAGGTTATTTCTTGTTGTCTTCATACGCCTTATTATTATAGGGTGAATAACTGTCTTTCTTAATCACGTTGCAAAGGTAATGATTTATTTTTACACTACCAAATAAAAGTAATGATATTATTTTACTTTTAACATTTATTAATAATTATATGCCTTTACATATCTTTAATATTACAATATTTTGTAATGATATAATTTGCATATATCAAAAAAATGTATTAATTTTGCGTCATGTTAAATCATTACACATAAAGATGGACAGAATAGAAGAAATATTAAATGAAAAGGGACTTTCAAAAGCCGCATTCGCAGTCTTGATGGGAACGACAAGGCAGAATGTGAATGCTCTTCTGAGAAATCCTACAAGAGCTAAATTGGAACAGATTGCCTCTGTGCTACAAGTACCGATATGGCAGTTATTTGTATCGCCAGAAGAAGTCATATCGCAGGAGTTTATCTCCTTTTTCTATCATAAGGGTAAGACGCATACACCGACAACCATGAATCAAGTAATGGATGTGCTTATGGAATGGAATAAACTCGGTTTTTATAAACTTTGTCAGACTCATTTCTTTAATCATATAGACGAAGTTCATGGGGGTAACAAGGAAATAATGCAACTTAAAAGTGCATTATGTTCGTTGCTTGACATAGGTTGTGACACAAGTCAAAACAATAATCAAGGTGAAACCTAAGCACATTAATGTAGGAGATAGGTTTGTTACGCCTAAGCATCTTGCATATATCGTTCTGGCACGTTTTGATGATAATAGATATTTAATCCAATTTGATGAAAGCGGAAGTGTGCAACAAGTCACATCATTTGCCATAACACATAGCAATATCCGTGACTATTCGATGGATAAATACAAAGGTGTAGGTTTCGCTTTTGGTACATTGGAAGACCCTGTGATTACAAGAACCGATGCTTTTAAACAATGGACTTCAATATTGCAGAGATGTTATGGAAATAGGCGAAAAGCATACTGTAACGTTTGCGTTAATATCCAGTGGTTAGATTTTCGCAAATTTGAGACTTGGTATAATAATGAAGTAAAACCTTATAGGGATAATCCAGAAAACAAGAATATAGTTTTCGTTATTGATAAAGACTTATTCAGCGAGTCTGGGAATCGGGAATATTCTGAATCTAATTGTTGTGTATTGCCACAACCCATTAATTCTGCATTGAAAAACGTAAGATGGCTCAATGGCAGAGTGTTGGGATTAACTAATGCAAAGGTCAAAACTTTGCGAAACTTAATAAGTCAATATAAGCCGTTATTATCTCCTCGTGTAGTCAATCAATTAGAAAAAATCATTACTAATATAAACAATCAACAATGAAAGCATTTTCAATTCAGCAGCCGTGGGGGTCTTTGATATGTGCAGGTATCAAGGACGTAGAAAACCGCAAATGGGCATTGAAATCAACGCCCCTGACTGTTCTTATACACGTTGGTGCGAAACGTCATAAAATCGACGAGGACACCATGCCGTTGGTATGGGCGAATCCGATTGAAGATGCGCAGACAATGGGTCTTATAGGCAGAATCAAGGATATGCCGACATCTGCCATCATAGGCGTTGCGACCATAGACCGATGCGAAGAAGAGAACTTCTCTATCTGGGCGCAAGACGGCCCCGGCGCGGAATACAAATGGGTCATGCGTGATGTGAAACTATTCAAAGAGCCTATTCAGAATGTAAAGGGCAAGCTCGGAATCTTTGATATACCTGAAATCACGTCTGACAATCTGCCTGAATGTATGGAGATACCGTCTATGCAGCGTGAAGGCAAGCATCTGACCATACCGGTTGCCCGTGACCTGTTCAATCTGATTCAGGATGGAGAATGTGATATTCTGAATTTCAATCTAAACAACATCAATCTGCCGATTTTTGCAACAAAGACCCTAAATCCGAAACCTACGGAATCGGTCACACTTGTATGTGATGGTGAGCAGATTGATGCGAATGTGGTACGCTATGCTATCGTGCCGGTTCTTAACGATAACAACGATGTAATCACTTACACTGATGCCTTTGACCGGGATTATAAATGGTATCGTGTAGAAATACAAATTGAATGAAATATGGCAGATGTGATTAAGATACCCTACATAGGAAAAGAATACCCTATCGACTTCTTCTTTGGTGGTGATGGTATGGCTCAGGAAACAAAAGACTTACTGAGCGAGTGTCCCGACGAGATTGAACCTGCCGATGTATTGACTACCGCCAACCGTACATTCAGGGATGAATGGAGTAAACTAAGCGGAAAGTTCGGTCATCTATATGGACTATGGGATGATTGCATTGAGCCTCAGATTAGGGAATGGTTTGGGTTTGCCCCATCAGACCATATCGACAAAGAAAGGCAGCATATATACTTTGATTGCCGACATCATTCATTAGATTGAGAATATGAAGAAGTCAGAAATGAGAAAAGCCTTTGATAAGGCCATCAGGAAATTGAATGAAGCCGATTGCGCAGTTCAGGAATTTGCTTCATATTTAGTATTTAAGGGCTATCAGAACCTCAAGTCTCAGCCGTGGATGAAACGAGCATTATCATTACAAAAGAAAACGAAGATTACGATATGACTGAAATGTCGGCAGAAGAAGCGATGGTCTTGATGGAAAGAAAAGGATATATCACGCCAGATGACTTTTAATAGGCTATACCATAACCATAATAAAAGAGATTGCCCGGTGGAATAACCATCGGGCTTATTATATGCCGGAATGGGCCACCATCTCACGATGCCGGCCATCCCTAAAATGAAAAAAGTATATGTCTATTCAGTCAGTACAAAAGCGTCAAATCCCGCATCCCTTAGTTCTTTCAGTCGATACTCCTGCAATGGTCGCGGTTGTTGTCCCGGTCGTTTAACTTCGACGAATGATGCTTTGCCATCCTTGAGGAGCATAAGGTCAGGAAAGCCTCCTTTGTTGCAAAGACCAATCTTGACTACTATGTAGCCATCGGCTTCATATCGCTTGATGATATTGCGCTGGATAACGCTTTCTAATGGGTCTGTTTTCTTTCTTTGAATCATACCGAAAGTTTTACGTCAGAGTGGGAGTCTTCCGTGTAGTTTGGATTTGTAGTAAGCAAAAGTATAGTCCTGCTTACCGTGGACTGCTTCAAGAATATCCTGTTCTATTCCGCAGTCAGAACAGATGAAATACACTTGTGCCGGTGTAGTCCTTTCTTTGGATGACAGGCGATTTCTGCCTTGTTCATAGGAAAGATAGGAGTACTCAAGGTTATAGAAGATGAGTGCATCAGCAGTATCAAGACGGACACCCTCCCTTGCGCTCCGCACCTGACCCAAATAAACCATATCATTGCCCTTATGTCGCTGAAACACTTCCGGCACGTCTGTCCATAGCGGAAACGCCTTTTTCAACAGGTCTAACTCCGTCTTATAGACGTAGAAGATGGCAATTTTCTTGCCGGCGAAGTAATCCCGGATGTATTTTGCCTTTGAATAATCAGTGATTATGTGGGTTCCGCACTCGTCAATTACGCTGCCGGAGGACAACTGGTGTAGCTTAGACATTAGTTTTGCAGGAGTATCGCCTAATATATTGACATCATCCCAAGAAAGAATCTTATTCTTCTTGAGCCAAGTCAATGCGTCTTTTGTCCACTTCGACATCGGTACTGTCAAGGTGTGTTCAACAATCTTTGCATCAAATCCGGCTTCTTCCTGAGAATAGTCGATGAACAGTTTCTTCGCTACGGCATCAATCTTATCCTTACGGGCTTTGGAGTAATCATTAAGAATATGCCCCCCCACTTTCTTCATACCCGGTTCAACATAGACCTTAGCCCATTTATAGAAATTTGTGAACAGGCTAAATGGCGAGAATGAACTTACCCAGAACTGATGATATAACTGCGAGAATGATTCAGGTGTCGGTGTGCCTGACAGATAGATGATAGGAAGACCCTTGCAAATCATCTTCACCATCTTTGTTCGTTGGCTTGGTTTTGGGAAAGAACCGAGGCTATGTGCTTCATCAAGGATAATGAGGTCGTAGCGGTTTCCGAGGCACTTCTGCACAGATTCGTAATTGATGGCATCCATCGTGAAGGTAGGACGCATCAGATTGTAATCAGAATAGATACTTGGCAGAGCCTTGAGCTTGGAAACGACAAGCACCGACTTCGCTCCATACTTCAATGCGGCCGCCAATGCGGTCAGGGTCTTACCTGTACGACATTCCATAGCCATATAGCATATCTTATACTTCTCAAGCAACTGAGCTGCCTGTGTCGATATTTTGTCTTGATAATCGCGTAGTTCCAACATGGTCGTTTATCTTAATTTGGGATTGGAGCGTATTCGCTTCCATCGGTTCTGTTTTTGAAAGCCGGGAATGGGTTTGCAGGGGATTCTATGTTTAGGGTCTGAATGACCGACATACGTTTTAGGCCGGATTAAATCATCGGTGATGTAGTTGTCATTGTAGGTGTTGACAAGAAAGTAAGTTCTACCGCCATAATTATGTACGGGGAATAATTGAGAGTAGAACACCCTTATTCCATCTAATCCGTATAGGGCTATCAGGTTCTCTGCCATCTTTCTGAATTTTTCATTTACATCCAGAATAGAAACTATAAGAGAAACCGCTTCACCTGTATCCCAACCTAATGCTCTGTCGATGTCTTCACCGATTTGAATAAGGGTTTTCGCTATTGTTTCCGCAGACTCAGTGACAGATTTGCTGAAATCAGTAACCACCCGGATGAAATCTTCACCAAAAAGTTGTCTTATCGTTTCCATGTCATAATTCTTTCAATGCTTTCTCAGTCTTTTCTATGGCCCGTTTTACGGCTTCCACAAATTCTTCACGAAGAATCTCCGGCATCGTGATACCTTTTTCATTCCATCGCTTAGTATCTGGGGTAAGTAAGCTCCACCAATGATTATCTTCTACCTCTAAGGTTGATTTAATCTCATTCAATGCTTCAAGGTCACAAAGAATACGTCTTGCCTCTGTTGCTTTATCCATTTCCATAGGTCAATCCTCTATTATGCTGGTTTCAAGAATCAGACCGCCATTTTCAATATGCTGACGGGTGTATGGAGATAGTTTGAGGTACTGGTTGTATGTGGGGCGAATCCATTTCAGCACCTTTGTTTCCGGACGTACACTTTTATCAGTAGAGATATGCTTCATTGCACTACCGCACTCCGGGCATTTGATGACAAAGGGTGTCACGCCCTTTACCGAATAAGTCGTAATCACCTGATGACTGCAATCATCGCATACATAAAGGTCATAAGTTCCTCTGCCATCGTAAACATCCATCTGTTCGGATTCTTCACAGAATTTGGTGTATTCCTCTTCTGATAGAGCCGGAATTTCCGTTTCTTCAATTTCAACCGGTGCGAAGATAGCCACTGCCTTATCAATGGCATCTGACACGGCTTCTTCAAAAGAATCAAAGATTGGATAGCCATCGCGTTCCGGAATACAATTATAGTATGCGCCATTTTCATCTGTCCATTCATTCAGGTCGCAAAGGTCGTATGACCAACGCTTCCTCTCAACGGAGTTCATCTGGATGTGGATGCCGGGTGTTTCACGAAGCCATTGTACTGCCTCATCAAAAGTGAAGCGCGGACATACGCTTATCTCAATGTTCTGGGCTGCTATTCCTTTGGCAACCCCAAGATGCGATTCAACTGCCGTCAGTTTGTTGTTAGGACAATCATAGTAGATGGTATCGTCATCTTCCATCTGTTCTATTTCCCACAAACCTGTTTCTGCGATTGCGCAGCCTTGCGCATAGGTTATGTATTGTTTCTTCATTCTGATATATTGTTAAGAATTGATGTCATTAAATTTGTTTATTTGCATAAGGATGGTCAGGGATGGCCTTATAGAACTTACACCCGCCGGTCTTTCGTGTCGGCATAGGAACAAAGCCGGCATCGGAAAGACCCTTACGCATTTCATCGGATAATTTGACGTTGTTGTATATCTTGCAGATGTTATCAGGATGTTGGCAGGTGTTTTCGTTAAACTCCTTATCTAAGGTATCTTGCCCCCAATAGGATTCACGATAATAGACAATCAGTTCTTTCTTATCCCATTCCTCGTGATAATATTCACAAGAATAGCAAAGCGGTCTGATTTCAGGATTCTTTGGGCAAATCTCTTCTTCATGCTTCTTACAGGCATGACGTTTCAGATATACCTTTCCACAATGTTCACATAGGTATGCTGGTACTTCTTTCATCTATTTATGTTATTTAGATTTATGACTACTGGATTCTGATTATTGGCCGCATTTAGATGCGGGATGCAGACTACAACAGAATCATTAACTTGAATGACTTTCCACTTGTCAGACTCTCCAATAATCCTCTTGCATTGTTCCGTGAAAGCCTCGTTTTCAGCATTATAAGAATCCGTACAACTGCATAATAATACCGATATGGCTATCAGAACATACCTCCCAATGGTGCGCATTGTGTTTCGTATTTAGTGTTTTCCTGATACAATCTCCTTGAGTTCTTGCGTAGCCAAGAATCTGACCATCCTACATAATGGGCATACCGTCTATGAAGTTTCTTCATTTCAGGATATTCTTCGCCACTTATATCATCCCAGATGTCGAACCAAGCGCAATCATATCTTTCGGTAGGCTTGTATTCAAATATATCGGCATTGACGATTTCCACACGCGGGTCATTTGTATATGATGATGCGACCAGATTAATCACATCAGAAGATTTTTCCACAACAGTTACCTTTGTAACGGATGTCTTGTCAAGCAGACATTTCAGAACCATACCAAGACCCAATCCACCAACAAGGACTTTGCCGGATGCCTTTTGTATGAATTTCCAATGGTCATCAATCTCAGATGGAGTATTCGACATAATGACCTTTCCACTGCGATACAGGCCCCAGTATTCACCGGGAAGGATAAATCGGCTTCTGCCATTGAATATCTCGCCCAGATTGTGCATCTTTGCACCTTGAGGGGTGATAGTGAATCGCTTTAACTTCCATTCGCCCGATTCACCGGGGTTCAGATTCAGTTCAATCATTCTCATTTCTTGCCGTATGCTTTAAGATGTGCAGCCGTTGTTTTGGCATCATTGACTAACTGTTCGGCATAGGCGTTAAGATGGCTTGTGCCGAGGCTGATGTTCCAATAGGAACTATCAAGACGTTCTATCTCGCTGATGGTATCTTTCAACCTTTGAAGCGATGTTTGTATCTGCGGATTCATATTTATTATTATTTATCGTCAGGTAAACCGGGGATAGGCATCCAATGGGTCACGCGGTAGTCCAAATGAGCATTTTTCCTCTCTTCCAATTTAAACCCATATTGCTCAAAGAACATAAACTCTCTGATATGATTGACGAATCTTCCGTTTTTTGCAGAGCGATGATATTCACGAATCAGAACCATCTGACCATCTTCCGGCAGTTCATCTTCCGGCTTACGCCATTGCGAGCTTAAAGCCTCTTTTGCGCCTGACATATACAATCCCATGCCATACATTTCAATACAAGCTGATGCAGTGGCATAGTGCTGAATATCCTTATGCTTTTCGTAGGCACGTTTAAGGTCATATATAACCTTTTCACGGGTGATACGCGCCTTATCTTCTAATGTCTTCATATCTTTTGTTCCGATTTTACTTGTATGGAGCAATCATCTCCTTGAATTTCTTGTCTGTGACGTAGTGTGAAAAGTTCTTCCTGTCAACCCGGCGAATAGCATCACATATCGGTCTTATTTCATCTATGTGGGTTGTAGATGGGATATTAAGTTTGTTAAACATCTGAGTGCGTTTCCACATCTTCGGCAACAATGAAATGAAATCCTTGTCAAACCAACCTCTATCACCAAAACAGAATCTTCCCGGTTTATTGTTGAACATTATCGTACCGTTGTAAGAACCCTCGAAATAAAAGATTATATCGTATCGTTCAAAGAGTTCATGTAGGTCATCCAGAAAGCAATCCATGTCCTTCCGCTTCTGATGTTCCTCCTCTTTCCAATCAAGGTTCAAGAGCTTAGTAACATGGTCGGCAGTTTCTTGAGTGATGTGTCCTAACGCAACATCACACTTTAATGCTGACCGGATTTCTTTTATGGGGATTCTCGCTTCCGTCATTTCTGGGATTCTTTGATTTTGGATTCAACTTCTGCATTGGCGGCTACGAAATCATAGCACTCCTTATCTGTCTTTCCGTTTGCTTCATAGAAACATACTACCGATGTCCAGTTTATTGCTATTGAATGGATGCCGGGAATCTCATCAAGAACCTTATGGATTGCCTTTACAAGACCATTGAAAGCATCTTCTGCGCCTTTGCAAGTGATTTCTGATGCGACTTCCAACCATGCCTCCTCTATCTTAGGAAAATCAGAAACAAGAAAAAAGCACTTATTCATCATTGAAGCCATCGTCAGGCGTTCAGCGTGAGTGGTCTTTGGGGATAACTGCAAATCCCATACTTCCTGCATCGGATGTTCTCCTTGACCATCATAAGTACACGATTGTGCCCATCGTGAATGATAGCGGTCGGATTTAAGACCTGCTGGAGCCGGTAGTGATGGCAAATATTTCTCTTCCATCCACCACATAAAGCCCATAAAAGTTGTCCATGAACCACCGCAGGATATGTCACTGTCGCGCCATTTGCGTGGTGACTTATCTGATGCTAATGTATAATAGATTTCTATTGCCATATCTTATTACTTTCTAAAAATGTATAGATTCCTGTCGCTTGCATGGTCATAATCAACGAGAGCGGTCACTATAAGCCACCACCACGGCCATGAAACCCCAAGTGCCTTAGATATGATAAAAGCTGCTGTCAGTATCATTTGGTATTCGTTTTCTTACTTTTAAGTTGTTGTAATTCCCTTTGAAGTATCTGGATATGCTCATAGATAGCACCACACATAAGCACTTTGCCTATTGTTGTGCGCTGTGTCCTTTCTACATAATCAAAGTCAGCACACAACTCTGCTATCTTCCTTTTCAGCTTTTTCTTAGTCTTGCGGATATTTGGCATAAATCACTTTTCATTAAGTTTGTCAAGCATAGCATTGATACGACAATCAGCGCGAAAATCCCCGACACTTTTATTCTTATATCTGCGGATGATATGAGCTATCGGTTGCAGGAGCTTGTACTTGTATAGAGCGAAGCCGTTGGCAAACATCATCATCGCCTGATTGTCAAGCGTTGATTCGTTCCGCTTGAGTATATCTACGGCCAACTTATACTCACCCTGATTCAAGGCTTGAACCATTATGGCTTTTTCAGTCCATTCCATGCTAATTCTTGATGTTTAAATTGTAGCCATTACCCTTTAGCCATTCAATCAAGCGTACAGAAGCCTCTATGGGGTCACATGGAGGCGTCAGTCCTTTGATTGAGCGCACACCCTCAGCATTGAAATAACCAAATCCCCATCCTTTACGGGGATATGGAGCGAAGTCAAGATAATAGATTGTATTTCCATGTTGAATAGCGGGAGGCATCAATGCAATAAGCCGTGATAGACTCCACGCTGGGGTTATGAACGCTTCGCCATAAAGGATTTTGGCAGAATCGTATGACATCGCGCATAGTTGCTCCGATTCTGAATCACCCGTTTCAGTTGTCGGGTCATAATTCTTGCGCCAGACCATATCAGCGGTGTCTTCACTGACTCCGCACTGCTTCAAGCGTTCCGATTGGTCTTTGTTTGTGGATATGTTTGATGTTATTTCCATACTTCTATTTCAGTAATGATGTGAGATGTTTGTATTCAGGGTCGAAGACATTGCCGATAATGACTATTTCTCGCTTGAAATCACGCCACCAATCTTCATCCGGATGTTGCCACGGATAAATATAGACTTTTCCCAAATCGTCGATATTGGCTATGCAGAAAGCGGCACGTTCAGGGATAAATTTTACAACCTTATGATTCTTGCCATTGACTGTGAAAATATCACCCTCATAGATTCCTTTGCCGTTGCTATCATTGATGCCGATATACTGGCCTACGGTAGCCGGGTCAACGGTACAGTCTTCAACAACAAATCCGAAATTATCTGTCGCAAATTCTACGATGTTATCAAAGATGACTTTACGTTTATCTTCAACGAATTTGAGATTGAACCGGTAATCCGCCAAGTTACCATAAAGCCATTTTCCATCCTTGATACGTTTACCTCTATACGTTATAGTTCTTTCCATTTTCCATCTGCAAATTCAGGTTGAAAGACATTACCGATAACTGTTATATCGTTTCGGTAGGATTTCCACATCTCACCGAGCGTAGCGCAGGTGTAGTTGATAGTTGGTTTCTTGCCGTCGGCATTGATGAAAAAGCACGTCATATAAGGATGCCACATCACCACGCCTGTAAGTGAACTACACTGCACCACATCATTCTCGAAAATTTCCCTTCCATTGCAGTCATATAGTCCGGTGAATTGGGATACTGTCATAGACTGAACATCCTCAAACTCTCCGGACATTACATCAAGGATGCTAATCCGGGTTGTCAGTTCATCGTCATGGATAATACCTGATTCGGTAATCCATTCATCATTATCCTGTCGCTTTCCACGAAATAGAAGTGGTGTCATAATTGAAAAGATTAAGATGGCGGGCGACCACGTTAAGCACCCGCCACCGGATTATTATTTCGTTACCTTGATAAAGTCAGGCGCGATGCCGTAGAGCGGAGTCTTCCCATCCCACTTTTCTATGAATTGCTGTTGCAGGATTTCTTTTGTAAGACCCTTTGACTTGATTATCATCTGTTCGGTCTTGAGTTGTTCAAGCTCGTTGCGCTTGCGCTGTTCCGCAATCTTCTGGTCAAGAACTGAGATATTGGTATTCACCTCGTTACGACTATCTATCTTGTCGCGCACCTTTGCCGAAAATTCAAGTTGGGCGGAGAATGTGAGCAGTTTTAATCCACGTTTCTCAAATTCCTTTTCAACTACATCTTCAAGTCTTTTCTCAAAGATAAGGGAGCCACCATCAGCCATAAGGCTATCCGTTTTATGCTTTCGACTTTCTTCTTTGATAAGGTCAAATATCCGAGGTTCAAGGATGTTGTCTTCAAGTGACTGCATGAATCCATCTTTGCCGGCTTCGGTTTCCGCTTTGTCGATGTGTTTGTTGTCGAATACCACATCAATGGCGCGGTCTTTTATGACCTTGTATGAGTAGGTAGGTCGGGCGTTAAATTCCGTATTGTCGGCCGCCTTGAGAGTTACCGGTTCAGTAAACTCACCTCGCTGGTCGAAGAGCGGCACCTGAAACAGTTCAGTTCCCACTTCCCAAGTGGATACCCTACCAGATACCACCTTAAAGTCTGATTTGCCCTCCTTGCCATAGTTTTCCATAAGGACACCGGCATAGTTGGGGGCGACTCGTTCACATGATGCGAACACAAGAACGGCTATGATAGCCGTAAGAAAGAAGCTAATCTTTTTCATTGTCTTCTGTGTTGTTTGATGGTTTGAATATGAAATAGAGCGCAAGGATGATACCAATCACCATAAGAGTGATTCCAATCCATGCGTCAACGTGGTTAAAGATGCGATTGCCGATAAACAGCAGGGCAATTACCGCCAATGATTTCAGAACTGATGACGCTTTCATAAGAATTTATATGTAATAGCCAATCCAATTATGGCTACAATGAATAGCAAGACAACCAAGAAGATTGTCTTTGCTACCCGTTGTACAGCAATAAGTCTATTCAGCATTGCTTTCAGTGGCTTTGGGTTTGAAACAGTAGTCTGCCCATATTTCAATGAATTGGCGACCGAAGTATGTTGCCAATTCTTCCGATTTGACGGCAAGGCGAGAGCCGCAAGACGCAGACGAGACCGAGAAAGCGTTCCCCGAATAAACGAAACCGAGACCGCAGTACGAACCGTCAGACGCCAGACCGCCCCAGAGCAGCAGGCGGAGTTCTTTCTTCCTTTCTTCGGTCATTTCGTCGATTTCCTCCTGTGTGTAGAGATAGAACCACGGATACCAACGATATTCGTTTTCGGTAAATTCCGGCTTCCATCCCTCATTCAGAGCCGTAGCGATAATGCGGAGTTTCAGATAGGCGGCAACATCCGCGATTTCCTTTGCGTCAACGGCTGCCATGACATCATGCTCAAAAGCATTGTAGGCTATGACGCAGGGATGATTCTCTCCGAGGATGTTACAAGCATCCTCAAACGTCTTTACCCTTTCGGTAATGGGGCGGTTGTCAACGACGTCTTCCGGGTCATCAACGAGTTTCAGGGTATCGCCAACCCATACTGCCTTTTTACCTTTGGGGATTGGTGGCAAGGCGAAGCCGGCGGGAGCCGGATGCACTTCTTTCAAATCTTCTTTTTTCATTTGGTTTATTTATTTGGGGTTAAAGTTTCTTGTTAGGTGTCATTTTCGGCAATGGTATAGGTTTCCAATGCGTGTAATAGGAGTGCTTGTCTATATCGCCACGCCAGTCATCGCAACAGACCGCCTCAATATCATTGTCACTGCTGTCATAGATAAGAAATGGCATATTTGCGAACATTTCATTAAGACATTCCTCCGTAGCGAAGCCATCTTTATCACGGTGTATCTCTGCCCAGAATCCCATTCCGGCTATGAAATCATCTTCGCTATATATGCGGTTATGTTCATCCTGTGGGATGCTTTGTGCATACTGATTTGCGAACTGCCTGATTAATTCGGATGGTTGCACCTTTGAATCATTATCATTTCTAAAAGTGTTGTAATACTTCTGATAGAAAAGCCGTAAAGGTTCATCAGAGCGCATCAATGTATCATTGAAGTCACCGCATACCACATCACCGCATCTAAAAGATTCCTCTTTTAGTTTTTTATAGCAAGACTCAAGACTTGCACCGGGATTGAATTTAATAGTCTTCATATCATTGTAGATTTTCGATAACGGTGTCATCATCGCCATCATTGAAATGCAACTTTAATTCAGCTTCCGTTGCTTTCTCACAGTCAGCATACATCGCATCGTAGAACATATCATCCTCTATGCTGTCTTGTTTGCAGACAAACCAATATCTTTCAGGGTCTTCATCATTCCAATCACGGTTATCATAGATAAACCATTGATAAATGTCGCTATCATCCCGTAGTGCTGCCAGAGCAAAGAATGACTCTTCATTATCGTCACAGTCATAGACATAATCCGGCAGATTACACTCCTTAACTAAGTAGAAAGACCCTCCCTCCACAACAGTGCAGAGTTGGTTGTCATTGTTCCGGGCCGTCATCTTGGATGAACACGCATTTGGATGCAAGCCAAAATGTATCAACTTGCGCCATATCCGTGGATTGCTGTCGTGAATAGCACATCTTGAAGTGAATCCCATCACTGTATCGGTTTTTGGATTTTAAACATCGGTATTCCGTTCAGGCTGTTGAACCAAGTCATAGTCCCATTCTCAACAAGACCATTCAGTGCTAATTTCACAAGTTCATTCATCGCCCTCTGAATATCAAGCAAGGATACATTGACCGGCTCGCGATGCTCTGCCATACGTTTATCCTGCAACTCCTTGACGATATTATATGTAGCTTCCTGAATCGGTGTCATAGCCTGACAGGTATTTAAGAACATTGCTGATTTGTACTATATCAAAGCCAAGATTTATCATAGCCCGGCTAATATCGTCGGGTGAATAGACTCTGCTATTGTTGGATTTATCCATATTATACATCTTTATACTTTTTTCATTCTGCCAATCCCTACGTCTAATAAGTATTGACAGTGCAAAGGTAAATAATATTTGTGTATTGAACAAATAAAATACTGATTAAAATAAGTATTTAACATTATTTAATAAACCTATTTAGTTTATATCGGTGGGAATTACTACCTTTGCATTGAAAAAGAATGGTTATGGATAGAAACAATATCAAACTGCGCATCCGTGAGATTCTTGCCTTGAAAGGAATGACCAACAAGGCTCTTGCCGATAAGATGCAGGTGAGTCCTCAATATGTATCAAATATTCTTAATGGAAGCGCATTATCTTTAAATGCACTTTATAAGATTGCTGATGCCCTTGATGTGGTATTCGGCGACCTTTTCGTGTCTTCTTTCACCCCGGATTCACCATTTGAGAATGAATTTGGGGCTGTGGTCAAGTGCCGTCGCGGAACATTCACCGCATCCAACATGAACGAGTTGCAGGATATTGTCAATTTGTTATCCAATCGTTCTAACAGTGCCACGGAATTGATGAAAGCGACACTTGAGAGAATGTTAAGGTTTCCCAATGGAAAGGATATGGCATTAATATCGGAATTGATGGCAAACCTTTCACGTTGCATGAATCCGGTAGAATGGAGGGAGTACTATAAAAATACATTAGCCGACTTATTGCCGGCTAACTTCCAAGTGGATTACAGATACCTGTCCACTTTCATGACAAGGGATGACATTCTTGCTTTTGAAAGGTCACTCCTTTGATTGTCTTTTATTCCTACGACGACGTTCTGCCATTTCTTTGCCGGATGTCTTGTTGATTTTCACACCAGTCAAGGGATGAATCTTGTCCCTTTGCATCACAAGTAGATTTCTATATGGTATTTTACGGACGACCTCATCATAAGTAAGGCCGAGAGCTTCCATAAAAGATGCGATTTGACCGAGCATACACTCATTGCCAATCATTTCGGTTTTGCTACCAGCAGTCTTGCGCTCTTCTGTAAAGCTGATAGCCTCATAAAATTTGAGGCATCTATCATAGAGAACCCGGCTTCCAATCCGGCTACGATTTCTGACAGGCTACCTTTTGCAAGTTCTTCGCTTAAATCCTCATTTGCCTGAATAAACCAAGATAAGGCTTTCGCAAGATTCTCGGCTTTGGAAAGGGATGTCAGGATTTCACGCAAGGTTTTACCATCGCCATATTCACATAGCCAAGCGGTCGCTCCAGCGATTCTTTCTATTGTCGGTGGTTCTATGATGTAGGTCTTATCATTTACAATGACCATCTTGTAGTCCAATCCGATAATGGCACTGGCTATCATCTTAGCACCGTCTTGTTTGTTTGATTCTTTCATTTTGGTATATTATTATAATAATGGGGTACGTCATAGGCGCACCCCATTTCACTTTCACATACTAATCTGATGAACTCGTTAGTCATTAGATGCCGTCACTTCGGAACTGTCGAACCAGTATTCGGGCATGATTTCCTCGTTGTCCGGCTCCATCATAGTGCCTTTCACCGCAAGACCGATAGCACCATCGGTGTTTGCCTCGCGGGAGCTGACATTCGCATACGGAAGTACCACATACTGATTGTCTTCCGTAAGGGCGATGAGAGCCTTATGGATTTCGACGATACCACGGGGACGCTTCCACGATGTTGCGGTTGCGACACCACCGAGGAACTCGGCCTTGGTAAAGTAGTCATACTTACCGATAGTCCAGTTGACGGTGACTTCGCCCATCGTTTTTGTTCCCATACGGTAGATTGAACCGGTAAGCTGATTGCGGTAGCCGTCCTGCTGGGGTTCAGACTCCTCAAGAGTCCATGTGTCCTGATGCACATTCTTGACCTCCTTAGTTGTCGTTGCCTTGAGTAGAGCTGCCAGAAGTGCGCCGGTAAGGTCGGCATTGATATTGCTGGGGTCTGTATAGAACAGACGCTTGATGCCGATAGCTGAGATTTTAGGGGCGTTTTCGTTAACTCGTTATAGGGTATTAAAGGGTTATTTATTCCATTGTGTTCATCACTTTGAAAAGCACTTTGACATTTATGTAATGAGCCTTGAGGTCTTTGTGTTCTAATGGTCTTGTTGACTGCACTACATATTTGTATGATGTTCCGTCAAATTCGCCAGTCCCATTGAAAGATTTTATCGCTATCCTTTCAAGTTCATTAAGCCTGATAAGGTCTGCTTTGCCCTGCTTGGTATCAGCGACAAAAAGATTGACCTCAAGAAACCCCTTTTTCCAGATGGAATCAGGAGTCTGCTCTTTGGTATGAATCACCACACGGCCATCATTATCGACAATGCCGATAGGAACATTGCCCTCCTGAAAGACCGGCATTCCGAAGATTGCGCTGTCTTTATATAGGATATTTGCTGCGTCAGTAGTGGTAATCATCTCTTCTTAAATGCTTCTCTAAGTTTCTGTTCTGCGAATAAGGCTGCACCGCCAATCACATCTTTTCCGTTTGCCTCAATTTCATCGGCATAGCCGCAGTCATTGTAAAGAATCAGATTGTTGTTTTCATCAACTTCGTAATGATTGCTTGCACGGGCTTTGCCGGTAACATTATTGTAATCGCCATTTTCAACAGCGTATTCAACTGCCTCCTTACCGACTTTCTCAACCTCTTTCCGAACCTGTCGGTTGAATTTGGATAAAGCCGGACGGACATCATTGAAATTGAACTTACACATAGATTTCGGCATACGGCAGATAGTTTAGTGTTTTGGTCTTTATGACATGACCCTCGCCACGGATGCTTCCATCCTCTCTCAAGCACCGTATATAATCGCCCGTATTAACGTCCGGAGTGTTGCCATCAAGGACGATATGGTATGACGGAACGACAACAGTACCATCGGATAACTTGACTTCTTTATCGCCATTGTCATCGCATCTGCATTGGCATACATAAGACCATTCTTCGGCAGAATCGCCTGCAATGGGTCTTCCGTATTCATCATTCACCTCTTCGGCAATGACTCGCTTCTGCAATATGTGTGGGGCATAATTCATAATTACCAGTTGTCAGTGCGGTCTATTATTGAGGATATGCCAAGTAAATCCAAGATGTCATCATTTGGGGTGATTCCCCATTTGCGACAAAGCCAAAGATAATACTTGCCAACGGATTCATAATTCCATGACATTGAAAAGCCACTTTCGCTTACGTTTGATAGCCGGGGTGCAAGGATGCACTCCTCAAGGGTTTTCGTCAGAGCCACGCCTACCACAGCCGGGTCAACCGTCATAACATCAGTGTTAAGGTCAAGGCCGGATGAAATAGACAAATCGATAAGTTGAGCCTCTGATAATCCATAGGCTTTCAACTTATCGGATATGTAAGCGCGAATGGTCATATTGATTATTCGTTGTCGTTGGAATCGGTTTCGATTTCAGATTCGGATTCAGCGTTTTCATCGGCTGCCTGAACATCATCAGGAGTAGGATTGACATCTTCGCTTTCGGATTTCGGAGCCTCCACGTCAGCGGAAGTTTCCTTTTCCTTTTTGGAAGACTTGCCCTTGCCCCTGCCTTTGCCGGTGGCCTTTGAATTACCATTCTTGGCAGATGTGGCGTTTGCTGATTCATCTCCGGCTTCATCGGGAGTATCTTCAAGGGGTTTGACAAGACCGCGAGCGGCCAAAGCCACTGCACGGTCATTGTCAAATTCCTTTACTTCTCCGGGCGCATAGATTAACTTGTGGTCATCCTTTGCGCGGAAAGGTACGAGGACGATTGCTTTCATTCCTGAACTGTCTGGGTGTCGAGCGTATAGATACGGTCAACATTGTTCAACACAGGTATAACCATCGCCTCGGCAGCGGTGAACTCACGGAGCGGGTCGGTCTTGGAATACTTCTTGGCGAGGATGAACTCATCAGCTTTCTGATAGGTCACACCGCTGACGGGGCGGGTTTCCTCTGCAAGCGTAGTCCATACAAGGTCGCCGAGTTCCTCGTCGCAGACAAAGGTCATTCCACCTTTCTTCCACGGCTTGTGCGACTTCTTCACGCCGTCGATTTCAGTCTTGATGGTGCGGTTCACGCGAGTGAGCTTAACGCCCCACTTCTTCATGAAGACCCCGGAAACCGTTTCAAAGTCAAGGACTGGAACGGTTGTGCCGGCCGTCAGTGCTATGCCCTTGTCAAAGGCATACTGATTGCGAACCTGATTGTTCCTGTAAAGAAGCTGGAGGGCTGTCTCGTCAAGGAAAATCTCAGTGATGGTGTTACCATCCTCCTGCGCCTTATCGAAGACCTTCTGAATGTCGTCAAGGGGAGTCGATGTAGCCGAGTTCCACAGGTCAGACACAAGGAACTGATTGGCCTCGTAGAAGTTCATGTCGATGCGGACACCGGTGCCGTTGCTGCGCTCGGAAACACCCACGCCGGAGGAAAGCTCCGAAAGGAAGATGTCTTCTATGCGCTCCCAGATGGCCTGAATGCAACGTGCTACGTCAGCGAATATCCTGTCGATGATGGTCTGGAGCGGAACGTTCTGAACAATCATCGCGTCTATATCCTTCATCTGCTTTTCAGTCAGATAAAGTTTCAGACCGAGCTTGGGTATTTCACCGGAGATGGTTTCGATGGTGTCACGGCTCTTGAGCGGAAGCTCTGAGTCAAGTGCCACTACATCGGCAGCCACACGGGTGTACTGAGCAAGGATAGATGCCCAACGTCCGTCAAGCGAGAACTGCGTGCGGAGTTTCTGCTTGTAAAGATAGGTAAGCTCGCGATTTTCGCTGTTCGCGTTCTTNTCGTTCATGCGTTCTACGATTGCCAGCACAAGGCCGGGGAAGAAACGCTTGGTGTAATCGAAAAAAATNGANTGTGTAACTCTGATTTAGGCCTCCTCGTCCTGTTCAAAAGTGATGGTTGAAACTGNGGCGGTGAAATCCTCCATGATGCCATCCATAGGATAAGGCGTNAGGGTGGGATTCACGATGCCGTGGGTCATGATGCTCGCTGCGGGCTTGTCCTTGCTGATAGAGCGATAAAGTACACCTTTGTAGGCGGCTCCATCAGGAAGCGCGGCATACTTCGCNGGCTCACTGTCGGTGGCGGCTACGATTGGCATAGGCGCGTAGTTNCCNTCGGCTTTCTTGATGATGACGTGACCGGNATAGATGTNGTCTTCGGGNAAATCACTGCAATCCAAAGTACGACCNCCGGNNATACCGCTGAAATACTTACGGATTACAACCGAGTCATTGCCGAAGACNACCTTTGTTCTTTTGGGTGTGATGTCATTCTNCATAATCACAGTTGGGGGTTAAGGGTTGTTACTTTACAAGGCTTGCAGCCATAGAAGCAAGTTCCTCTTTTGTCGGNTCGNTNCCGCTTATGGGGAAGATGTTCTTAGTCCCGGGCAGAAGATTGGTNTTGATGTTGTTCGCAACCTTTGTAAGAGTTTCGGTGATGACTTCNTCGGTTGCGTCTTCCGCAAGAGTGAAGCCCTCNTCGATACGCCACTGGGGAACGCCCAACTCTTTGGCTTTTGCCTGTATCATCGCAGTNCGTGCTGCTTTGGCTGCGGCNGCTTCCGATGCGGCATTCTTGTCAGNCAGNNCTTTGACCGTCTTTCCAAGTTCCGTNTTCTTATCGGNAAGAGTCTTGATNGTNGTCGNNGTACTGCTCCTCNCGCTTNTTATTNGCNNCTTCCATTTCNNCCATCTTTTTTAANACGGCATCGATGNCGGTNTTCGGCTGGGGCTTGGGGTCGCCTTTCTGTTNGGCNTCCTCCTCGGCCTTGCGGCGAGCTTCTTCCGCTTCCTGCTCCTTTTTGCGAGTTTCTTCTTCGTGCTTTTTACGCTCTTTTTCAAGCGCATCGGTGACACGCTTATCGTTAGCCTTTTGAAGACCCTCTAACTCTTTACGCTGACAAGCCACAACAGCATCGATGTTATCGTCAGTCACAAGACCAGTGGCTGCAAGGGACTCGGCTTTTGACATCAGATATTCATCGCCTAACCCAAGAGANGAANACTCCTGTTTTAGTTTTGCAAAGATTTTAGCTTTCATTGTTCTAATTCGGGGTTTCGTGATTAAACTACGCTAAGATAGCATGAATATTTCCGTACTCGTTAATAGTGAATNGCATAGGTTACGACTATATNGCCGTGGTCGTAAGATTAAGTATTTGACATAAAAAAGACGCATCGTTTCACAACGACACGCCCTGCAAAAGTACAAATGTTAACAATCTTTTTANCTTAAAACATTATTTCATCAATTCGGATATAATGGTAGGTGTATTCATCCGGATAAAATTCCACCTTTCCGGTAGCGGTCATAATGATATAGTGGTCATCAGCNCATTTATCCACAATGCCGGCATAATGGGATACATTCTGNCCCATCGGATAGTTTTCGCGCAATAGGATGTTNACCCCTACTACATCATCTACATTATNTAGTCGTTTCCAGTTTGCCATATTAACGTGATTCAAAGATATTATAGTCTGCGGTTACGCAAGAATCAATCAAGAAGGTGAAATCATCGCCCAGATAATCGACAACGCTTTGTTTCCAATAAACTTTCTGACCTCGTTTGTCGAGAATGTGATTCCAATCGTTCACCACCTTTNTCAGTTCGTTCTTATCAGGCTTCGCTCCACCACTCATTAAGCCTATCTTGAATAGATGGCAATATGGGAGAGCCTTTTCCATTACACGCACNGAACTTTCAAGATTGACAATNGGCTCNATGCTTGCAAAGGTATGAAATCCGAAAGCATTACACAAAGACATGGTGNTNATTCTTTCNNNNTTNGNNCTTGCACCCGGCTCAAGTTCATCGTGGCCTGTCAGAGTGAATCCNATGGCTATTTTGTCGGTATAGTCGATGAATACTGATTTTGCTGTTTCCAACCATACNTCNGTATCCCACCAGTCGGCACACTTGGTCAGTATCTGAACCGGAACATCATTCTTGAGTGCCAATNCAGCAGCACGGAGTGTTAATTCGAGNGTTTTGCCGGGTAGCATCGGGTCAGTGGTAAAACTGAAAAAGATTCCCGTTTTCCGAAGTTCATCTATATTTGCCATCATCTCCTTTTCAAAGATAGATANGGCATGGTCGAAATCCCTAAAACACTTCTTGAGTTTTGGAGTNTCAGTCCAGACATGACTGAACACGCCACGTTTACAGAAGCAATAGGAACAGTTGTTTGAGCAGCCCGTGAAGAAATTACAGGCCCACTCGGAATATTCCCCGGCTTTGCCCGTAGGATTGTATAAGGCTTTACCTTTAAATGGTTTTATATCGGTTGTATTCATTGCTTTTGTGTTTATAACGATTTATCCATTTGGAGGTAGTTGCATATCTCGCATATTCCAGCGTTGACGGCATCATTGTAATCATCATAGTAGTCATCGTAGTCCTCTTCTATGTCACAGATAGGCTCGTTCATACCTTTTTTATTGGTCTATAATTAAACTTTTGCAAAGATAAACAAATATTATTTATCTAACAAGTATTTTACTTTATTTCATTCAGTATTTAACAATATTTCACTATTTATATTCGTTTTAAGTGCCTATGGGCGAGTATTTTTGCAGAAAATTAAGAAATCATCATTAATCAGTATAATACTTATTATGGCAAAACTTAGAATCAAGAACATCATCGCCGCCAAAGGCATGACAATTAAGGAGGTCGCGGAAAAAATGGGTGTAACGCCACAAACACTTGGCAACATCGTCAATGAAAAGAACAATCCGAACATCTCCACACTTGAAAGAATAGCCACGGTCTTGGAGGTGCCGGTGTCTTCCCTTTTCACGGACTATCTTGAGCAGAGTTCCACGGTCATCATCTGTCCGCAGTGTGGCGCACGAATCAACATTCAGACAGGCACACCGACATGAAAACACCGAGATACTGTTGTGGCCAGCTTGTGAATGTGGTGGGGCATTGTGTTGGCGAACCTTACGTTAAAGACTTCTTCGTTCAATGCAGAATACTATGTCCGGTTGACGATGGCTCTTATTTCGTGAGGGTGGAAAAGACGGATGCTTACTCCATCGTTGAGGAAGACTCCATATCGGCATACCCTAATTACGACCAAGATAAGCCGGCAGACCGCAAACGGATAAGAATTGTATTTTTCGGAAACGGTCTTTTCGCGCTGCCTACGTTGAGGATGCTCGTTGAGCAGGGATACGATGTGGCAGCGGTGGTGACTATGGAGGACAAACCATGCGGACGAGGAAACAAGGTATCTCCGTCGCCTGTGAAGTCATACGCGGAATCGCAGGGGATTATGGTCTATCAGCCTCGGAATCTTGACTCTGATGACTTTCTTCAAGCCGTCCGCAACCTGAATCCGACTATTGGTGTAGTAGTGGAATACAGAATACTGCCACAGGTGCTGTTCAAAATCCCCAAATGGGGTATCATCAACCTCCATTCGTCGCTTCTGCCTATGTACCGGGGCGCATCGACGATAACTTCTGCGATAAAGGATGGTTGCGGCATGACCGGTGTTACGACTTTCTTAATCAATTCTGGATTGGATAAAGGGAACATCATCAACAACCTCGCGGTATTCATTGCAGAGAACGAGAGCGCGGAAGACATTCATATCAAACTACGCACTAATGGGGCTGCAATGGTGGATGACGCTATCCAAAGGATTGCTCATTCCAGCCACGGCATTCCACAAAGCCAACTTATATGTGATTTCATCAAACCGAGTCATGCGCCCAAGCTCTACCGAAAGGATGCCTACATCACATGGTGTGATTCCGCAGATAAGGTTCACGACTTCATCCGCGCACATTCATCGGTGATTTGTGGTGAAGATTATCCCAAGAATCCTGCGATAGCCGGGTCAGTATCGACTGCATGGACTATACTCAAGATGATAGATTCGGAAGTGGCATCCGAAGTCAAGATACACAAGGCAAGCAAGACCGGCATCCCCCGTGGATTCCATGCTCCGGGGGAGTGGTTCTTGCAGAATGGTAAACTGATGGTCGCCTGTAAAGACAATCTTATCGCAATCGACATCTTGCAGTTTTCCGGCAAGAAGCGGATGACTGCCAAAGAATACCTTAATGGATTCCGTGGTGTCTGCAAAGGATTCTGCCAACTAAATACCGATAAAGAAATCTCAGTTCAAGATGAATAATCAGATACAGATATTCAGCAATCCGAAGTTCGGAGAAATCAGGACTGCAATCAGCGACAGCAAAGAGGCTCTTTTCTGTCTGGCTGATGTATGTAAGGAGTTGGAAATATCCAATGTCGGCAATGTGAAACAGCGATTGTCTGAAAAGGGTATCCGTAATGTGGATACCCTTACGAAAGGCGGTCTGCAAGGCATGACCTTTATCAACGAGGCTAATCTTTACAAATGTATATTCCAATCAAGGAAACCGGATGCAGAAAGGTTTCAGGATTGGGTCTGCGAGGAAGTTCTGCCGGCAATCCGTAAGACCGGCGGTTACATCGCTGCCAAAGCTGACGATACCCCGGAGATGATAATGGCGCGTGCGGTGCTTGTCGCCAACGACACTATCGAGCGTCAGAAGAAAAAGATTCAGGAGCAGGCCGAGTGTATAGCGCGGAACTCGTCTAAGGTTGCTTTCGCAGATGCCGTCCTCGCTTCCAAGACCTCTTGTCTTATCGGTGAACTTGCAAAGATTCTGACGCAGAACGGATATGTGATTGGTCAGAACCGATTATTTGATTGGCTGCGTGAGAATGGGTATCTCGGCATACATGGTGAAAGACGGAACATTCCGAATCAGAAGTATGTGGAACAGGGCCTTTTTGAATTGAAGAAAAGCACCCATTCTGATAAGGATGGCGTGATGCACACGTCAATCACCACGAAAGTAACTCCCAAAGGGCAAAGTTACTTCATCAATAAATTCCTTGTGACTAAATAGACTTTCTACACAATTTTTCTTTTTTACTGCCGGATGGCGATGCGCGTTGATGCGTGTCGCCTTTCATTTTGTAAAAAAAATGAATCAGCCTTTATTTAAGAAAAAGCTGATTCATTTATTGAATCTTAAATATTCAATTTTTGTATCGGATAAATAGATGTGAACTTACTTATCTCCAAAGGTATTCCAATCTCATAAAAATCTACAAGGATAGCCAGTGTGTCGATGGTGGTGTTGGCTCGTCCAGCTTCTGTGCGGCTGATGATGTTGTGAGAGATACCTGTCTTCTCTTCCACATACCTCATTGAATAACCGCGCTTCTCGCGCATCGCTTTGAGTTGGGTGCCGATGTTGCGTCGGTATTCGCGACATATTTCCCTTCTCCTTTCAAAATCAAAGACGGGTGGCACGGTTTCAGGATGGTCTTTCTCCCACTTGTATTTGGTCTCAGCGTCGGCCATGACCTTATCGTAGTCACTCTCCAACCCGAGACGCATGAAGAAATCGTTATACCGAACCATCATATCCTTCGTGATGAATTTGTAGTAAACGAGAAATAGGAGCTTCCCCTCCAGCATATCGGCAAGTTCAATCTCAGACTTCGCCTCCGCGTATCGGCTTTGGTAGGTCAGACCTCCGAACATTATCGACGCAAACTCTTCCTCCTCCTTGCTTGTGGTGATGTTGTGCTCTTTGCGATAATCGTCTATTTTCTTCTCCAGAGCCTCATGAGCGTTCATGTCGTTGGCGACTATTTCGTCACGGAGCATTTCCCAGTCTTTCTTTTCTGTATTCATTTTTCCTTAGGCTTTAAAATTCGTGGATTTGAGGATTGCGTTGATGATGTATCTTGCATCATCGAAGTCATCACGGTTCTCTATCCAATAGGATGCACTGTTCTCTTTGTTGAGCCACTGTGAACGTAAGCCGATAAAGGTATCGCGCATTTCTTCTTTAATGTTTGGCATTTCTTTCTCCAATACATCAAGGGCTGTATTACGAATCCTTGTTGCCCAAGCTATCTGTTTCTCGCTACCAGTCAAAAGTGGTAAACCTGCGGCCATTGCTACCTCTTTGGCCTCTTTGTCCTGACAATCAGGACAGTCGATGGTTCTATACCATGCTATTTTCTTCTCACGTTCAGCCGTCTTGCCATAAAGCTGAACTTCTGCGGTATGACCGCATTTGTAGGTTATTGTATATCTTGCCATATTGTTGTTGCCGACTTTATCCTGCTGGCACCGCAGTTTTTATTTACGATGCAAAGTTAATAAAAAAAATCTTATGGATATAATATTATAACCAATTAATTTGTTAAAAAATCTTAATACACGATATGGCAAAAGAAAGCGCACCAATCGGATGACTGATGCGCCTTAAAGTACGGTAGATAATGTGATGTCAGCTCTGCGTTTAGAATAAAATCTTCATTGAATTGTCATTCACTTTTACGATGTAACAGTTTCCTTTATGGAGCTTGATGTTTTCTCCTGCATAACGTTGTGTCTGGTATATAAGAACACCATCCATATCATAGACCATTACATTCTCTCCGTCTGCGTCAACAATGGAGATTCCGTCAGGATTAAACTGCATCAACAATGATGGAGCGACTATTTCTGAAATTCCACCCGGAACATATATACTGGAAGTTCTGATTGCTTTCGCACTAAAACTCCCATAAGGAGGATATATAGAGAATGCGTCATTATCAGAAGCATTCCCATTATATGCGCCTACGCTAAAATTTATAAGACCATAGGTCAGATTGGTATAATCGTTGGCGCATAGTAGGGAAAGATAGTCAGGTTTGTATTCATCCAAACCGGGTGTGAAGATTCTTCCTCGGACATCAAACTGCCCGGCTACCTCACCGGAATAAAATGTGATATACCCCCATCCGTTTTGGTCAAGGGCGAGTTCCAGTTTGGTTATCGGTGCATCTCCGATTGTTGTTCCAGCAATGTTCTTGACAAGCCATCCAAGCTCACTGTCTGGATTGGTAGGGGTTATTTCCCATACTCCTTGAAAGTTGGTGTTAGTCCAACTGTTGAGTGTTCCCGCCAAACCTGCGAACCAAGAGGTAAGGAGGAGAACGAAAGATAAAAGAAGTTTCCTCATAAGTGTAATATTTAAAGGTTGAATTTATTCTATCGTAGTCTTTATTGTTATCGGTTTTCCGCAGTGAGGACAAACCCCGGCTACTTCATTTCTATTTTCACTAAGCACTTCTTCACGAGATGCAAATAATTGCCACATTGGTACTTCCAACGCATCTGCAATACGCTTGAGGGTATCTGTCCGCAAAGATGGTTTATTAAGCATCTGCTTTACACTTTGAACTTGTTGCCCCATCTTATCGGCTAAATCCTGTTGTGTTAGATTCATTTCTCTTAATAAGGTTTTGATGCGCTCAATAGGTGCGCTTTGCCCTTGTGAGGGTTTATTCGGCTGGTCAGGTCTATTTGTGGTCATAATACTATTTGTTTTATTTACGATGCAAAATTAATAAGAAAAATTAAAGTATATAATATTATAGACGTTAATAAATGTTAAATATATAAAATTATCTACTTAATTATTTGCATAGGTCTATAATTTTATATACCTTTGCACTATCAAAATAAACGACAACTAAAAGACCAAAGATATGAAGACAAAATTTGACATAGAAATTAACAACAACGATAAAATCAGTGGTGGCTATATTATGACCACTGAGCCTATGACACTAAAACAGGTGGCAAAGGTTGCTGAGAAGATGGGTCGTGAACTGCTGGCTAACAACAAGTCGATTGACCGTGTTTCTTACACCTGTTGGGAGTCTGAGTATGATGATGTTGAGAAGGCAGCAGTTGTAAGCGTAATCCTCAGCCGTCACGGTCGCAAGATACTTGTAACAACTTATTGATAACTTTTAAATACGATTGGATATGACTACCGCAAACGAATATGGCACAGCAACAGGTTACTTAGTACCTAACGATAACTTCATCAAGCGAGGCGAGTACAAGCGCACCACGCTTGACGATGAAAAGGCAAAGGCAGACATACTCGTGACTGCAATCGACAGCCACTATGAAATCAAGGTGCAGAAATCAAGCATCAAACTTTCAGGCCGTGGCGTGAAGCGTAGCAAGTGGATTGGCAACATCTACTATGTGACTGAAAGGGTTTACAAGCAGCTCTGCAAAGAATATAACGTAATGTGTGACTTCTAAAACAATAAATATCATGGCATCAAAACGCGCTGAACTTCGCAAAATGATTCTCAGCCTCCCGGTTGACGGTTCTATCACCCTTAACACGCCTGTTTATGTGGCTGACAGTGAAAATCCTGAAAGAAAATGGCATTTACCCATTGTACGCATGGAGCGTTGGGGTGCCAAAGGAGTCGCCTATGCCACTGACGGAATAAACGGATGGAGGCTTAATGAACTTTCTGAAAAAGAATGTGCTGAAATCATTGAAGCAATAAAATAATCGCCAACCTTTAAAACTACGGCTATGAGCAACGAAAGAAAAACCAATCTTGCCAACATCATGCGTCTTGCTTGGCAGTTCGTGAAACGTAACGGATTCACAATGGCAGAAGCCCTCAAGGTGGCGTGGCTTAACGCCAAAGTCACAAAGGCTATGCGCACCGGCATCGTTCAATTCTTCTTTATGAAAGTTGACGGAACGCTAAGACAGGCTTTCGGCACACTTGACCCACACCGCCTCCCTGAAACGCAGGGGAGCGGTCGCAGACCGGCCGACACAGTGCAGGTGTACTTTGATACAGAAAAGCAGGAGTACCGCTCATTCAAGAAATGTAACCTCTATAAGATGGCTTGACCTTGCCCGTATCAAAGAAGATGCAACAGCGCAAATCTCAGAAGCCATTCGCAAAGCTCATGAAGAAGCGGAAACGGAGGATATGCTCAGTTGGGGCGGATGGTATGTATGAAGCAAGAATGTATGTAATCAATCAATAAAGCGAGAAACAATGCAAGTAACAAACTTCAATTCAAAGGCGGCATCCCTTGCGCTGGCAGCGGTGGTGTCTGCAATCACACCGGTAGTGGCCGGTTATTTCAACGTCAGCGTTGAAATCGGCAATGATATGGTGGCCTCGGTAGGAGGCATCAACAAGCCACATCTTGAAATCCTCACATCGCGTGTCTGGATTCTTGATGATGACGGCAATGAAATCAATGTCGATAACGCCTATATCGACACGGAACTGATTGAAGCATCAGTGACCGCCTAACCACAATGTCTAACCGGGCGGCTCTGCAATCCGGGTCGCCCATAACACCCATCAGCAATGTACGAAGAAGATACAAATTTCCCTGAATACGGAAAGCAGGTAGAATTGAAAGAGCCGTGGCGCGGATACCATCGCGGCACCATCATCGGAAGAAACGGATACCGGTTCGTTATCCAGTTCAGCAGCGGGGCCACCATTGACCTATATGATGATGAATTTGATTTTGACTAATTCGGGAGCGGTATGAATCTGCCAATTCATCAGCCGACCATGACCTCGCTCCAGATTGCGGAAGTAGGAGGCAAACGTCATAAAGATGTGATGCGGTCTATCCGTAAGATGGAGGAGGCATGGTACAAAGTCAACGGGCGCAAATTTGCGCTGGTTGACTACATAGACGAGAAAGGCGAGAAACGCCCATGCTACAATCTGACAAAGGAAGAATGTCTATACATCGCCACCAAGTTCAATGATGAAGCCCGCGCACGTCTGGTCTTGCGTTGGCTGGAACTTGAAAGCATCCAACGTCCGGAAACGATGGCCGACATATTCGCGGAATCCGAAAGGCTCGCGGATGAGATGCGTGAAGACCTTGCAAGCGGAAAGATACTGCCGGCAATGGATGTCGTTCTAACCTCCTATGATATTGCGATATATTCATACCTGCGGAACGGCATCAAGTCATCCATAGACACTCCTTTCTGCGTCACCAAAAGTATGATTTCAAGAATCCTCGGAATAGACGTTGACGATGTGCAGTCGGCATGGGAACGTCTTGAGCGCGGTGGTTACATCGTGACGCGGAAGTTCGGCGACAAATGCGCTTTCATCCTCGGAAGCCGGATACCCTGACGTTTGCAGACCCATCCACATACAAAGAGAATCCACTGAGCGAAAACACACGCCCAGTGGATTTTATATTACAACCAGCAAAACGCCAACACAATTTATTGTATTAGTGTGTGTTATGTGGTATGTGTAAAAAATTACAACCAACAAACCGCCATCAGACCGCACCCCAAACCGCCATCCAATAGGAGGTCAAACCGCCACAAACAATAATAATAAGAATAAAAAGAATGAGAGAATGAAAGAAATAATGTCTGAAAAAACATACAAAAAAGTCCGATTTGCGTTTTCCGCGATTCGCATTTCACGCATTGACATCCGGGCGAAAATCCAACCTATTTTTCATCCATACCCTCATTGTCTGACTGGCGATATTCTTCAATGCCCCTATTTCAGCGTCAGACGCGCCAAATTTCGCGTTCTTTCGTTTGAGTGGTACGTCTGACTATCTTTCATTATTGAGTGCCGTTAAAATCGAAATATAGGGCTTTTCTCGCTTCATCAGGACTTATCCCGGCTGCCATCATCCCAAAATAGTCAACCGCGATGTCCATTTGCTCGCATACATCGACACCGGCAGACCGGCATACATGATGACATTCCGACATCCTTTGATTCAGTCTTTCAGCCTTGATAGGCGAAAAGGATGCGTGGCAATCGGAGCATCTCACATATTCCGCGAAATCATCATCTGGGTGAAACACTGTCTCAAGGTCAAAAAAAAGATAGCTTGCAAAGGCTTTCACCCCTGCAAGCGTTGTGATAGGTTTTCTTTCGTCAAACATTGTCAGAAAATGTTAGCCATTGTAGTATTCGTTTGCGGCATCAGCCAATGCCTTTCGCAGATTCTTGTCAAGTCCCTCGACGTAATACAGGGTGATTGCGCCATTGAGTCCGTACTCATCGCAGAAGCGACACCACTTTTGCCATAGGTACTGCCATCCGCATGAAGCGTTGGCGAAGACTTTCTTTGCTTGGGATTCGTTCCAAGCGTTGAACATGAAATGAAAGTAGCACGTCAGGGGCTCTGTCTTGTTGGTTTTCTTATCCATTGATAGGTGGGTTTTGAAGTTGGTTTCTTAGATTGTCAATCTCCGTATGGTATTCGTTGCAGAATCTTGAATATGCCTTGAGCATCTTCTTAAATTCAGCGGCTACATCTTGTTTCGTAAGGGTGCAAAGACCGGATAGATATTCATGGCGTTCACTTATGGTCTTCATATCAAAGCAGCCACTTGAATAGTTCATTGAAAACTCATCCGGGTCGCCCAGTTCAGTGCCGTAGTAAACATTGATGGACATACCGAATTTGGGCTTTCCGTCCTTGTCATTGAACTCAAGGCTTAGGCAGGTGTCATTGAAATTTCTGATTATCCACCGATAGCCAAGATGCTTCATCGTGAAATCGCGTAGGTCGATAGCCATGTCTGACTGCGCTTTCAGCAACATTCCGCGAGCATCGTCAATTTTCTTTTCAAGCCGGCGTTTCAGTGCGATACCATCCGGCGACTTGAAGTAGGCTTCGATAGCGGCTTTCTTCTTTGTGGCCGCGAGGCTCTCCTGTGCGAGAGCCAAGTCCTCCTCAAGTTCCTTAATTGTGTGGTTTCGGGCGAATCCCATTGCAAGGTCACGTTCTTTGTCGATTGGTTTCAATCCAAGAATAATTCGTCCCTCATTCTTCACATCTATGATTTTGGCGTATATCTTTTCTTTTGGTGTCATGGCAGGGATGATTATGTAGTTAAAAAACGTGATTATTTGCGAACTCAGGCACTGAATCAAAGCCAAGCATATCAATACCTTCATCAAGGATGAATCTTGCTATGCAGTCTATCATGCTGTTGGCATAAAGAATGGCTTCGTCGCTCTTGCGCACTACCTGATAGTATGTCATACCACAGTCAGTGACTATCTCAATCTTGTAGGGGTTATTCGTTGTCTTCATATCTTATATTGTTTTATTGGGTTGTGTTATTGATTACGATGCAAAGTTATAACATTTACTTTAATTGTGCAAATTTTTAGACCATAAATTTAACCATATAGTTATTTTTAACATTTGTTAATTTAACTGTATAGTTTAATTCGCTGATATTCTGATAATAGAAGAAAAACGCGCCACACCCATATTTCACAGGCGTGGCGCATCCAGATATGAACTCAGAATAGGCTATGCGGTTATAGGATTCTTCGGAATGTTGACTACCGGCTCAGTCGGATTCTTTTCTTCATTGTCAGAATCGGATTTGTTCTGCTGTTCTTTCAAGACGGCCGCTGCCAAGAGGCGTTCTATCTCCTGTTCCGGTGCATCGGTAAGTGAAAGCATAGTGACGGCAGTTTCCAATGATACAAGACCTGCCTGATACAGATTTGCGATAGACTGCCATTTTGCCTGTTTGTCATCTGCGAATGGTTCCGCAAATTCAAATTTAATCTTGAGAGACTCAAGAGCGGCCCGTTTGTCAGGATGGAGATATGCGAGTATGCCGATTACGATATTGCGGAAGCGTCCGATAAGCTCTTCATAGACCTCCTTGCGGTTGTCACGCTTGATAAATCCCAGAATAAAGGCATTGCGGATAGCGACACCGGAAAGAGTGCCGAATCCTTTCATGGCCTCGGTGTCGAAGTCAGGTGTGAATGTGTCAAAGAGGATACTCTTGTGTAGGTCTTCCTTTTCGGCATCGCGTGTTTCGGAAGCCATCGGAGGATTGATATATTCAAACTTGGACTTTTCACCGGTCAACTGAATCAACTTGCCCGGCTTGTTAGGGTCAACCATCGTCTGAATGACATCAGCGGTGGCAGCTGCGATTGGGTCGGAGAAATAGTTGTTGGTATCACCAGTCTTACTATCAAGCATCTCCTCACGGTTGATACGCTGTTCCGCACCATCCCATGCTTTCGGCTGCTGAAAATAGACCATATTGATTTTTCCAGTGGGATTCGGATATATTTCCACTTCCCATCCCATTCCTCCTTTCTTGCAGAAAGCAAGAATATCGGCTGTCTGAAAGTCCCAATGCTGGACTGAGCGATTGCCCTCATTGGTAACATATCCGTATGCACAGGCAGTCATATTGCCTATGGTGTCAAACAAGGGGCGCAGTCTATATCCGGTGGAACGTGCCAAGACATTCATCTTCACCTTGCGCTCACCGGTGCGGTCATCACGATAGATGTGGCATATAAGGGCGGATTCCGTTTCCGCACCAGCAAGACGTTTGGCCTTACGGATACGGGAGTTGAAATATTGCTCGTCCAAGAAGTCGGTGAAGAGCTTAAATGCGTCATCATCGCCATCTTCTTTCTTCCACAGGATAGGATTGCCAAGAAGGAAGAAAAGTTCAATCTCATTGATGTATCTTGCACGGGTGCGTGGGAGTTTTTCCGTGATATAAGGGTCATCTCCTTTCCGGTATTTGTTGGGCCGCTTCATCACATCGTGTGTCTGCGGATTGTATTCCTTTATGGCTTCATCCACTTCGTCATCACGGTTCTGGAGCATCTCAAGCGCACGGCTGATGTCTTTATCCTGCAAAAGCTGATATAGGCTTCTGTTCACACCGACGGTGTTCAGTGTAAGGTTGCGGAAGTATGTAAATATCTGCTGTAAATAGTTATTCATATCCGGTAATGGTTAATAGATTCCTAAATCTGATTTCTTGACTTTCTTTGGTTTGATGATTTTACCCAATATGCGACCAAGAATGTAGTATCGGGCTGCATCGATGCTATGGTTAAAGGCATCTATCGGCAGGTTTATGAAATTACCATCCTTATCTTTGTCCCAGATGTAGTTACGGAACTCCTCCTGCACATTCAGCGACCGCTTTGTAATATAGATGTTGTCAAAGGACTTCATTTTCTCTATGCCGGCTATGATGCTTCCTGCCGGCTTTGCCACAGGATATATCAGGATTCCACCAAGAGCGATTTCATCAATCAATCGTGGGTCTGCACTGTCGGCATAGACAAATGATTCGTCTTCGTTCAATGCTTTTATCAATTCGGATGAAAGCATTCCGGTCTTGTAGAATTGCTCGTCGATATAGAGGTCGTTATTCAGGATTCCGCACTTTACACAGGCACTCACATCATTGGTGTAACCAAAGTCAAGACCACGCGCCACATTCTTGCATTGTGGTGGAAATTCATTGACGATGCCCCACTTCTTGAATATTGCACCCTCGGCTACGTCCGCCCATTGCCCCATGAAGATATGGGCGTATCGTTCCGGATTACGCTCTTTCATTTCCTTTGCGGATTTGATGAACTCCTCCGAAAGATTATCCATATTATCAAGATAGGTCGTATGGATATGAAGCACCTGCGGATGTGTGGAAATCTGCACCGGAACACCATCATAATACACCAGTTTGTGAGTATCCTTGATGTATTTCTGATAGATGAAATGGTTGCTGTCGGTCGGATTCATGATGATGATAATCCGATTCTGAATACCCGGCTGACGTATTGAAAAGGCGATTGTTTCAAACTCGCGGTCAGATGTCCATTCCTCGGCCTCATCACAGACAAATGTCGTGATTCCGTGGATAGACTTCAATTTGGCGGTCTGATTACCCGATGATGTCTTGATACCACGGAACATTATACGGCTGCCGGTCATCTTATTCACGATGTCCGTCTTCGTTGTATGGAAGTAATTTGTCGTGCCGTCAAGTTCAATTTTTTCAAGAAACTCAGGTATGACTGATATACTCGCACTGGTCATCGTATATCGCGTATAAAGAATCTTATGCACAATCTTATCTGCATCTGATTGAGAATAGCCTCTGCGCTTCAATTCAAAAGACAGTCGTTTGATGAATGTGCCTATTCCGAATGATTTACCAGAACCACGACCACCGGTGACAAGGATTATAAAATGTTCCTTGTCAGTATAAAGGGGGTAATATACTTCGTGGTTGATTATCATTGTTCCTTATCTTGATTCCTATACTCTACTTCCTTTTTTATCCAGCTCTCGATGTCAACACCCTGCTCTATATCTTTTGGAATACCGCTGTCTTCTTCCTTTACAATGGGATTCTCGCCATAGCCATATTTCTTGCCGGTGGTATTTAGATAGAACCTCAACATCCATTCCGATGGGAATCGGTTCCACCCATCAAAATTATCCTTACCTTTTACACCACCCAAAGCAAGGATGCGGCCGGCAATATCAAGTTGTTCCAAAAACTCAAGGTCGCGTTCAGCCATTATGTCAGCGAATTTCGGTTCTTGAGCAATCCATGACTGCAATTTCGTCCAGCCGATTCCGAATTTCTTCATAAGAATTGTGCGCTTCCCCTTACATTCTGCCCACACTTCCGCAAACAAAGCCGGTGATGGCATATCTGCACCCTGTTCACGCGCACGCGCACGGGCAGACTCCAATGTGCTTGAAATTTTTTTACTACGCCTTTTTGCTTCATCAAACTGCCAGCGACTGATATTGAGTTTATCGGCTATTTCGGTGTCATAGAATCCATCATAAGCCAACTGCTCGATGCGAGAAAGCAATTCCGTATCCTCAAGGTTAATATCGGATATGGATACTTTCTTGCGTGTCACATCGTTGCTAATTCGCTTCCTCGGCATTGTCGTAATGATGAAAATTTGAATTTATACTAAGTTGCGTGTGCGGGAGTCGAACCCTGCTATTTCCGCTATGCGGCGAGATGACCGATTCTCTAACACGCACATCTGAATGAAATCAGATTTTCTATTTGCCCCCCCAAGTGCATTTTTCAGACCCATGTAGGTAGAGCGAGCATATTGCCGGTTTCCCGCCTTTTCTATGTTTGGATTACCGGGAATATTACCTCTATCTCGTGCATACTGACGAGTCGCTTGAATGTTATTAATATACCGATTGGTCGTACTGATTGCGTTGTCGCGTCGTTCTGGGGTGATATTCCTGTTCATTGTAATGCGGAACATCTGATTAGCAATTTCTACTGCTGATTTGGTTCTTTGTCTTCTTTTAACTCGGCTATATGTGTTAAAGGTTGGAGATTCATCAAGCCGCCACCGTCAAGCAACGGCCTGATGATAACTGAAAATTCTCATCTGCCCCCCCCGGATGCAGTGCGAAGAGCCTCCGCAAATCTGCCAGTACCTACCTTGCGGTTACGTTCACGGGAGTTTTCGTCCGCAAATCCCAAGTCAGGATTGAATCCTCTTGCGCGAATTGCGGAATTGGCTGCGTTGATAATGCTCATATCGCCAAAGCGATAATTTCTTGCATCGCTCGCGCTGAACACCCTACGCATTTGGGATGCAATGTCATTGTAAGATTTTCTTCTAACTCAGCTGATGTTTTTAAGGATTATGGTCAGCCGGGGTGTGAATCCGACTGACCGATTTATGATTGATGACTAAGGGGTCAATCGTATTTCAGACCGGTGAATGTGATGTCATTGATGCGTCGTGTCCAGCCTTTGATGAATTTCTTTTGGCTCGGCTTCCTTGCAACGATGTCATTCACGAATTTGATTCTTGCATCGTGGATTTCGTCGAAAAGCCTTTTGGGGTCGCTCGCGTTCAAGGCTGCCATTGTCTTGGGGCCTACGATTCCGTCCTGCTTCACACCGAGGATGCGCTGCGGTATCTTGATGCCGTTTGCACCACTTGCCCATACCCAGTCAACAAGGATGTTCGCAAGTGGCTGACTGATGATTTCGTCCGCATTCCACTTATCCCAGAAAAGTGTCTTGAGGACATCGCGCCACTGCTCATAAGATATATTGCGCAATCTTGTGACAGTGGGTACGGGATAGCCTTTTGACCGACAATAAGCCTTGTATGTGGCTATGGTGATACCGCACATAGTTGCGCCTCCTGCATCGTCGGGGTCATTTGCGAATCCGGTCTTGCTACATTCTTCAAATTGCTTATGCAAAGGAATGAATGCTGGGTCATAATATCTGCCCTTACCCATACTGTTATAGAAAGGTCGGAAACAACTCTTTGCTCCACCTGCCTCAAAGTAAAGTATGAAAGGGATTATTTCTTCTATCTTTGCCATTGTTGATATTGTTTCTTCGTCATCGTCATCACCGAACTCCAACTTGCGTTGAAATTCCTCGCCATTGACATATTTCGCCATCGGGTCGAAGCCGTATTCTTCCATAAACCGCACTTTCTCGCTCGGTGTCTTGAAGCTGATGACAACATAGGACAGCATACCGCCATCCTTATTGACATCGTTCTGACTTGCGATACGGTCTTTGATTTTCTGCACCTCATTGTGCCGGGCTATCTGATTCGCTTCGTTGTCGGAATAGAAATCGGTAGAACGGTCTAACTTGTGATTCTCGCCGCTTTCCTTTGTCATTTCATCGTGGATTGCAAGGTCTTGACGCTCTCCGACAACCGATTCCTTTGACCAGTCCTTATTTTCAGTTTGAACGGGTGCTGATAGTTCTGATTCAGATGATGATTCCGTTTCTGTGCCATCTTCGTCATCATTACCAAAGCCGAAATCCATACCGTCGAAATCGCCATAATCGCCAAGACCGAGGAGTTGTAAGTCCATTTCCTCAAACCCCGCATTTGTATAGTCAATTTCCGAAAGTAGGGAGCGCAGCATATCATCATCGTATGTACCCTGCACCGCCTTATTATTCATGAAAAGATTCTGCTCCTTTTCCGTCTTTTCGTCAAAGTCAACGACCTCTACACGAAATTCATAATCGTTATCGCCCGTTTCAGGGTTGTAACGATTGACAGCATCCATGATGCTGACTTTCTGATGTCCAGATACAAGATTGCCGGTGCGTATGTTCCATACAACCCCACCGAGCAATCCGACAGTCTGCATATTCTTCTTGAGCTTCTTTCGTGCATCCTCGCTTATGACACGCGGATTGTAGGAAGCAAACTGAATTTCGCTTCTTTTGACCGTGCGCTGTTCGGCTTGTTTTATCTTGTTTTCCTTTGTCTTCATTATTCCGTTTCCGATTCAGTTTCTATACGCTTGATGATTTCAAGGACTTCTTTCTCCTGACCATGCGGCAGGATGCCGTTTTCATAGTCAAAAATCAGTTTTTCACAGAATGGGAACTCGCGCACTGTGAGCTGATAATCCCGTGGGAAACGTTGACGCAGGAAAAGCAAGGAGCGTAAATCCACACCATAACCCTGACTCACATCTTTTGGATTGTAAACGAAAGGCTTAATAAGATTTCGCATTTCGATGTATTTCAGAACCTCCTTGTTAGTCCATTCCGCCAACGGATAAACCATGCCTTTTTCAGTGATGTATGTTCCGTTCCGTTTCTTGAATGTCAGAAGACGCATTCGCTTCATATAACCATCTACGCCTTTCATACCACTGAAAGCCCATTTTATGCCGGTTTCCTGACGCACCATTTCCTCAACTTCGCCAATCTTGCGCGGTCTTATGTCAGGATTACCCTCACCCTCTTGAAAGAAGCCATATCGGTCGTAATAGTCGCGCTGATAATGCTGAATCTGTCGTATCTCCACATTGGGGTATTTCTTAACCGCCCATGCAAGATAAGGCTTAACGTGGTCAAGACCCGGCACAAGCCACATATAGTAGCAAATGACTTTCTTGAAGATTGGGGATAGCATATTAAGCAATGCGATGCCATCCTTTCCTCCGGCAGAATAAAATAAAACGGCAGTATCCGTCTGTTGACGGATACCCCGGATTATCTTCTCTGTTTCTTCGTACTTATTCATGCAGTGTCGCGTTATCCAACTGCACCACCTGCGACGCGAAACGCCATACGAAGGTCTTGGCGTCGCTGTTCACGACTTCCGAGCTGGCTACGTCCGTAGTTTGACGTTGGGACATTATTTGTTCCGCTCTCTCTGCGGGCAACAAGACGACCGCCGGCACCAGCACCATTCATGTTCCGGCGGGGGCCATAACTGTTGTTTATTCTTCTCTGAACTCAGCGATTGTTTTTAAAGGGTGAATAATTATTCAGATATATTTTCAGTGGCGATGATGTCGCCCAGTGTGTACCACACCTGACAAACATAGTATTCTGTGCCGTTCTCTTCAAAAGTCATGTCATTGCCGTTTTCGTCTGTCAGAACGACAAATTCAGATGACTTAACCTCCACGATTAAACAGGGTGCATCCTTTTTATGACCGCAGATGAATTGAAGAGTATCGTAATGTACCGGAGTCACAACAGTGATTTCCTCACCGTTCTCATCCGTCTTGTCTTCTTCGATTACATACTTCTTGACGTTGTTGGGATAGACATAACGCTTCTCAACCAATACGTCACCTTTCAGAAGAGCCTGAAAGTGCTTTTTGTTGGTGTGTAGGTTTAACTGTTCCATCGTTTTAGTTGTGAAAGTTTTTTTTGATTAGTAGCGGGTGATGGACTCGAACCACCGACCTCCAGCAAGTTAAACTGGCGAGCTTCCAACTGCTCCAACCCGCGATGTTTCATAATGCTAAATTAATCATAATACAGCACTATAAAACATTTCGGTGTCTATCTCTTACGACCTATCACACAAAGTCGTAAAAGGGTTATTCTCCACTATCTATCCACACTTGAAGCGTTCTCCATCCGATGCCTTTGCACCGTATTCCCTGCGCTTGAAATTGAAGTGCGGCAATGAAAGCCTCTTCAAAACTATTGTATTCAATGGTCTTCATGTCGTCTATGTTTGATTATTCTTCATAGTCGCCATCCTCCCAGATGATAAATGCCTCCTCATCGATTTCAGACGGCTTATAGATGAATTGGTTAGTCCAAAAGGTATCATGCCAATTCGTAGCGCAATCCATACCGTTGTCGCCAAAGGAGTTTTCCAATTTGAAATCAAGACCCTTGAGCCATTTTGAAAATGCTCTTGACAAATCCGGTGTCGGGCCATCCGCATAAGAAGATGTGCAATGCGTGATTGAAAAGCCCTTTGCATATCCTATCGCATAACCGCCCCGGTTATAGATGGTGATGGTTTCTTCCGAGACTTCACCACAATGACCTATCTTTTCGGCGATATGATTGACCATCGTCATTATATCGTCAGGGATGTGGGTTTCATTCTCCCACACCCTGAATTTTTCCTTATTGAATTTCATCTCTTATGATTTTTAGGATATTCTTTTGATATACCTTTTCTGAGCCTCCGCTATGGCAGCCCTGATTCTGCTTTCTGATGCACCGGTATCCTCACCCTCGCCGATTATGCGGTCTGCGATTCTGTCAAGTTCTGCGTATTGTTCAGCGGTAAGGTTGTTGGGGATATGATTGAAATTTTTCATAATTGTTGTCCTTTTTTTGTCAGGCGAGCCAGTCGCTAACGTTGTGTGACTCGCCTGATGATGATTACTACTATGCTATCTCAGCGTTTGACTTATTCAGTACCTTTGCGAGCGTGGTCTTGCCACAGTCAAAGTATCTGTCACGCTCAACACGCAAGCCGAAGCGACCGCGTAAGGATTGAAGTTCTGACAGAGTGAAATATCCAAACTCACCCTCTATGCCATCCACATAGCCAAAGAACTCATAATCGCCATTGGTAAGTTTACAGGCTTCTGTCACATACCATGTGAAGCTACTCCACGGCATAAAGAATTTTGCGATGACCACTGCATCGTACATCTTGCCATCCTGCGAATAGGTAGGATATTTGGCGAAGAGTTTCTCAAGTGCTTTCGTTATAAGTTTCATACCTTTTATTATTATTGTGTTATTGATTACGAGTGCAAAGTTAAACAAATTAGTTTAATTATACAAATAAAAATATAACTATTTTGTTTGTATTAACATTAATTAACATAGTAAATAGTTTAATTTTGTTCCCAATTCACTAACTTTGTAAAATCATTTAGTATAAGCCCGAATTAGTAATATGGAGAATAGAATCAAGGAGTACATCAAGGAAACCGGCATAATGCAGAAAGAACTCGCAAAAAAACTTGATATGACAACAGTGGGAATGAATAAGATGGTCAATGCGCCTGTTCTCAAACTTGAAACATATCAGAAGTTTGCGGATGCGCTCGGTATTCCGGTATGGAAACTTATTTTGAGTGATGCTGAATTGGAGGAGATTCGTTCCGAGTCAACCGTCATTCTTCCGTCAGATGAGTTCCGTTGTCCCAAATGTGGGGCTATCCTTAAAGTCATACCTGCCGATGAAGAATAAGTTTGAACGTGCGTTAATAAATTATGGCAGTCAGATTATGACCGCCATCTATCAATACGCGCTGAAATCGGAAAGGTACGAGGATTGTGCCGTTATAAAGACACTTTTTGAAAAATACAATCTTGATTTGAATCAGACGGTGGAGGATTATCAATCGTATTTCTGGGAACTGGGGCTATCCGGCAGGACTGCTGTTGCCAATCTGAATATCTATCTTGAGGAGGCTCTTGTAATGATAGGCTATCCGGCTGATGCCATAAGTATAGATAACAATATTCCGCTTTAATCAAAAACGAATGATTCATTGGGCAGGGATGCGAAGACTTCTTTGAAAATCAAATCTACGTCCCTACGGAAATCGGCATAGGCATTATATTCGACAATCAGACTCGCACTATTGTCGGAAATCGGTGTGCTTGTAGTCAGGCCGAATAACTCTGATATAATCTTTCTCAGACCCATTCGCATCCTGTCACCGGCAAGGGCTTTTGGGGAATACAGGTATAGCACAACCATGATGAATTTTTTCCGGTTGCGCACCAGCATCGCGTCCCGTGGGCATCCTCTACGGGCGTACACACGCTTATAGGCATCGTGGATGGTAGGTAGTAGAGCAAGGTCAGTAAGAATCGGCTCACCCAATTCTTCAAAAATCTGGGAAAGTTCAAGAACCTTTTCACGCATTGTCTTCAATGCGGCAATCTTCCCCATGTTGATTTTGGCTTCTTCGTTCATTTTGGCAGTGGGGTTAAAGTTAATTATACACCCTTTCTGCACAATTCTTCTCTTTTACATTACAAAGTTACGACTTTTTTCTGATAGTTCCTTATGCGTGCGCGAAAAATAATGTATTTCGCGCCCCTGAGCGGTAAATTGGCTGATTGAAATTTATCAAAATCCAGCCGATATGCCGCTTTTATCATTTGAAGTATATTCCAACTACGAGGAAGTCACAAGACTTCGCTCTGAAATCACGATGCTTGAGAATCGTCTGAGGTCGTTTGGCCCCGGCACTTCCATTGTAACCATCCGCGCCGTGGAAGCGCAGCTCCAAGCAGCAAGGGCTAAATTCAAAGGACTTGCCTTAGATGCTGCACAGGCCGGGGCTTCCCTTGAGTTGAACATCCGTAAGGGAGCAAACGGTGCGATTGCGGCCATCAATGATTTACAGCAGAAACTTACTGACCCGATTCAAGGATTGACGCAGATAGCCGGTGTCGCCGGTCTTGGAATGTTCCTGAACAATGTAACGAAAATCAGAGGGCAGTTTCAGTTGATGGAAACAAACATCAACACACTTCTCGGCGGTGCTGAAAAGGGTCAGGCTATGATGGCGGAGCTGACTGAATATGCAAAGGTATCGCCACTTGACTTTCAAGGAACAGTCGGTGCCGCCCAGATGATGCTTGGTTTTGGCATCGACCAGCAGAAGATTCTGCCATTTATGAAAGCCCTCGGTGACGTGTCGATGGGTGACGCGCAACGTTTCCAATCCTTGACCCTTGCATTCTCCCAGATGTCTGCCGCAGGTAAACTGATGGGACAGGACTTGATGCAGATGGTCAATGCCGGCTTCCAACCTCTTGACCAGTTGGCAAAGGATACCGGAAAATCAATCGGTCAGCTCAAGGACGAGATGTCGCAGGGTAAGATTTCGGCTGAAATGGTTCAACAGGCGTTTATCAAGGCAACCGAAGAGGGCGGTAAGTTCTACAATATGTCGCAAGCCGCTACTGCCACCATCACCGGTCAGATGTCGATGCTCGGTGATGCGACCGACCTTATGTTCAATGACCTTGGAAAGAAATCCGAAGATGCAATCATCAAGGTTATTGAGGGTGCTACATGGATGGTGGAGAACTATGAAAAGGTAGGTGGTGTGTTGGGAACTGCCATCGCTACTTTCGGTATCTACAAGGCATCCGCTATGGCAAGTGAATTTGCAATCAAGGTTGCCGCAGAAGAAAGAAGCAAGGCTGTCGTGCAGGGTTTTGAGGAAGAAATCGCCAAGATGGAGGAGTATCAGCGTCAACGCGCACTTCTGGCCTTTGATGAAGATGTCCGCAATGCACTTGAAACCGGGTCTATCTCTACCGAAATGGCAGAGAAGATACAGGCTTTGCGTGAGGAAGTCACAGCACGGAAAGAGGCGGCGCAGGCGGCCGTGGATGCTGCAAGGGCTGAACAGGCTGCAATCAATGATGCTCTCAAGGCTGCCAATGATAAGGTCGATAAAGCGCAGGAAATGGTCGATTTGGCAAATCAAATTGGTGATGCCGAAGACCAAGCAGCAGCAGTGCAGGAGTTTGCAGCCGCGACAATGGAACGTGATGCTCTGATGACTCAGCTTGCTAACTCCGCCACCCAAGTCCACAATGCAGAAACGGCTCTTGATACTGCCACGACACAAGCCAATACAGTGGCTCAGATTCAGCAGACCAATGCCACCAACATCAATACCGCTGCCCAAAACACGAATACGGTTGCTACGGGCAGGGGACGCATCGCTACGGCTTTATCTACGGCAGGAAACAAGGTTGCGACCGTGGCTCAGTACGCTTATACAACCGCTATCAATTCTTGTACGAAAGCATGGCACTCCTTGAAAGTTGCTTTTGCGACAAACCCCATCGGCTTAATCATAACTGCTTTGACAACCGTAATCGGACTGTTTATGACATTCAAGAGTGAAACGGAGGAAACGACCGCCGAGATGGAGCGATTTGGGGAGGCCGCGACCAAAACAAAAAGCAATGTCAATACTTTGTATGCTGTTCTTGATTCCGTAAACAAGGAAAGCAAGGTCTATAAGGATTCACTTGAGGAGTTGACCAAGATTGCCAAAGATTATGGCATACAGATTGATTCTGAAAAAGAAACCCTTGACCAGCTTAATGAAAAACGCGCACAGCTTATCGCCCTGATTGAAAAGGAGGGCGAAGCCCGTCAGATTGCAAACCGCATCGCCTCTTATGAGGAAGACAAGAAGAAGAACAGTGATGATTTCGTCAAGAATATGGCCGACAGCATCGCAGATGAAAGCAGAAAGGATGCTAAGGATAATGCCGAGCGTTTTGCCCGAATCATTGCTGATACAGTCGATAGGAAGAAAGCCGAACTTCTACCTCTTATCAACGAACTTGAGCAACTCCAAAGGGAATATGCCACGGAATCGTCAAAGGGTGAATATGCAGATGCCTCTCGGATAGCTGACCTGCATAAGCGTATAGCATCTTTACAGAACAATATCGCTGAGACTGCCAACAAGGAAGCGAAAAACTATGCAACGGCTATGGGTATGGCCAAAGATTATATCCTTGACATTAAAGATACATCAAAGTTGGTTGGGGAACTTACCAAGCAGATTACTACTGCCGACAACTTCATCAAGCAGACTCAGGCAAATGCTAAGGCTGTCAATAATGAACTTGAAAGAGCAAAGGATGCCGCGCCACCGGTTGATTATTCCTCATTCGATTCCCAGAAACTGACCGAGGAGTTGACAAAGGTTTCTAATGCGGTAGATGACATCAATAAGAAACAGGTTAAGCCTCTTGCCAACCCCATCAACATCCATTCATTGATAGAAACCGCACAGAAAGCGGAAGAAAAGATTGGTGATGTCGATAATTCGTCAGCAACCCCTACCACTGACAACACAGCACTTGATGAAACTGTGCAGAAAGGGAAAAAGGCAGAGGATAAAATCAAGGACATCGACAATACAACCGCTACGCCTTATATCGACACACAGTACCTTGACATCGCCCTTTCCAAACTTGACAACATCAAGATTTCATTGAAAGAAGTCGGTGGTCAGGTTCTGAATACGTCCGGGGCTGAAAGAGAACAGCTCCAGTCGCTGATGTCTAAGTATGGCAAGAATGGAAAACTTGACACAAAACAGATGTCAAAGGAGGATGCGGCCATCTATAATCAGATTGTCCGCAGCGCACGTCTTCGCAGTAACTTCACATTTGAAGGCAATAAATACAAACTTAATTCGGAACAATCCGCAATCCTCCAGCAGTTCATAGACCGATATGGCACACAGTTAAATGAATCCAAGATGTCTGATGTTGACAAGCGTCTTTATCAGCAGTTGAAAAATGACCTCCGGGTTGGTGCTTACAATACCAATAAGAACAATCAGACCGGGGCGATGAAAGCCATTAAGGATGCTCTTGAATCCCAGATAAAAAAGGCAAAGACAACTGAGGAATTTGCGAATATCCGTAAATCCATCAATGCTCAGATGCAAAAGGTTGACCAAAGCGGTGAACTCTATAAGTATTACGAAAAGCAGTTGAAAGCCCTTGATAAGAGGGATAAGTCCAAAAAGGACAAAAACAGCGGCAAGGATGACCCCAAGCAAAGAGCATACGAACTTCGTAAGGCACAGCTTGAGGAAGAGAAGCGTACCACTGAACTGTTACAGGCGGAAAAGAATCGTCAGCGTGAACTTGAGATAGCGCAGATGGAGGACAATTCCGAAAAGGAAATCGCCACTATCAAATTCACTTCTGAAAAGAAGCGGCAGGCTCTTGAGGCAGAACTGAAAAAAGAAGCATCCATCCTTGAAAAGAATGATATGCAGGAATGGATGAAAGGGGGCAAGAACCGTAAGGAGTATCAGTATTATGAGCAATTCACGGATGCGCAGCTTTCTGAGATGCGCAAGCAGTATCAGGAACAGGCCCGTAGTAATATCGGTTATGATACCCAGCTATCATTAATCGCCAACAATGAGGCTACCGAGTTGCAGAAAATCCATCAGACCGATATGGCTGCAATGCGTGATTATCTCAAGGAATACGGGACATTTCAGCAGAAGAAACTTGCCATAGCTGAAGAATATGCAGAGAAGATTCGTAACGCGCAGAATAAGGGTGAGGAACTGACTCTTATGGCTCAGCGCGATACCGAACTTCGCGCCCTTGAATCTAAGGCGATGACAAGTCAGATTGATTGGTATTCAGTCTTTGATAATGTGGGCGTGATAATGCGCGGTCAGCTTGAACCCTTATACAAGCAGTTGCAGGAATACGTCAAATCCGATGCTTTCAGAAAGTCCGGAGCTGACAATCAGCAGACCGTCATCAATGCAATGGATAAGATTCGCACACAACTTGGCACAAATGACTCGTGGAAAGACTTATCATCTGCCCTTGCGGATTATCAGGCCGCATTGAATGAGTTGCGTGTGGCTACTGAGAATGATGCAAGGGTAAGCGAGGAACTTGCCAAACTGACCGAGGCAAAAAACACTGCGGATGCCAATCTTGAAAGGGCCAGAACAAATGCTGATACAACACCGGAACAGTTGAGGGAATATGCAGAGGCGGTAGAAACCGCACAGTTGGCTCTTGAGAATTATTCTTCAACCGTAGCAGCCAACAATCAGGCTATGCAGGAAGCGCAGAATCAGGTTCAAAGCAGTGGCACGTTGTTGTCGATGACTGCAAAGAATGTAATGCAGCCGGTAAGCGAGATATACACGTTCCTAAGCGGTGCCGGACTTTCGCAGTTGGCTGAACTTTGGGGTGCGTTTGACGAATTGAAAGGCGGCATTGATGGTCTGAAAGCCCTTAAAGACATCGGTAAAGACACCAAAGAACTGAATGACGGTATGGCAGAAGCCGGTGCCGCATTAGCAAAGGAACTTCCGGCAGAACTTACCGAGGGTCTTAGTAAGGCCGGGCTTATTGGTCAGATTATATCGGCAGTCTTGAAAATCCTTGACATTCTCAAGGATGGTATAGGCACGCTCATATCTTCAATTCTTGATTCCGTCTTCAATGCCATCAGCGGTATCATCGACAATATACTATCCGGTGAAATCTTCAAACAGATTGGAGAAAGCCTTTACAAAGGGGTTCTCGGAATCTTCAAATCCATTTTCACGATGGGTGGTCTGTTTGATTGGATTGGCAATGGTGATAGCGACAAGAATCTTGAAAAGGATATTGAACGTCTGACAGCCACAAATGAAGCACTTCGCAAGGCGGTGGATAATCTTGCCACGGAGATGAAGGAAGCGGCTACGGCTGATATGGGCGACTTATATAAGCAGCAGAAAGCCGACATCGAGCAGTCAATGAAGAATACTCAGGAAATGATGTCACGCGCCGGGGCAGCCTATTCAAACGGATTCTTAGGTATCGGTGGCAGTAAGTCTTCCAACCATAAAATCAATAAGGGGATGAGCGGTTCTGACTGGTCGCGTATTTCTCAGATTGTTGGGAAGACCATATCAAGTGCTGGTGACTTCTGGAACCTTACATCGGAACAGATGGCTAAGATTGCTCAGAGCGCACCTGACCTATACGCCAAAATCAAGGGACTTGCCGATGACGGTTACAAGGATGCCTCGCAGTTCATGGACGAATACATCGAATACTACAAGGAACTTGAAGAGCTTGAAAGTTCTTTCAGGGAGTCGCTTACCGATGTATCGTTTGATAGCGTCAAGGATGACTTCAAATCCCTATTGCTTGATATGGAGTCTGATTCTAAGGATTTCGCAAGCAACTGGGAAAAGATGATGCAGCAGGCCGTAGTCAATAGCCTCATGAACTCCAAGTACAATCAGATGCTGAAAGATTGGTATAACGGATTTTCCGATGCCATGAACGATGACAATGGTCTGACCGAGGCTGAGCAGGCCAAACTGAAACAGGAATGGGATAGCATAGTCAATAGTGCCATCTCTGAACGTGACAGCATCAAGAAAGCAATGGGCTGGGATACTGGCAGTGCTTATTCACAGGAGGCTTCTAAATATGGAGTCACAACACTTTCCGAGGATACCGGCCTTTCTATTGTCGGCAGGATGACTGCGGTGCAGGAAGCGGTTGAATCAATTAAGGATTATGAAAGCGTTTCATCCCTGACTCTTGCAGACCTATCAGATGAACTCATACAGATAGCAATGGAATACAGCCGTTTTAACGTACATCAGGACAACATCGAGCGTCAACTTGCTAAAATCTATATAGAGTTGCAGACCATCAGTGAAAACACCGGGGCAATCGTGAAGCCGATTATGTCGATGCAAGCTGACGTTGCTGAAATTAAGAAATACGCTAAAAATCTATAAGTATGGACAAGATACCGGAACTTAGAATCAACAAATACGCTATGTATGAAACCTTTGGTGTCCGGATGGGTGATGGCTTTCTGGATGCCCTCACTGAACCGCTGACACTTAAAGAAAACATAGAGAACGAATCCCGCCTTGAACATGGAAAGCGGGTCATTGTTGATGACAATCCCAAAGTGGCATCGCGTGAAATTCTATTGGACTTCACGATAACCGGCAAATCCCCGGAGGATTTTCTAAGTAAAAAGAATGGTTTTCTTGCTTTGATGTATAAGGGGAAAATCACATTGGAAGTACCACAGGCCAATACCGAGGTCTATCATCTGATATACCGTAGCAAGGGTACTGATTATGGGATGAACGCCCAACGTACATTCTGCCACATGATGCTGAAATTTGAAGAGCCAAATCCGGCTAACCGGACTTAAACACTATCCTACATATACAAAGGGCGGTCGGTTTTAACCAATCGCCCTTTCATCATTATTTCTGACGTTTCTCTATGTTTAATCGCCTGACTGATGGTCTGGGATTCATCACCGATACCCTCATTGTCAGTTGACAGAATGGTTTATATTTACTGTCTTCCACATCAAGAATAATCAAGCCTTGTCTTATCATTTCCACGGCCATCCTTTCAACCATATCTTTTAAATGGTTATTGAAGACATATATTTCTGCGGATTTAATATCAAGCGATTCCAACGATTCAGACACATCCGGATGTCCAAGTCTGTTGTGCATATACTGAATATTATCAATATCTTTCTTATGCACTTCACGCCGAATTGAAATCATCTTATCTTTTTCGGTAAATCCTTCCAATAACTGATTGACTCTTCTATTTTCGGCTTCCGCGAAAACTTCAAGCAAGTTATTCATTTGTCCCGGCCTTTGTTCCATTGCTTTTACGCTTGAGGTTTCTATATGCCCACCTGAAAAGATACATCATAAAGAATAGAAATGCTGTATGATATATCATCAGTAAAAAATGACACTCGTAAGCGGCTCGGATTGCATCAGCCAACATTTGTATAATGCCGAATGCTATTGCGCATAGATAGATTTTGAAACCTTTAAGATTCATACTATCCACGTTTTGCAAGTTCCATCTTCAACATGATACAGTAGTTCGCCATATCAAGGAGGGTGTCTTCCATTGATTCACCCTCTACCATCGGGTGAGTCCCCTTGATGATATTCTTGAGCCGGTTGAATTTGTGCATTATCGCTGACAGTCCGGCTACCGGGCCGAGTTCCCTCACTGTTTCAGAGAATGAGTCACCATAGTCATGGTTCTTGGCGATATAGGTATCTGTCATCTTGCCTACGATATTCTTAAACTCCTGCACATTCTGTGAAATGGTGTCTAAGACGGGCGCATAGTCATTGCTGAAATCAATGACACGGGGATTGTTGTTGGTTTCCATTATGAAGATTTTTAATTATTGTTTCAAGTGCTTTTATCCGGTCTTTAAAATCCCGATTCTCTTCTGACAGGCGGCAGTTTTCAGCAGTTAACCTTTCCACTTCCCGTTTATTCTTCTTGGATTCTTTTGACCTTTTGATTAACTCATAGACGTATGCCCGGTGAGCCTTGTCTGCGATTAAAGGCTTCGCTCCATTGTAAGCATCCATCAGTTCGTCAATCTCTTCGTGCTGACGTTCCGTTAGAGCCTCAAGTCGCTTAACCTTATCCACCAGTTGCTCATTCTGACGCATCAGATGGGCGATATAGTTGTTGCGTTTCTTATCATGTTTCTTATACTTGTCTATAAGATAACGAAGCCGGGACTCATCGTCCTGAAACTGTATATATCTTATTCCGGCATCGTCCATATCTTAATTGATGAAAAGAAGTTTGTATTGTGCGAGTTCTTTCTGAAACATATCCGATTTGTTATATCCGCAGCATTTCAGTTCGCAACAGATACCGCCACGATACACGCATTTCCTCACAAGGTAAGGTGCTAAGTCCGGGTCAACTTCTGCGATTTTCGCTTTAATAAGGCCGAAAAGTTCCCGTGTTTCAGGAGAGGCCGTTGTGCAAAGGCGTAGTTTCGCCATGTCGATAAAGGCTTGTGCGTTGGCGATAAGCAGAAGATTCACTTTGGTATAGCGGTCGGAGTTTTCCGCAAGCCAATCAAGGATGTCACAGGCCTCCTCAATCTTACCCTCTGCAAGCAGGGCGTTGACTTCTGCGATACGCTCTTTCAGATGGGGATTACCACCACCCGGACGGTCAATGCGACACGTCAACTGATATGGCTGGGAGCCTACATGATGACGGATGAAATGGGTGCTTACGAAAAGGGGGATTTGGTAACATTCCACCGAGAATATTTGTGTCCTGATGATGGAGTGTTCTGTTTTATATGCCCGTTTCAGCGTGATTTTGCTTTCATGACCGGATGTAAAACTGGCTGCAAGCTGAACTAATTCCACTCCGGTATGTTTCTTCACGATGATATTAACTGATGATGGTTTCATAATCTATTAGTTTTTGTTTCTGATTCCAGACTCGCATAGCACCGAGTCTTGCGAGTTGGAGTTGTTCCTCGATATAAAGTTTCTTGTCGCTTGAATGATAGCCATGATTGGATGGCCGCATCACCATAGTTGGCATACATTCACCATTCCAATCCGCATAACTGATTAGTCCCCATTTACGTCTATTGTCAACTTCCGCAAGTTTCTCCTTACATCTATCAACGATAGATTCAGGTACGGCATAATAATGCCAAGATATTTTAGGGGCATCATGGGTATGCGTTTTCTTGAAATCCGCAAGAAAGTCAGACCAACTTCTCTTTATTTCCACCTCAGTCAGGTAGCCGGATTTGCTTAGAATCAGTAAGTCGGCTTCATGCAGAAGCATACCCCAAGACACATTCGTCACGATGATATTTTTCCGTAGGTCGAAATATTTCGCCAATCCAAGTTCAACCTGCGTGATAGATAGAGTTGTGTCAGCAGCCATAATTATCGATTATCTCCGGCTCCGTGAAGAGTTCCGCGTTTAACACGTCCTGCAATCTTCTCAATGTTCATCTGAGCAATATCCGATAACGGGTAGCCTAAGCCTTCTGATAGATTCGCTACATACCACATTACATCACCGAGTTCTAACGCTAACGCTTGTTTATCGGCTTCCGAAAATAAGCCATCCTTGTCACGCAAGACCTTTTTTACCTTATCTGCAAGCTCCCCGGCTTCTCCACAGATAGCAAGGGCAAGATAGCTTACTGTCCTGTCATTGGGATATATGGCAGTCGCAAGGGCGGCTTTCTGATAATCATTTAATTCCATTCTTATAGTTGTTTAATATGTTTAGCAACTGTTTCGTTTCTTTTGCAGTAAGCCCGCGATTATCGGTCACTGCACCATTAAGAAGATTGATGGCATCAGACACGTTCCCGAGGATGTAGCCCTGCCCTGCACACTTTCTGCATTTCTTTCTGGATGGTATCCCGTCTTCATAGACTTTCCAACTTGGCAGGTTATTATACCGGGGATTGTCAACCTCGCCTAAGCCTTTGCAGACCGGGCATATCATAGGCATACTTCCTTATTGATGCCGAACATCCGATAAAAATGTTGGAGTTCGTGAACATATCTAAGATAGACAACGTGTAAATATTCATCATCCACGCTATGATATTTGGCAATGAATCTATCCTTATACTTGTGAATGTCAACCCAGTCATTCAATTCCCATTTTGGGATGACTCCCGGCACAGTTTCTATTATACCGGCTTCTTCGTTGACAATACGTTTGCCGTATATATTCTGTGATTGAAGCCATTCCTTTGTCAAGGGGATTGGTTCAACATCCTCAAGGTCAACCTCAAATGGGTCGCCCTGTTCAGGGTCTATTTCAAGATACAAGGTATCTTTCAGCATGGATACGATATACATGGCAGGAGATAGTATCCCGGTTGTTCCGCGTTCATATACCCAATCGCCAATCTGATAGTGATTCGGCCATGCCGGGGTAGTGGTGTTATTGCAATTCTTGACTTCCATCTAACATTGGTCTATAACGGTTCTTAACGACTTGATTCAGACAATCCGTTGCATATCCTAATAGATAGCAAAAGGTTTCCTGATGGTTAACGCTGACTTCTTCACCCATAGCCTGATAAAGCGACAATACAAAATGTCCTGCTTCATGGGCGCAGTCGGCAACAGATAATTGATTATCAAGAATACAAATCAGTATTCCATACTCTTTTGATTGGATATGCTCAATCTCAGGATAGGTGACTGCCTTTGCTTCTTCTTTTGTAAATTCATCAATTTCACCGCCATCTATGTCTTTGAATCTTTCCTTTATCCATGAATATGGTGCGTCCTTGACAATCCACAACCTACGGGGAAATTGCTCATTGGCAAAGAGATGTATTACAGGTTTCTTTTTGGATGCCATGATACTTGGATTAAATTAAATATCCGCTTTCAGCATATCAAGAAGTTCATTAGCACACATTTCCGCATACTCGGTATCATCGCTGACAAATGTCTTTACGGTATGCCAAGAAATAATACCTTGCACTTCCACTATAAAGGCTGGATATTTATATGTTAATGTGTCGGTGGTTATCCTGTAACCTCCGATGTTATTAAGCCATTTGTTGATTCTTTTAAAGATTCTCACTGTCGAATATAGATGGTGTTATTGATTGTGGATTTTTCGTTACGGTCTTTGCTTTGGGCATTAATTTAGGCTTCTGACCGGATTTGACTGCTTCTATAAAGTCTTCCCATGTGAGCCGTTTATAGTATTTCACCCAATCGCTTTTTATCAATATATCCCTTTCTGGATGATAGATGTATAACTCGCCCTGAATCTTAGCACCGCCACTATACCGAGCAATAGAAAAGAAAGATGAGCTTACATCTTTGATTACAATAGGCGTATGTTCCATATTAGGGGAGTATTTTAACTGTTATAAGTGGGTCGCTTCCCCATTGATGTGCCGGAGATGCGCAGTTACAGCAAGTCGGTTTCGGTTCTGGTCGGAGTTGCCATAAGAAATGCCTGATGACTTGATGTATGTCGAAAAGAATATCAGATTTGTCATCATAGTGGATTCCCATATTGCTTCCGGGGCCTAAGTCCCATACCAAAGACTTGACTTCATAGAGCTTCATCCTTGCAGTTTCACGAATCTGATGCCGTTTGTCAAAGGTGGCGGTTGTATATGAACGCGCTATTCCGGCTTCAATCACATCTTCTAACCCGACATCCAACTGACCGCAGATGTTCCGAGAATGGCACTCACAGGCGTTAGAAATGGCCTCAAGCTGATGCTTATTCAATTCAATGCTGAAAAGTCGTTTGTCGGCATCCTCTACGATTCTTTCATCCTTGATTTTATAGATGCGCTTATTGTATATCTGGGCGATTGCCATCTCCGCACGGCATCCTCTTGACTCGTTCCAGTCATAATCAAATAGAATGGCATCACACTCCAAAAGACCGGCGATGTCACGCCCCATCAATTCAGAATAAGGCAATGTACTGTCAGGGCAGATGTCAAAAGGTGTTACTGGGATATACTCTTCCGATTCCACTGAATTCTTGAGGGTGTTAGCTCTTCGCTTAACATCCTCAAGGTCACGCCCGCTAATCGGGAGGGATATGTAAAGTTTCTTTTTCAACTGATAGTAGTTTTTGGTTTATTTTGATAATGCAAATTTAATCATTTATTTTAATTCTACCAAGAAAAACACTATATAAATACTGATTTATGTTGAAAAATACTGATTTTAGAGTTGATGACACTTTATGAAGCCACAAAACAAGTCAGATTCCTTATTGTTTTGATGTTTTAAAGTGGCTACAACTGCAACCAAACGACACATTGCATATATATGGTTGAGCTGGTGTGACTGACCCAAGATTGGCGTTACACATATCTGTGGGTGCAAAGTAATGTACACAATCTTTGGCACATTGCTTGACCGTATCATCTTTTACTGTTGATTCATAGAAGCGGCATTCGTCACCATCGTGACGACATATCTCGGAGCAACGCATCTTAACGTATTCCAACTTCATTGTAGTTTTCGTGATGGTCACATTCTTGCCTTTACGGTAGGCACACCATCCTCCTTTGGTGTAGTGTTTACAATCTGGATGTTTCATTCTTCATTTTATTGATTTTTAGTTTAACGGATATGCAGTAACACTCGCAATGGCTGCTTCCTTTGTTGGATATTGTTTCGGCATCTTAGTGATGCCAAATCCTGTGTATTCCATCTCAAAGTATCGCCATTTACGCTGCCACCATTTACGATAGGTGACAGCTCATTTTGTTCCGACCAATTCTCCGTAATAAATCGACTGGACTCTATATCTTGTTCTAAATGGATTTTTCATTTCACAAGTTCAAATTCATAGGCAAAGACTAAGGGATTGCTATCCCATGTTCCTTTGCCGGATATTTTATCTATCAGCCACGCATAAGCAAATCGTGGATTAAAAAATGTTGGGGAGTCCGGCATAAAGGCTATTGTGCAATAACCATTATCCGCTTTAATGATACCCTCAGCGATACATCCGGCATCGGTTATATCTTGTAGGTTTTCAATCCATACATTTTTGAATTGGATATGATGGGGCATAAGGTCAGGTCTGACATACATCTTGTTTTTCCATCCAGCCCCATCAGGGAATTGCTGTCGATTATCTTCTACCTTGCAGATGTCCTGATATTTCTGTGCGATAGCCACGATTTCGCCCACATTAAAAGGTGGGTTTTCCATCTTTTCGGTAAAGAAATAGTGATTGAACAAATCCTTTCCGGTCAGACGGTCAAATGTTGCGTTATAATATTCTACCTGAAACTTGCTTATGCGTTCAAGCATAGATTTGGGGATTACGCGCCGGGTATGTGTCTTGATTCGGTCTAAAACTGCCTGTTGAAGACCAAACTGCTCACTGAAACATATCTTTTTCATATCAGTATCCTTCCGAATGAGTAAATTTAAGGGTTATGTGACTTTTAGGGTATATCCCCTTGATATGATGAAGCGCATCCGTGCCATTCTTAAACCTTACATTAGGGCATAGGTCAGATGCACCTCTATCCCAATACTTGATTAGCCCGAAAAGCAACGAATGACGTTGGTCAATTCGGTAGGTAGTAGGACTATCCTTTACTATTCTAAAATGTTTCATTTCGTTGATTCTTATAACCGTTTATGACATTTCAAAACATTCCCTGCAAGGGCATCCATGTCTTAGCCACCAGCCAAGTAATATCTTTCTTCAAAGACCATCCTTTTGGCTTCGGCTTATGTGATGCAAGTTTACCCTCGGTCGGCTTCAATCCTTTGTCGTGAAGTTCACACAGTCCGTCAGGCTGACGAAACGTACACCATCCATTTTCTTCCAAACGTGGTTGAACCATCTTGATAGGTTTATTTGTCAAGCCAAACATCACCCCAATCCACCATAGAGTGGGTGTAAGACGATTTTCATAACCCGCTTCCAATAACTTGTTTATATCATCTGGAGTGCCTAAGCATGGGGTATGACATAGACTCTTGCATTTACTGCAAGAACATTCTGATGGTTTAATCCCTGATTTTGCAGATATTTTCCGAATGTCAGTCATACTTCTTATGTATTTTCTTTTCGTATTTTATTGATTAGTTCGGATGTTGAATATACTTCTTCAATGTCCGGCACAATAACCAATTCAGCCGTGAGGCTATTGTTGATTTCTACCTTTGTTCCGTAGATGGTATCTGAGTTCTTGAATACTTTATTTGCGATGGGATAGAAGTCCTCGATATTCTTGATTTCATCCATCTGAAAGACTGCATCCACACATTTCAAAGCATCCACCATAGCGATACGATGGTGTTCAGGTATCATCGGCACTTTGTTCTTATTCCGATTTACAAGGGTGTCGCTATCAACGCCCACGATAAGAAAGTCACATTGCGCTTTACACTTCTCAAGATAGCGCAGATGATAGAAGTGAAGCAAATCGAAGCATCCGCTTGTCACTCCAACAACCTTTCCGTCAAGGTCAAGTTTATGTATTTCGTTTCGTCTGATTATCATATTATTCAGCATTAAAAATCTCAGATTCAATTTCTTTAAATTCTTCGGCTAATTTCGCGTCACCATTGGCAAGGTCTTTGAAAAGGTCTCTCATATCTTCATATCCTCCTACTGGGTCGCCATTAGCACGATTGTGACAATAGACTTTGTAATGATATGCTATTTTTTCACGTTCCGTTTTATTCATACCTCACCAATTTACATCTGTGTTAGTAAATTCTTTCAGCCACGATATAAAGTTATGGGCTAAATATTCTGATATAGTGGCAATGATTGCGACTATAATCAAGGGGATTGCGATTAATGCGCCAATGGCAAATATGGATAACTTAATCCATTTCATCACTTTCCCATCACTTGAGTTTCGTATAATTATCCTCATATCTTGATGTTGCCGGTTATTTTGATGATTTCATTTGGATATTCTATTGCCATCCTTTTCAGGGCATTGAACGCTGCATCCAAGGGGGTCTTATCTGGATAATTCTTTTTAAGAAAATGGTGGTTTGCAAGACAGATGGATGCAACCCAATTCCTATCTTTCGGCATAAGTTCATTGTACCTGACTTCTGCTAATGGCAATTTCAGCATTATATCCTCAAGGGTATAAGTGGGCCAGATGGTATCACAGATTTCAGATTCCGCTATCACTTTATCCATAAGATAGTATCCTATTAGGGTTGTTGGGTCATTTGGCCAATATAAAGGACACCATGCTAAACGAGTATCCGATATGTCAACACCAATACATTGCAGTTGTAGCATTTGCTCAACTGACAATGCTAATTGTGATGATATATTCTTATCCATGCTTAAATGTTCGTTACTTATAGAGATACTAAGCACTTGCGCACATTAATAGATGCAGACTCCAACTGACAAAGAGCGTCATATAACTGCTTCCTACTGTTTTCTTCTTTGTTTTCTGTATAGGGTATAAGTCTGGATTCTGTTAGATAGAATCGGTCACTAAATGTATTTATTACCAACCAGTCAACATCTGTCTTCTTAACGAGAGTTACTTTTTCACCATAATGTGGAGATTTCTTGTCTATTACTATTGCCTTATCCCCGACCTTAAATTCCGGTGTCGGTTCCACATATAGTTCAAGATATTTGGCTTCCAATAAAGTCCATCCATCATCAATGCCAACTTCATAACGCGATTCATCTTTTGTTGGGAGTGCCTTTATGATGCCGATTTCATCTTTAAGCATTGGATTGGCTACATTGACAATTTTAACCTTATCTCCGATATTAAGCGACTTAGCCTGTTCTTTGGTTTCAGGTAAACATCTTTCGCCCAAAAGGTTTTCAATGAAATTGATTGCCATTTGAAAGGCTTGCAATTCGGCTTCCGATTCTGACTTTTTTGCGTGTTCATACATCTCAGTCAAAAAATCGCATGATTTCTGCCTTTCGACAAAAATCAATTCAGGCGGTTCTATATGCGATGTAAGATTGTGCTTACCGCAGATATGAATAAGAGCATCGAGGTAGCCCTGATTGTAATCTCTTATTCCGTTTGAACTATCGGTCTTGCAAAAGTAGGATGATATAAGCCTATCTCGCGTGATTTTAGGCATACAGGCCCAATTCATATTTTGTAATTCGTTCATAGATATTTCATGTTAATATTCAAAATCATTGTTATCGGTTTGTCAACATCGTGTTACAAGATTCCTGAATACACGCTCTTTTTCTATATATTTCATTGATAACTGTCTTCGCATCTCCTTTCGGTTAGCACCCACAACAAGTCTGTCACCGTTAACACCGACAAAGCAATGCGGATTGTGATGACGGGCATTTCTTTCTATTGCAGATTTCATTTGCAATTTGCAGTATCTATAACTGTCATTCTGGACTCCCTCGTAACCAAGACGCATGATGAAATGACCTAAATCATCGGCTTCTTCAATAGAATTTACACGGGTATAGATTCCTTTCATTTCTTATTGTTTTTGTCAGTCATTTATCTCAATAGATTTCTGCGCCTCGTATGAATCAAGCATATTCGACGCATAGCATCCGGCCATATTAAGGCTACTTCACGCATGGAGATTCTCTTCTTACCCATCTTAAAGGCTTTATATTGAAGAAAGTTGGCATAGATTGTTGATTCTCCGGGTCGTTTGATAAGCGTTGACATAAAAATTGCGGCTGCTACGCTTATCGTATATGTATGACAGAACTTTACTCTATTATAAAGCATAGATGCAAAGTTCGGCTGTTTTGGCGCAACCAGTTTGAGTGCATCTGAATCCGTTTCTACCTTTTCTTCATTCATTGTCATCGCCATGAACATTTTCATCTGCTCGTTATTCAGGCGTGTATTCTTAGATTGAGAATCAAGCCATTCAGCCCATTTCTCAGTGCCGTTGTGAGGTATCATCTCTTCTTTCATATATTAATAATTAAATTAATTACTTTATTTCATAACGCAAAATTAAACAAAATAGTTTAATTAAACAAATAAAAGTGCCGAGTGAATAAGACTTTTAACTCTTATTCACTCTTTTAGACCATATAGACCCGACACTTTCAGTAAATACTCAAGTCAGATGATTGTCGCGGATAAATCTATCTAAATCATCTATTTTGTATTCATAGTAATTACGGCTGGCATTACGGCGATATATACGCCTTTCAATGATGCCGTTTTGTCCGGCTACATTTATCACTTCCTCCTTGCATCCGCAATAAAGTGCTGCTGAATCAAGGGGAAGCCATTTCCCTTCATCTTTTATCGTTTCATCTGGATTCGTGCCGGGGGTGTAATATTCACCATGCAGACGTGGCTCCCTACCTTTTCCGTATGACTGAAAGAAGAGTATTGATGCTCTGATTGCTGCCCTTTCACGCATTTCATCTTCCGGGGTGATAAGGAAGCCAAGAACATTCTTGACTTTTGTCTTTACCGGAAGTGGGCGTATGGGCAATGGTCTTGCAACGTTCTCCTTGACGGTTTCTGCCGGTTCAGTTGGATTGGGATTGACCCTGTGGAATCTCTTACTCTTCGGCAAACGCTGAATCGCGGTTATTATCAGGTTTACGGTAATATCACCTTCCTGCATCAGTTGAGTCCACTTCTGCACAAGTTTTGAAGTGCCGCTTTCCGAATAGTCGATTTCAGGAGCGATTTCCCGGACTGAGTACCCATTGATGGTTATCTGAACTCCGGCATAGAGCATGGCTCTATAAGCCTTTCTTCTCGTTTCCGTCATTCTTACATATTGACGTTGAGCTTTCTTGTCGATGATGTCGATTATGGTCTGTTCCATAGTCTTGAAACTGTATATTATAACATTGCATTTATCATTGCGCTGGCTTTATTTGCCATCACACTTACACATAGTTCGGTCTGCTCATCGGGTTCAATAGGATATTGATTCTTGATACCCATACACACCGATTTTATTGCCGTCAGTCTTGCATCGCCATGATTCCGGCACGGCATACCGAGTTTTTCAGCGATACGTTTGTTTACCTTTCGGTCGAAATCTTCCACATAGTCAATGAAAGCGATGATGATATTGGCGTAACAGAAGATACTTTCGTGCTGGATGCGCCCATAATGTTTGAGAATTGCGTTTCCGAAAGTGAAATACATCAGTGTCAGATTCGCACCGCAACTTTCAAGATATTCCTTGCGCTGTGCAAGAAACTTCTGAAATACATCTGCCGGCATTTCGTGTCTTAGGGCATCCATATATTCCTCCTTGATTTCCTTGAGCCTACGGGTATGTTTCTTATAGTCTGAAAGTCGGTTATCCCTTGCATACGCTATAAGCAAGTCAAGATAATAGACCACGCATTGCGTTATGAAGTGGGGAATGTACGCCATTCTGAGGGATTCGTGACGTTCAAACAGATTCAGAAACTCTTCCGTTGACAGGTCGCGCTCGCGCATTGGCTCACGTTGCTTAACTTGTATCCCGGTAAACAGGGTCGTAGATTCTAAATGGGGGGGGTAAATTGAATCTTGTCGATGTTGAGTTCCTGATTCTGCATCATCTCCCTTACCTTTATGCTGTCAAGTTCTGCCATCTGACCCTGATAACCTGAAAGCATATCAAAAGAGGGATAGTTGCTGATTTTGGGGTATTTCATTTGTGAATAAGTTTTTGAAGATGTGATACAGGCAAGCTACTACTATTGAGTTTCCTGCCAACTTGTAATGCTGGGATTTGGATATGCCCGATGATAGAAGTCGGTCTATGTTTTCTTCCGGCATATCCATAAGGCGGTAACACTCACGCGGAGTCAGTTTGCGTATGCGAAACCGGGTTGTCTTGCCATAGACATTATTAGGTCTTGCAGAAATGTTGGTACTGCCGATGCTTTCATCATAATCAGTACAGTATTCGCTGATTCCATCCTTTGCCTTATTGAGTTTATGAGGGCGCAGACTGAAATCAGGGTTGATGGTCACGCCAACCTCTTGTGAACGACTTGCAGCCGCGATAAGACGTAATCTTTCTGCGGCCTGTGTAATCTCAAATGGTATGCCCTTGATAGATGCCTCCATAACAAGATGCGGTGATTTGTAGTCTGAGCTTAAAAGAGTGGGTGACGATTCGGAAGATGGCGCAATTTTGCCGTAGTTTTTACGAGGGTCAGCCATAACCATAGGATTGGGTATCTTAACATAATTATTATGTTCCCACGCACTTGATGTAATGGATGGCGATATGTCACCTACATTACCGCCGGGACGATTCCATGGCATAAGGCAAATGATGGATGGGTCTTCTACTGACTCCAAGACCATAGAATCTTTCTTCCTCTTCTTGATGGTAGGCGACCCCGGTACCACGCCCTCGCATGGCACACGTTTTTTGGTGGATTCTTTCGGCATCCATTTGTCAAAGTTCAGGATTCCGCTTTCTATTAGACGTTTCATATCTTCTGTTGGATTATCGATTGTCAGGATGCCGGTCATAGGAAAATTGCCATCAATCAGATTGCTGGCGCACATAGCTCCATATCGGGTCGTGATTGTATAGGCTAATCCATCTTCGGCTGTATTAAATGGTATCTGTTCCATAACATAGTGCATATTCGCGCTATCAATGGTCGTGCGTAGCGTTCCAGCCACATCCGGATTCACTCCCTTGTTATAAGTATCAATCCAAAGACCATCCTTAAAAGGGATTTGACCATCTTCAAGCATCTCTTTCAGACGTGAGTTCATTACGATTGTTTCCTTTGTCATTATCAGCGGCATCGAATTGCCTCCAGTAGGAGTTGTCAGTGTCGGTGATATACCACAAGGGTCATAAACCCTGCCATTGGTAGGATTCTTTTCCTTGTCATATATTTGGGCGACTTGAATAAGCTGATTCATATCATTATTTTTTATTTCTTCTATCACAAAGGCCGGATAGCCGTGATTATCCATTATTGTTGGAGAAATGCCATTAGGGTCAAAGACATTACCGGCGCGATGACCAGATGGCATGATATTTCCAATTAATAGGATTTCGGGGGGGTAAATGGCGGTTATTAATCATTGTCTTGATTATTGAGGTATTCTGTAACGCATGGATGCCAACCTGTTGTAAGCGCAGTCGCTATTCCATTGCTGTCATATACTCGGTCGTGAATACTGGGTTGCTTACCATTCTCATCCTTTGAGTTCAGGCAGATTGTTTGTGGTGGATTATGAACCAATATCTTAGGGCAATTTCCGTGTCCGCTTGTATGTGTTGGTGCGATGCCGTCAGCATCCACTATTTTGCCGTCTTGTGAATTGTTCATTTTTCCCACAACGATTATGCCGTCAGCATCATTCTCGGATGAAGGTATCGGTTTCACGGTGTCCGTAATGTCCCGTGATGGTTCCGCAATACCCCCCCGGTTTGGAAATTCGTCTTGAAGCCACATCCCTCTGCCTGCTTACGCTCGCAGTGGTCAATTATCGACTGAATCTTTTCATCAGACAAATAGTAGCTCTCATCCACATTGGTTTCCAAAACGTGCTTGAGGCGGCGGTCTAACTTGAAAGGTTTGGGAAAGTAGTAAATGGCTTCGCCATAGATGCTGACCATGAAGACTCGCTCGCGGTTCTGCGGCACACCATAGTCTTTTGCGTTCAATACCTGATAGTGATTTGAATAACCGAGGTCTTCTAAGTATTTTGCCCATCTTTTGAAATCGGGCATGAATTTGTCGCTGACGAGTGCTTTGACATTTTCCATCAGCAGATATTTGGGTCGTTTTATATCTATCGCCCTTGCGCACTCCCAAAGAAGCGATGAACGGGTTCCAGACCCCTCGGCAAGTCCTTTCTGCAAACCGGCATTGCTGATGTCGGTGCAGGGAAATGAATAGGTAAGAAGATTGAAATCCGGGACTTCCTCCCAATTTATAAGTGAAATATCTCCAAAGTTTGGATACTTTTCTACAAGCTCTTTCGGTGGTTGATACCCCCCCCTGGAGGGCATTTTCTAAGTCAAATACAGTACGCTTTGACAATCTTGGGTCACGCGCAGCATAGTAGGCTTTGATGGCGGTGGGGTCTATCTCGCTTATGCCTACGACTTCGTAATCAAGTCCGATGTCGGTCTTGAGTCGTTCCAATGCCATAGACTGGCTGCCATAGCCGGCAAAGGCTTCAAATACTTTTATTTTCTCCATTTTGGTCATCGTTGAAAAGGTTATATTGGGTGATTATCTTATCGCCTCTGCGAGTCACGCCCATACATTCTTGTTTGAAGCGTTCCTCTTGGGCTGAAAAATATTCCGGGTCAATCTCACATCCGATGAAGTCCAACCCCATATGGTAGGCGGCTATGCGACTACTTCCGCTACCCAAATGTGTATCCAGAATCAGGTCGCCGGGCTTTGTGAAGTTCTTGAAAATCCAACCATACAAAGCCACAGGCTTTTGTGTAGGATGAATGCGGTTTTCCTTTACACTCTGACGTGCTGCGCTATATCTGAATATCTTGGCAGACCGGTCAAAGGTGGTCAATGCTAACTCACACATAGCGAATGATAGGGTTTCCGGCTGTTCCTTATCCCAGACTATCCAGCATTTGGAATTGATGGGGATTCTTTCTATGAAATGGTTTGCACCGAATATGATGGCGTTCTTGCTTACACGCAGAAGCTCCTTGAAAAATTCCGCAGACGGAGCTTGCTTATCCCATGCCTTATACTGACGGCCTTTTTCTTTGACTAACCTACCGCTTGAGCAGATGTCAATTCCATAAGGGCAGTCACATAAGGCAAGGTCAACACTTTTATCTGCCATTGATTTCAATACTTCAAAACTGTCACCAAGTATGATGTTGCTTTTAGGATTCATCTGAAAAGAGATTATCTTGTTTGTTCTGTATCTTACCTTTAACTCGCCTCCTATCCAGTTCAACCACATCAAACAAAGACATCGGTGGAGCGTATGTTTCCAATAGGTTTATTGCATCGGCATAGAAGTCTTTCTTGATTTCAAAGCCATACGCCTTACGACCGCATTTACGAGCGGCAAGCAAAGTTGTACCGCTTCCGGCGCAAGGGTCTATCACCACATCTCCGGGGTCAGTGAAAAGCCGTATCAATTTTTCAAGCAATGGCACGGATTTTTGCGTAGGGTGAATCTTTGGTGTCTTGGAATCTCGCGGGAAATCCATACAGTTGAAGACCATACGGCCATCATTGTTGAATTTCGGCAACTTATCACGATACAGCAACACACCATACTCGCAATTACCTACAATCTTCATGTTAGCCTTGAGTACTTGTGGCGAATAGTTCTTACGAAAAACCAAAGGAATGTAATTTTGGAATCCATATCGCTGACCAAGTTCTATGAAATACATCATCTGGTCGAAAGCGCAGAAGATTATCATACAAGGTGATTTTCCGGCTTCTTTCGGCTCCTTGACAAGCATCTTTGAACAGAAGTGCATAAACTCGGCAGGGCGAAAATCCTTATCGGTGTCAAAGAATTGCTTACCGGCCAATTCGCTTTCGCCATTCTTATTATCCCCATCCTTATACCACTTTGGATTGGATGCGTAGGCGTTGTTTCCGAGGTTATAAGGCACATCCGCTATGATTAACTGAGCTTTGGGTATGCCATACACCTTGAAATTCTGAAAGTGGTCATTAAATAGTTCTATATCTCTCATTTTGCTTAATTGTTAAAATGGTAATGGTTCATTAGGGTCTATCGGCCCAAACGGGAAATCCGGGTCTGAGTCTGAATTGAACGATGTTGATGAAGCTGTCGCAAAGGGTGCATCTGGCAGATTATCCCACGGTAATTCCATTTGGGTCTGAGGGATGGTGACTTTATCATTTAATTTCTGCTCGATAAAATCCACCATATCGGCTCTATAATCCACCGCGATGCCATCACTTTGTTTCCACGGTATGTATCGGCCATTGATGACGTTGAACTTGAATGTCGCATCGCCCGGATTACCAAGATGTCTGAATTTTACCTTTTCCACCCTTACGAGGGTGTAGTTCTTGCTTTCATCACGCTCCCGGTGTACCACCAAGCCAAAATCTGCCTTATCAAAAAATGTCGCAGAACCACTGATGTCATACATTGTCGGGACTCCTCCGTTTCCGTTATCTTTACGAACCTTTGTGGGGTGAGCCATCAAGATGAAGAGAACATCATTCTGCTGGGCAAAGGCTGTCATACGGTTTAGTAGCCTTGATATGTATTGAGTTTCCGTTTCGCCTCTTGATGGCTCATGCTCAATACGGTTGAAAGGGTCAAGAACAAAAATACGGATACCCCTGCGCCTGACAAGATATTTGGCTTTTGCCAAGATGTTGTCTATTGTCAGTCCATCTTCCGGTAGTACATGGAAAAAGTTATCACGATAATAATCCTTTGCTTGCGCATACTGTTCTGGTGAGATATGTTCAGGGTCAGATGTAGATTGTAGTTTCTTCCCACAAAGTTTCTCCACAAGTTTCACCGCGTGATATTGCATTGGCATATTTTCCGGCGAAAAGAATCCTACCTTGAAGTCATAAAGGATATTCAGGCGGACACACATCTCATCGATAAATTCCGATTTACCGCTACCGGGTATGCCGGTGACTATTGCAAGACGTTTGGTCTCAAAGCTGATTAAGGCATCAAGATTCGGATGTCCTACAAGAAATCCCTTTTGAAGACCATGCTCATAGATAGAGTCAAGTTCCTCTTCATAATCGTTCAGGGAGAATACACCATCGACCTTTACTTCCTTTGCGTTCCGAAGACAGTTTTCAAGGCTTTCTTTGCCGTATTTTTGAAGATGCTCGTTGGCATCTTTGCAGTCATCTCCATAAGTTACAATTCTGCATCTTTCTGCACCGAACCTGCGTATAAGTTCTTCTCGCAATGCCAAGCCTTTGGTATCAGTATCAGAGGCTATATATATCGTTTCCTTATCTTCAAACCAACCATCAATGAAATCATCTAAATACGTCAGGTTGCTATTTGCGCCATTGGGTACACTTATGCAGTTTGTCTTGCCAATTTCAACAAAAGATAGGCAATCCATCTCACCCTCGGTTATGATACATTCACTTGCACCAGTGATAGAATCAAGATTGTAGGGTATCAGTTCCGCACCGCCCTCAAGCATGAAATCCTTTAATGCCGTGCGGTATTTGACGTTGATTAACTCGCCATTCAGGTAATAGTTGAACTGGACTGTGTTCATCTTCTTGCCTTTCTGGGGCATGAAGTGTTCACCCTCGTTAATCTTCATTTTCTTGAGGGTATTTTCCGATATGCCACGACCATTAAACCATTCAACTAATTTGCGTGAAAGAGTTGTTATGGGACGTGGTGTCGGTCTGCGGTATTCCTTCTTTGGAGCATCATGCGACCTTTCACCAACGTGTATTGTTCCACTCCAGCTACAATAATGGCAGTGCCACACGCCCTTATCCAAGTCAACGGATAAGCTCTTATCGCGCTTGTTTGTCCGTCTATCCCGGCATTTGGGGCAGGTCACTTTCATCTTACCGCTATTGCGTCCAGATGGTATGTCTATGCCAAAGTCGCTATATGATTTCATAAAGAATTACTCCTTATCTTTCTTTTGTTTCTGTTCTTTCTTAATCAGATTCCATATATCCAAGGATTCACGTCTTGTCGCGCCTTTTAATTCGACAAGATTGAATAATTGGGCGATGCGGTCAACTGTCCGGGGGCCATAAAGACTTAGGGTGTCCGATAACGTGTTGTTTGTAGTCACGATTTTAGGAATGTCACTGCCATTGTCGTAGATGGTATTCATCAGATGCGCCACAACATTCAGCTTGTTGCCGACATGGTTGGTAGGGGCGATTTCAGTGCCAAGTTCATCGAAGCCCATAGGGATTGATTCAAACACTGAGAATCCATCTGTCGCATAACTTCCGCAGAACGTGGGAACATTTACCCATTTAGGATTGACCTGCTCTCCGCTATCCCTAAGCCAATATTTTCTAACAAACAGCATGACCGCTTTCATCAGTGTGCTTTTGCCTGTGCCGATATTGCCGTATATCCACAATCCCTTTTCAGGATTCAACGCGCCCTTCCTGTCACGGATACACCAGTGAAAGAGGTCTGTAATGACTTTCTGATTGTCTTTATCGACTACAAAATCCTTGCAGTAGTATTTGATGCAGTCAAAAAATAACGCCTTAATGGATTTCAGTTCCGTCAGACAGGATGATGCCTTTGCCGGCTGGAGATATACCGTTTGGCTGATAAGGTCTATTGTTTCCATTGGTTAAATTATTTTCAGGTTGATATTCCGTTTCCCAGCATCGGTTGTTTATCCATGTCTGGAGATGCTTGATGTATTCTTTCGGTGTTCCTCGCGTCCGGGTCTGTTCTGCATAGGCTTTTGCAGCCGGGAGCAGTAAAGGCAGGACATCGCGCCAATCTTTGTGTTTACGCCTGAAATTATCAAATTCCGTAGTCAATCCACGTTTGGTGCCGGGATATGCCTTGCGAAAAACATCAAAATCATCTTTCGCCTTTTGGAGAGTTATACTCTCTTTTCCCTCTTCTTCCATTTTTTCATTCTTCTCATTCTTTCCATTCTTTTTATTCTTATTATTATTGTTTGTGGCGGTTGGAGTGTCGGTCTGAGGTATGGTCTGAGGTTCGGCTTGATGGCGGTTTGTTGGTTGTTGGCTGGCGGTTTGTTGGTTGTAACTTTCCTCACCGCTTTGATAACTATCGTAGTTACAGATAGTTATTAGTGAATGTTTGTTGGTTGTAACAATCACGATTTCTCCTGATGCTACTAACTTATCCAAACATTCACGCAACGCACCACGCTTGATGTCTATTCGTTCCATTATCTTCGCCTGAGATGTCAATACTTGACCACGCTTGACTTCAAAGCCAAAGCAATAGCCATCCTTGTGATTGGCACTCAGGAGAAGATGAATGAACACGGCCATCATATTAGGCACACCATACCATCGCCATTCCGTTATCTTACGATAAAGGCGTATCCACCCGATTTCGGATTGACTTGGATTCATGGCGATACCTTATGCTGCTGGTTTATATGGGATGTAATCGACAATCTTTGTTCGTTTGACTTCATCAAGCCGCAGGTTATATCCTTGCTTGAGGTATTCAGTTGTGATAGCCGTGGCTTCTGCAACGCTTTCTGCGCATACAAGGACTTCATATTTGGTTTCCTTTTCCTTACCACTATCATCAGTGAAAATATCAATGACGATGGCTTTGAAGAAAGGTTTGTCATCTTCTTTGTCATTGATGATTTCCCGGATTTTACTCCGAAATATTGCGAACACGTCAAGTTTATGATTGGGATATTCGTCGTACATAACCTTTTCAGCTTCTGCAAAAAGTTCGGCATCCAATATAAAATGTTCGGTGACTTCCTTTACCTCGCCACTGTCAAGAGTCTTTTCTACTTTGATTTTTGCTTCGTAATACATATTAATTCAGATTCATAATCATCAGGTCAGAAAAGGCACGTTGTCTTTCACGTTCCTTTTCTGCCACGATGACGGCGTTTGTAACTATCCTGTGTGAATACTGATTGTTCAGCATCAGGGTCGCAAGCGCACCACCAATCTTATCCTCATCGCCATAGATGCTAAATACCGCTTTATCCGGATAGATAGTCACACTAAATTCTGCAATAGGTTTTTGATTGGCGGTCGCTTTTGATTTCCTACGTTTCCATCTTGAGAAAAATCCCATTACTTGAAGACCTTAAAGACAGTTACGTTTTCAGGTAATGGCTCGTTTTCCCAAGCCTTATACGAATTGGTGATATACACATGGTCGTAGGCTTCGGCTACTTTCTTTATGCCCTCAAGCTGAATGGCATGGGTGACGAGAAGTGACAGGGATTTCGGCTCAAGTTCACGGAGTCTGGGTGCAAGACCAACGAAAGTACCACCACCATCACAAAGGTCATCAAGTACAACCAAATCCTTGTCTTTGCACTCGGTTTCCCCGGCATCAACGGTAAAGGATAGGAGTCTGCCGGTTTCCGGGTCACGTTCTTTACCACATACGATAAAGGGTAAGCTACTTGGCTGGTATCGGCTTCTTGCCCCGCTGTCAGGTAGCACTGCGACAATACTATCCCCATAGCGACGGGCGATTTCCTTATAAAAGAACTCCATTGTGGCCATTACACCGATTGAATTTTTGATTTTCAGAAGTGATGTGGTTGAATGAGGTTCTACGATGCCGACCTGCAACGCACCTACGCTATTGATGATTTCTGCCACCAATTTAAGGGAGAATGGGCGATTGATGTCAAATAGACGGTCACAACGCATTGACATAAGATAACCTATGAAAAGGTTGTCGATTATCATTTCCTGACGTTTGAGAACATCTGCCACTTGCATAAGGCAGAACAGGTCGTCTGCACAAGTTATACGGCAATACACGGATACCGGGATTCTACGATTCAGCTCGTCAACAGTGACGTGCTTTTCCCCATCGGGAAATGTGGTTATTTTACACCCGGTCTGATTGGTAAGGTTGATTACCTGCGGATTGATTACTGCTTGCATAGTCTTTCACGAATTTCTGAGAATGAAACTTCTTTTACGAGCTTTCCGTCTTCAAAGACGGTTTCAAGACAACCTCCGGCTTCCTGCTCCTTGCTTACGCAATCGGTAGCATAATATTTGCCGTTTTCGTCCTTATCGACGCGGATAAGACCCTTGAGGGATTTCTTCATTCCGCTATCGGTCTTCGGTGATTTGAAGATTTCACGCGCTTCGCTATTGACCTGACACCATGTGGCTTTCATAGCGAATCCGAGGCTATCGCGTGTACGATACTGATAAGTGTAAGAACCTATGCCAAGAACGAGGTTTGTGGCTGCGAAGCCCTTTTCCTCAAGTCTGCGATATATTTCTTTCTGGCGTTCTATTGTGATGCTATCGCCATAGATAACACCGATATGAGGGTCAAGAACCTTATAACCCTTTTCATTGATAGTTCCACCGAATAAATCCCAAAGGAGGTCATACACACCTTTTTTCTCTGCTGGCGAAACCTCCATTGCCTTATATACGGGGTCATCAGGATATGTCAAGATAGCCTCCTGAATTGACTCTGAATACTGAGCGTCTTTCATCAAGCCGGGGATGTGGTATTCCCGGCCGTTGAGTATCACACAGTCAACAGGATTGATACCACAGATGATGTCAACCGGATTACCGCTGTCAGGACGAATAACCAAGCGACCATCACGATTCATTATGATGTCCTTGAGGCGTGGCAAGTAGTCAGTAATAACCTGCCATAAATCCCAAGTATCGCTTACGATGCTACAAAAACCGACAGGATAGATTTCCGTAATGAATCGTTTGAATGTCTGTATCTCATCCTCCTTACCACCGGCGCACATAACGCTATGCTCTGATGCCGGGACGGTCATTGCGATGATTTCCTTTTCCGCGTCTGCGTTATAATATTCTTCTACCGCATCAATAGCGGGGATGGTTTCGCTGCCAACGAATGATGTCAGATGACCCATTCCGCTTGTGATAGCGGCTTCCAGTCCTGCCATTCCTCGCATTGAGAAGTCATGGCAAAGAAAACCGAGATTCACATCCGGTGTGAAGCCGGTCTTTTCGGCATGGCGTTCAAGCTCCTTGCGGTAGATACGGGCGATTGTCGCTGATGTCATAGGCAACCAAAACTCGCAGGACATAATCGTTTCCAAGAAGTTTGTCAGCCAGAAGAATTTGGGATGGGTATTGATAACTGTAACCATCGGCACACGAATGGGGCATACAGACCCCTCCGGGAGTGCTTTCATCCTGATAGGCAGATAGCCGAGCCTATGAAGTTCCCTGATGTGTTCGTCGCCTACCTCGTTCTTACCAAGAAAGGTATCAACACGACGCTTGAAAGAAGCAACCGCATCATCTTCCGGCTTATTGAAGAAATGACGGTTGAAGTTATCTATCAGATATTTCTTGATGAAATACTGAATACCGAAGACAACTGCTCCGTCTTTGGCTTCCGGCAGGTATTCATTGCTGCGTGGAGTCCAGTTTGAATAGACGTATTCCGTACCATCGGGATACTGTCTGCGATGGTCTAATTTGTAGCCATCGGTTAATAATGCTGAGTTCATATCTTTATGATTATTTGGCTATACCGTGGGGATTCCACGATATAGCCGTGTGAAAGTGAGTGTCAGAATGGGAGGTCAGGTTTCTCGTCAGGTGCGAAACCGGGCGCATTGGCTACATCTTCCACTGATGGAGTGGATGGCTTAGGTGTATAGGTTTCAAGGTCGCCCATGATATAGTTCTCGCCCTCTATACGCTCCTCCTTTTTGGGTGCGCAGGAGATGAAGTGGGTGTAGGTTCTATCCCCGAATGTCTGGNNATTCTTCTTTGCGAAGACANCCACGTTCAGAAACACACGTTCCTTTCCGTCTTTACACACGACTCTCTTCATCTGGCTCTTGGGGATGTCTGATAGGCAAATGCTACCTGTCAGAAAAGAATTGTTATCTGCCATGATTATGCTCTTTGAGTTTTATTGATTTGTGAATAGTTGCTTTGGATAACTTCTTCCGCTTTGACCACGCGCTCCTCCATAAGGGCGATGTCGTCATTGTCACGGGTGATTCTTACGATGTGCATAGGATTCTCCACAAAGGGGCAGTATGCAATAAAATCGCAGAATGAGGCCTTAGTACAAGCCATGTGATTCTGGCACTGATAGTAGTAATCAGGATTGACTTTTTTCAAAGACTCATTGTCATGGATTTCTGCCACATACTTGCTATAAGTGGATAACATGGGGCATTTGACCTCAATACATCCCAACTCATCAGCATCATAGGTTATACCATCAGGCGAGGATGCAAGGTAAGGGATGGTGGGATGCTTGCAAAGTCCTACTTCCTGCACTGCACGTCCGGTCATCTGTATATACATATTCCGGGCATTCTCCTCCTGCTCCGTGCCGAAACGCATTGCTTTGGATGTAGATGTAGTCTGGTCGATGTAAAAAGCGAACATATTGTCGTCTTTCACGATTTCGGGATTCAGTGAACGTTCACCTGCAAGCTGATACAAGTAGGTTAGAGCTGTTTCACTGAAAACCTTATCCTTTGTGCGTCCGCTTTTCATAAGCGTACCTACCTGACTACCCGTGATGTAGCCGAGGCGAGCGCGATACCATTCGAGGGTACGCTGTTCTTGCTGATAATTCAGATTTGCCATGATTTTCAGATTTCGGGGTTAGGTGCGGAGAAAATACCATCTTCTTTGACTTCGCCGGTTTCCATATCTACGTTTTCCGGTGCTGTTTTTGCCGATTGTGATTCAGGTGCTGATTCTGCCTGCTTCGTTGCACCCTTGACGGCCTTGCTTGCGATGTCATTGAGCTTGTTTGATTTTGCTTCCTTGCTATTGCGGATGGGAGCCATGACTTCTTCGATAGTAGTATCACCGTCTTTCAGTGATTGGGTGATACCGAGAAGCAAAGCGATTTCGTTTGCCTGTATCTGATTGATGGTATGCTTGCCACAGAGCTTGATGACCTCATCTTCCGTGACACCATACATATCATTGAAGTACTTGATGGCACTTGCGCGACGCTTGATGAGTTTTTCCTCGTCAGAAAGGTCTCCGGTAATGGCTCGTTGTGCTGCCTTATATACCTTGTCAGTGATACCCTTAGGCACAAGGGTGAAGATGGCGTTACGAAATGCGATAGCATTTGCCGCGTTTCCGGTGACTGTTATCATATCCTCAGAAAAACGACCACCCTTTGAATTAAGGATTGACCTGCGCACCTCAAAGGCAACGGCATAGTTGTTCTCCAAATCCCATGCAGTGCCGCGTGATACTACCTGTGTGGCAGTCACATTAACCACGCGAGCTTCTGCGCGAAGATTGCCATACTGCTGCGCGATGATTTTCGCAAGATGTACCGATGGCCCGGTGATGGGCTTTCCACCGCGAGGCAGCGCGTATCCGCAAGACTGCGCTGTTTCCATGTCCATAGTTGCAAGGACGATAGAATTGTCGATACACCTGCTCAGATTGCGGGGGTATTGATGCGCGGTAGCCACCTGCATATCTATGTTTGCGCGTTCCGAGCGGTCAACAACTTCGACCAACTGCGCTGTTGTGGGGTCTTGCAGACGGGAGACCTCATATCCCGGATTATCATTATCAAACATATTACTTATGTTTATTTGCCGTCTTACTGCTTCCGGCCTTGCATTTGTGAAGACAATGGGACTCGAACCCACATTGTATCGCCTACCATACTTCCTTATTCACTCGGCACCTCCCGGCTACGGGCTTACCCCGATGTTTGCAACCACCGGCACATCAAGGTCAAATTACCTCCTCTCCGTGTTTCGCTGAATAAGTGACGCGCCTACCATTTTCGCCATGTCTTCATGTTGCCCGGCTTATTTGGCTTCACCGGGCGTTAGAATGTTTGTGATTTATGGCTTTCACCAAAGGATAGCCTCTCTTGGCTTACCCTATTTCTTCTTCCTGCGTCTATTGGATAGCCTAAACTTCTCAAGAACCTTATCCACATCTATCATCATCCATCGTCCATATTGACTGATGCAGTCATCAAGCACTCCTTCTGACTTCATGCGATAGACCGTTGATTCTGATGTTCCGAGTATTTTGGCAAGTTCACCGATGCTGTTTACATACCATCGCTCAGGACGCTGGGGTTTTTCTTCACTTTGCTTCTTGGCTTGCCAGTAGTCACCCATCATATCAAATAATTGCCGTGGTGTAAGCATATTGATAGGGGTGTCAAGCCCGATAACGTATGTTCCTACATTTTCCATAATTATTGAGTACGAGTTATAATGGCGGCGACATTTGACCGCGCATCTATATCATACCCAATAGGATTCTCACATCCCTTTTTGAGTTGTGTCACGGTGGCTCTTATGGAGTTCTCAGAATAGTGCCTGTACGGTACTTTTACTGATTCGCCCACACTCAGCTCTAAAAGAGCCACTTGGAGTCGGTCGCCGCGTTTGATTTTTTTAATATCCATATTTGGTCTATATCAAAATAAGTATTAACTTTGCATTGTCAATGCTTGATTAAGTAGTTAATCATTGTTTAATATAGCGTGATTAAGTATTTAATCAGATTTGACACTGCAAAAGTACAACAAAATACTGAATGAAACAATAGTAAAATCAGTATTTAACAATAGTTAACATTATGACCGACGGAGAAAAACTTGAAGAAATCCGGCAGATGACCGGTTTACAGTGGAAGGAACTTGCCGCTAAGGTTGGTTTGTCATCAGGACAGACCTTTACCGACATACGGAATGGTCGGCACGGCATAAGCATGAAACTTGCGAACAGGATAATTGAAGCATTTCCTGAGATACGCAGGGAATGGCTTATGTTTGAAAGTGGCCCAATGACGCATAAGGAATCGGCCGGCATGATTGCCTTATTCAATTCTGCCGAAGAAATGGGTGCTAATAATAAAGGTGTATTTGAATCCATCAATGTTGGTTCTTGTTTCCCCAAGGCTGAAATCGCTGTAAGGAACACAAGTGATAGTATGATTGAATATCCGGTAGGCTGCATCCTTGTAATGAAGCGAGTGATGGACATGAAGTTGCTTATGCCCGGAAGTAACTATCTCATCGAAACCAATGAATTTGTTACCATCAAAAGGTTGCAAAAAGGTAAGGATGATGCTCATATCGCCCTTTATTCATCCAACTGCACAACCTATCCTGATGGAAAGTTAGTTTACGAACCTTTTGAAATCCCTATGGATTCAGTAAAAAGATTGTTCTGTATTCTTGGTTACATATATCCACAGGCGAATGATATAAATAAGGTATAGTTTTTATGATAGCAATCAAGCGTAGTATATCTTTCGGCGTAGAAATAAAGAAGAAGTCGGAAACCGATAATAAGAAAAATCAGAAATCAGAGGGTCGCGTGAGATGCGTTATCGTCTGGAATGGTCAGCGTGTGCGCTTGAGCGTAAACCATAATGTCAATCCTGACTATTGGGAAAAAGCATTGCAAAGATGCAGGGCAAAGACAACCCACGGAAAGAATAGGACTCCGGCATCTGTCATCAATAGGGCTATTGATGACTTAGAGAATCTTGTCAATGGAATTTTTATGTCATTTGAAGAAAAGGATTGTATTCCTACTAAGAATGACTTCATGGAAGAGTACACAAGACTAACAACGCCGGATGACAAGGAAGAATCAGAACCGAAAGAATCACAGTCAATCTTCCCCATCTTTGACCTATATATAGATGATAATACAAAAAGTGGTCGATGGAGTGAAAGTGCATTAAAGAAGAACAAGACTATCCGAAGACACCTTTATGCTACTTCACCCAATATGACATTTGAGGATTTGGAAGAATCAGGCATGACGGCGTTCATAAATCACCTATCATCTATTAAGGATAAGGAAGGCAGGACTGGTCTTAACAATGATACGATAAAGAAGGACATTGGTTTCATCAAGGCATTTGTACGTTGGGCGCAGGAGAAAGGTCATGTCGGCATGAACAAGTTCCTATTACAGAAAGTAAGATTGAAGACTGTTCGCAAAACCGTCATATTCCTCACATGGGATGAATTGATGAAAGTCTATAATCATGATTTCGGCAATCTCAATTATCTGAGTCATGTCCGTGATGTGTTTTGTTTCTGCTGTTTTACTTCATTGAGATATTCCGATGTTAGAAATCTTCGCCGTTCTAATTTCAATGGGACATCATTCACATTCACAACTATCAAGACGAATGATACCTTAACAATAGAATTGAACAAATACTCAAAGGCGATTCTGGCAAAATACGAAAACATTCGGTTCCCTGATGATAAGGTATTGCCGGTAATATCAAATCAAAAGATGAACGATTACTTAAAGGAGGTTGGAAAAATGTGTGAAATCAATGCACCTGTATCAATCACATCCTATAAAGGCAATAAACGTATTGAAGAAACACATCCTAAGTGGGAATTGCTCTCAACTCATGCGGGCAGACGTACTTTTGTGACTAATGCCCTTATGCTCGGAATACCACCAAGCATCGTTATGAAATGGACTGGTCATAGTGATTACCGGGCGATGAAGCCATATATCGAAGTCGTAGATGACACGGCAAAGAAAGCGATGGGCGTTTTTGACCGTGTGGAAGAAGTGGGGCAGAAAGTGGGGCAGAAATATGACAATGAATGAAAGTGTATGGGAAAATAGAGTATTGAATATTTGCGTAAAGTATTGATAAGACAGTGGGTTAGATTTGATGAAATTGTATAGGAAAATGCGAGATAGAGCCTCCAGCTCCACTATGTACTACCGAACTTCTTCGGACTAAAGAAGACAAACCTCGGACTATCAAGTAGTTCCGAGGTTTTTGTATCTAATTCTTTCGTTTTAGTAGCGAAATCAGACCAAAAAAGACTACTTCAGAATGGATACAGGTGTTGTCAATGAAACTGATGCCGGTGCATTCCCCGAAGCATGTCGGTTTCAGAAACATGGTCAGGGTCACGAAACAACGTGGCATGACCCC
>JAAVCP010000035.1 GCA_014802265.1 Bacteroides sp. | reverse complement strand
AGGACTAACAGCCCGATAAGAGCCATCAGCCTGTCAAACAGGTTTTTCAGAAACATGGAGGGAATAGTTTAGCGATGAATAATGAAAATAAATGGCAATTGGTAAAAGATTGAAAGCAAAGGATAATTTATCAGTTGTCAGATCCTACTACAGCCTTAGCAATTGCAAGCACATCAAGATTACCAAATTTTATGTGATCAAATTGGCTTCATCTTTATATATGCCTTCTTTATTAAAACCACAGAATGGTGTATGCACAGACCAATCAGAGGAATGTTGAAAATAACGGATTTCTTCCTCAGAGGGTAATTTCATGTAATCTCCCCAGCGATCAGAGAGATAATCCTCTACACGAATTGGTACACGCAAAGTTATTTGTTCAAACGGAACTCTTTTAGTACTTTCGAAATATTCACGTTTATATAACCCTTTTGAATAACCTGCTCTTCCAAGATAATGACATAAGTATTTAGAAGACCTGTTATTATCTTGACGATAAATCTGCTTGATAGCAAAGTTAACAAATGCTTTTTTAGGCAACCATTTTAATGGTTTTAAAATCAGATTACCTAACACCCCTCTCCTTGAATAGTTTCTATTTGCCAGTGCCTTGATAACTAAATATCTTGACCAAAAATATTGATTCCAGTGAGCTAATAATGAATCCGGACAAGGGTGCAAAATAAAAATATCAACAAACACACCTTTATGTATGTCCCAATTATCCAAGTCAGATTCTGTATATGATGAGCTGTTTAATCTTAATTTGGCAATTGTCGGTTTTCCATTATTTGAACCCCATTCCTGAAGATAGTATTTGTTCTTGTCTCCCTCTTTTAAAAAGGCTTCCCGGAATTTCCTATAATCTTCCGGTTTCATGAATACATCCAAATCATCATCCCAGGGAATGAATCCCTTATGTCTTACTGCTCCTAAGGCACTTCCACCCATAAGACAATAATCAATTCCACGCTGTTCACAGAATTCATCAAGATATTGGGCTATATTAAGAATACAATTTTGCAATTCTAATATACCCCAAGTATCCACATGGGCATTCATCAAATCCTTCATTAGTAATTTTCTGTTATGAATCTTTTTTTACCTGTCTGAGTTGGTGCCTGCATAAACCCTGGATCGCCATTATAGTTTGCTTCTATTAATTCAAACCCATCTTTGAGGATTGCAATATCCCATGCAATAAGACGTGCCGTAGGAACAACTTTATCCAGACGTTTAACAAATTCTTTTAATTCTTTCCAGTTAGGTACTTCAAATCCAATTATTTTTACTCCATTCCCTGGATGAAATAATACTTTTTCACCAGAAATCGTTGTCCCAGCTGCCGAAACTACTCCCGTATCAATATCAATTGGATATCCTACTCCTCCTGCATGATAGTTGTCCACTTCTGATCCTACACCTCCTACTCTTATACTTGCACTTAAAAAAATTATGTTATCGCTTTTATCTTCGAACTTTGATTTCTTATTGGTTAAAGATAATGTATAAATTCTGATTGAATTTACTGAAGACCTGTTAAGTTCAGCCATTTTTGGGTGTTGAATAATAAATTCCTCCAATAAGAATTCTCCTGATCTCAATTGAGAGAAATTCTCATTATTTGCCACATGAATTCCTCTACCGGATGAAAGCCCTACTGGTTTGACAATAACCTTAGGATACGTTTGTAAAAAATCTTTAATATCAGTTTCAGATGCTTCTCTCGTATAAAGCCAATTACGCTTAATAAAGTCTTTAAAAATTTGATTGGTTATCTGTTTTTTATTAAAGTAATCAGCATAATTGGAATCATTTAAACGTTTTTCCCATTTGTTACTATCTCGTGCAGTGTAGAAACGAGATCTTTCCAAATTAGACAGCTCATAAAATCTCCAACCAAGATATTCATTTGGAGTCACCCCGTATCTTATATAACACTTAGCGGCATCGTAATACAAACGATAAATTGTGATACCATACTCGTTTGCAATTTGGATTAAATTTGAACGCAAACGATAAAAAGCATCTTTATATTTGTTACTCATCTGTTTATAATTACAAAGTAGACAGCATTAATATTTATCAGTAAGTTTTTCTCTTAAAATCGTGGATGATATACCATCAGTGTGATCTAAATATACTACAGCACATCCTAATTTCTCAAATTCTTTCTCATATTTATTCCACGAAACAGTTCCTTTCCAATCAGATCCAACGAATACAGCATCGGCTTCAAGTTCTTTAACCATTCGGAATTTATCCATGTCAGTTTGGTCAACCACCTTATCAACATATCGTATAGCCTCTACAATGGATTTTCGATCTGTCTCATTTATTATTGGGAGTTTATTTTTACGTTTGTAGCAAAGCTGATCAGTCGTAACACCCACAATCAAGTATTCGCATTGCTCCTTGGCACGACGTAGTATATTTAGATGTCCTATATGGAACATATCAAATACCCCTGTCGTGTAACCTATTTTATATTTTTTCATTTCCTAAACAGTTTTTGAAAGATGAAACCACGGATCTTGTTGGGGAGAACTACTTGCACACCAAATCGTACTGTTACATTAAAAATATACTGGGGGAGAGTTATCATCTTTCGTTTATACATATAATCTTGAAGTCCTTTTTCGCTTTGGAAATATTTCCAGCCACCACGTCGTGCATACATATCTTTACCTACTCGAACATTTACCAAGATATCTTGGAGATTAGCAAAATGGCATCCTGTCTCCATAAGACGTATCCATAAGTAATAATCTTCATTATAATGCCAGTCAATGTAGTTACCGACCTCAAGTATTTTGGATTTACGAAACATTACTGCCACATGGTTAAGACCACAGCGTTGTTTCATCAACCTATAAATTTCATCATTAGAACAAGGCACCTCTCGCTTACCAACGATATTATCTTCTTGATCAATAAACTCTGTAATCTGACCACTTATAATATCACAATCCGGATGACTTTCCATATATGTCAACTGCTTTTCAAACCTATCGGGTAAGGAGACATCATCTGAATCCATTCGCGCAACAATATCATATTTAGCTGTCTCAACACCAATTCTCAATGCATTTCCAAGCCCCTTATTCTCAGGAAGCCAGATAATCTTGAAAATAGGTTTTTCCGTTTCCCATTGTTTTATAACCTTTGATAAGGAGGTGGGGATAGGGCCATCTACTACGAGAACTACTTCGTCGGGTTGCTTTGTCTGTAATGAGGTAATACTTTCCAATGATCTCGCTACAAATTCAGGTTTGTCATTCCGATAAACCGATGTGACAATGGAAAATTTCATACATTGTTCTTTATGGGAAATTTCAATATTTTATTGATGTATTTGATAATTCATTCAAATTATCAAATTGTATTTTTAATTAATATAGGTGTAAGAATAGCTTTAATAATTTGTTGTTATAGGCTAATATTCCTGCTACGGTAGTATAGAACTCTATATGACCGAAACCGTAAAAATGAAGCCCTTGGACATATTTTTGAACATATTCTTTTAATTTAGGATATAATTCAGTATCTTTAATTTTGAATTCGTTGTACATCTTAAGATGCCTGACTATTGTAAAAGCCAATACTGCTAAGGCACTTCTTTCTTCTGATGTATTAATTAAACTTTTGTAAGTACGTTCACTTGCTAATATAGATGAAAATTTTCGCGAATTATAGTTGCGGGAGGTCATTGCGGAACCTTCCCGAACTTGATATTTAAATAATATCTTGTTTAGGCAAATATAACTGGGTTTAAAGGTAAATAACTTAGCAATGAATTCTCTATCCTCCCCGTAATGCGTTTGCTCATCAAAGCTTATAGGATGTTTTTCAATAAAGTTTCTACGAGTAGCGAGGGAACTAATGTGTATAGTCTGTTTATTAGTTAGATAGTCTCTAAATAAAGTTGATGGATTAGTAAGTTTGTAGTGTCTATAGTGATCATTTGATTCCATAATGAATTCAAATATCATTACGTCAGTATCATTTGGTTGGTTATTAATTGTTTCAATTAAGTAACTGTCAATAAGATCATCGGCATCTAAAAAATATATCCAATCTCCTTTAGCATATTTAAGCCCTAAATTTCTCGCCGAAGAAACTCCTCCATTTTTTTTAGAATATAATTTTATTTTAGGATTATTATTAGCATATTTTTTAATGACTTCAGCAGTCATGTCAGTAGAGCCATCATTAACAGCTAAAATTTCCCAATTCGAATCAGTCTGTTTTAGAATAGATTCAATTGTAAACGGTAATGTATCTTCGACATTATAACAAGGTATAATTATACTAACCATTATAACCAAACATTATGATATGGCATTATGCCGTTGGCATTAAGTAGCCACATACGAATAAAAACAACTGAATAATAACTATATATAATTAATTTAAAATCACCTTCTTTAATTGTACTTTGAGTTTTAATTAAATAGGGAATAAAAAAAAGTTGAGATATACTACAAAGAATATATATTCTTGCTCCATATTCGAGACGGAAAGTTAACAAAAGTATGAATAAAGATAGTATAAATATTTTACACCAGATAGTATTTCTTTTATATTTAGGTATTAGTGTATATAGCCAAAATGAAAAGATACCAACAATAAAAGAAAAAATTGTAGCCATGATAGAAGAATCGCGATATAATCCTTTGTCAATATAGGAAGAATAATCCATTATAAAGAAGGCAAAAAAACTATCATTTACTACACAACCTAAAATATACGTACCTAAAAGACCAATTCCTATCCATTTTAAACTAGTAATGTTAATATATTTTAGAATAAAAAGTATAGGAATAAGAAGTATGTTAGATTTATGTATACTAATTATAATAACACTCCATATTATAACCCAAATCCATTGCCTTTTACTGAACGAATAGTATATAACTAATATATATGAAATGGTCATATATTGACGCATTACATTAAGGGATGCACCAAATATATGAAGAGCAAAATATATAAATATAGGTAAATAATGATTAATGGATAATTTCCTTGAGAGATAGAAAATAGGATATAATGTTAAAAATGATATTAATATTAAAAAACCATTAAAAGAAAGACCAAGCCAATTTGCAAAAATATTTAGATAATTCCAAGTTGGCTCTAAATAAAGCAGGTAACCATTTTTACGAATATCATTATATATTTCTAAATATGCATCAGTATCAATTCCAACATTTATCGTTCTTCCTCCTGCTATAAATATCATAAATAGCATAATTGAATAATATATATATTTATTTGTAATGACTTGAGTTTGTTTTATAGAAGATAATAGCATCAAGCCAAAAAAAATTATTATATAGATCACGCTGCTAAATTGTTAAGAAAAGTATAGAACGCTAAAATAGAATTTGAATAAACTAAAATATTACTAAAGTATTATTTTATTTGATACAGGATATAGCTCTTTTCAATGCCTCTAAATATTGTGTTCCATATTGTAGATCAGGTTCAAGATAATTACCTTCACCCCACTCATTCCATGCCTTTATGAATATTAAATTATCTTCATGGGGTATAAACGAACGTATCTCAAAGATATTTTTACATAGTTTTTCCCACAATTGAGGTGTACTATCTTTAAGAATTAAACCCTTTGTACCACTTCTTGGAGAATGATCAAAATTAGGAAGTAGACATGGCATAATAAGAGGATTTTGATCAAAAGTCTGTTCACAAATTTCTACATATGATTTATATGGAATAAGATTGGGAATCTTCAAATAATTTCGTTTGATTTTATTAAATGCTCTTAACATTATTCCCTTTTTAAACATATATTCCCAATCTAAATTCGAGACAACACTATTGTAGCCTATATTTAGATAGTGGTCGTTCTTACTCTTTTGACTTGAATAGGCAAAAAAATAAAATCCTTCTAACCCATTCTTTTGAGCAAGTTGATTCCATATGGAAATTAATTCTTGAGGATTAGGGATACTATATGGTGAAAATATTCCAAAAATTAGTTTCCCATTGATTTTCATATATCTGGGGTCCTTAAATGCAGGAAGAAGTGCTTCGAAGTGTTGCTCATAATCTTCTTTACCAGGGTATGTCTGTTCAATTAGTAGTACATCCTTTCCTTTATCAGACCAAGTTTTTTTATACCAACTATGATTAGCCCAACATAAACAAAAAGGAAAGTCTGGTTTTCTACTATGAACGACTTCCTCAAATACTTCACTTAGCATTCTTTTCCCATTTGTCCAATAGTGCCAGTAACAGAATCCTTCAATACCAGCTTGTTTTGCCATTTCTGCTTGTTGTTCTCTAATAATTGGCAACCTAAGATCATAATATCCGAGATCAGCAGGCACTTTGGGTTGATAATGACCACGATATAGTGGTTTGGCCTTTCCTACATTAGTCCATTCTGTAAATCCCTTTCCCCACCATCTATCATTTTCTGGTGTCGGATAAAATTGTGGAAGATAGAATGCTATTATTCTTGGTTTACTCATTATTTATAATATTATTCTTTAAAATTTTAGCAGGATTTCCTCCAACAATACAGAATGGAGGCACATCCTTAGTCACCACAGTATTGGCTGCAATAACAGCTCCTGTTCCAATTGTGACTCCTGCCAGAATGGAAGCTTTATCCCCAATCCAAACATTATTTTCAATAATAATTGGTCCCTTTGATATTAAAGGACGATTAAGGGGAGGTATTTTTAAAGATGAGTACGATGTATTTCCGTGATTATTATCAGATATAGTAACCCATCTCCCTGTTAGAACATTATTTCCGATAGAGATGCTGTTTATACATGTAAGATGAAGATAATCTCCAAAATTACAGTTACTACCAATTGTTACTTTTGGGAAAAATTTTTCATTACCATAACTATCCCATGCTGTTAGAACAACTAATTTCCCAAAAACTGAGTTATTACCTATTTTAAAATATTTTGTACCTTTTAAATAATTTACCGGTCTTATGAAAAATAAACAAGAATTATTAAATTTTGAACCTATCCATTTACTGTATAGTGAATAGGTAATATATGATAAATAGGATCGATTACCCTCCTTAATCTTTTTAGGTAATATAGAATAACAAATTGAGATTATTATTCTTATAATTGAATTAATAATTTGTTTCATAGTTATTTAAAGATATTATTAATTCTATTTAGAACAAGTGTTTTCTCAACTTTGGTAAATCCGATAGTGAATAATAATAATATAAATATAGTAAGATTCATAAAGATAAATAGAATAAAAAGTAGAATATTTTTAGGTAATACATACCAAATTATACTATCACAACACATTAGAATAATAAATATTAATACACTTGGAATAATTATATTCTTAATATATATTCGTTTTGATATTAAATTATTTTTGGCTGCTTGATCATATCGGATATAGGCACACATTACTTCACTTAGTACAAATAATATGTAAGCCCATATTGCTTCTTCTCCAGACTTTATAATTATCCATATTAAANNAATACATATAATTTTAAAAAAGGCTGTACTATAATACAATATTTTAATTTTTCCTGAGGCATCAATACCTCCTGTTAGTCCTAGGGATAATTGTTGGATAAAAGCTCCAAATAGTATAATTTGGCTAAATTGAACAGCATATGTAGGAATATTTGTTAACCAAATATGTTGTAAATATTCCATACTTACTATTATTGGAGTTCCAATCAATATTACACATAAAGTTGGATATTTACATGATGCATATGACAGGGCACTTAAACGTGCATAATTCATTGCTCCAGCACTCTTTATTAATTGTGGGCGTATAGCCGTACCAATGGTACTGGAAAATAAACTTACAACTCCATTTATTTGTGTTGCAATTGCTGTTGATGCATTAATGATGACACCATAAACACTATTAAGTACTATCGGTAATCCTTGATCACGAAATGTAGTTGCAAACGCTCCAATAATATATACTCTTGTAAATTTGGCCATCGACTTAATCTCTTTTCTAATTTCCTGCCAAGTACCATATGATTTTATTGTGTGATATTTTATCCTCGTATAAATGACATTTATGATATAATATAAAATTGAGAGGAAAACCATTAGGATAGCATATGTGTGTAACTTATTAGTAAATAGATAAAGGAATATAATCCCTATGAAACGAAATACGGCATATCCTGTTTGTACCAAAGACACAAATAGCATATTCTCGTATGCCATCAATACTGCATCATATGGAACTCTTATGATAGTAAAAAAAGTTCCTATTGTAACAGTACATAACACAAATATTGCATCTTCATATTTATTTGAAGGAATATCAAGGAAATTATCAATTAAAATTAGTCCTCCAAGTTGTATAATACAACTTACAATAATAGCAATAATGAAGTGTAGATATATTGCAGCCTTTAGACATTTTCTAAGCTCTAATGTATCACTTCTACCTATGGATAAAGATAAAAATCTTTGTGTGGACTGAGACATGGAGGCAGACAAGAATGAAAATAAGGCTACTATACCTCCAATTAAATTATACAAACCAAAATCTACTTCTCCCAGATTACTAAGTAGATATCTTACAGAAATAAAAGTGATAACGCTTACAATTATTAAGCGTAGATATATAACAACTGAATTAACAACAATTCTGGTATTATCTTTCATTAGATTATTAATTCATTATCTTATCACCTGCACAATATTTCTCAATAGAAAGACCTTGCAAGTTACCAATAGTATATTCAATATCAAGATTATCTATAAATAAATTCTTTAATCGATTTTCTTCTACGGTATTAAAAATTCGACTTATACCTGAAGCAATAGGTCGTGCAGGATTACCACCAAGTACTGTATAGCTTTCTAAAGTTGAATAATCTTTTATTAATACTGTATTTGGGGCAGCAATTATAAATCCATACCCAGTTTTAACTCCTTTCTTTATAAAAGAGCGAGTTCCAAACCAATTATATTCTCCAATTGTAATTCCTTTTGTATTTCGTTTTATCTTTGAAGTGTGTATATCTATTGTATAATGAAAGTCTGTGTCAATAACGTATGTTTCACTACCAAATCTACTCATTTTACCCATTTTGAGATAGTCCATTATTTTAAGGGTGCACCCTTCCGACAATAAATTTTGACCTTCAAAGGTTATAATCCCATTATTATTGATATAACATCCTCGAAAAATTGAAGTTGAACCTCTAAAAATAATACTACCATAATTTTCTAATATAGTATGTTCCCTTGAAGCATTGCCATAGCTTCCTATTTTAATTATTCCTGATTGTATTTTATCGCACTCAATTATTAAATTTCCTAAAGAGTTTATTTTTGTATGGCGATAAATCCAAATTGGTAATTTATAAGCACTTTTAAAATTTATACATTTAAAATTTACCCATATAGTCTTTCTAAGACATAAAGTATTACTGATGCCATCTTTATGTAAGACTATTTTCGGTAATTGGCGTAAATATACTTTCCAAAAATTCATAAGTAAATTAATTATATTTTTGAGATAAGTATCTCGTAAAAATAAATTAATGTATTGACATGTTAAGCCGCAGGTCTACTGAAATTAATCATGTATTGTTTGCCAACGTTGGAGAGAATATCTTCAACGGTGGAGAACAAGCCATGTTTATTTCCATAATGATGTGGCTGTATCCATTTCCCTTTCAATATCCGCCAAAGAGTTTC
>JAAVCP010000034.1 GCA_014802265.1 Bacteroides sp. | reverse complement strand
AGGACTAACAGCCCGATAAGAGCCATCAGCCTGTCAAACAGGTTTTTCAGAAACATGGAGGGAATAGTTTAGCGATGAATAATGAAAATAAATGGCAATTGGTAAAAGATTGAAAGCAATGGATAATTTATCAGTTGTCAGATCCTACTACAGCGTTGGGGCATACGCGTATCAAGTTTATAACAGTTGAAGGAGGGAGTGGCAGGAGAATAGGTAAAGACTGTATGGTTTCGCCCAAAGATATAACGGCTGAAGTGGATTATTGCAAATGATAGGGGAAGTGAACCCATAAGGTTCACTCACAGAACTAAAGCCAGTATGGGATAGCTGGAGCTAATTTGGAATTGGACTAAAGTTGACTAAATAAGGGCATTGAGGAGGATTTGTACAGGATGCAGGGCAATTCTGCCGGTGCCGTCAAGTATTTGCTGGCGACAGCTGGTGCCCGGGGCAGCAATAATGGCAGACGGGTCTGCACTGCGAACAGCCGGGAACAATACCTGTTCGCCTATTGCCATAGAAAGGTCATAGTTATTTTTGTCATATCCGAATGCGCCTGCCATGCCGCAGCAGCCTGACGGGATTATCTCGACCTTAAAGTTTTTGGGGATCGAGAGCATCTCCTTGCTTGGCAGGATTGAGACCAGTGCCTTCTGATGGCAATGCCCGTGCAGTTTAATTGTCAGGGCTTTATCAGAGAATTGAGCTGATTTTATGTTTCCTCTTTTGAACTCACGTACGATAAACTCATCAAACAGCAATGCGTTTTTGCCAAGTGCAACGGCATCCGCTTTTAATGCCCTGTCGACGAGGTCAGGGTACTCATCACGGAGGGACAGAATGCATGATGGCTCCAGGCCGACTAATGGGATTTCTTCCGAAATAATGTCCCTCAGTAGCCCAACATTCTTATTAGCCAACGATTTTGCCTTTTTCAAGAGTCCCTTGGAAATGTCCACCCGTCCGCTGTCGACATGGTCAGGGATTGTGACCTCATAGCCGAGCCCACGCATCAGTCTGATAAAGGCGATGCCCACCTCGACATCCATGTAATTGATAAACTCATCGGCAAAAAGGCAGACTCGCCGGGAATATCTTGTGCCGGATGGGTTTTTCCTTAGCCATTCCCTGAGGGTGAATTTATAGATTCCCGGGATAGAGCGTCTTTTGTCGAAATGCATCATCTTGTGGATCATCCCACCAAACAGAGATGAGCCAACAATGTGATTAAATACTCCGGGGGCAATCATCCCCAGCTGCTGGATCCGGCTGAGATTTGAAGTGAGAGTGACCGGGAGGGGAGTGCCCGACTCATCATAATGATGCTGGAGATACTCAGCCTTATAGCGTGCCATATCCACATTGGAAGGGCACTCTGCCTTACAGCCCTTGCACGACAGGCAGGTGGACAATGCGTTAAGAATCTCCGGTTGGGAGAAGGTCTTTTTTGAGGCAGGGTGAATCAGGAGTTCGCGGAGAAGGTTGGCGCGTGCACGGGTTGTATGGTTTTCGTCTCGTGTGGCGCGGTAGGAGGGGCACATAGTGCCGCCGAAAAGGTTTGACTTACGGCAGTCGCCTGAGCCGTTGCACTGCTCTATGGCACACAGCCAGCCCTTCCTTGCCGAGAAATCGAAATACGTTTTAATCTCCGGTTCATGAGTCTCAGCCCTTAGGGAGGTATCCATGGGGGGCGTATTTACAATTTTCCCCCTGTTAAAAATACCATGTGGGTCGCAGACATTCTTAAACTCAATGAAGATGTCATTCACTTTTTCCCCAAGCAATAACGGTATGAACTCACCCCGTAACCTGCCGTCACCGTGCTCGCCGCTCAGACTGCCCCGGTGTTTTTTAACGATTTTAGCGGTCTCAGTTGCAACCTTGCGGAAAAGCTTTCTGTGTTTTTCATCTTTCAGGTTAAGGATAGGGCGCAGGTGCAGCTCACCGGTGGAGATGTGCCCGTAGAACACACACCCGAGTCCATTGTCAGCAAGCATGGATTTTATATCGCTGACAAAAGCACCGAGACGGTAGGGGGCAACTGCGGTGTCCTCGATGACAGCCACGGGCTTCGCGCTGCCCGGCATGCCGGACAGGAGTCCCAGCCCTGCCTTGCGCAGACTCCACACACGTGGTATGTCCTCCTTCTCAACTATGGAGAAATCATAGCACAGGTCACGCTCTTGCAGTGACTTGATGATAGTCCGGGTCTTTGTCTCAAGCTCCGCCGGGGTCGCCTCGGCTATCTCGATAACCACTATTGCCGCCGGCTCACCCTTGACGAAGAAGCGGTTTCTCCGCTGCTCAAGGTTTTCTTTACTAAGGTTAAGAATCTTATCGTCGATAAGCTCGATTGCAACCGGGTGAGACTGCAGGGCAATCAGGTTTGCCTCATATACTTTGTCATCGTCCTCGCAATGGGCGCAGATAAGGCGTCTGCAGGAGGGTGGGAGAGGGTCAAGTGACAGTGTAAGCTCGGTGGCAAACCCAATTGTACCTTCGGAGCCTGCAAGCACTTTGCAGAGATTGAATCGGTTTTGGGTTGCAGGCTCGAAGGTGTCGGAATGAATCAGTTCGTCAAGAGCATATCCGGAATTTCGTCTTTTCAGTTCCAAGTCAGGGAAAGAATTGACAACTTCCCTGCGTGTCTCTTCATTAGAGAAAAGATCATATACATATTTGTATATCCTCCCTTCCAAGGAATTAAGTTTAGTTTTCTCTTTTACTTCTTTCGGAGAAAGAGGGTTGAACAATACCGCAGATCCATCACTAAGCACTGTCCTGGCTTTCAGGAGATGATCGCGCACGCTCCCATATACAAGCGAGTGGGTTCCGCATGAGTTGTTGCCCGTCATACCACCGATACAGCAGCGGTTGGCTGTTGATGTCTCCGGGGAGAAGAACAGCCCGTATGGCTTGAGGGCGATGTTAAGCTCGTCAAGCACGATGCCGGGCTGCACCTTAACCCAACGTTCCTCCGGATTGACCTCGATAATCCCTGTCATGTGGCGCGACATGTCAACGATAAGACCGTCGCCGACAACCTGTCCTGCCAGAGAAGTTCCTGCTGTGCGTGGGATAAGATTGACACCGTTTGCGGCTGCATATTTTACGATGGTAACTACGTCTTCCTCATCTTTTGGATATGCCACACCCACAGGGGTCTCCCGATAAGCTGAAGCATCAGTGGAGTAAATCACCTTGTGTCCGAGGTCAGTAAATACTTCTCCCTTTATCCTTAGTTTGTCAAGATTCATTTAAATCTAATAATGTTATGATTTCCTCTTTGAGTTCGAGAATGTGTTTGATATGGCATCAACTGGAGTCTTGATGTCATTTAACCGTTTGAGCACTTCAATCTCAGCCATATATCAACTGTTTTTTTGAATCCACCTCTTGACGAAAAAATGGGTTTTTAATGGCATCGTCACAAACTAAGTCAACCTTACGTTTAAAAAGATTCTCGAGGGCAAATTGGAAGTCAAAATAGTTATCAGCATACTCCGACAGGGGGATATGTTCCTTATTAAACTTTACAAGCAAGTCAACATCACTGTCTTCATGGAAACGGGAAGTAAGTATTGAGCCAAATACATACAAGCTTTTAACCTTGTAAATTTTACAAAGTTCAATTATATAACGTATGTTTGTTTCAATCAACTTCATATTTCGGGAGGATATTTTGCTTGGCAAAGATAGTGCTTTCTTATCACAATTACAAATATGTTTTAAAGATTTATTTTAGCCTCAGGCTGTTGACTATTACTTGTCCGGCATCGCCGTTGCCATAGAGACGTAGAGAGAAATCGAGGTTGGTGTCATTAATCCTTGAGGCCAACTCAATAATCTTATCCTTGTCGGCTCCGGCAAGAGTGTTGAAACCATGCTCCACAAGCTCAACCCACTCTGTCTCGTCACGCATTGTTATGCACGGTTTGGAGAAGAAGTAGGCTTCCTTTTGCAAACCGCCACTATCGGTCAGTACAAATTTACAATTGCTTAGGAGCCAAACCATTTCAAGGTAACCGACCGGATCTATAAAACATATGTTGGAGTTTTCAAAGTCATAGCCCATTGCCGACAGCTTTCCTTTGGTTCGGGGGTGAAGCGGGAGCACTACCGGAGTGTCTTTCGAGATCTCTTCCAAGGCAAGGAATATACTTTTTAGCCTCTCAGGGTCATCTGTGTTCTCGGCTCTGTGTACTGTGCAAAGTGCAAAAACAGACGGGAGTTCGGTCTCCGGCTTCTTTGACTTTCCTGCATAAAACAGTGCCGCATCCTGCATAACGTCGCCAACTTCCTTCACCTCACAGTCAATGTTATCATATCCCTCTTTTTGCAGATTATTGACTGCGGTGGTAGTAGGACAAAATAATACGTCGCTTATTCTGTCAGTAAGTATGCGGTTAACTTCCTCAGGCATATCAATATTGAATGAGCGCAGGCCTGCTTCTACATGAGCCACCTTTATATGCAGTTTCTTGGCAGCCAAAGCCCCGGCTATGGTGGAGTTGGTGTCACCGTAGACAAGTACCCAGTCAGGCTTCTCCTTTATTAATACCTCCTCAATTTTCTCAAGCATCTGCCCGGTCATGGCACCGTGTCCAAGTCCGTTAATATTGAGGTTGTATTGTGGACGTGGTATTGACATTTCCTCAAAGAATACGTCACTCATGTTGGTGTCAAAGTGCTGACCGGTATGGACAATCACCTCCTCAACACCTTCAGTATTGGCTATTGCACGGCTTACTACAGCCGCCTTTATAAACTGGGGACGTGCCCCTATTACGGTTACTATCTTCATTACATTACACTTTTATTGCAAGGCTTTTACAAATTTGTCAGCCTGGTCGCTGTATTTGAACATTCTCTGACAATAGACCTTGCCCCGTTTACCTGTCTCAATCAATTTATCGTTTGACCATTTTGACATTTCCAATATAGCATGTGCTAACTCTTCAGCATTCTCTGCTTCTATGGATATTCCGCAATTGCCGTCTTTTACCCAGTCATTAGGGGCAGCAACTGAATGAATAATCGGTTTGGCAGACATCATATAGTCAAAAAGCTTGTTGGGACAAATCCCGAACCGATATAGGGGATTCTTTTTCCAGCCTATGTAAAGAGCATCGGCTAAAGCGAGTGTCCCTGGGATCTCATCTTTCTTTACGGGGGTAAGCATTACCACATTGTCAATGTGCTCATCGGTCACACGCTTTTGAAGCCTTTCCTTCTCCTGACCGTTACCAATCATTATGGCGACAATGTTGTTGTCTTTTATCATCTTCATAGCATCAAGGAAGAAGTCAAGGGCATTGGAAATGGCGTGACCTCCGGCGTACATGACAATAAACTTACCCTCGTTTCTGAGTTTTGCGGCTAACTCAACTACCGTCCTTGGGGGGTCCACCGGATTTTCCCATTCCTCTTCCACATAGCCGTTTGGAATATAGACAAACTTATCTTCTGACATGCCATGCTCTTTCATGTGGTCAAGAGCATTTGGGAGGAGTGATACCACCTTGTCCGCATGGCGGTAACAGTAATCCTCTGCAGCCTGCATAACTCTGATGAAGGGATGATTCTTTGAGTAGCCTCCTAATTCCATTGGGGACAGTGGCCATAGGTCATGCACCTCATAGACAAGCTTGGCACCGTAATGCCTGGCAATCTTATGCGCCGGATAAATGTCAAGTGGATAAGTGGAGGAGGCTATCACGACATCAGGCTTAAAATTACCCAGATAATCCTTATAACCAAACCATAGTTTTCTGACAAAATCGAACATGGAGCGTATTCTGCCGATGCCGTTACCTTTATATGGTTTAAGTGGTATCCAAATATATTCGATTCCCTCTATGGTTTCTTTTTCCTCTGAGGGTTGCTGTTTACGGAGATGAGAGTATGAGCCGCCAATGATCATCACGTTATTGCCCGACCTTACCCATTCCCTTCCAAGGTAATAGGGACGAAACTCCATGCCGAGTTTTGGGTTCCCGGCATAATGATTAATAAGAAGTATGTTCATTGTTTTTATTTTGATTGAGGGGAATGCTTCTATTGTTGCAGAGGTGCAAAGATAGGCATGAGAGTTATTAGGGAGGGTTAGCGGTGGTTACGGTTAAGTAAAATTGGTTTGGGCAAAGGCTGAGTTGCAAAATTATGAGTGTTGCCGGAGTTTTTTAGTAATATACGATATGACTACGCCGCAGTATTCAGGGAGTTTACCATCAGCATCCTTAGATGAGTAGCGTTGCAGGATTTTTTCAAGTTCAGCTTTACTCCAATTACCTTTCCCTAACATACTGATGACGGTGTTTCTTACTTCCTTACGGTTCTGTTTTAAAATTGGGATATTGAGGTTTAGTATGCTATTGATTTCATTATTATATTTTTTATTGCTGCTAACTATCGAGCCGTCAGTCTTATATGACAGGGTACTAATGAAATTTGTATCTAATGGCGAGAAGTGAATTGGGTTTTCTGCCTTATGACGGTCACAATGAGTCAGCTTATGCTCTGTCGATGTTATTGCACCCGGACAACAAATCACCATATTGCTGAAATCCATTGCTTCTTCCCGAGATAGGGTGCTTTGAGGCTTTATATGCTCAATCCGCGAAGTTTCAGTTGTGTTATTATCCTTTGCGGGAATCCTTCTCATGCAATAGGCACAGATGTAGCCTTGATCTTTGAGCAGGGTATTACGCAAATCATCATTAGCCTCATAGACGGCACCTTTGGTAAGGCGATGGCTTGTCCAGCTTTTAGGTTCGGATGATTTTTCAATCTTAATCATTTCTCAAAGCCTCCTCAATAGTCATTTGGGTCTCTATGCCGGTTAACTCGGGAATCCTGCTGCCGAACCGCTCTTTCATTGAGCTAAGGAGATTATAGGCATTCACATAGTCTTCATCATCAACAAGATCCATTAACCTGCCTAATTCGTTTTCCACAGAAGGCTCGCGCTTTGGAACATTGAGGACAGCTTCAGCAATGGTGGAAAGATCCATTCCGAAAGTATTGACAAGGATGGCTAAATACTCTTTTTTCTGAGGATCGTAGCTGAGATACTGCACGCAATTGCGATCATTGTTCTCAACTCCGGTCATTACCATAGGGGCATGGGTGGAAACTAAGAACTGGAGATTAGGGAATGTATGCTGGAGGGCTTTGAGAACCACCGACTGAAGAGAGGGGTGTAGATGGAGATCAATCTCGTCGATTATGACTGTGCCTCGCGTGAGCTTGGCAGCGTCTTGACCATATTTCAGACTGTTGAGCAGGGCGCAGCGGAAAGCCAGGTCAATCACGATACTGAACAGTCTTTTGTATCCGTCGGAAAGTATGGAGACTGGGACTTCTCTACCGTCGTTGAAATAACAGATCACATCCTTATAGTTCACAAGTACATGGAAATCACACATTACATTGCATCCTTTGGGTCCGAACATGTTAAAAAGGGATTCTAACACTATTGAACGCTCCACTTCATTTTTCCCGGCTTCTGTCAGTACAAGCAGACGACGAATCCAATGATCTAACAGACCATCGGTTGAGGAACACAGATAATAGCCAAATGATGGGGTCTGCTCAAATTCAGAAAAATATTTGGCTATAATCTTTGGCTTATTATGTATGCCGTGGGTACTGAAAGATGCTATCAGAGGAAGTGGATAAGGTTGAAAAAAACTGCCATCATCAGCTTTACTTATTTGATTTTCAACCAGGGAACTACCGTATTGTCGAAGTGCGTTAAGGGGCGTGAGCAATGGGCGAGAATTTTTCTCACTTTTTACGATGAGACTTTGCTCTGAAGAGTCAAGCCCAAAATGATCGTCACCGGAAATTTCGTCGCTAAAATATGAGAACCCTATACCAATTGGCATTGATGAGAATCGCTTCTCTCCGGAGGAAGAACGCATGAAGTCATCTTTGCGAGGAGTGGTCCAAGTGGTGTAGATATCAGAAAACCCGGCAAAGAAACTATTGATGGCATACTTAGCGGCTGTCAGTAATGAAGTCTTTCCGCTGGCATTGTCCCCGATAAATAAGTTGATGCCAGGAGTAAAATTTACTTTTAGCTGACTGAAGCATCTAAAATTATGTATGTCAATCAATTTCATATAATGCGTGTTTTAATTGGGATAAAATGGATTGCCTCCACCATGTGTGGAGTCTGGATGAATCTCTAAGCGCTTCTCTCATAAATCGGTATTTTATCATGGCTAACGGTTTCCATTACCTCAGGGTATAGGGAAAGTTCATTGACAAGATCTACCGGACGCTTAAGTATGTCTTCCAGGTCACATAGCATTCCTGCATGACGGAGCAGACTAACCCGGGCATTTTCGTCGAAAGAGACTAAAATATCAACATCACTGTCCTCCCGTTCCTCTCCCCGGGCAAAAGAGCCGAACAGCCACGCTTTAACTACAGGCTGATTGCTGAAATAGCGTTTGAGTTTCTCAATATCAATTATTCCCATATTCATAAGCTTTTCTTATCAAACGCAAAGGTAGCGTTTTTTGCCGGAATATGCAAATGAGGTTATTAAAAGAAAAAACCGCAGAGTTATCCTTTTGGTCGTCAGTCTGCTTGAATAATCCCACAGTATGTTAAGAAAGCTCTGAATGAAGATAGAGTCATTGGAACGAATGTAGGTATCAAATAACTGAGGATAGTATTATCATCAGTGTTGACATCTATCATAAGTGATTTGGGTAGATTATTTGAAAACTCTGATAATTGTTCCGTAAGTGTAATAGATCGTTTTCATTGTGAATTTGGAAATTGAGATAGTATGGTGAACATAAAATTATATCTTTGTCTTAGATAGGGTAATTTTCGTGGGTTTTGATTGTGTAATTACAATATATGTAATTTGATAATTATGTTTATTTACTCTTTCAAATCCTGCAGACGTCTGTTTAAACTTTAAATCAAGAAATATCTTTTCCAAGTTCTTTGGTTTCACCTATGCTATATCTTCTAATAAATCAGGAATCTTTCAAAAGGGGTAAAGTCTCTCTGTAATCAAATTTTCCCACAAATATCGATTCTTTCGTTTTTAATTATTTATGTTGACTTCAAACTTGTTGTAGTACAATTGTGTATAATATAATGAAATTAAAAGGTGTATGGGAAACATTCTTCAATCATATCGTATTATATATTTCTGTATATCTTTGCGCTATCTTATCCCAAGAAAATTGACTTAAATCGGTATTGGCTACCTGTTGAGAGTAGAAATCATAATTCTCAATGATTTTTTCTATATTGATGGCTATATCATTAGTTGAATGAGAATTAACCCCTAACCCAATTGTTCCGTCTTTAAAGAAACCATCAAAACCTTCTCTTTTAGTATAAATGATTGGTAATCCCTGCGACAATGCTTCGACATAAACTAATCCGAATGTCTCGGTATGAGATGGCATAATAAATATATCACTCTCACGATAATGTGAAATCAATTCTTTGTGAGGCATTCTTTCAAGAATCTCTGTCTTTATATTACTTTTACTGCAGGTCTTACGAACACTTTCTACATATTTATCAGATTGACTGGGCTTTACTCCGATTAGTTTAAGTTCAATTGATTTAGTTCTGTTTATTTGATTGGCTGCATCAATGATACGTAATATATTTTTATTATTGTCAAAAGATCCACAAAAAATAAGTCTGATGGGAGTATGGAGAGATCGAGTATTTTTAAACGGATTATTCAGCCATATATCTCCAATTCCATTCGGAATTACTTCAATCTTGTGTGATAAATTTTGAAACTCTTCAGGGGTAAGGTATTTTTTAAGTTTATTCAGATAAATAGGTGAGATTAAAATAATCCTTGATGCGTTTTTGAGAATCTGTTTTCCAAGCCTTCGAAGATGAAAAAAGTATTTAAAAAACACATTTATATCAGTGTTCCTAATAGCCACTATATATGGAATATGGTATTTTTGAAATGCTCGATACGCTATCGCACCATCACTGAATAATGTATGTGCATGAACTAAATCTATATTGTTTGCCAGATTTATCTTTGATTCAGTGAAATGCCACAATTTTTTAATCTTATTTTTAAAACGTAATCTATTTAATATATTATTGCTTCTTAGACACTGATGGACTTCATAGTAATAAATAGAATTGGATATAGTAAACGTTGAAGCAATAACCATATTGTTTAAATTCTTTTTCTCCAACCGACTGATTAATTCATCATACAGGACATTTATGGTAAAATTATTGGCAATATGTAATATGTTTTTGCTCATATAGGGATAATTTTAAATTATGTGATGGAAGCCTATAACAAACTACATAGGCTACGCAAAACCAGAAATCAGCAGACCCTATATAGGTTCCTGAGAACATAAGGTTTATGAATGGGTAAAGGAAGATGATTAAGAAGATAGTATTGTTAACATAATGCATTATTTTAGCAAACTTATAAAGATACAATCCCAATAAGACTAAATAAAAAGCAAACAATATCACCCCTCCTTGTAATAATATTTCCAAGAAAAAATTATGGGGATAGTTATGATTAACCTCATAATATTTAAATATTCCATATCCAAAATATGGTGATAGGTTCCAATTTGTAATTGCTTTTGAATATGCCTCATCTCTATGAGATGTCTTACTCATATCAATACCTCCATCTGATATATATGAAAATACCCTTTGAGAAGATTGACTTAACACAGGATCATTATTAACGTACTGAACAATGATCATAATACTAATGATAATACCTATCGCAACTTTTAATTTTGTAGTTAAGGAAATATGAAATTTTTTTTGATATATGTATAAAAAGGTAAAAGTATAAATAATGGTTAGTACCATTCCACCTCTGCCACCAGTAAGAAGAATAATACCTATACAGAGAATCATCAAGGGGATGCATACAATTTTGTATCTGATAAGAGATTTAGGTAATGATTCTTTAAAAATAAAGAAATATAAGAAAATCCCATAACATATTGCAGAAGAATAGGCGGCAGCTTGATATGTTTCTCCTGAATCACTTTCTCTAAGTAGTGATTCTGTGAAGCTGAAGAACCATGACTTAACTAATCCTATTATTATGAGAACCGCATATATTATTAACGGAAATTTAAACTGGTTAATAGTGTGGTTGATAGATAAGTAAACTCCTATAGTTATAGATGGTATACCCCATATCATAAATTGTAGAATCATTTGTTTTGCCCTAATATTTGGAGTTTGTTCCAAAATATATATGCACAGGATAGTTAAAGGTAATAATAATAGTATTAAGATATGTTTTGGGGAAAGTTTAACAGAAAATCGTATGAACTCGTAATATATTATACCAATACTTAACACCGCCAACATTGCACAGAATAATATATAGCTACTATCGCCTTCGGAACCCGCAAATTTCCGTCCTGTTAAACTGCTTAGGGCTGAAAATAATTGAGGACATAATAGTTCAGCACAGAATATATAGTACTTTATTTGTTTAAGCATAAATGAAATATTTCACCAGCAATGTTTTTATAGTTGTATTGACTGATACATTTGCTACTCTTAGGGGGGCATTTGGCTTTATATTTATTATTTAAGAGACAGGATAAATATTCTTTGGCAATATTATGTGTTTCTGTCGCAGCCTCTTCATAGCAGGTTCCTGTGTTGGTCTCCTCAATCATTTGCCTAAGGAGACTATTAGGAAGATTGCCTTTTATTAAACATATGATAGGACGCCCCATCATAAGATACTCATAAAACTTTCCAGTAACTACTCCTGTGTCTCCTATGTTATTCCAGCTAAGTAGTAGGAGAACATTAGCACTTAACTGTAAACTAATTGATTGGTCTCTCGGTATAAACCCATGGTTGATAGCTTTAATGTTGATTCCAATCTTTGAGATACTATTTTCTAAAACATGAAAGTCTTTACCGGCATAATGCAGTTCTATATTTTGTAAATTTATTTTTGATTCCTTAGCTAAATCTAATAGTAATAGAAGTAGGGGTGTTACATCCCTTTTACCATCATATAGGCTACCTGTGTATACAATTTTGAAACTGTCATTTTTTAAGGATGTGTTCTGAGTTATTTTGTCAATGTCAATACTGCTAATATCTTCCTCATCAAATCCATTTCTAACAACATGGGTATTAATTTGTCCTAACTCTTCAAACTCACGCAAACATGCTTTTGAAACTCCCGTTACTTCATCAACCGATTTCACAGTTTTCTTTAATATTCTGCGCATGATGTATCCTGATGTTCCCGGATAGGAGTCAATTTGTATTGGGTCTCTAAGATCATATATCCATCGAATATTTGGATTATTTTTCTTCAGCCATCTACCAACTATATAACTTTCTACCAAATAAGTAGTTGAGAAGAATGCGGAATATGCCTCTTTATTTTTGTTAAGATACATAATTACTCTCTTGGCATAGATATAGCTATCTAATATACTTATCAAATACAGAATATTACGAGCAATATGGGTGATTTTATTTTTTAAATTAAAGTCAGTGCTATTAGCAATTTTAGAATTAGGTGTAGTTATGGAAGTGGAATTAGCCTTTATTTTTGATGCTTTAGCAGCATACCATTCTTTTATTTTTGTAATCCATTTGCATGATTTCATTATTTCTATATGATGTAATGAGCTAATATCACGTTGTCCCATGGGATCTATTATGTCCTCGCTATCCCTCATGCATATCACATCAACTTGACAGTTATACAGCCTTGTCAAGTATTTAGCGATTTTTGTAGGTCTAATTGCACCAATATAATTTTGCGGAGCAAATTTTCTTGTTAAGAATAGTATATTCATAACTTTATATTTCTCTAATGATTTTTGCAGGATTACCAGCTATAATACAATTCCCATTCGGAAATCTTTTTGTTACAACTGAGCCTGCTCCAACAATTGTTTTATTGCCTACAACAACTCCAGGTAAAATTACACTATTCATGCCGATCCAACATTGTTCCCCTATCTTTATATCTTTCGGTGCATTATGAGAATCCAAATCATTGAAATCATGATTAGCAGTAATTATACAGACATTTTGAGCTATATAGGTTCCTCTTCCAATCTCAATTTCACCAATACTTTGAAGCTTCCTACCATCTGAAAGTTATTCAGGTCATCTGGATGAAAGATAATATTTTGGGGACTGGCAATGTTTTGATATGGACTTACCGGCCAAGGGACATGGTGGTTAATTCCTTTTAACTTTTGGTTTATGAGTCCGCGTGTTACCCACTCCCACTCTCATTCTATAATGTGATCAAACCACCGTGACTTAAAAATGATAGAAGGATAGTATAAACGTCCAACTGTAATACCAATAATGTAATATAGAATTTTTCTTGTGGCTTTAACCTATCTCTTAGTGTGAGTGCTGTTAACATCTAACAATATGAATACTTTCATACGACTTCATTGTATCATATCTTATTAGGTCAACAGATGATTTCTTTTTTTAATTGAATTTTGCCATCTACTACATGGAAATAGTTAGGATCAAGATATTTATGTAAGAATTTCTCTGGATTTCGTTCTACCTCATCAACCTCTAAATACCCATATTTATTAAACTCTTTTATATAATCATTTTCATTGAATAAATTTGGATCTAGTTTTTTAACTACTTTAGCAGGTACCCCACCTAATATACAAAAGCCTTCTGGAAAACTTTTATTTACAACTGCGCCTGTCGCTACAATTGTTCTTGGTCCTAATTCTACACCGGGTAGAATAGAGGCATTCATACCTATCCAACAATAGTCATGTATTATTATAGGTTTAGGATGATTAATTGATTGATTATACACATCATGATTATTTGTTAGTAGGGCTACGTTGGTTGCAAATCTCACATAGTTTCCAATATAGATTCCTCCCATGGCTTGGAAAAAATTATAATCTCGTCCCACTGAACTATTTTTACCCACATATATTTTCTTTGGAGAGCCTACATGATGTGTTTTAGGTTTATACCAGTATAAATTACGATTATATAGACCTATTAAGTGCAATAGGTATTTAATGGGCGTTATGGGGGTAATACGTGACATTTTGGCATATCCCTTATAGAAAGGAAGTAATTTTTTAAGCTTATTATTCATTATTTAACTAAAGATTTGAACAATGTCTTATAATTTATTTTAAGTATAATCGATACTACTACCATGAAAATAATATATACACTACCACCTATTAATAATTCAAGAAATAAAGAATTTAGATTAAGAAATCTCTCTAGAATTAATAAAAGGATAGAGGATGGAACTATTATTTTAAATATTAAGTTTATTGGAAAAAGCATTATTAAAGATACCTTAAAATATTTTGCTATTAAATGGAGTAACAGTAAAATACGACTTATATGACACAAAACAGATATTACTATGACTATATAGGGGTCATATACAATTTTAACAGCTAACCATTCTAATATAACCAAAACTATTGCTCCATAAGCATGTACTTTGGCATAATATTTTGTGGCACCTATTGATAAAATAACTGGAGCAAAGGCAATCAATGTAAATAGATTTCCAAAAAGTTTGATTCTAAAATATATACCCGAATGTTCATATTGAGTTCCATAAAGAAATTCCATAATCTGGCTAGAATAAAACCAACAGAATACTACTAATGGATATATAAGCATGGCGGTTTTACTAAATACAGATAACCATATAGGATAAATCTTCTCTTTGGCATCTAGTCCATCATGGCTATATTTTGAAAACAGTGGGTAAAGTACGGTACTACATGCCGAAACTATCATTCCTACAAAAGGAAGTTCCATAGCTCCATTTGAAAATTCGGCAAAGGTCACTGTTCCAAAATATCTACTAATAAAAAATTGATCAGTCGAATTAATTATCATCCCCCATATTCCGGCTGCCATCAGAGGTAAGGAGAATCTTATAATGTCCTTTATATTGTAGTTAGATGCTATATTGGTATATCCTTTAAATGGTTTATTTTTTAGGTAGAGTGCGATCAAGGCGCTAATAAATGAAGCTATTACAAATCCTATCAACGCTACCTTAACAGTAGGTGAAAATATGAATATCGGAACTATCACAAATATTAATTGTAATATCTTTGTCAAGATATTATAGATAGCAGATACATATGTTTTTTTATATGTAGCATAGATACTATCTAAACCCATTGTTGGAAGCAATAGCAGAGGAACTGGGGAGAAAATTCGAATGGCAGTAATTAAATCAGGATTCTTTAATATTGATGCAATTAATGATGAACCAATAAATAATGACATAGAGAATATTAATCCCATAAATAACAAAACAATTGTTATTTTATTCACTATTGATTTACCTTGAACAATAGGTACTCTAGGAAGAAAATATCCAAATGCTTGTGGTAATCCCAATGTAAATATTATTAGTAGTGTAGAGTATACATACATAACCTGTTTGTATGTTCCATACTCAACTTTATTAAAATATCTACTAAGTATCATTGAACTTATAATGGTAAATCCAAATGCAGTGCAACTGCCTATTGCAACCCAAATTGCTTGTCTTGTATTTGAATCACTATTCTTTACCATGTATTTATACCTCAAGTCTTAAATTATTATTCGTTATGAATAATCAAACAATTTAAATTATCGGAGGGTCTCTATAAAACGGACCTCCGATAATTTATCATCAGGCTATAATTTAAAGGCTCCAGTATTTGAGTTTGTGGATGCGGTCACGGTAGAGACCCTTGATGTCGACGAGGACTGCATTGTCGTAGGTGAGGTTGTCGAAGTATTCCTCGTTAAGTTCCCGGTATGCGTCGTGACCTACGGCAACGATTATGGCATCGTAGTTGCCACGAGGCTTCTCTATGAGGTTGATGCCGTACATGCGGCGCACGTCCTCAGGGTCAGCATGGGGGTCAACAACGTCAACGTCAGCACCGAAGTCCCTCAGCTCATTGATGATGTCGAGAACCTTGGTGTTGCGTATGTCAGCGACGTTCTCCTTGAATGTCAGACCCATGACGAGGATCCTGGCTCCGAGGATTGCCTTGCCCATGCCAATGAGCTTCTTCACGAGCTTCTTGGCTATGTAGCCCCCCATGGAGTCGTTGATGAAACGCCCGGCGGAGATTATCTGGCTGTGATACTTCAGCTCGTTGGCCTTGTAAACAAGGTAATAGGGGTCAACGCCGATGCAGTGACCACCCACGAGACCGGGGTAGAACTTGAGGAAGTTCCACTTCGTGCCGGCAGCCTCGAGCACGTCATAGGTGTTGATACCTATGCGTGAGAAGATGATTGAGAGCTCGTTCATCAGGGCGATGTTCACGTCACGCTGGGTGTTCTCAATAATCTTTGCAGCCTCAGCCACCTTGATATTGGGGGCACGGTGGACACCGGGCTTCACGACAAGCTCATATACCTTTGCAATCTGCTCGAGTGCCTCGGGGTCACAGCCGCTGACAATCTTGATGGTATTTGGGAGGGTGTGAACCTTCTCACCCGGGTTTATACGCTCGGGGGAGTAGCCAACCTTGAAGTCAGTCTCAAATCTTAAGCCTGAGACCTCCTCGAGGATAGGCACGCAGTCCTCCTCAGTGCAGCCGGGGTAGACGGTTGACTCAAAGACCACATAGTCACCCTTCTTAAGGCACTTGCCGACGGAGCGGGATGCACCGAGCACCGGGGTCAGGTCGGGCTGGTTGTGGGAGTCAATGGGGGTGGGGACAGCCACGATAAAGAAAGACGCCTCACGGAGCTTGTCAAGTGAGGATGTGAACTCAATGTCAGCACCCTCAAACGCAGAGCGGTCGAGCTCCTGGGAGGGGTCAATCCCCTCACGCATCTTTGCAAGTCGCTCCTCATTGATGTCGAAGCCTATGACCGAAATCTTTTTGGCGAACTCAAGGGCGAGGGGGAGACCCACGTAGCCAAGCCCGACGACTGCAAGCCTGGCATCCTTGTTAAGAAGTTTGTCGTAAATCATCATTTAGCTTATTCTTGTTACTTTATTATCCTTAAGTTGGTATGTCTGATGTGACTCGGGGCACTCGGCAATGCCATCACCGTTGAATTCAAGTCGGTGACCATATTCGCTCATCCACCCAATCTGGCGGGCGGGGTTGCCCACCATGAGGGCATAAGGGGGAACGGTCTTGGTCACGACGGCACCAGCCCCTATGAATGCGAACTCACCTATGTCATGCCCGCATACAATCGTGGAGTTTGCCCCGATTGTGGCGCCCCTGCCGACAACGGTCTTGGCATACTGTGAATGACGGTTGACGGCACTACGCGGGTTAGTGACGTTGGTGAACACACAGGACGGACCGAGAAACACGTCATCCTCACAGGTCACTCCGGTATATATCGAGACATTGTTCTGCACCTTCACATTCTTTCCAAGTGTCACGCCGGGTGAGACCACCACGTTCTGCCCGATATTGCATCTCTCACCGAGCACTGCGCCGTCCATGATGTGGCTGTAGTGCCAGATTTTAACCCCATCCCCAATTACCGCGCCATCGTCAATGGTGGCAGTGGGGTGTGCAAAATATCCTGCCATAATGCTACATGTTGAAAAATTCTTTGACTGCCGCGATGATTATATCCTGCTGGTCATGAGTCAACTCAGTGTGAATGGGAAGTGACAGCACAGAGTCGGCAAGCTGCTGGGAGATCCCCAATGACTCTGCGGCACGGGTTATGTGCCTGAACGCCTCCTGTCTCTGAAGGGGCAGGGGGTAATATATCATTGCAGGTATACCCTTGGATGCCAGGAACTCCTTCAGCTCATCACGCCTGCCATCAAGTACCCTGAGTGTGTATTGATGATAGACATGGGTGGATGCGGGAAGCTCCCCGGGCACCAAAATACCTTTGACATTCTTAAGATGCTCCGTATAATAGTCGGCAGCAGCCTTGCGGGCAGCACAGTATTCATCAAGATGAGGCAGTTTGGCATTGAGCACAACAGCCTGGATAGTGTCAAGGCGGGAGTTGCACCCTATTACGGAGTGATGATATTTAATTTTTTGTCCGTGATTGGCAATCATATGCAGTTTTTCTGCCAAAGTGTCATCATTGGTAAAGATAGCACCGCCATCGCCATAGCAGCCTAAGTTTTTAGAGGGGAAGAATGAGGTGCAGCCTATGGTGCCGATTGTGCCAGTGTGACGCTTGGTGCCGTCAGAGAAGGTGTAGACGGAGCCTATTGCCTGGGCATTGTCCTCAATCACGTACAGGCTGTTCTCCTTCGCCAGTTTCATTATCGGCTCCATGTCACAGGACTGCCCGAAGAGGTGGACCGGGATAATGGCTCTTGTGCGCGGGGATATGGCATTCTTTATGTTCCCGGCAGTCACGTTAAAGGTCTCCGGGTCAACGTCAACCATAACCGGGGTAAGGCCAAGCAGACCGATTACCTCTGCTGAGGCAACATAGGTGAAGGCAGGCACGATTACCTCGTCGCCGGGCTTCAGGTCCAGTGCCATCAGAGCAATCTGGAGTGCGTCGGTGCCATTGGCACATGTAATGACGTGTTTAGCCCCGGAATATTCCTTCAACTTTTCGGCGAATTCCTTTACCTGGGGACCGTTAATAAATGCACAGGTGTCGATGACTTCCTGGATCCCCCTGTCAACCTCAGGCTTTATCTTAAGGTACTGACCGTGGAGGTCAACCATCTGAATTTTCTTATCCATAGTAAGAGTAGTTTTATCTCTTCTCGTCCCAGCCGAAAGGATGGGTGGAAAGTGGAAGTTTTGCAAGGGGATGATAGTCACCGACGAGCCCAACCGGGGTTGAAGTGCGGATCTGCTCCACAATCTCAATGCAGGGACGCGCCTCGCTGATACGGAACCCATTTCCGGCGAGTATGTTCTTATAGCTCTCGGTGTGAAGCTCTGTAAATCCCTGGCTGAACTCAAACTCGTCACCGTCGATGCTGAGTGTGCGGTAGGTACGTTTCTCACCCTGCACAGCGTTCTCCGGAAGGTTGTCAGCATTGATGCTGAGGAAATAGCGCACGCGAGCCTTTTCGAGCTCAAGGTAACCGGCAACCCGGTCGAAGCTCATCACATTGACAATATTCTTCTTCACAGGTCCGAACACCCACTGGAGCATGTCGTAGAAATGCACCCCTATGTTTGTTGCCACGCCACCGCTCTTGTGGACGTCGCCCTTCCAGCTTGCGTAGTACCACTTGCCACGGGAGGTGATGTAGGTCAGGTCAACGTCATAGATCTTATCCTTGGGACCCTCATCAATCTTTTTCTTCAGGTCGGCGATAGCCTTGTGGAGACGCAGCTGGAGGATATTGTATGCCCTGTGCTCGGTCTCCTCCTCAACCCTCATCAGCTCATCGATAGTCCTGGAATGGAGCACAATGGGTTTTTCACAAATTACGTCGGTGCCGAGCCTGAGCCCGGACTCAATGAATGGTGCGTGTGTATAGTTCGGGGTGCAGACGGAGGTCCATTGGAGCGGCTGGGCTGTCTTCATTTGGTTGTGGCAGAACCTCTCGAACTGCTCCTGCTCCGTGAAGAAGGATGCCTCTGGGAAACTGCTGTCAAGACGGCCGACGCTGTCAAACCGGTCGTATGCCACGACAAGGCTGTTGCCTGTGTCGGCAATGGCTTTAATATGGCGGGGGGCGATGTAGCCTGCTGCGCCAATCAGTGCGAAGTTCATAAATAAGTTCAGAATTTTAAATCGGGTAATTGAGTTGAGATAACGTGGAGGGCACGGTCTTCAACTGTTGGGTCTGTGGTTGGGTTGAACCCCACGGTGGACTCGGATAGGATGTTCAGAAAACTTTGGATGAATATGGAGTCATTCGGGCGTGCGGAGGCATCAAATATGCTAAGGACCGTGCCGTCAGCTGTGTTGACGTCAATCATAAGGGACCTTGAGGGGTCTCCCTCCTTCAGGCGCAGTACGCGGATGATGTCACCGTATGTGTAGTACCTTGTTTCCACGCTTGTGATGAGGGTATTAGGGGATGCGGATTTAAATGAACTGGTTGAGTATGCTGTTATAGCGGTATCTGCATTTGATTATGGAGGGCTCAGCCTCTGTTTTACCCATGTATGGATAGAGGACGGCTACCTCGTCGCCGTCCTGGAACCTGATGCGGGGATCATTGCACAGGTAGTTTATATCCTCGATTGTGGTGTCCGGTATTATCCTGGGGGTTATCTTGGTATGCTGGCTGTCGCCGTCTTGGTACCCTAACTCGAGGAACAGGCTGTCAAGGGCTTTCCTTGCCCTGTCATTGTCCCCCTCATTTGGCTGGATATTGAAGGTTATGATTGTCCCGATTCTGTTTTGGATCATGGTTGATGTGTCAGTAACTTAGGATCAAACCTGAAGGTTCACTCACGTAACGACAGACCGGGGAGGGAATTTTTAGGAAGTGTTGTGGAGGGTTGAGAGGGAGGTGGGGAGTGTTAGGGAGATGGCGGAGCTGTATGCCTCGTAGTCGTTTGGTGTGAGGTATGGAAATGAGGCGGAGAGGAAGTGGTGTAAGGCTTTGAGGGTCGGGAGGTTNTTTGAGGTTGNGGTCTTGAGTATGTCGTTGAGNTGGTTGAGGAGNGGNCGNGTTTTGTCGAAGAGCCGCTGCTTGTAGGCTGCCTGGTTGCAGGTCTCGAACAGCCAGAGGTCGCTTTCGAGGAGCAGACTGACAATTTCGTGGGTGTCGCAGGGGCTTAGCCGGATGGTGGGGGTACCGTGGCGGAACATAGTATGCCAGCGGTCAAGGGTGATACTGTACCATTGGAGCGGTTTGCCAAGGTAGGCTTTGTCCTTGTGGCTCAGTGCCGCAGAGATATGGCGGAACATGGCATATCGGTCAACAGTCTTGTCTCCGCGGATCATTGTGTCGAATGCCCTGAGAACATGTTGGTCGATGACATCGGGAATAGTTTAATCTAAATATTTTTAAATTCTATTGATTTGATGTTTTGGAAAAATAAACAGTGGTAGGAGAGGAAGAGATTATGCAAAATGTTTTATTTTTTAGTATCGTTGAGCCACGTTCATAGCCCTTTGATGATTTTTGAAAGCCAATATTAACAAGTTTCTTTTTTACTGAGGAAGGTTTATCCTTGGTGGTAACTTCGACAAATGTGGAGGTCTCGTCTTTCTTGAAACGGATTTTCTCACCCTCAGAAGACATATAAACCGTGAACCCCTCTTCTTCAGGTTGTTCAGTATATTTGTAAGAACGGCAGATATTTGCCATGGATTTTGTATCAGGTTGATCAATTAGCATTGCACCAAGATATACCGGACTGTCAAGTTCAATAGCCCAGGCATTCATGGAAAAGAGTGAGAATATAAGAATAAAGAAGATGGACACCGATTGTTTCATGATTGTGGTTTTTAAGTGGAAAATAATGAGTGGATGAGTAGAAATTAATAGCAGAATTTGCTTGTGGGGAAGTGAACCTGAAGGTTCACTCACGGAACAACAGACCGGGGAGGGAATTTTTAAGAGGCGTTGTGGAGGGTTGAGAGGGAGGTGGGGAGAGTTAGGGAGAGGGCGGAGCTGTATGCCTCGTAGTCGTCCGGTGTGAGGTAGGGCGCAGAGGCTGTGAGGAGGTGGTGCAATGCTTTGAAAGTCGGGAGATTTTTGGGGGTTGGGGTCTTGAGTATGTCGTTGAGCTGGTTGAGGAGTGGGCGGGTTTTGTCGAAGAGCCGCTGCTTGTAGGCTGCCTGGTTGTGGGTCTCGAACAGCCAGAGATCGCTTTCGAGGAGCAGACTGACAATTTCGAGGGTGTCACAGGCGCTTAGCCGGGTGGTCGGGCTGCCGTGGCGGAACATAGTGTGCCAGCGGTCAAGGGTGATGCTGTACCATTGAAGTGGTTTGCCAAGGTAGGCTTTGTCCTTGTGGCTCAGTGCCGCAGAGATATGGCGGAACATGGCATATCGGTCAATTGTCTTGTCTCCGCGGATCATTGCGTCAAATGCCCTGAGAACATGTCGGTTGATGACATCGGGGAATGGTGGCTTACCGTAGGCTATGCGGTGGACAATATCATAGGCTGACATGACGGAGAATGCTCCGGAGGGGGTCAGNGTATNAACTGCGGTATCTGTCAGGCGAATCCATTCGCGTGCGGCTGTGCGTACCTTGGAAACCAAGGGTTGATTGCCGCCGCCGGGAATAAACATGCCGGCGAGATTTGCTTGTCTACCTAAGAGGAGTGCAAAGCCTGTTATGTCGTCAGGATTGTTGAAGTTGACACCGGCGATGTCAAGGTTGTCTGGGATGTCTTTCATAATTAGTCTATTATCTCGAGGAGGTCGGGGTGAATAAAAGGGAGCATGATTACGCATACGCCCTCAATCTTGACAACCACATGTTTGTTTTTCTTTACCCGCTGCACGTATCCCTGATACCCCTTGAATGGTCCCCCCGTGACACGCACGTGGAGGTTTTCCTTGAAATCCTTCTTGTTGAATATCTCGCACCGGGTTGTGTCGCCGGCGGTAAGCAGACGAATGAGGTCAATGGCACTTTGGGGAATAACTTGTATGCGTTTATCTTTCGGATACCGGTAAATCCAAAACGGGACATTTAATTCAGGATGCTCCCGACCCTTGAGTTCGAGATTCAATATAGTAGTGCGATTAGTCTTTACAAACAGTACGCGAGGAATAACCGGTCTGATACGGTCTTTTCCTCCTTGTACTTTCACTTGCTCCTTTGGAAAAAGCACCTCGTCGCAATATCCGGAAAGTTCCTGTTCAGCCCTAAGATCCTGACGCGATCTGATGGCAAACCATTCTGGTTTTTCTTCCTGTTTTGGCTCCATGTTAATTAAAATGAGTACATGTCTATCCTTCATGCGCGTCGAGGGCTGCTGCCAGTCGCCGCACATTATTCACAACCGTCCGTCTACTTTCGCTTCGGATCACAAGGACGAGCCTATACAGGTGCTTTCCAGGGGGTTAGGGAAACAATAATACTCTTCCGAAGGGATTAAAAAATCCAACTCTCTAAGTAAGAGATTTGGATTTTTGTAATATATTGATTATCAGAGGTAATTAGGAGCCTAAAAATTCAATTTGCTAAACAATCAAATTCTGGACTTGCCGTTTTAGTAATTATTAGCAGTATTTTTAGGTGATTATTGTTTGTGTTTCAGATAATTTTTGTAACTTTGCATTGGAAATAAAATCTCTTACTTAGAGATACTTATTGTTTTTAGGGTATTTTGACTTTGAGGGGAGGGGTGATTAGTTTAATTGTCTTTGGGTATTCAATGTAATTTTCAGAATTTCAATTTATTTAATAAGGATTTGGGAGAGCAGGAAATTTATATTAATTTTGCGGCATGGGAAGAATAATGGCTATAGATTATGGCAGAAAACGTTGCGGTGTGGCTGTGACGGATTGTTTGCGCATTAGTGCCAACGGATTGCCAACCGTGAGGGCATGTGACTTAATGCAGTTTATTAAGGATTATTGCAGTAAAGAGCCGGTAGATATAATTGCGGTGGGTGAGCCTCGTGATATGCATGGAAATCCGAGTGAGAGTGCCAGATATATTGAGCCGTTTCTCAACAGACTGCGGAAAGAAATGCCTGATAAGGAGATTGTAAGAGTGGATGAACGTTTCACGTCGACCATAGCCCACAGGGAGATGATTGCAGGTGGCTTTAAGAAGAAGCAACGTGCAGAGAAGGGGAGGGCAGACGAAATGGCTGCGGTGCTGATTCTGACTTCTTATCTTGACTCGCTTGCCTTCCACCAATAAATTCCGCTTATATAATGAATAATAAAATAAAATACCACACTCCATCGTCATGGGGTGTGGCATTAAAATTTTAAATGGGCAATTACTTCTTGTTGCGGTTGCCGTAACGGCTGCGGAACTTATCAACACGACCAGCGGTGTCAACGAGTTTCTGTTTGCCGGTGAAGAAGGGGTGAGAAGCAGAAGTGATCTCAAGCTTTACAAGAGGATACACCTTACCGTCGATTTCGATAGTCTCACGAGTTGCCACAGTCGAGCGAGTGATGAAAGTCTCATCGTTCGACATATCTTTGAAAACCACCTCACGGTAGTTAGCAGGATGAATTTTTTCTTTCATTTTTAATTTCTGCAGTTAATTAATTTAAAAAATCGGTTTGACAGGTCGCGATCCCGTCAATTGGCTTGCAAAGTTACAAATTTTCTCAATTCTGTGCAAATATTGAAATAAGGAGAAGATTTGACTGATTGCTGAAATCAGCATCTTCTACAGTCATATTTGAATAAATAATGTTCGTAAAACTTAAAAAGAGATAATAAATTGATAGAAAAACATTTTATTATTAATATTATTATAAAAAATTAACAAAAAAACTACGACTTTTGTGACTTGTTAGAAACATAAACTATATGAACAGAATTTTATTGTTGCCATTAGCAGTATTCGCTATTACATCAACATCATACGCCCAAGACATTTCTTTGAAAGTCTTTTCGCACTTGATATAAACGCACAAAGCAACTGGAGTTCCAATTCATCAGGTATGTTATGGTCAATGGTCAGTCTACGGCTATACAGTCAATAATGAATGAAGACAACGTGAGACGAGCTGTGTGGGCTTGGAATAAAGACAGTTGGGATATGCACAATAGAAATGATAAATGGGAGGTGTATCAAAATTCTGAATTTTGATACACCTCCCATTTATTTGATTAAAACGGATATGCTATCGAGTTACTTTTCAGTAGCCTTACTTAAGGATAACCTTGCGAATTTTACCATTATCATATTTCACGATATATACACCTTTCTTAGTTTCCGAGCGGTCGACCATAGTGCCGTCAACAGAATATACAGCTACTATATCACCATTTACTGAATCAGCATCAAGACTGTCAATGCCACTGATGGTCTCAGTTAGTTTTATTGTTTTTTCTACACCGGGAGCACTGATTGTGAGATTACCATCAATGATTACCTCAGCATTACTGTGAGAGAGGGTAAGTACGCACTCGTTGTAGCGACCTTCCACGCTTGCAATCAGACCTGCAACTTCCGGATAGCTGAGAGTGAGCTGAGAACCGTCATAATAGGAGCCGAGATTTACGTGAACGGGAGTGCCGTCGGCAGGTACAGCCACTTCGTCAACTTCACATTCAAGCCAGGGATAACATGCATCAAGATTAATTGCGAAACCGTTATAGCAGTCGCCATATATACCTTCCACGTAAGCCATCGGAGAATAGCTTGTACGGAATTCGTCGCTGTCAATCTTGATAGCTTTTTCCATCCAACCGTGGCAGAGATATTCATTCGGAATCATTGACTGCAGGGGGATGAATGTCTCAACCTTATCGGAGTTGAATCCTGACAACTTCACGATATATGCCATATAAGAGTTGTCAAGAACAACCGGCGATTCAAATCTAAATGGAATGTTAAGAGAAAGATATGGGAGATCTGACTCATATTTATCCATCTGGGCGAAAGTGCAAGTGGCAGTGGCGATAGCCTCGTCAAGAGGAACATAATCTTCGTCACACGGAATTATCTCAATCTTAAATTCAGCGTCATCAGTCATATTACCGAACCCGTTGACATGTACGCCGCTCACCACCATAGGTGCCGTAGGAGAATAAATAAAGTTGAGAATGGCAATCATCTTCACTTCATCGCCCTCTGACGGTTGCTCGCCATTGAGCGTATAGTCAAGCCAGTATTTGTCAGAGTTTGAATTATAGCCGAATATCGGAAGAGCCGGATCACCCACAGATGGCGCATCAATGAGAGTTATACCATAGTCATCAGTGTTAAGGTTAAAGGGCAAAAGACCGAATTCCATAAGCCTCTGGCTGCCATCAGACAGAGTTACCATAAATTCCGGGCTGCCACCTGCCTGCATGTAGTTGACCGGCATCTGGTAAGAGCCTTCAGACGCACCGGGAGCAGTAGCATGAAGCACGGGAGGATAATACATATTGTTACGGCGTGTGAACTCGCTTGAGTAATCCGGATAATATGTTACGTCAAGGTAATCAGGGTTATCGCTGGTTGCCCAGTCATTGGTGATTGGATCATGATATGACCATGAATAGTCAGCATCAAGGTCAAAGTTATTGTAGAAAACGAGGGGACCGTACACAGGATACTGCGCAATGCTAAGATTAAGGGCAGCCCAGTCTGCTGAATTATCAAAGCCCCAGTATTGTGTCTCAAAAGGAGGTAGGTAAGATATCCCTTCAAGAGAGGGTAGTCCTACACTGATGCAGTCAATATAAATGGTATTGGCATCCACTGCCTTATAATTGAATGCAATCTGCACGTCTTTCCCTGCGTAGTCGGCAAGCGATACCTGGTAAGTATCAAACTGCTCATACATCATAAGGTCGGTTAATGACCACCCTGCAAACTGATCCATCATGCTCCAAATTTGCTGCCACTCATCACCATCTATCTTTATCTGAACGGTGAGATCGCCTTTGAGAACGGGGGCAACCAGCCATTCCATAGTCTCCCAGTCAATGACATCATAATCCGGATTGTAAGTCTCATAGAAGAACAGAGGTGAGGTGAAAAGCTGGAACTTGAGCTCATCATTCTCCTCCAGCTTTAATTCCGGAAGAATCAGCCATTCATCTTGCTCCAGGGCGGTGGAGCTGAATCCGATTCCCATGAAATAATCGCCATCGGGAGCCGAGGGCACACCAAATCCGGCACCTCCGAGATCAACACCCCACTGTGCCCCAGGTTCAAGATCCGTGTCGCCATCAGATATAATTGTCCAACCCTCAGGAAGCCATCCCTCCACTGTGCTGTCAAAACCCTCAAAACTTTCCCAAAGGAGTGTCCCTTCAGGAAGCGTAGCAGCCTTTGCCACCTTCTTCATTACGGGATTGATTGCTTTCCTGTTGATTGATTTCTGGGCATTCCGAATGACTCTGCCATAAGTGGAGGTTGACAATTTCCCGGAAATTCCTTTGCTGAGTTGACGTGTAGACAAAGCCGGCGCCATAGTGCCTTTCATCTGCTGCACATTGGCTATCCCTTCAGAGGTCTCTGCATTAGTAGTGATTGGTCCCGCATAAGCTCCTGCCGATAACAGAGACGCTACGCATAGAAGTAAAGTTTGTTTCATATCAGTTGGTTTAAAAACTATTGTGAAGACAAAGGTATAAATAATTATTATATTTTCCAAACAATATGATGCGTCACAAGGCGATATGGGTGACTTAATAATAATATAATGGCACTGAGTCAATACATTATGACATGTATTGACTCAGTGAAAAAAATAATGAAGTGCCATAGAGTTAAATCCTGTTATATGAATAATTCCATGACACTTTCAGTTTATTCAGCGAATCTCAGTCGCTATTCAAGGAAACATAGTACGATAAGCTGGGCTACGATTACGCGCATGAACATCGTGAGAGGATAGACAGAGGAGTATGCCACTGCCGGAGCATCATTGTTGGCAACTTTATTTGCGTATGCCAATGCCGGGGGATCGGTATAGTTACCGCTCATCATACCGATAATGGCAAGATAGTTCATGTGGTATTTTCCTCGAGCGATACATCCCACCACAATCAGCGGAATGACGGTAATCAGGAAGCCGTAGCCCACCCACATAGCACCTCGCAGATTGAACACTGTGGCAGCAAAATCCTTTCCGGCAGCAATGCCTACAGAAGCGAGGAAGAGACAGATACCTATTTCGCGCAGAAGGAGATTGGCAGCCGAGTTGGTGTAGGTGACAAGATGGAACTTATGACCGTATGCACCGATAAGGATAGCAATCACGAGAGGACCTCCGGCAAGACCAAGCTTCATAGGCACAGACATTCCGGGGAACTGTAGAGGGATGCTTCCCACAATAATACCGAGGAAAATACCGATGAACATGGTGATAAGGTTGGGCTCGTTAAGTCGCTTCATTGAATTACCCATCTTTCTCGCAAGAAGATTGATGTGGTCAAGATTACCAACCACTGTCACACGGTCGCCAATCTGAAGACGAAGATTAGGACTTGCCAGAAGATCCATGCCGGCACGGTTGACGCGGGTCACGTTAAGCTGATATGTCTCATGGAGGTGAAGCGAACCGAGTTTAACGCCGTTAAAGTCAGTCTGAGTGACCACGATTCTGCGTGAGACAACCGGACCATCGTCCTGAGGCCATACCTTTTCAACCTGCGGACCCAAGAAACGTGAGAAAATCTCCTCATCTTGCTTTGCGCACACGATAAGCACAAGGTCACCAAGTTCAATTTCATCTTTGGCTGTAGGGACAATCACAGTGCCGTCGGGCTTCAGAATGCGGGAGCAAGTGTAGTTGCAACTGATAAGGGTATGCAGTTTCAGCATTGAAAGTCCAGACACGAGTTCGTTTGTCACCTTATAGGTGAGCACGGCGGGTTTTTGTGTGGTGTCAGCCTTATCATCTTCTATCTCCTTGATTTCCTTATCGACATTAATTTTGAAAACTGCCTTGAGGATAATCATTGTGACGATAATGCCTACTACACCCAGAGGATAAGCCGCAGCATATCCCATTGACATGTGCTGGCTGATATCATAGGCAGAGGAATCTACCTGGAGCACCGTCTGCTGGGCAGCACCCAGGGCAGGGGTATTGGTGATTGCACCACACATTACGCCTACCATTTCCGTGATTGAGGTCTGACCCTCTGAGCCACCCTGCAAGAAGAAGATTGCAAGCATAATGACTACGTTGAGACAGATGCCAATCATTGCAAGCATGTTCATTCTCACTCCTCCTTCCTTAAAAGAGGAGAAGAAGCCGGGACCTACCTGCATACCGATAGAAAAAATGAAGAGAATCAATCCAAACTCACGGAGAAAATGGAGAGTGTTCCCTTCAACCACATAACCGAAATGACCAAGCAGAATGCCCACAAAAAGCACGAATGTGACTCCTAACGACACTCCGAAAATCTTGACTTTCCCAAGCAAAATGCCCGCAAAAATCACGAAGGAATATAGGAGAACCGTGCTTGCAAGCGATGAGTTGCCCGGCTTTAGCAGTTCGATTAACCAATCCATAGATAAAAACGATTAATATATTTAGAAATTAATAGTCGCTATCAAAATTGAGTGCAAAATTACATATTTTTTAGCAGAAACTATTAAATTTGCGTTTTAAAATAAGGACAGATGGTGGATATACAGGTAAAAAAGATTATTAACAATTAAAAACAGATTGAGTATGAGTAAAATACGCGCCGCTGTAGTAGGTTATGGCAACATCGGTAAATTTACATTGGAGGCATTGAGCGCAGCTCCGGATTTTGAGATAGCCGGCGTTGTGCGTCGTGACGCATCAAAGAGAGAAGAAATTCCGGCAGAAATTCCGGTTGTTTCATCTATTGACGAATTGAAAGACGTAGATGTTGCGATACTGGCTACCCCGACAAGAAAAGTGGAGGAGTATGCCACTGAGATTCTGTCAAAAGGGATCAACACAGTTGACAGCTTTGACATTCATACCCAGATTGCCGGATTGCGTCAGCGTCTTGGCGAGGTAGCAAAGAAATATGGCAAGGTGAGTGTTCTGTCAGCCGGGTGGGATCCGGGCAGCGATTCTGTGGTTCGAACACTTTTGGAGGCTATTGCCCCTAAAGGAATTACCTACACTAATTTCGGACCGGGAATGAGCATGGGTCACACAGTGGCAGTAAAAGCAATTGAGGGAGTAAAGGCAGCCTTGTCAATGACTATACCTCTCGGCACAGGAATCCATCGCCGCATGGTCTATATAGAACTTTTGCCGGGATATGATTTCGCTACTGTGGCAAACGCCATAAAGACTGACCCTTATTTCGCTTCAGACGAGACACATGTTATGCAGGTGGAGAGTGTCGACGCACTTAAAGATATGGGTCACGGGGTTAATCTCGTGCGAAAGGGTGTAAGCGGTAAGACCCAGAACCAACTCTTTGAGTTTGACATGAAAATCAATAATCCTGCACTTACGGGTCAGGTGCTTGTATGCGTGGCACGTGCATCAATACGTCTCCAGCCGGGTTGCTACACTATGATAGAGATTCCGGTGGTAGATCTCCTTCCGGGTGACCGTGAACAATGGCTCCACCTTGTCTGAATAGATAATCCTGTCATAAATATATGACCTGCAAAATGTAATAAGTTATCGCCTTGCGGGCTCAAACCGCAAGGCGATAACTTATTATACCGTAATTCTCAACCATGCCGGAGTTGAGAGAGGATAGCGTCCATCTTGGCAGCGATCTGTGAATTCGCGAGGTTACCGATGCTGCCGAGATGAGTATGGTGCACCTCTCGCGTAGGTTTATAAGTGCCATTCTGCACTGCGATACCCACCGTGCGATAAGCATCGCGGAAGGGCATACCCTCAAGCACAAGACGATTAACATCTTCTACGGTGAATATGTAGTCGTAACGCCGGTCGTCAAGGATGTCATCCTTCACCGTGATATGTCCCAGCATGAAATCAGCCATATCCAGACATTCTATGAGTTCAGTAGTAGCCGGGAAAAGAATATCTTTCATCAACTGCAGATCACGGTTATATCCCAGCGGCAGATTGGCTGTCAGTATGGTCAGTTCGTTGGGGAGAGACTGCAAACGGTTGCATTTGCCCCGCATTATCTCAAACACATCAGGGTTCTTCTTGTGAGGCATGATGCTTGACCCCGTGGTGAGTTGGTCGGGAAATTTTACGAAGGCGAAATTGTTGCACATCCACATGCATACGTCCATAGCAAGATGCCCGAGAGTAGCTGCCACCGCCGCTATTGCAGAAGCAACTGCGCGTTCAGTCTTTCCGCGGCTCATCTGTGCTGCCACTACATTATAGTGAGGATTGGCAAAGCCGAGGAGTTCCGTGGTCATCTCGCGGTCGAGTGGGAAGGAGGAACCATATCCGGCTGCTGAACCGAGTGGATTCTGGTTGGCAATATTATAGGCGGCTACTACCATCTGCATATCATCGGTAAGTGACTCGGCATAAGCACCAAACCAAAGACCAAAAGAGGAGGGCATAGCCACTTGAAGATGAGTGTAGCCGGGCATGAGTTTATCTCTATGCTCTTCGGAAAGCGACTGAAGACGCCGGAAAAGACGCTCTACAGCCTCGGAAATGCGAAGCAATTCATCGCGGAAGAAGAGTTTCAGGTCTACGAGTACCTGATCGTTGCGTGAGCGACCCGAGTGAATCTTCTTACCAACATCGCCAAGACGAGCCGTAAGTAGAAATTCTACCTGTGAATGAACATCTTCCACACCCTCTTCAATTACAAATTCACCACGCTCTATGCTGTCTGCAATATCTTGAAGTGCCGGAAGGAGCAAATCAAGTTCCTCTTGCGTAAGAAGCCCTATGCTACGGAGCATTTTAATGTGGGCTATCGATCCTTGCACGTCGTAGCGGGCAAGACGGAGATCGAGTTCACGGTCGCGACCCACGGTAAATTTTTCTATAAGTTGGTCGGGCTGGAAGCCCTTGTTCCATAACTGTTTCATATATCTTTAGTTGATTGGAGAGTCAAAAAATGTGGTGGTGTCTATATTGGAGATTAGGCGGGGATATAGATGCAGAGCCTCGTTGATTTCAGATAGTAGCACGTATTCATCGGCACTATGGGAGCGTGATGACTCTCCGGGACCCATCTTAAGGGAGGGGATATTGTGCATAAGTGCCATATCAGAGGTGGTGGGAGACACGAATGGGGTGCGACCCAAAGCTACCGCACTTTTAACGAGAGGATGATCCTTACTTATCACTGAGGCATGCACACGTGTGGAACGGGGTGTCATAACAGTCCATTTGACCGTGTTTTGAAGCAGACGGACGGTTTCTTCATTGGTATAGGCATCAGTGGTGCGCACATCGGCAACAAAATTACAGTTATCGGGCAGGATGTTATGCTGAGTGCCTGCATTAATCATCGTCACGCTCACCTTGATTGACCCTAACACATCGCTGACTGTTTCCGGAGAGAAGGCTCGAAGACGCTCGATGTCCTCAATCGCCCGATATATGGCATTGATACCCTCATTGCGTGCGGCATGACCAGATTTCCCACGAGTTACGCAGTCGAAAACGAGTAAGCCGCGTTCAGCTACAGCCGGTTGCATGCCGGTAGGCTCTCCTACGAGCACCATGTCAGGTGTAAGTCCACGTTCCTCAAGATAAGGGAGGAAAGCACGCATGCCATACTCTCCCATCACCTCCTCAGCAGCCGTGATAGCAAAAATGAGATTGAAAGGGAGTGATCTCCCGGTTGTCTCTTCTTGCTCTTCTGTGGAGTCAAGTGATGAGCCATAGCCGGCGAGGTCAAGGAAGGTAGCCGCTAAAGAAACCCCTGATGCACCCGCATCGTTGCTACCGAGACCGTAAAGACGGTCACCACCGATTCCCGGCTGGGTAGGATCGACTACGATATCAGCCGAATATGGGTCACGTGTGTAGGAGGCAGTCGGACGAACCGTGTCATGGTGAGAATTGAGCATCAGCGTAGGGCGCGAAGGATCAAATCCGGGAGCCACAACAAACACATTATTGTGCAGACGCCCCACAGCCTCTCCACAGTACCCGCGTAGCCATTTCTCCCAAATGTCGGCAGTAGCTGACTCCTCACGTGACGGTGACGGAATGGCTATCAGGCGGCGTAAGAGTTCTACCGTTTCGTCAAGACGCGGATGAAGGGGGAGTGAGGTATATAATGAGTCGGGATTATTCATGCCATTCTGATGATTGTGCCTTCTGAAGTATTGAGGGCTTCCGCTTTGCATATACGCACTTCAGTCACTCCTTGCTCAGCCGATACCAGTGCGCTTTGAAGCTTCGGAATCATTCCTGCGGCTATTATGCCGGTCTTTTTGAGGGATGCGAAAGATTCAGCCGTGACGAGCGGAATGACCGACGATTCATCGTTAATATCAGTCATCACCCCTGGTTTATCGAAGCAGAATGTGAGACGTGTGGGGGCGACTGAAGCCGCTCCTCGTGCCACTGCACTTGCCACTGAGTCAGCGTTGCAGTTGAGGAGTATCCCCGCTCCGTCATGGCATATTGCACAGAACACCGGCACCATCCCTGCATCGAGCAGAGTAGCCAGCATCACGGTGTTAACCCGTGACGGGTCGATGTCGCCAACGAAACCGTAATCTATGGGCTTGGCAGGGCGTCGGGAGGCAGGGATAGCGTTGCCGTCTGCCCCGGTGAGTCCGATGGCATTACAGTTGAGGCTCTGAAGCAGCGACACAATACGCTTGTTGATAAGCCCGGCATAGACCATAGTCACGATGTCAAGTGTCTGTTGATCAGTTACGCGTCTCCCGTCTATCATGTTAGTTTTCACGCCCATACTCTCGCTCATACGAGTAGCTTCTTTTCCGCCGCCATGCACGAGAATCTTCTTGCCGGGCATAGCTACGAAATCAGAGAGAAACGCTTTGAGTGCTTCGGGATTATCTATGATGTTGCCCCCTATTTTTACAACGTTAATCATGATTGTCAAGTGGATTATAGCGATTCGAGGAGACGCTTGATAACTGTCTGGGCAGAAATCTCACGGTTTGCGGCTTCCGGAATCACGATGCTTCGGTCACTCTCGATCACGTCGTCAGTCACGATCATGTTGCGTCTTACGGGGAGGCAGTGCATGAAATAGGCATTGTTTGTAAGAGCCATCTTCTCAGCGTCTACCGTCCAGTTGCGGTCTGTGGAGAGTACCTTGCCATAGTTAGGATCGGTATATGCACTCCAGTTTTTGGCATATACGAAATCAGCACCTTCAAGTGCCTTACGCTGGTCATATTCCACACGTGCATTGCCTACGAAAGCCGGATCAAGCTCATAGCCGTGAGGATGAGTGATCACAAACTCATAATCTGTGGCATTCATCCATTCTGCAAAGGAGTTGGGCACAGCCTGAGGTAGTGCTTTAGGGTGGGGTGCCCAGGTCATAACTACTTTCGGTCGCTCCTTAGTCTTGTATTCCTCTATCGTGATGAGGTCAGCGAAGCTCTGGAGGGGATGACGGGTGGCTGCTTCCATGCTGAACACAGGTCGACCGGAATATTTGATAAACTGCTCGATCACTCGTTCTTCGTAATCCTCCTTTTTATCTTTAAGTCCGGCGAAGGAGCGCACTCCGATGATGTCGCAATAGCTGCCCATGACGGGTATTGCCTCAAGCAGATGCTCTGCCTTGTCGCCATCCATTATCTTCCCACGCTCAGTTTCAAGTTTCCAGGCACCCTGATTCACGTCGAGTACCATCACATTCATGCCAAGGTTCATAGCCGCTTTCTGAGTGGATAGGCGTGTGCGCAGCGATGAATTAAAGAAGATCATCAGCAGCGTTTTGTTTTTGCCAAGATCAGAAAATGCGAAGCGGTGGCGTTTGATCTCCGCAGCGTCGGCGAGAGCTTTATCAAGAGGACCGATGTCGGTCACACAAGTGAATTTCTTCATAATTACAGAATGACTTTTTTTAATTCAGATAGAAATCGGTCTGCCTCCTCTGTCGAGAGTGAGAGAGCCGGGAGAAGTCGCACGGTGTATTGACCGGCACCTCCGGTGAATATGTGATGGTCAAAGAGAAGGCGTTTGCGGAGGTCACTTCCGGTGAAACCTTCCACCTCAAGACCTATCATCAGACCGCGTCCTCTCACATCTTTTACACCTGGAATCTTGCGGAGCTCCGTGATGAGATATTCGCCAACTTTTGCGGCATTTTCCACGAGATTTTCCTTCTCCATGACATCAAGTACGGCTATTGCAGCCGCGCAAGCAAGGTGGTTTCCGCCGAAAGTGGTGCCAAGCATACCTTTCTTGGCTTCGATCACTGGGGAAATAAGCACTGCTCCGCAGGGGAAACCGTTGGCTATCCCTTTGGCACAAGTGATAATGTCCGGACGTATGCCGGAATGCTGATGAGCGAAGAATTTGCCGGAGCGCCCATAGCCCGATTGGATCTCGTCAAGAATCAGGAGGGTACCCGTTTTCTTGCATTCATCGCTCAAGGCATGTAGAAATTCGGGACTCGGCTCATGTATCCCGGAAACACCTTGAATGCCTTCTATTATGGCAGCGGCAAACTCTTCCGTAGCGAGAGCCTTGCGCATCCCCTCCATATCGTTCAGTGGGACCAAAAGTACGTTATCGGTGCGGTTGAAGGGTGCCTGTATGGCAGGGTTGTCAGTGGCAGCCACCGCACCGGATGTGCGTCCGTGGAAAGCCTTGCCGAATGCGAGGATACGGCTGCGGCCCGTAGTGAATGATGCCAGCTTCATGGCGTTTTCGTTTGCCTCGGCTCCGGAATTACATAGGAATAGAGAATAGTCGGGATATCCGGAGACACGTCCGAGTTTCTCTGCAAGTTTAGTCTGTAGGGAATTTTGCACGGAGTTGGAGTAGAATCCAAGTCGTGCCACCTGATCAGACACTGCCTTAACATATTCAGGATGGGCATGACCGATAGAGATTACGGCATGACCGCCGTAAAGGTCGAGATATTCTGTGCCGTCGGCTGTGAAGACTTTGGAGCCTTTACCTCTGACCGGTTCTATGTCGTATAGGGAGTAAACGTCAAAAAGATTCATTGTTGAGATTGTAATTAGAATGCAGATGGCTTGAGACGCAGACCGGCACGTTGGTCAAGCCCGAGCATTATGTTCATGTTTTGCACCGCCTGTCCGGATGCGCCTTTCAGCAGATTGTCTTCAGCACATGTTACCATAAGTTTTTTACCATGCTTCTCCACATGGATAATAGCCTTGTTGGTGTTTACCGCCTGCTTGAGGTCGATTGGATTATCGCTTACTATTGTGAACGGGGCATCCTTATAGTAATCCTTATACAAGGCTGTTGCCTCCTCTTCAGATAGAGGACAGTCAAGAGTTGTCACTGCGAAAATACCTCGTGGGAAATCACCGCGCATGGGTACGAAATTAATTGTGGCACAATGTCCGGGCTGAAGTTTTTCGAGAGTCATCCCTATCTCTTTCAGATGCTGGTGGGTAAAGGGCTTATATACTGATATATTGTCATTGCGCCAGCTGAAATGAGTTGTCGCCCCCGGTTTCACACCCGCTCCGGTAGAGCCGGTGAGGGCGGTGATATTAATGTCACCATCTTTCGGAAGCAATCCGGCGGCAGCCACCGGGAGGAGTGACAGCTGAAGAGCGGTGGCAAAACAGCCGGGATTTGCCACGGAACGTGCCGAGGCGATGCGGTTCAGATTCACCTCCGGCAGACCGTAGACATATCCTTCGCTCTCGTCGCGGAAGTCTTGCGCGAGGTCTATTACCATAAGATTCTCCGGACGTTTATTCTCTTCCCAAAATTTCCGGCTGTAACCGTGTGCCGAGCAGAGGAAGAGAATGTCTATATCCTCAAGAGGGTGGGAGGCGGAGAAAACCAGTTCGGTCTCGCCAAGGAGACCACTGTGAACGGTAGTCACCGGTTGCCCGGCGTTACTTGTGGAATGTACAAAAGCGATGCTCACCTCCGGATGGTTTATGAGCAGGCGCAGGAGTTCGCCGGCTGTGTAGCCGGCGCCTCCGATAATACCTATTTTTTTCACGATTTCTTTCCTCCGTTATTCAGCCTTACCGTTTTTCACCTGGTTATTGTGATAGATCTTCATCTGGTTGCCGAGAATCTTCGTGAAGCCTTTCACATCATCAGCTGTCCATGCCTTGTTGACCTCGCCATACTCGCCGAAGTCAGTCTTCATAAGATCAAACGGGGAATCCACACCCACGAGAGTATATGAGTAGGGGCGGAGTTGCAATTCCACTGTGCCGGTGACATTGCGCTGTGAGCTTTCGAGCATCTTCTCAATGTCGCGCATCACAGGCTCAAGATACTGTGCCTCATGGAGGAACATTCCATACCACGTGGCGACCTGGTCTTTCCAATACTGCTGCCATTTTGTAAGGGTATGCTTCTCAAGCATCTTATGGGCAGCGATAATGAGGATAGGACCGGCTGCCTCGAAGCCTACGCGACCCTTTATGCCGATGATTGTGTCGCCGATGTGCATATCACGACCTATGCCGAAACGGCTGCCGATGCGCTCTACCTCACGGATAGCCTCCACCTTATCAGGGTATTCCTTACCGTTTACCGCTGAAATCTCACCCTCCCTGAAAGAGATGGTAAGTTTTTCAGGCTCAGTGGCTGTCACCTGCGAAGGATATGCCTCTTCGGGAAGAGTCTGTTCAGAATGGAGAGTCTCCTTGCCTCCAATTGATGTGCCCCACAGACCTTTGTTGATTGAATATTCCATCTTCTTGAAATCAGCCTCATAGCCATGTTTCTTAAGATAGTCTATCTCATATTCGCGTGTGAGGGTGAGATCGCGTGTTGGGGTTATGATCTCGATTTCAGGGGCAAGAATCTGGAAAGTAAGATCGAAACGCACTTGATCATTGCCCGCGCCTGTCGAACCATGGGCTATGGCGTCAGCACCGATTTTCTTGGCGTACTCGATAGTGGCGATAGCCTGGAATATACGCTCAGAGCTTACTGAGATGGGATAAGTTCCGTTACGGAGTACATTGCCAGCCACCATATACTTTATGCTTTTTTCGTAATAATCCCGGGTGATGTCGAGTGTGGCGTGAGAAGCCGCTCCAAGACGTTTTGACTTGTCAGCTATCACCTTTAGGTCTTCATCGGAAAATCCACCGGTGTTGGCTATAGCGGTGTGAACCTCATAACCGAGCTCTTCAGAGAGATATTTTACTGCAAATGATGTGTCAAGTCCCCCCGAGAATGCAAGGAGCACTTTCTTTTTCTTATTGTCTGTCATTTTTGTTGATTTGATTTCGATTTCAGAATTATGAAGTCAGATGAATTTCAAATTCTTCCTTTTTCTCATCTGACAAGGGTCTTTGTCATCGCTTCAGATGAAGCAATCGTCGGACTCTGTTTTTTATCTTAATAATATAAGGGTTGGGGCGGTCTGCTTCCGGAAGGGGCTGTTGGGGATCATATAACATACCCGTGCAGAGACACATACGCCGATTGTTATGAAGCAGGATTTCATAGTTTTTACATCCTTCACAACCCTGCCAGAACTCATTATCGTCGGTGAGCTCGGAGAAGGTGACAGGCTTATAACCCATTTTGGAGTTTAACTTCATCACCGGGAGAGAAGTTGTGATTGAAAACAGCTTCGCGAAAGGAAATCGAAGTCGAGCCAGCTCGAAAGTTTTCGCCTTGATGGCGCCGGCAAGGCCAAGATGGCGGTATTCTGGGTCGACAATCAATCCGGATGTAGCTACGAAGTCGCCATGACTCCAGCTTTCGATGTAGCTGAACCCAACGAGACGCTCGCCGTGAAGAGCCACCACGCTTTTACCGCTGTTGATTTTCTGAGCGATATATTCGGGTGTTCTTTTGGCGATACCGGTGCCGCGCTGTAGAGCCGACTCATAGATAAGTCTGACAATCAGCTCGGCATGTTTGGCATCTGAGGGCTCGGCATACCTGACAGTAATGTCTTTAATGTTCATTTCTTTTGTAAAGTTTCCGAATAAGATTGCAAAAATCAGAGAATAAGAGCAAAATCGCAATTATTTTCTTAAATTTTGCAAAATTACAAAAAAATATTGAGATAAATATAAAAATGATTGGATAAAATATCAAATTGTGTGATGGTTTAATAAATTCTACTCTCAAACCGCACAAAGTGATAATTCTTATATCACTATCTCAGGATTACCGCATCAGGTTCCGGGGAAATCCTTTCCGGTTGCTGATGAGTGAGTTCAACAATCTTGAATCCGGTGATAGCCACAAGGAGGCTCATAATGGGGCTAAGATAGTTGAAAACGCAGTAGGGTAGATAGGTAAGAGTAGATACCCCTAACACTGCTGACTGAGTGACACCGCAACTGTTCCACGGTATAAGAACCGAAGTGACCGACACAGAGTCTTCAAGAGTCCTACTTAATAAGCGCCCCTCCAGACCAAGGCGAGAATAGAGATTCCGATACATATTGGCACCTACGATTATGGATAAGTATTGATCGGCAGTCGCGCTGTTGAGGAAAAGTCCGGAAGCGGCAGTTGCACCCACTGCGCTTACCCGGTTGCGGAGAAGTGAAGTGAAGGCTTGAGTTATACGTGCCAACAGTCCGGTGCCCATCATTACACCGCCAAAAAGCATTGCGCTGAGGATAAGCCATATCGTTGACAACATACCTTTCATTCCTCCGGTAGCCACAAGCTCATTAAGAGATTCGTCGCCTGTAGGTATGGCTGTATCGGTAAGCAAGATATGTAAAGCCGTCTTGCATGAGCTTAGGAACTCACCATTGCCGAATTGGGCAACTATCTGAGGCTGAAAAATAAATATTCCCCCCAGTCCTAACAAAGTTGAGATTAAAAGGGTGAGAAGAGTATTTATTCTCATTATAATCAGAATTGCAGTCAAGACAGGAATCACGAATATCCAGGGAGACAGATTGAAAGTCTGTTCAAGGGCATGGATCATGGTGCTTTGTTCTACATTTTCACGGAGTGTCATCATTGATCCGGCAATAATGAATACTGTCAAAGCAATGACCAGTGAGGGGATAGTGGTGATAAGCATATAGCGTATGTGGGAAAACAGGTTTACTTCAGAGGAGGCAGCAGCCAAAACGGTGGTGTCGGAAAGGGGAGACATCTTGTCGCCAAAATATGCACCCGATATAATTGCACCGGCAATCCATCCCGGAGCGACCCCGAGCATTGTCCCGATACCCATGAAAGCCATTCCTATTGTGGCAATGGTGGTCCACGAGCTGCCGGTCAATAGAGATATGAATGCGCAGACACAGCAGGTGGTTAGCAAAAACAAGGGTGGATGAATATAGGTCAGTCCGGCTTCAATAAGCATTGGCACTACTCCGGAGAGCATCCATGTGGCAGATACTGTGCCTATTAGCAGGAGGATTGGTACGGCTGGAAGGGTCTGGCGTGCCGAAGTACGCAATCCGTCCATAAGCCGTTTGTTATCAAGTTTTGAAGAAACTATCCCGGCAATAAGGGCTACGGCTGCAGCTCCCAGCAGCATGGCGTAACCATAATCAGCCACAAATTCAGACCCTTTTGTTATGAGGGCAATCACAACAGCTGTAAGCAGCGCAACCACCGGGGTTAGAGCTGCCCATAATGTAGGTGTTTTTGTCATTAACAATATGTCGTTATTTACCTGTAGAATAAATTAATGGTGCAATATGTCACCGCACATATACTATTAACGGACTTTTTGTCCTAATATTAATGAAATTCAATAAATTTAGAAAAGTTAATATAATTTAAGATATAAGTATTTCCAATAATCTTGTTATATCGCCCTTCGCAGGCAATATATCTTCATAGTATAATCAGTGGCTTTCTTGTCTTTTCTTATCCATGTCGCCATCTGTTCAAATACGTGAATTATGATTTCTTTTGTGTGGACGGGGAAACATTTTGCGGACATGGAGAATAATTTTATCTACGGAGTTATCGGCGACAACAATTGTGGTGGCAATTACGATTAATACACCTCCTATGATCTCTACGGCAGTTATTGACTGACCAAGGACTGTGACACTTAGAATCACAGCTGAAACAGGTTCAAGTGCCCCGAATATGGCTGTGGGAGTGGAGCCTATCAGCTGTATGGCTCTTGTGGTGCAGGCTAATGATATGACCGTAGGAATAATGGCAAGTGCCAATAATGACAGCCAACCACTATTTTTTGCCGGCAATGTCAGGCTAAAACCTAAAGGAATCAGGCACACGTAAAATAATGCTCCGGTCAGAAGCACATAAAAAAGTAGTTTTGTTGTGGGAATGGTCTTTACTGTCTTTGAGATGTTTACAAGGATAATATAGATTGCGTATGTGCCTGCTGAAACCATAACCAGTAAAATTCCTGTAAGACTCAGGGAAGTGTCGCCCTGAGGTTTCATAAGCAAGAACAGGCCTGCACTCATAATAATAAGGCATAAGCCTACTGAGATCTTAAATTTTTCGTGGAAGAGGAATATCATCAAGACAGCCACCATTATAGGGTAGACAAAGAGAAGGGTAGAGGCTATTCCGGAATTCATATATTTGTAGCTTTCAAAAAGTGAGAGGGAGGATAATGCCATTAGTACCCCTAAAATAATTACATGTAAGATTTCCTCTTTTTGAAGTCGGAAAGATAAATTACGAATCCTCAGAATGCATGCAATAATTGGCAACCCGAGAAGATACCTGAATAATAAAACCGAGTTGGGGTTCATGCCTTGCTCATAAAGAGGCAACGCAAATGCAGGGTTAGTGCCGTAGGCAGCCGCAGCAATAGCTGCTAAAAGGTAGCCTTTGAAATTTTTTAGTGCCATAAATATAGATTTGGGTTATCTTGAAAAACATATGAAATTCACTGCAAAGTTAAAATCATTTTTACAATAACTTTATAATTTAAGTCGGAAAATAAGCTAAGAGAGTGAGTGAGGCATCTCTCTTCTGCAGTGTTCCTCCTGTCTGAAAAAGAAATCGCGGAGAGGTGTTTACTTACTGCCTCTCCGCGATAAAGTTGGTAATGTGTTATTTATTGAGTAATAAATCACTCAATAACAATATACGATGAATCCAGATTTCGTTTCCAATAGAGGAAGAATGAAGTGCAAATAAGAGCTGCCAGCACACCTAAACATTCAGAATAAATCAAAGGAAGACCGACGCCTTCAACAAAGCTGCCTAAAGGAGCATAGCAGATAAAGGTGATGCAAAGTGCTGTCATAAAAATTGCAGGAATCATAGTGATCAGATATGTCTTTCGACACTTGGCAAGATAGACGCTACAAGCCCAAAGTGTGAAGATTGAAAGAGTCTGATTGCACCATGCAAAATATCTCCACAGAATATCAAAGTTTACTTTAAGGAGGAGAAAGCTTAAGGCAATGATAGGGAGAGTCACTGACAAGCGTTTAATAAATTTTTTCTGGCTCACTCCGAGTGCATCAGCAACGATTAGGCGCAGACTACGCATTGCAGTGTCGCCCGTAGTGATGGGAGCCGCAATGACCCCAAGAATAGCCAGCACGCCGCCAAATGCGCCGAGCCATTTCACGCACACTTCATGCACAAGAATGCCTGCATCTTGACCATTCCCTGCCATGTATGAAGCCAATTTGTCGTAACCACCAGTAAAAGCGATAGCGGCAGCAGCCCAGATAAGTGCCACAATCCCTTCCGAAACCATAGCACCATAAAACACTTTTCGCCCATGCTTCTCATTATTCAGACAGCGAGCCATCATAGGACTTTGTGTGGCATGGAATCCCGAAATAGCCCCACATGCAATCGATATGCACATCATAGGAAATATCGGCGCAGCCTCACCGGCAGGATGACGGTTGAATAGACCTGTAGAAAAGCCGTCAGGAATGTCCACTCCATTAAAAATCATATATCCCATAATTCCGACAGCCATGAAAAGAAGCGCAAATCCAAAAAGAGGGTAAAGGTTCCCAATCAGTTTATCGACAGGAAGAAGAGTAGCCAAGACATAATAAAGGAAAATACAGATAGCCCAGAAAGTAGCATCCAGATGCTCAGGTGTGAGGGTGGCAAGAAGATTTGCAGGAGTTCTGACAAAAACAGCAATCACCATCACAAGAAGCACACAAGTGAAAACACTCATGACAAGCTTGATTTTCTTACCCAATTCAGAACCGACAATTTCAGGGAGAGACTTTCCTCCAAGCCGGAGAGAAATCATGCCCGAGATGAAATCATGCACAGCCCCGGCAAAAATAGTTCCGAACACAATCCAAAGGAAGGCTGCCGGACCATACATGACACCCATGATCGCACCGAAAATAGGACCGACTCCGGCGATATTAAGAAATTGGATAAGATATACCTTCCATGTTGGCATCGCAACATAGTCAATACCGTCTGCCATAGAAGAAGCAGGGGTGGGGCGAGAAGGATCAGTCTTGAAAATCCTTTCGACGAAACCGCCATAAATAAAATAACCCGCGATAAGCGCCACAAGCGCGATTAAAAATGCTGTCATAAAAGTAAATTATTTGATATTTGAATACAAAAATAGCATTCTTTATTGTAAAGAACACTATTTTTAATGCGACAAAATTATCTGATCAATGCGACAATTATTTAAACCAATGATTAACAGATATTTAATTCCATTGCATACATTCCGATATTGAGCGAGATATAATATGGATTACACTGCCGCCTTATGGTGAGGGATATACGGAAGATTATGATAAAATGGGGGGTGTAGTTCATTGTGAACTGCACCCCCCATTTTATCGGGGAAGCTTTTCAGACAAGTTTACGGTAACGGATACGGTGGGGAGTATCGTTGCCGTCGCGCTTTTTCTTAAACTCCTCATAGTCGGAATAGGAGCCTTCATAGAAAGTCACCTGACTGTCGCCCTCGAAAGCGAGGATGTGAGTGGCAATACGATCGAGGAACCAGCGGTCGTGGCTTACCACCACGGCACAACCGGCAAAGTTCTCGAGACCTTCTTCGAGTGCGCGGAGAGTGTTCACATCAATATCATTGGTAGGCTCGTCAAGCAGAAGCACGTTCCCTTCCTCTTTCAAAGCCATAGCGAGGTGCAGACGGTTACGCTCACCACCTGACAACACGCCGATTTTCTTTTCCTGATCAGCTCCCGTGAAGTTGAATTTTGACAGATATGCACGTGCATTCATGTCTCTTCCCCCCATGCGGAATGAATCAACACCCTGGGAAATTACCTCATATACAGTCTTATCGGGAGAAAGATCCTTATGATTTTGGTCAACATAGGCAATCTTCACAGTCTCTCCAACCTCAAACTCTCCTTTATCCTGTTTCTCCAGCCCCATGATAAGACGGAAGAGAGTGGTCTTTCCGGCACCGTTAGGACCGATTACACCCACAATTCCGTTGGGTGGCAGCATGAAATTAAGGTCATTGAAGAGAGCCTTGTCATTGTATGCCTTTGCAAGATGTTGAGCCTCGATTACCTTATTGCCCAAACGGGGGCCATTGGGAATAAAGATCTCCAATTTCTCCTCACGCTGTTTCTGGTCTTCATTTAGAAGCTTGTCATAGCTTGAAAGACGAGCCTTCCCCTTAGCCTGTCGAGCCTTGGGAGCCATGCGCACCCATTCAAGCTCACGTTCAAGGGTCTTGCGTCGCTTGCTTGCCTGCTTCTCTTCCTGAGCCATTCGCTTTGTCTTCTGGTCAAGCCAAGAGCTGTAGTTACCCTTCCAGGGAATGCCCTCACCACGGTCAAGCTCAAGAATCCAGCCAGCTACATGATCAAGGAAGTAGCGGTCGTGGGTAACGGCAATCACAGTGCCCGGATACTGCTGAAGATGTTGCTCAAGCCAATCGATTGATTCTGCGTCAAGATGGTTGGTAGGCTCGTCAAGGAGCAGGATATCAGGCTGCTGAAGGAGCAGACGGCAAAGTGCCACACGGCGACGTTCACCACCGGAAAGCACAGCAATTTTCTTATCGTCGGGCGGACAACGGAGGGCATCCATAGCACGCTCAAGCTTGTTGTCAAGGTTCCAGGCATCGCAGGCATCAAGTTTGTCCTGAAGTTCTGCCTGACGATTGATGAGTTTATCCATCTTTTCAGGGTCTTCCAGCACTTCCGGATCAGCAAATTTATTGTTGACCTCATCATATTCAGCCAACAGGTCAAGCACGGGCTGCATGCCTTCCTGGACAACCTCCTTCACAGTCTTCTCGGGATCGAGTTTCGGATCCTGCTCAAGATAGCCCACGGAATAGCCGGGGGAGAAGACAACGTTGCCCTGATAGCTTTTGTCAATGCCGGCTATGATTTTCAACAGGGTTGACTTACCTGAACCGTTAAGACCTATAATGCCGATTTTGGCACCATAGAAGAAGGAGAGATAAATGTTTTTAAGTATCTGTCGCTGAGGGGGAATGATTTTGCTTACCCCCACCATGGAGAATATTATTTTCTTATCGTCAGCCATCGCTAATTTAAAATTATGAATGATGAAGTAGTTATAAATTATGTAAGCACATGTAATCACTAACTACTAATGGTTAACTACTAATTGATTTTTGGAGCAGCCTTAGTGCGATATTCACACCTTACCTTCCCTTTTGCGATATTATTGAGCTTTGTGCGGATCATCTGCTTGCGAATGCCTGACACATGATCGGTATAGACAGTGCCGAGAAGATGATCAAACTCGTGCTGAATAATTCTTGAAGCAAACCCGGTGAACTCTTGCTCATGTTCGTTAAAATCCTCATCGAGCCAGTTGAGCTTGATATGCTCATGGCGTTTCACCGGTTCGGAAAGTCCCGGTAGTGAGAGGCAGCCCTCTTCACGAATGACGGGGGCACCGTCTTCAATCACTTCAAGTTCCGGATTGATTACTGCCAGTTTCAGATCCTTACATTCGGGAAATTTGTCAGCCAGTACGCTCCCGTCTATGACAAAGATATTGATTGGGAGTCCCACTTGCGGGGCAGCAAGCCCAACGCCATCGGAATGATACATTGTCTCAAACATATCATCAATCAGTTTCTTGAGCTCGGGATAATCATTCTCGACGTCTTCCGCTTCTTTTCTAAGCACGGGATGCCCGTATAAATAAATCGGTAAAATCATAAATCTTTTATTTAATCGAATATACCCTCGGTCACTTCCTGCACTTCAGCACTTACTGCCGTCTCAAAAATCTGACCCTCGCAGGGATTGAAATCAGACGGGAACTCAAACTTTGTGTCCTGAGAGTAGGGGAGTTTAGGATCGGCATATACTTTCTGCATATAATAACCATAGATTGGTAGGGCGGCACGTGCACCCTGACCGAGAGCCATTGTGTTGAAATGGATATAGCGTTCCTCACCGCCAACCCATACTCCCGTAACAAGGTCGGGCGTGAAGCCCATAAACCAAGAGTCGGAGTTGGAGTTGGTCGTACCGGTCTTACCACCCATCTGTGCTTTAATCCCGTATCGGCTGCGAAGGCTTGCCGCGGTGCCGCTGTCGACCACATTCATCAGAATTGAAAGGATCTTATAGTAAGCCTGCTCACTTGTAACCTCGCTTTTGTGTGGGGCAGCCGACCATATAAGGTTGCCTTGATTATCTTCAATATGAGTGACGAATACGGGGTCAACACGCATTCCCTTGTTGGCAAATGTGGTGTAGCCTGCCACCATCTCCTTCACCGGGACATCGACCGTGCCGAGTGCAAGGGGAAGAGTGGCATCAATATGACCCGTTATGCCAAACATTCTCATTTTGTTGGCAAGGTTCTTGGCACCAAGCTCATACACAAGACGAGCCGAAATCCAGTTGTTGGAGTTGGTGAGTGCCCAACGCAGATCCACCATTTCGCCTACTCTTGCACTGCCGGAGTTTCTTGGTGACCAGTTGCCGAAAGTAGGCTGAGAGTTGAGGAACATGGAGCAAGGGGTGTAATCCTGTTCCATGGCGAGAGTGTAAAGGAAAGGCTTGGCGGTAGAGCCGATCTGCCTTCTTCCTCTCGACACCATGTCATATTGGAAATAATTGAAATCGGGACCGCCGACGTATGCCTTCACATAGCCGGTGTGGGGATCCATGCTCATCATGCCTGTGCGCAGAATAGACTTCATATAGAGCAATGAATCGTAGGGAGTCATTGACATAGTCTTTGACCCCGGGCGATAATTATCACCTTCCTTGACGTAAGCAAACACGTCCATCTGATAAGGCTTATGGAAAGTGGCTTCGATGTCAGGCTCTTTCCAGCCGGCATTTTTGAACACACGCCAACGCTCAGTCTGCCTCATGGCGTTTTTGATGAGGTTCATCACTCCGCTTCTGCTGAGTTCATCGGAATTGGTGGTGTATGGTCCGGTGACCTGACCCTGTTTCTCTTTGAAGAATGCAGGCTGAAGAGTTCCGCCAAGATGCTTGTAGACAGCCTCCTCGGCATATTGCTGCATCTTGACGTCGATTGTGGTGTAAATCTTAAGTCCGTCAGTATATATATCGTAATAAGAACCGTCGGGCTTAGGGTTCTTAAGAATCCAGCCATAGAGGGGATTTTCCTCCCACTGAGTGGAATCTGTGTTATATTGTCCCATTGCCAGGATATAGGCAAGATTACTCTTATAATCGCTTTTATTTGGACGTACAGGCTTCTTCGCCTTCATTAGCATACGAATCTCTTCACGCAGATAAGGCACTCCGCCGTCGCGGTGATCCACACGGTGGTAATCAAGAGTGATCGGGAGCTGTTTTAGAGAGTCGGCTTCCTCTTTGGTTAGTTTCCCAGCTTTCTGCATTTGGTCAAGCACCACATTGCGCCTGTTGCGGGTTCTTTCCTTATGGCGCAGTGGGTTGTAATAGCTTGGGTTTTTTAGCATTCCGACAAGCATTGCCGATTCTTCCACATTGAGATCCCAAGGTTCCTTATTAAAATAGACATTTGCTGCCGTCTTGATGCCCACTGCATTGTTTAGAAAGTCAAAACGGTTGAGATACATGTTGATAATCTCTTGCTTAGTGTAGAAACGCTCCAGCTTTATGGCAATCATCCATTCAATAGGCTTCTGGAGAGCACGTTTGAACATGTTGGAAGAAGGCTGGGAATATAGCTGCTTCGCAAGCTGCTGAGTGATTGTGGAGCCTCCTCCTGAAGATTTATCACCCATCATAAGGGTTTTGACACCGGCACGCCCGAGGGCAATGAAGTCGATTCCGGAATGATCATAGAAACGCTCGTCCTCGGTTGCAATCAAGGCATCAATCACATGTGGCGACACTGACTTGTAGTCGGAGTTTACACGGTTGCCTGCGCCGGCAAAATATCTGCCAAACTCGGTAGTGCCGTCGGAGGCAATTACCACAGAGGCAAGTTTGTCGTGAGGATCCTCAAGCTCCTCAATAGGAGGCATATATCCTATCACGCCGTTGTAGATGAGCAGAAGGAACAGTGCCATTACTGTCCCAAGTCCTAAAAAAGCGACCCAAAGCAATTTCACGGTCCAGCGGTTGCGGACTATTCTTTTTTTTGTCTGGGGGTCTATTTTTGATGAGCCGGAAGAAGAGCCTTCCTTATGTTTTTTTCGACGGTCGGTCATTGGGATTTTTAATGTAATTAATTCATCTGATAGGAGCACAATAATCTCCAAGCAAATGCAAAATTACAAAAAAAATGACCATCATCAAAATCTTTTTGTCTAAGACTCTGATTAATAACATAAATTAAGTAATATTCAGAGTTTAATATCAGTAATGTCTACTATTTTATTGACTATTGCATAGATAGTAAGACCGGTTGCAGAGTGTATTTCGAGTTTTCGTGCGATGTTGCGCCGATGAGTGATCACAGTGTGAATGGAAAGGAAAAGCTTGTCGGCAATCTCTTGATTTGTCATTCCCTTCACCACTAAAGAGATAATCTCTTTCTCACGTTGCGAGAGTGTGTCTTTTTCCTCCGGCGTATCTGAATCGGGGGTGCATAGCTTTTTAATCTTGGAGGTTATCGTCTCCATATCGTCGATAACGGAAATCACATCATCATAAAGAGCGGCAGCCTGCCGGTTGAGTTTCCCCACCTCAATCGCCACAATCTTAAAGTCATATATGTTAAACTCCTCCCGGAATCCGGCAGGATTAAACATTCCGCCGAAAGTAGGATTGACCACCACCAGATTCGGGGTTTGGGCTTTCATGCAGTCAGTGAGGTCAGCAGGTGATTTCACCTCCCTTATTTCCGTCTGCATTCCGGGCATTCTTCTCAGGCATTGTGCCAATCCGGCTGCGAGCACCGGAGAAGTTTCGGCTATTAGTATATGAAGTTTTTCGGTCTTAGACATCACACAGGTTTTGCTATCTGTCGTTCAAGTTTCATGATTGCCGGCACAAGAAGGCAGTCTTCCACCTGACAGTGGCTGCCAAGTTCTTCCTCACACCGGTATATGTCATATAGGGCGGCATTCAGAAGATTTATGCTTGCGTCGCGTGGGCAATATTTTATAATGATTGTTTTCAGCTCCTTTAGCTTTGAGCCTACCTGCTCATGGTGATCGCTGTAAGTGGTGATGTGGTAATTGTCAACATCATCGCCGTTGAGAAGGGCACGTACATACTTGAATACTGTCATTTCCTCATATTCCATGTGAGAGCGGACTTCATTGACATATTCGTCGAAGAGCTTTATTATAAGGAATGACACATCGGATTCACGCAACTTGATACTGTCGAGGAGCTTGCGGCGTATAGCCGGAAGGCAGTATTCCAAAAAATAGATATGGCTCTGTTTCAGATAATGGAGCAAAGACTCTGCGGAAACATTGGGGGAGGTCTCAAAGTTATTATAGCCGTCCATCACGAAATTCACAACAGTGAGAAATGTGTTGCAGTCAACCCCAGCGTCGTCACACACCTCGGTGACGGTCTTGTCGCCAAAGCCCATTGGTATGCCGAAGCGGCTCATCACCTGGATAAGCTGGTAATTGTCAGCGATCAGAGTAATCATTTTGTCTGACGGCAGATATGTCTTTGAATCAGTCATATTATTTCAATTTCAAGATTAACCGGCAGAGTTTCCGGTGAGCAGGCATGGCGATATGGCGCCACTCAATGAGGGGAACCATATATGCCAGTCTAACTCTAAATAACTAATAACTAAAGCTTATTTTTCTACCTTTTTTCGATTGCAAAATTACAACATACACACTGCACTTGCAATAACAATGAATAGGTAAAAATAATGTGAGTTTATATTGGCTTATAGCAATAAATGGTTATATCTCTTCCAAAGACTTATTTTTTCTTTACAGAGAAACCGAAATTGCCTATTATTTTACCTAATTCATGGTAGTGCCCGTGGGAGTAGGCAAGCAGGTGTGCGTTTTCAAGGGAGAATTTACCGGTGTCCGCATTCAGGAAACGGTCGTCTGCCCTTACGTTAAGCACATCTGCAATAAACATATCGTGGGTGCCGAGCCTTATTACTCCCTTCACCCTGCATTCAATGCTCAGGGGGGATTCCTCTATGGTGGGAGATTTCACTTTTTCTCCGGGGATAGGGTGGAGCCCGGTTTCTTTCCATTTGTCATAGTCGCGTCCGGAGCGCACTCCAGCCCAGTCAGTGGCACGTGCCATTTCAGTGGTGGTCAGGTTGATGGTAAACTCCATGTTTTCCTCAATAAGAGGATAAGAGAATCTCTCGGGACGCACGGAGATGTAACACATTGCCGGGTCGGAACAAATTGTCCCGGTCCATGCAACTGTCAGCATGTTCCAGTTTTCAGGTTTGTTGCCACATGTCACGATTACAGCCGGGAGGGGATAAATCTGCGTGCCCGGTCGCCAGGATACTTTTGCCATAATATTATTCAATTTTTGAGTCACAAAATTAACAAAAAAATCGGAATCCGTGGATTCCGATTTTAAAGTGAGCTGTCTGTCAAAAGATGTCTCCGAATCATTTTGTCGGGTCAATACCGAGATTTTCGTAGATGAATGAATAGAGGTCAGTATATTCGTCAATCACCTTGGCAGTGGGTTTGCCGCCACCGTGACCTGCCTTGCTGTCAATTCGGATAAGTTTCGGCGCGTCGCCGGTGTTTGCAGCCTGCAGGGCTGCGGCATATTTGAATGAGTGTGCAGGTACGACACGGTCATCATGATCAGCAGTGGTCACTAAAATGGCAGGGTAGGGGGTGCCGTCGTTCTTGATGTTGTGAATGGGGGAGTAGGCGAGCAGATAATCAGCCATCTCCTTTGAGTCAGCACTTGTGCCGTAGTCTGAAGCCCAGTTCCACCCAATGGTAAAGAGGTGATAGCGCATCATGTCCATCACGCCTACACGCGGGATTGCCACCTTAAACAGGTCAGGGCGCATGTTGACAGTGGCACCGACGAGCAGACCGCCGTTGCTGCCTCCCTCGATAGTGAGATAGTCGGGAGAAGTCCACCCCTCGTTGATCATATATTCGGCTGCCGAGATAAAGTCGTTAAACACATTAAGTTTGTTCTGTTTTGTGCCGGCAGTGTGCCATTCTTCGCCATATTCAGAGCCGCCGCGAAGGTTAGCCTGTGCATAGATGCCGCCGTTTTCGAGCCATAGCATACGGTTGGCAGAGAATGTAGGTGTGAGCGACACATTGAAGCCACCGTAGCCATAGAGGTAGACAGGATTCTTGCCGTTTTTCTCAAGTCCCTTCTTATAAGTGATAAACATCGGAATCTTAGTGCCGTCGGCAGAAGGGTAGAACACCTGTTCGGTAACATAGTCGTCCATGTTTACGCCGTTGATTTCAGCCTGACCGATAAGGGTGCTTTCGCCTGTCGCCATATTATAGGAATAGCGGGCAGAGGGTGAGATGAATGAAGTGAGAGCATAATACACCTCATTATTGTCTTTGTCTGAAGAGATGCCGACAGTGCCATAGGTTGGGAACTCGATTTCACGCACAAGCTTTCCGGAAGGCTCATATACGTATGCGTGTTCGGCAGCGTCTTTCTCATAAGTGACAATCATCTTGTCGCCGGCAAACTGCATGGCTGTCATCACGCCATCGCCTTCCGGGATAATCTCTTTCCAATTGGCACGTGCGGGGTTAGTGAGGTCAGCCACCATAAGGCGGTTCTTAGGCGCACCCCAGTTGGTAAGAATATATGCTTTCCCATTTACGACGTCCATAATGCTGTGATTATAATCCTGCGAAGGCTCCATAACTACCCAGTCACCACCTTTTTTGAGGTTTTTGACCATAATTGAGCTGCCGACACCTTCACCGCCACCGATCACAAACATCCAGTCTTCCGATTCAGGCACATAGGCTGAATGGAAGTGAAGCGGGTGAGCCTTGTCTTCATATACGAGGCGGTCACTGCTTTGGGGGGTTCCGATTTTATGATAGTAAATCTGATGATTTTCGTTGGCATTGGAAAATTCTTTACCTTTTTCAGGGCGTGGGTATGAACTGTAATAGAATCCGTCGCCTTCCCAGTCGGCACCTGTGAATTTTGCCCACTCGATGTGATCGTCAAGGAGTTTGCCGGTTTTTGCGTCCATAACGTATATCTCGTTCCAGTCGGAGCCGCTGCGAGATATTATATAGGCTGCATATTTGCCGTTGTTGGAGAAAGACATGCCATTAAGAGCCACGGTTCCGTCGTCGGAGAGGGTATTGGGGTCGAGAAACACTTCCGGCTTGCCATTCAGAGAGTCTGTGCGGTAAAGCACGCTCTGGTTCTGAAGCCCATTGTTCTCATAAAAGTAATATTTCCCGTCCTTATGTTTGGAAGGGAGTCCTGTCTTCTTATAATTGTTAAGTTGGGTAAGTCTCTCTTTTATTTTCCCACGGAAAGGGATTTGTGAAAGATAGTTCTCAGTTACGGCATTTTCCGCTTTCACCCATTCGAGGGTTGTGGGGGCTGTGTCATTTTCAAGGGGTCGGTAGGGATCGGCAACGACAGTACCGAAGTAATCGTCTGTTACGGTTTCGTCAGTAGGTGCGGTGGGGTACTCAATCTTTGAGCTTGAGCATGATGTTGCCATTGCACCTGCGAGGGTTGACACGAATGTCAGTTTTAATAGTTTGTTCATATATTTATTTAAGGTTAGATAAATACTAACGGAGTGTGTGTTAGATGTTATCGGGGAAAGATGTGACAGCTGTTGATTACATCTGTTAACTCACCCACAAAATTAGTAAAAAATGATGATTTGATAAAATATGTATTTCAGAAGTTGGATTTGACAGGGCTAATACGATGTCAGCAGCCATAAGAATAAAGAATTCTTATAATGAGTCATGCTCAAAATTAGATTTAAATGTAAAAATATGTAAAATTTTTATTGGATATATGATTTAAATTTAAAATAATGTTAAATATAGAAATATTTTTATGTTTAATAACATAGTTTTGAAAAATAATTATTAATTTTGCAGTGAGTTTTTCATGGTATTAGATTTTAAGGTTAACAGAAGATTGGTTGTCGGGATGACAATCAATTTTTTTATGCCCCTGACTCTGCTGATTTGGGTAGGCATATCCACGTGCTTGTGCACGTTCACCAATTTAATTTAATCCGCGCTTGGTTTTATTCTTCCAAGCGCGGATTAAATTATGGTGCAGATTAAGATGGTTACGGAGTAAGAACGACCACTGCACCCGGTCATGGCAAGCAGCAGGGCACTCACTGTAAACCATAAGGCGATTTTGGAGCGTAACTTGGATGAAGACACCGGGAAAATCGCAGGTATTTTTAATTTCATAGGCAGCCTATATTGAATTTAGCTTGCAAACGTACAATAATTATTTGATATTCACAAAAAATTAGTTTGAATTATGTTTTATAACATATAACCAATATATAGGAGGGAGAAGATTGTTAGTAACATTAAATCCTGTCTTGTGTTGACATAGGATTAATTTTATCCATCTAAAACGAATTATCATGGAATCAGAAAGAATCATACCGGCTTCGGAGCTTATAATCAACAATGACGGTTCAGCCTTCCACATTCATCTGCGCCCTGACCAGTTGCGCGAGAACATTATATTTGTGGGTGACCCGGGGAGAGTGGCTATGGTGGCTGCCTTTTTCGATCATATTGACTATGACGTGAGCTCACGTGAGTTTCATGCCATAGGTGGCGACTATCATGGGAAAGAGATAATGTGCATATCACACGGCATCGGACCCGACAATATCGAGATTGTGATGACGGAGCTTGACGCACTTGCCAATGTGGACTTCAAGACACGTAAGGTGAAACCTGAACACAAGACACTCAACATCGTCAGGATAGGCACCTCCGGCTCGCTTCAGTATGACCTTAAGATAGGCGATTATGTGATAGCTGAGAAGGGGATAGGATTCGACGGCATTCTGAATTTTTATGCTGACCGCAACAGGGTGTGTGACCTTGAGTTTGAGAAAGAGTTTTGCAAGCATGTCAACTGGGACCCGACATGGGCAGCCCCATACGTTGTAGATGCTGACCATGAGTTGGTGGAGAGAATCGGTCGTGATGACATGATGAGGGGCTACACCATTGCCGCTGTGGGATTTTATGCCCCGCAGGGGAGAATGGTGAGATTAAAGCTGAAAGATCCTGATCTGAATTCCAAAATAGAGAGCTTCAGGCATAACGGACGCCCAATTACAAATTTTGAGATGGAATCGGCATGTCTGCAGGGAATGGCAAAATTGTTGGGTCACCGGGCAATGACGGTGTGCTGCATCATAGCACAGCGCAGGGAGCAAGATGCCAACACTCAATATAAACCTGCCCTGACAGGATTGCTTCAGACGGTGCTTGAGAGATTCTGACGGTCTGACAGGCGCGCCGCTGCGTCATGCTATAGAGAAGCGGTTGCCGGGATGACGCACAATTATTCCGTCAAATTCCATTTCTCCGAGAACAGAAAGGAGTTTCCCCACAGGGATCATGGTGAGTTGGTGAATGCGGTCGAGCTGCATGGGGTCTTGACTGAAACGGACAGTGTCGTAGACGAGTTTCACATCACCTTCAAGCTCGGGGAAAAGATTGCGCTGCCTCACGTCGATGTTCATGCCGAGCGGCTTCCAGCCGGTCAGCTCAATTAAATCATTCGCACACCCGATAAGGTGTGCTTTTTCTTTGCGTATAAGGTGGTTGCAGCCGCTGCTGTATTGATCAGACACACGCCCCGGCAAAGCCATAACGTCGCGTGAATAGGAGAAGGCTGTGTTGGCAGTAGACATTGCTCCCCCCTTGATGTCGCTTTCCACCACAATTGTCACGTCAGCCAATCCTGCCACAATGCGGTTCCGCTCCAGGAAACGTTGCCGGAAGGGTTTCTCTCCGAAAGGATACTCAGTGATGATAGCTCCTCCGGCAGAAAGGATACGCTTTGCCAGGTCGCGGTGGGCAGAGGGATATATCATGTTAAGCCCGTGGGCGACCACTGCAACGGTGTTGACTTCATTTGCCAAGGAAGTGGCATGGGCAGCCGCATCAATGCCGTAAGCCAATCCGCTCACGACACACAGTTGTGGGAAATATAGGGAGAGGTCGGTGATAAGCTTGTTGCAGAAATCCACGCCGTAGGGTGTGCAATGGCGTGTGCCTACCACGTTGATGACATGTTCGGCATTTAGGTCGGCATCACCAAGCTGATAAATGACCACCGGAGCATCAGCCACTTCGGAAAGACGAGCGGGGTAGCTGTCGTCAAGGAGGAAGTGGGTCTTTATATGATGTTGGTTAATGAGCGTCTCCTCCCTGCGTGCACGAAACAGGGCTTCGTCAAGCATCATCTTCTCAAAGACAATCTTTCCGTGCATTCCGAGGGCTTCGGAAATTTCTGACGTGGATTTATGGAAAATATCCTCAGGGGTGATGCCGTAATCGTCGAGCCTGCGTATAAAATCAGCATTTATACCCTTAAGCATCGAGAGGGCAATCTTATATGTCAGTTCGGTGTCAGCCATAAGTTACTTATTTGATGTATTTGGCAAAGACGGCTGCCAGCTCGTCGCCACGGGTGAGTTTCCCATCCTTAAGCACCACAACCGTCACAACCGCCTCGGCAACCGATTCACCGTCGGGACGCAGAATCTCCTGATGAAAAATGAAACGCGGCCCCTTACGCTCCAGGCGGAGGCAACTCAGGAAGCTGTCGCCTCCATGAAGGGAGGTCTTGTATTCAATCTCGATTTTTCTGACCACGGCGTCAATGCCCTGTCTGTGCATCTCTATGAAAGAGAGCCCCACGTCCTGACAAAACTTATGGCGCGTATGCTCCATGTAGTGGAGATAATTGGCGTTGTTGACTATTTGTTCACAGTCAAGTTCATAGTCTCTCACCTCCATATCCATTATGAAGGAGTAGTTTTTATTATCTTTAAGTATTCTCATGATTTCAGTGGGTTTTGCTGTTGATTTATGCCGGTTCGCACGGCATCGATCGCCGTAATCAGGTGGCTTTTGTCTCGGAATGCGGTCAAAGGTATAAGCAGAAAACCTTTCCCGGAGAATTTTGTGCGCAATATAATGTCTGAGATTCCGACAACAAAGTCGCTGACGTCGGAATAATCAATCTTTGCCTGTGACCTGACTTCATAGTCCGGTTTTTCCTTGCTGTCGTTCTCTCCGGTCTTATTTTTGTTGCCGGAGGGTGGGGGAGCATTATAGAGAGTCGCCGCAATCTGTCCTGTCTCGAATTCAAGGCTATGATAAGTTGAATTGATAACACTGACAGGATTAAGCCCGTAATAGAAAAACGCGAAAGCCAGAATCAGCGGAATGATGATGAAGACTACCATAAGCGCCACAATAAGCCATCTGAGGTCAATGCATATTCCTAAAATAATAAGCGGACACAGCACGACGGCAATTGCCGCCAACCACGGTTTGCTGTAAAGCATCAGCATGGTGCGGCATATAGATGTGCGGTTGATTTTAAATATTTCAGTGGAAACGCTTTCCATTGAGTGGACTTATTTCTTCGAGTCTCTTTTTTGACGCACTACCCGGTAGGTCTCAAGGTTTTTCGGCACAAGAGTCTGCACATATCCGGTGCCCTCTTTATTGAAGAGTTTTGTCATGTCGATATACTTGTCGCCGTTTCCCTTGCGTATGGGGAAAACCTCATTGCGCCGTGCCTTTACTTTATCGCCCATTGAGGAATGTCCGTTTGGCAGCAGTCCGCGGAGGGAAGGATCAACGCCCTCGGGAGAACACCACACGGGGATAATCTCGGCACAAGGGGGATAGCCCAGCCCGGTCCACATGATATATTGGTCTTCGATAAAATCCGGCGACGGAAGCTTATCCCGGTCAATAGGGTGGCATCCCTCAATCACTACTGTGGCAGTTGACTTGTAGCGTGGAATGAAATCCTGATCAATCACCCATCTGTCATTGCCGTCGGCAAAGTCGCGTTTCTTCAGGTCATGCCAGAAAGAGCGGCTGAGAGTCTCGGTGAGAAGTTCGGGAGTGATTTCCCCGTCAGGTGCATATGGGGCAAGGAGGTGACAGGCGTTGTCTTCACGGATAAAGCCGTAACCTTCATTAGGACGCCCGGAATGACTGTAATTGGTGCGCACCAACACATGATTCTCTGCGTCGGAGAGGTTATACCTTACAAATGAATGGTTGTTGGTCTCAAAGAATGCGCCGTCGCCATAAGCATCGATCACTCCGAAGTTAGCCTCCACACCCATAGGGCGCGGAAGGGATTCGAGCAGCTTTTCAAAGTCGTCTACTGTGCGGCATGTGCGGAGGGCGATGGTCATAACATATCCCTCCTTGTCCATATCCTTCTCCGGCACCTTGTCATCCTTGATGTTGTAGGAGGCAGTGTTCATCACGGCAAACCCGGCATCGTTCATTCCCATCCATGCCTGCTCCAGCTTTTTATCGTTGGCATTGAAGAGAGCGACATAGGAATGTGTGCCCTTTTCACCTTTTACATACTCTACCTTATTATCAATTGTGCTGGTATCGCGGTTTTTCCACAGAAGAGGGCGACCATACGGATTGGCATCAGCCCCGATGATGGCACTCGTGCATGCAAGCACGGGGGTAAGGGCAAAAACCACAAAACAGATGATTGTTGTATATCTTTTTTTCATTTGTCGGCGTTAATTACGTAGCTGCTCACGCCTGCCGGGCTATATAGAGCCTCCGGAGAGCATGGACAGCTACTTCTTTTAAATTAACGTAGATGTAAGCGCGTTTGTTACATTAAAAATATAAATTAGTCATGACATTACCCCAGGATCCCAACATGCTGATGAGCATGATCAACATGAAACTTCGTGACGGTGATTATGAATCACTCAACGATTTGTGTATCTCACTTGGAATCGATGAAAAAGATTTGGTTGCCAGGCTTGGAGATGCCGGCTTTATTTATTTCCCTGAAGTGCGTCAGTTCAGATAGTTAAAGGTTGTCATAATTTGGTGAGAATGTATCGCCGCCGCTGACACTTCCTGTTGTGGCACCTTTTTTAAGCCATCTTACCCTTTGGTCGGAACGTCCGTGATTGAACGTTTCCGGCACGGCATATCCCTGAGCCTGTTTTTGCAGATAGTCATCGCCGATTTTAGAGGCAGCATTAAGCCCCTCCTCTATGTCGCCGGGTTCCAGGGAGTTGAACATTCTGTTGTCATGATAAGCCCATACTCCGGCATAGTAGTCTGCTTGAAGCTCTGTGCGTACGCTTATTCGGTTTGCTTCCTTTTCCGACACGCGAGCCATTTCGCTGTGTGCCTGGTTGAGAGTGCCGAGCAGATGCTGGACATGGTGCCCCACTTCGTGGGCAATTACGTATGCATAGGCAAAATCGCCCCCTGCTTTCATCTGTTTGTCCATTTGCTCGAAGAAGGAGAGGTCGATATATAATGTCTCGTCGCCGGAACAGTAGAACGGACCCACGGCTGAGGTTGCGCTCCCACATGCCGATTGCACAGAGCCGGTGTAGAGCACCATCTTAGGCGCACGGTAGGTAAGCCCCATTTCCTTAAACTCCTCGGTCCATACATCCTCCGTGCCGGCAAGAATCTGCTTGGCGAAATTGGCATATTCCTCCTCCTGGGGGGTAGGCGTATAGTCACTGGAGATTTCATTTGATGTGGTTAAAGAGGAGCCGTTGTTAAGCACCGACAGAGGGTTTCCTCCGGAGATCCATACAAACAGGGCGGCAATGATTAGTCCGCCGATGCCTCCAATTCCTGCAATAGTTTTACCACGTCCCGATCCGCGTCGGTCTTCAACATTGTTGCTGTAACGTCGTCCGTCAAGTCTCATGTAAATAATATTTTTAGGTAGAGGGAACTTTCCCCGATAAATCTATAACGGAAAAACTGGGCAGAGTGTTAAATAAATTAGCAAAAGTGGCTAAAAAAATGCGATAACTGTTAACACATGTTGAATAACATTAAACACATGTAAATAAGCCAACCATATGCTGTCTCATGCGTTTTATAAGTACAAAAAGCAATGAAGCAATATGGATTAAATATTTAAGGTTTCGGGAGAAAGTTTGAATATGGTTTAAGTTTAGTTAGATATAGTTTATAGTGGAATCGTGATAGGAGCGTAGTGGAAGCGCTCCTATCTTTTTATTATCCTGTGACCTCGGTAATTTTAGCCTCCTCTCTCCATTTGCTTGGAATTGGTGACTGATATTATCTGAGTTTTTCTATCACCCCATGCCTTTTAATCTTGATAGGGGATGGAATTATAATTTATTGGTGAAATAGAATCTCAAGGAATTCTGCTTTTGTCATTCCAAGATTATGGAGGGTAGTTAGATACCCCCGAAAGAGTAATTTTCGGTCACAAAGATAATACTCGTTTTCAAAAGTCCTTTTTATACGTTGTTTCCTGTTAAGACCGGCTCATTCAGGGATTGTGACAAGCCAAACAGCTTAAAAGTTTTCATTATCCTTATAGTTCAAATATTTTATAGGGATAATAATCTTAATGTATAACATTTTTAATTAATTTTGCAAATA
>JAAVCP010000033.1 GCA_014802265.1 Bacteroides sp. | reverse complement strand
AAATAACATACGTATATCTTTATTATAACTAATTTATATTTAATATTTTAATGACATATTACGTAAACGCACTTCCGAATTATGGATTAATGCTTACAATTTATATGTATCACTAATTCAAATCATTTTGCTGTCTAACAGCAGCTTCAAGTGCTGCAATTGCCACTAAGTCATATATCTCACGCTCAGAGGCATTGCTGTTGGTAAAATAGACAGGCTTTCTGAGTCCCATCTGTATTGGTCCTATAATTGAACCTATGCCCATTGATAGCATCATTTTACCGGTGGCGTTAGCTGCTGTCAGATTAGGGAAGACAAGAGTATTAACACTTTTACCCTTAATTGTATTAAACGGATATTTCTCATCACGTAGATTGACGTTGAGAGCATAATCTACCTGCATCTCGCCATCAACCATTATATCAGGATAATCGTCATGAAGAATCTTGACGGCATCTGCTACTGTCGTAGCCTCCTCATGTTTAGACGAACCAAAATTACTATACGAAAGCATAGCAATAACCGGTTCCTTAGCAAAGAATCTCACGGTCTTGTCAGCAAGACGTGTTATATCCACTAAGGCTTCCTTATCTGCTTCTGGATTCACGGCGGTGTCCGCTATGAAATAAGTTCCTTTTCTGGTATTGAGAATGTGCATAGTGGCAAAATGGCTGAACCCATCCTGCAATCCAACTACTGACGCAAGGCTCGCAGCGGTTTTTTCTCCGGCTGATGGAGCGGCACATAGACATGCATCGGCATCACCGGTCTCTACCATCATCATGCCAAAATAGGAACGGTCATACATCTTTTCTAAGGCATAATCATAGTTATAACCATCTCGCTCTTTCTTAGTAGCAAGGATTTTGGCATAACGGTCTCTGCGGTCAGCCTCACGGTCATGGCGCGGGTTGACAATCTCAATCCGGTCAAGGCTCAGACCAAGGCGCAAAGCACGTTTCTCAATCATCTCCTCATTGCCTAATAAAATAGGCTTGCAAATTCCATCATGCACAAGACGCACGGCAGCTCGAAGCATATTGTCAGTGTTCCCTTCGCATATTACCACCCTTTGTGGAGTCTTTGATGCAAGTTCGGCAATTTTTCTCATCATCTTGCCGTCATCACCCATAAGAGAGAGAAGTTTTGCATGATAAGTATTCCAGTCAGATATAGGACGCTTTGCAATGCCACTCTCTGCCGCTGCACGTGCCACAGCCGGAGCCACACATGTAAGTAATCGTGGATCAAGAGCTTTGGGAAGGATATAATCCCTGCCAAACCTAATGTCGTTCATTCCATACGCCTCGTCAACTACCGCAGGGACCGGCTCCTTGGCAAGATCTGCGATAGCATGAACAGCGGCAATCTTCATTGCCTCATTGATGCCTGTAGCTCCACAGTCAAGTGCACCACGGAAGATATATGGGAATCCGATTACGTTATTAATTTGATTTGGATAATCGCTTCTTCCTGTAGCCACTATCACATCAGGACGTGATGCCACTGCCAGCTCATAGTCTATTTCCGGGTTAGGATTAGCAAGTGCAAACACAATTGGCTTGGGAGCCATCGACTTCACCATTTCCGGAGTAACTACATCTGCCACACTGAGTCCGAGGAATACATCAGCGTCCCTCATTGCATCAGCCAAAGTATGTAGATCACGGTCAGTAGCAAATTCTTTCTTCTGTGAGTTGAGGTTATGACGGTCAGAGCGTATTACTCCTTTGGAATCGCACATTACTACATTCTTCGGGTTAATGCCAAGTGCAACGTAGAGACGTGTACAACTAATAGCTGCCGCACCTGCACCGTTCACCACAAGCCTGACCTCCTCTATCTTCTTATCCTGAATCTGAAGGGCATTAAGAAGTCCGGCACCGGAAATAATTGCTGTGCCGTGTTGATCGTCATGCATTATGGGAATATTGCATTGTTCTTTTAGTTGCTGTTCTATAGTAAAACACTCAGGAGCTTTTATATCTTCAAGATTTATACCTCCGAAAGTTGGGGAAATAGCCTTGACAATTTCCACTATTTTATTAGGATCTTTTTCATCTATCTCAATATCAAAAGCATCAAGCCCGGCAAAGATTTTAAACAGAAGTGCCTTCCCTTCCATTACAGGTTTGCCGGCAAGCGGCCCTATATCACCCAATCCAAGCACAGCCGTGCCATTGCTGACAACTCCTACAAGATTTCCTTTATTGGTGTAACGATAGGCATCTTCCGGGTCTTTTTCTATTTCCAGACAAGGATATGCCACGCCAGGAGAATATGCAAGCGCAAGGTCTCTCTGAGAGGCGTATGGTTTGGTAGGTACTATCTCTATCTTTCCGGGTTTGCCCTCCTCATGATAATCAAGGGCCATCTCTTTTGTGACTTTTATCATTTTCCTTAGAGTGTCTTTTTTATAAGAATTTTTTTGATACGGCGAGGTCCTATGGTCTTGTTCATCTCTGTAAAGCCATATAGACCGAACCATATATAATAATAACAACCAAAACTGAAATATTTCACAAGAACCGACATTTTTCCATAAATTTATGCCATTGCCTTTCGGCAACCCACTTCCCTTTTATTTCCTACGACAAGGTGTCACACTCCCTATGAAAAAAACTTTGTATTTGCAATAAAAAATACAATAAAAATTTTAAAAAGTTTTCCAAAATAAATTTTATATTACTAATAATCAATATTTTAAAAAATTTACAATCACTAAAAGTTTTCCAAAATAAAAATAATGTATAATTTTTTGTTAAAATATTTGCTTTGAAAGTGATATTATAATACCTTTGCACTGTCTTAAAAGACTACTCAAAAATAATTATTCATCAACATATTGAGAAACGAAACACACCATGATACAGATCGTAGAGAAGCGTGATGGCCGTGTGGTAGGCTATAACGAGGAGAAGATCAAAGCTGCAATCCGTAAGGCAATGCTTGCCACGGATCTTGGCGAAGATGAAGCACTCATTCAAAAAATAGCTGACCGTATCGGAATGTACGGTGCCGAGAGAATGACCGTGGAAGAAATTCAGGACCGTGTGGAATTTGAACTCATGAAATCTTCACGTAAAGATGTAGCAAAACGATATATCGCCTATCGTGATCAGCGTTCAATTGCACGCCAGGCAAAAACTCGCGATATGTTTCTTGAAATAATTGAGGCGAAAAATAACGACATCACTCGTGAAAATGCAAACATGAACACCGATTCTCCGGCAGGAATGATGATGAAGTTTGCTTCCGAGACCACTAAACCTTTTGTTGATGATTACCTTCTTTCTTCGAAAGTAAAGCAAGCCGTAAAGAATAATTATATTCATATTCACGATAAAGACTATTATCCCACCAAAAGTCTTACTTGCGTACAACACCCGCTCGACAGAATCCTTAAAAATGGATTTGTTGCCGGTCACGGGGAGTCACGTCCTGCAAAAAGGATCGAGACAGCCAGTGTAATTGCGTGCATTTCCTTGGAAACAGCCCAAAACGAAATGCATGGTGGACAGGCAATACCTGCACTCGACTTCTATCTCGCTCCATTCGTGCGTTATAGTTTCATAGAAGAAGTGAAAAATCTTGAACAATTTACCGGTAAGGATCTATCCCATCTGTATAATGCTCAATTCAAGGATTACCTTAAGCGTCCCTTAGACGGGCTTGAAGGTGATGAACGACTTCTCCAGCATGCAATCAACAAAACAGTGGGGAGAGTGCATCAATCAATGGAGGCGTTTATTCACAACATGAACACTATTCATTCACGAGGTGGCAATCAGGTAGTATTCTCTTCTGTAAACTATGGTACTGACACTTCAGCTGAAGGGCGTTGTGTGATTCGTGAGATGTTAAATTCCACTTATGAAGGTGTCGGCAATGGAGCAACTGCAATTTTCCCGATTCAAATCTGGAAGAAGAAACGTGGTGTAAGCTATCTTCCTGAGGATCCTAACTACGATCTCTATAAACTTGCATGCAAGGTGACAGCAAGAAGATTCTTCCCAAATTTCATCAATCTTGACGCCACATTCAATAAAGATGATGCATGGGATGCCAATGACCCTAAACGATATATACATGAGGTTGCCACCATGGGTTGCCGGACAAGAGTGTTTGAAAATAGGTTTGGAGAGAAGACATCCGTAGGACGTGGAAACCTCTCTTTCACCACAATAAATATTGTCCGTCTTGCTCTTGAGGTAATGAATATTGCTGACAAGGACCAGCGAATTGAAAAATTCTTTAAAAAGCTTGACAGCGTTCTTGACATTACCGCCCAGCAGCTTGAGGAGCGTTTCCAGTTCCAAAAAACAGCTCTCGCAAAGCAATTCCCTCTTGTAATGAGTGTTCTATGGAATCATTCACATGATATCCGTCCTAATGATACAATCGAAAAGGTGATAAATCAAGGCACTTTGGGTGTGGGATTCATTGGCTTAGCCGAAACATTGATTGCGCTTGTGGGAAAACATCATGGGGAATCAGAGGAAGCTCAGGAACTTGGATTAAGGATTATAACTCACATGCGTGACCGCGTAAATGAGTTTTGCGACACTTTTGGACATAATTATTCTGTGCTTGCCACTCCCGCTGAGGGGCTTTCCGGGAAATTTACCAAAATTGACCGTAAGACATTCGGTGTAATTCCTGGCGTAACTGATAAGGATTATTATACCAATTCAAATCATGTCCCTGTATATTACCATTGCTCTCCACGCCATAAAGCAAAAATTGAGGCTCCCTATCATGATCTTACCCGTGGCGGACATATATTTTATGTTGAAATTGATGGTGACGCCACTCATAATGAAGAGGCTATCATGCAGATTGTAGATATGATGGATCAATATAATATCGGATACGGCTCTGTGAATCATAATCGCAATCATTGTCCTAAGTGTGGCTACGAGAATGCTGATATGAATGATACTCATTGCCCGAAATGTGGTGTAAAATTTGAGACGATACAACGAATCACAGGTTATCTCGTCGGAACAACCGACCGATGGAATTCCGGTAAACTTGCTGAATTAAAAGACCGTGTGGTACACGAATAAATATGATTGAATTGTGAATTATAATGTTCTAAGTATAATGCGCGGAACCACGGTTGATGGACCGGGGTTCCGCACTTCTATTTATCTCGCCGGGTGTAATCATCGGTGCCCCGGTTGTCATAATCCTCAGTCTTGGGATAAAAATAGTGGGACACTAATGTCTTTGGATGAAATAATAAAGATAGTCAAAGAAGAAGATTTTGATGTTACTTTATCAGGTGGAGACCCTCTTCTTAATCCAATGAAAACTTCCAAACTTATTTCCGCACTGAAAGATGACGGAAGAAATGTATGGATATTTACCGGTTACACCTGGGAAGAGATAATCTCAATGCCGGAGTTGCTACATGCTGTGGAATTAGCTGATGTAGTGGTTGACGGTCCGTTTATTGAATCACTCAAAGACCGTGACCTTCTTTTCAGAGGTTCTTCCAACCAACGCCTCATCGATGTGCAGACCTCTCTCTCAACCCATTCCCTTCGCAGATGGATAAGATAAGAAATAGTTAAGGCCGACTACCCTCACGGGCGGTCGGCCTTTGCTGATGAAACATTTCAATTACTCTTATTTTCAATTACTCTTTACGGATAAACTATCAGAAGTTTAATTGTTCCTTATATCCTTTTGAGTCTGGTCATCTCATCAGATGATGCCCTGACCCATCATAGCGTCAGCCACTTTGAGGAAGCCTGCGATGTTGGCACCCTTCATGTAGTTGATGTAGCCATCTTCCTGTGTGCCATATTCTACACAAGCAGAGTGGATAGAGTTCATCATCTCATGAAGTTTAGCGTCAACCTCAGCTGCACTCCACTGCAGGTGTTCTGCGTCCTGGCTCATTTCAAGACCTGATACGCCTACGCCGCCGGCATTAACAGCCTTACCTGGGCAGTAGATAGTCTTGTTTGCGATGAATGCATCAATAGCCTCCGGAGTACAACCCATGTTGCTGACCTCAGCGCAAAGCTGAACACCATTAGCGATAAGTTGCTTAGCGTCTTCACCATTAAGCTCATTCTGAGTAGCGCAAGGAAGAGCGATATCAACTTTCTGCTCCCAAGGTTTTTTGCCTGCAAAGAATGTTGAGCCTGGGAATTTTTCTGCGTAAGGAGCAACTACATCATTGCCTGAAGCACGGAGTTCAAGCATATATTCGATTTTCTCTGCGTCGAGACCTGCGGGGTCATAGATATAGCCGTCAGGACCGGAGATGGTGATAACCTTAGCACCGAGTTCAGTAGCCTTAGTAGCAGCACCCCAAGCAACGTTACCGAAACCGGAGATAGCAACTGTCTTACCTTCCATTGTCTCGTTCCAGTTCTTTTTGAGAACGTCCTGAACGAAATAGATAGCACCGAAACCGGTAGCTTCAGGACGAAGGCGGCTGCCGCCGAAGCTGAGACCCTTACCAGTGAATGTGCCTGTGTTCTCACGAGCGAGTTTCTTGTACATGCCATACATGTAACCTACCTCACGGCCACCAACACCTATGTCACCTGCAGGTACATCGCGGTCAGGACCGAGATTACGCCAAAGTTCAAGGATGAAAGCCTGGCAGAAACGCATGATTTCTGCGTCGCTCTTACCACGGGGGCTGAAGTCTGAACCACCCTTACCACCGCCCATTGGGAGAGTAGTGAGGGCATTCTTGAAAGTCTGCTCAAAGCCGAGGAACTTCAAGATAGAAAGGTTTACTGATGCGTGGAAACGGATGCCGCCCTTGTAGGGACCGATGGCATTATTGAACTGAACGCGGTAGCCGATATTGTTCTGAACTTCACCTTTGTCATCAATCCAAGTAACACGGAAAGTGAAAATACGATCAGGCTCTACCATACGCTCGATGATACGGGCTTTTTCAAATTCGGGATGCTGGTTGTATACCTCCTCTACAGAAAGGAGAACCTCTTTCACTGCCTGGAGATATTCTTTCTCACCGGGGTGTTTGGCCTCGAGGTTGGCCATAATCTCTGAAATGTTCATGTCTTTTCAGTTTAGATTTATTGGTTAGTGTATGTTCCTTTTTTAATTGCAAAAAGTCGCAATCATGAGCCTGGAGTGAGCATTGTGACAGCATTCACAATTGAGATTCATGGTTAATCGGCTCTTTCTGTTACAAAAGTACAATGATATTTTGAATCCACCAAAGTTTTTGGCAAAAATTTTCAAAAAATTTTCACTTTCTTTAAAATCCTTTAAAATTATGCCACCAATTCCCTCATACTACTCCTTAATTATATATAGGCATATATTCCGAAATTCACAGATACCAGATTTGAAACTGTCAGATATAATTTGTCGTAAGCCAAACGCTTTTTGTCTGTGCGTCGACCCTATCATATTTATTCAATTACAGAGTTTTCATCAATTTTATTTATTCAAAAAATTCCTTATTAATTTGATTTATAATAAATTTTGAAAATTGCTACTTTTTGACTAATTTCGCACTTTATTGCAAGGGAATTTTATATTCTAACGCAACAAAACAGCTTCATGAAAGCGAAGTCAAGATATATCATAACCATAGAAAACGAATCGCGCCTCGAGAATGTATTCCGGGTAAGCATGTCGCCGTGGAAAATCACGCTGACAGGGGCTGTCATACTTATATTACTCCTCTCACTCGGCGCATTAATTCTATATATTACTCCTGCCCACACATTGTTGCCTGGTTATCTCAAAGACTCTGAGCGTGCTGAAACGGAAGAGCAACACATGCGTCTGGATTCTCTTCAAAATGCATATCAGATTAATGATTACTTCCTGTCAAACATAATGCATGTGCTTGATACTGAACGGGAAGTGTTCTCAGATGTAAAAACAGAGAATCGTGACAGTTTGAGATATGCTTCTGATTCCATTATTCCGACGTCGCAAGAGGAACGCAATTTTGTGGCTATGATGAGAGAACGTGACAAATATAATATTTCAATTGTGGCACCACTTGCTGCAGAAAGTATGATGTTTTCTTCTGTAAACGAAGAAAGCATCATCTCTGATGACTCCAGACATTCAACCAAAGCTAAAATTATAATCTCAAAACGCTCACCGGTGGCAGCAATTGCCGATGGAACCGTCATCTCTGTCTCACAATCTCTTAAAGAAGGAGGTGGAACAGCTGTGTTAATTCAGCATCCCAAAGGATTCCTAAGCAGGTGCAGCCGCCTGGGGACTGTGTTGATTGAAGCGGGCGACAAAGTGTCAGGTGGACAAATCATAGCCCTCACTACCAATGGAAATGCACGTAACAACGAGATTATCAACATTGAGATGTGGCACAACGGCACTCCCCTCATACCTTATGAGTATCTCGGTGAGCCCAACTCAGATTCTTTCCTTCAATAGCAAGACAGTGAGATATAAACCTTAACCAGTCAATTATTTACCTTACAAACAAATATAAAAGTGAGTAAAGAATTTAAAAATATTGCAGTGCTCGGAAGCACAGGAAGCATTGGCACTCAGACTCTCGACATTATTAGTGAATATCCTTCGATGTTTCACGCCTCTGTCCTGACTGCCAATCATAACTGGCAACTTCTTGCCGAGCAGGCAAAAAAATATTTGCCCGAAAGAATTGTTATTGCTGATGTCAAATATTATCATAATCTTAAGGAGGCTCTTGCCGGACTACCTATAGAAGTGGTAGCCGGCGCTGACGCTATTGCTGAGGCTGCTGCCCTTCCTCAAGTTGATATAGTTGTCACGGCAATGGTGGGCTATAGTGGGCTTATCCCTACAATTGCAGCAATAAATGCCGGTAAAATAATTGCTCTTGCCAACAAAGAAACCCTTGTGGTGGCAGGCGAACTGATCACAAATCTAATTAAAACTTCTAATTCGGAAATCATTCCGGTTGACAGTGAGCACTCGGCTATATTTCAGTGCCTGGTCGGAGAAAGTTGTAATCGAGCTAATAAAATTCTGCTTACTGCCAGCGGAGGACCTTTCAGAAAACTCTCTAAGGAACAATTAGATAAAGTTACAGTAAAAGATGCTCTCCGTCACCCCAACTGGAATATGGGAGCCAAAGTGACAATCGATTCTGCCTCCATGATGAACAAAGGATTTGAAATGATCGAGGCACGTTGGCTATTTGGATGTCCACCCTCAAAAATTCAGATTGTGGTACATCCTCAGAGCATTGTCCATTCGATGGTGGAATTTGTCGACGGCTCTATAAAGGCACAGCTCGGAGTGCCTGATATGCGTCTTCCAATTCGTTATGCACTTGGATATCCCGATCGTTTACCTTCTGATAACCCGAAACAGAAGCTATCCCTGTCACAATTCTCTACCCTCACTTTTGAAGAGCCGGACTATGAGAAATTTCCTCTCCTTACATACGCCTTCAAAGCTATTGAGATGGGAGGTAATATGCCTTGCATTCTCAATGCAGCCAACGAGAAAGCTGTGGCAGCTTTCCTTAGGGAAGAAATCAAATTCACCGACATGCCCCGACTCGCGGCATACACAATGGAAAAAACTCCATTTATACCTTCCCCGACTTTAGATGACCTTATTGCCACCAATACAGAGGCTCTTAAAATAGCCGATGAATGGCTAACCAATTTACGTTCATAATCCAATTTGAAATTCTATTTTAGAAAATGGAAACATTTCTGATAAAAGCCACCCAGCTCATTATGGCATTCGCCATTCTGGTAATTATCCATGAGTTCGGACACTTCCTTTTTGCCCGTATATTTGGGGTAAAGGTAGAGAAATTCTATATCTTCTTTGATCCCTGGACTGAATTATTTAAATGGAAACCGAAGAAATATATCGGTGGACTGGGGAAAACAAAGAGCCTTGAAAAAGCCTTAGCCGGTTCCGACTCTGCAGCAGCTGAAATTTCTTCAGGGAAAAAGATAAAAGATTCTTTTTGGGGCAACACTGAATATGGTATCGGTTGGCTCCCTTTAGGGGGATATTGCAAAATTGCCGGCATGATTGATGAGTCAATGGATAAGGAGCAGATGAAACAACCACCTAAAGAGTGGGAATTCCGATCAAAACCGGCATGGCAACGACTTCTTATTATGATTGCCGGAGTATTGTTTAATTTTCTGCTTGCCATTATCATCTATGCCGGCATAGTATATGCCACAGGTGAAAAATATGTTCCCTTTTCTGAGGCAAAAATGGGTATGGCTTACTCAGGGGAAGCACAGAAAATTGGTTTTCATGATGGCGACATACCTCTATTTGCAGATGGAGAAGAACTCGACGTGCCTGGCGAAGCACGCATGAAGATGATTCAGGCGAAGACAGTGACTGTATTGCGTAATGGTAAAGACACGGTAGACATAACAATACCTTCGGAATTCATTTTTAGTCTTGATAAGGAAGCAAAAAGCGACACTGCCAAGATTAATTTCATGACCTATAGGATTCCTACGGAGGTGACACAGGTTGCCCCCGGAGATGCGGCAGAAAAAGCCGGAATTAAGGTAGGCGACCGAATTGTGGCTATTGATTCTATCCAAACAGAGTCATTAGATCAATTTCTTACCACTCTCAAAGGTCATGAAAACATGACCGTAAATCTTTCTGTGATTAGAAAAAACGAGGCTTTGGCAGAAAACGATACTATAACTGTTCCGGTCACGCTTAATGAATCTTCAAAAATGGGCATCGGTCTTCAGCTTGATCCCTCAGTGTTTTTCAATGCAAAAGAAATCAACTACACTCTGCTTCAATCCGTACCACGAGGTATTGAGATGGGCACAGATAAGCTTACATCATACGCACAGTCAATGAAGCTTGTCTTTACAAAAGAGGGTGCCAAGAGTGTTGGTGGATTCGGCTCTATTGGATCAATATTCCCTGAAAAATGGGATTGGATAGCTTTCTGGAATATTGCCGCTTTCCTTTCTGTGGCACTTGCTTTCATGAATATCCTACCTATCCCCGCACTCGACGGCGGTCATGTGCTCTTCCTCCTCTATGAGGTCATAACCCGCAGAAAACCTTCGGAAAAATTCCTTGAGTATGCACAGATGGGTGGTATGATACTTCTGATTCTCCTGTTGCTTTATGCTAACGGAATGGACATTGTACGCCTGTTTAAATAATCCGGCTCAAGATTTTCAATGAAGCAATTTTTCAAGGATATCTACCAAAAAATTAACGACACATTTACAATGAAATCTATAATTCTAAAACCTAAAAAGGAAGAGTCTATTCTTCGCCATCATCCCTGGGTGTTCTCTGGGGCAATAGCCTCTTTACCTGATAATCTTGAGGAAGGAGAGCTTGTAAGGGTCATATCTTCCGATAACCGGATATTAGGCATCGGTCATTTTCAAATAGGGAGCATCGCCGTGCGTCTGCTTCAGTTTGGAGATGCTGATCTTCCGGAAGATTTCTTCCGTAAAAGACTTGAGTCTGCTTTCCGGCTCAGAAAGACTTTAGAACTGATTCGTCCTGACAATAACTGCTACAGACTTGTGCATGGTGAAGGTGATTTCTTGCCGGGGTTGGTGATTGATATTTACGGTGATACTGCGGTGGTGCAAGCCCATTCTCCCGGTATGCACTTTGAAAGAATGAAAATTGCCGATGCCCTTACTCAACTTCCTGAAGCACGTATAAGAAATGTCTACTATAAAAGTGAGACCACTCTCCCCTTTAAAGCACGTCTTGATCCTCAGAATGATTATCTAATCGGTCATTTTGATGGTAATATAGCAATTGAAAACGGATTAAGATTTAACATTGACTGGCTACGTGGGCAAAAGACAGGTTTCTTTGTTGACCAGCGGGAAAACCGAGCTCTTTTAGAGAAGTATGCTAAAGACCGAAATGTACTGAATATGTTCTGCTATACCGGAGGTTTTTCTGTCTATGCGCTTAGAGGGGGCGCCAAAACTGTTGACTCCGTTGATTCCTCTGCTAAGGCAGCTGCTTTGACTGATGCAAACGTAGAGCTTAATTTCTCTGATGACAAGCGTCATCACACCTATGCCACAGATGCATTCAAATATCTTGCAGAGATGGAAAATGATAAGTATGACCTTATTATCCTCGATCCTCCTGCATTTGCCAAGCATCGGTCAGCATTAAAAAACGGTCTTATCGGCTATCGTAAACTTAATGCCAAGGCTTTTGAAAAGATAAAAAGTGGCGGTGTGCTGTTCACATTCTCATGCTCTCAGGTTGTAACACGCGAAATGTTCCGTCTCGCTGTGTTTACCGCTGCCTCTCAGTCAGGAAGGAAAGTAAGAATACTTCATCAGCTCACTCAGCCCGCTGATCACCCCATAGATATTTCCCACCCTGAAGGGGAATATCTGAAGGGGCTCGTATTGTATGTTGAGTAACCTTAAACTAATACCAGATTATCTAATATATTAACAACAATGAACAAACAATTAGCAACCCTCATGTTCGCTTCCATGATGGCTTTTCAAGCAAATGCGGTGGTAGACAAAAATTTTGACTACCATGTCGACAATTTTGCCGACATCGAAGTGCTCCGTTATGAAGTGCCGGAGTTTGACCGCCTTTCTTTAAATCAGAAAAAAATGATCTACTATCTGTCTCAGGCTGCTCAGTCTGGACGTGACATAATTTGGGATCAGAACGGACGCTACAATCTTCAGATAAGAAAACTCCTGGAGAATATTTATACAAACTACAAGGGTGATAAGAACTCTTCGGAGTTTAAAGCTTTTGAGAAATATCTCAAGCAGGTATGGTTTGGTAACGGAATCCACCACCACTATTCCACTGACAAGTTTACTCCTGAATTTTCAGAAGCATTTTTCAAAGAGCAGGTAAATGCTCTTCCCGAAAATCTTCTGCCGCTCAATCCAGGTGAAACACGCCAGCAGCTTATAGCTACTCTTACTCCGGTAATTTTTGATCCCTCTGTAATGGCAAAGAGAGTTTTCCAAGATGGGTCTGCCGATGTGGTTGCTAACTCCGCTTCTAACCTTTACGGCGACGGTGTGACCCAAGCTGAAGTGGAAGCTTACTATAATGCAATCAAAGACCTCAATGATCCGACTCCAATCTCATACGGTCTTAATGCTAAGGTGGTTAAAGAGAATGGGAAAATAAAAGAAGAACATTATCATCTTAACGGACTTTATGGCGATGCAATCGCCAAAATTATCTATTGGCTTGACATGGCTAAGGGTGTGGCTGAAAATGATGCTCAGAAAGCATATATCACCAAGCTGATTGACTACTATGTGACCGGTGATCTACGTTTATTCGACGAGTATTCAATCCTTTGGGCTGAGGATACAGCCTCTGACGTAGACTTTGTAAACGGTTTTATCGAAAGTTACGGTGATCCACTCGGAATGACAGGTTCATACGAATCTTATGTTAATTTCAAGAATGGCAAATCTTCTGCCCGCACCGAAACCATTTCAAGCAATGCACAGTGGTTTGAAGACCACTCCCCTGTTGATCCACGTTTCCGCAAGCCGACTGTTAAAGGCGTTTCGGCAAAAGTTATAACTGCTGCCATGCTTGCCGGGGATGCTTTCCCCTCCACTGCTATCGGTATTAACCTGCCTAATGCAAACTGGATTCGTGCCGCTCATGGTTCCAAATCAGTGACTCTCGAAAATATCACCGAGGCATACGACATGGCGTCACACGGCAACGGCTTTAATGAAGAGTTCGTAATTGATGAACCGACACGTAAGAATATGGAGGAATATCTCTATATCACTGATATGCTTCATACTGACCTTCACGAATGTCTGGGGCATGCCTCCGGCCAGCTTCTCCCAGGCGTTGATCAGGACGCATTGAAAGAAAATGGGGCAGCTCTTGAGGAGGCACGTGCTGACCTTTTCGCTCTTTATTATCTTGCTGATCCGAAGCTTCTTGAGCTTGGTGTGCTTGACAATCCCAATGCATATCAAGCTGAATACTATAAATATATGCTTAATGGTCTTATGACTCAGCTTAACCGTATCGAGCCGGGTAAGGATATAGAGGAGGCACACATGCGTAACCGTCAGTTGATCGCAGCATGGGTACTTGAGCACGGTAAGAAAGGTAAGGTTGTTGAGCTGATTAAGAAAAACGGCAAGACATACGTAAAAATAAATGATTATAGAAAAATGCGTGACCTTATCGGACAATTACTCGGTGAGATTCAGCGTATCAAGAGTGAAGGTGACTATGAGGCAGGAGCAGCTCTTATCAACAAGTATGCGGTAAAGGTTGATCCTAAGCTTCATAAAGAGGTTCTTGACCGTTATTCCAAACTCAATATCCCTCCATATCGTGGGTTCATCAATCCTCAGTATGTTCCGGTTTACGACAATCAAGGTAATATCACCGACGTAAAACTGAAATACGGCGAGAACTACGTTCAACAGATGCTCCGCCTAAGCCAAGACTACACAACTCTCGGCTATTAATTAAAGGACAAACCTACATGATATTATTTGTAAGGAGATGGGTACCCTCTTAGCACCTGTCTCCTTTTATCTTTCAACCTAACCCATAAAATATTCTATGTCTAAATCTCAACTTAAAAAATATCTTAAGGAACTCAACAAGGATCAACTTGAAGAGTTCATTCTTGACATATATTCAGATTTTAAACCTGCTAAGGAGTATATTGACTTTTTTCTGAATCCCGACGTAACCAAATTAGTTAATAAGACTCAATCACAGTTATATTCAAAGTTTTATCGACCAAACGGTGAACCTGTGACAAATCTTAAATTCTCAAAGGTTAACGCCATAATGAAAGATTTCACTAATAAAATATGTGATCCTTACATTGTGGCTGATATGATGGTCTATCTGCTGACTCTGATTTGCGATTACGGCAGAAATTATAGCTATTCTGAATCTTTTGTGAGATCTGTTATTTCCAACTTCAAAAGATTATCTAATTGGTTAGTAACCAATGGTCTTGAAAAGGAGTATCATCAAAAAATGGAGAACCTGATCGCTATGACCTATTCTATCGGTTGGAATTGTTCCGACGGTGTCTATAGTGAGATCGATCCTTGTTTCATCAACGCTTAATCTTATCACCCGGTCCTTAAAACCAAAACTAATGTCATAATAAAATATCCTTTCCATAATTTACCAATATAATCCCTATTTTGGTTAAGATAGTTTTATAGATGGATATTTATTGCTATATTGGCGGTTAAATAGCAATATATTAAACCATGATAGGTGATAAAACCCCTTTTAAACATTGATATTATGACTATTCTTTCAACAAGAATGAAAGAATATCGGCTCGCTGTAAGAATTGAGCCAGCGCGAACTCGCTCAAAAGTCAGAGGTCAGTTATACCACCATCAGTCATTTTGAACAAGGGAAAAATCCCAATCTTACCTACAATAATTTCATCCCTTTACTTCGGTGTATTGGCATGGAAGATCAATTTGTGGAAATTCTCCCAAAACTTCCATATCCACCAATGGCATTAAGAGAGATTAATAAATTGATTCCTAAGAGAGTAAGAAGAAAAGAGAAATGATTTACAAGCTTGATGTAATGATTTGGGAGAGAAAGTTGGAACCCTCGTTTCGACTCCCAAAGGATATAGCTATCAAATATTATTTTACTTTGATACCGATTTTATAAAAAGAGGATTTGACCTCTCCCCTATTCAAGCCTCTATACGTAGTAACCGTGCTCAAAATGGTTTCCCATTTTATCCGGAAGATGATAAATTGTTTGGTGACTACTATCTTTTATTGCAGATTCAAGACCATTTGGGAACCTAATATTTGCGGAGTGGGCAAAAACACATAAAATTCGTAACAAAGATATTTCACCGCTTGGCATATATAGGTCGCAGAGGTATGGACACGTTAGAATTTGTGCCGCCAACATCAGAGGAGATGGAAAACCTTTCAAGGTTGAAATCGAAGAACTATCAAAACTGGCACAGATGGCTCTTAAAGAAGCCAAAAGCTTTCATGCCATTATGAACCCGGATTTCATTATTGAAAGTCTGTTCAAGATAGGCACTTCTGCCAGTGGACGTCGACCGAAAGCTGTCATAAACGTGAATTTGCAATCCGGTGAATGTTATTCCGGTCAGGTCTCTACACCATTGGCGGGATTTGTACCTATGATCATAAAATTGATGAACATTCCGATCTCCCAACTACAAGAATTGAATACAGTTATTATCTTATGGCACTTAAAGCTGGGCTTCACATGATGCCCTCCTACTTAATTATTAGAGGGTGAAAGAAAATCAAATTTCTTGACGGAAAGATTTGATCGAAAGAAAATAATAAGACTTTAGCCGCCCTAAACCCATTATCTTCATCATACGAAGAGTGGTAGTGTTTCAGAAAGTGTAAATTACTGAAATACAGGTCTAACAAATTACCCGGCTCTTAAACGAACCGGGTAAAGGAGGTATATAGACCTTATTGTTATTTTAAATGAAAAAGCCGTGATTCATTAGTAAAGACATAACTACACAAACGGGATTAATATTCCTTCCAGGGGGTTATTTCAAGATCTTCTACCTTCTTGTTGATAAATGCCTTAACGTATGCGCTTGCGAGACGTGCATTTGTCAACAATGGAATGTTGTGGTCTATTGACCAGCGACGAATCTTGTAGCCGTTAGTGCGTTCTCTTTTAGTATGATTCTTCGGAATATTAATGATCAGGTCTACTTTGTGATTTGAAATCACATCAAGCACATTCTCCCCTTCCTCATCAGGCCAGCAAACAGGGATAGATTCCACGCCATTCTCTTTTAGGAATGCAGCTGTACCGGCTGTAGCATAAATTTTATATCCGTTTTCGGCAAGCAGACGACAGGCATCAAGCATGTCAACCTTACCTCTTACATCGCCGGAGCTTACAAGCACTGCATTCTTCGGGACATGATGACCTACAGAAATCATAGCATTAAGAAGAGCCTCGTCAAAGTCTTTGCCAAGACAGCCTACCTCACCTGTCGATGACATGTCAACGCCAAGCACCGGGTCTGCTTTATGTAAGCGGGCAAATGAGAACTGAGAAGCCTTGATACCGATATAGTCAATATCAAAAGTTGATGAATCAACCTTCTCAACCTTCTCACCAAGCATAATGCGAGTGGCGGTCTCTATGAAATTCTTCTTCAGAACCTTGCTCACAAATGGAAAAGAACGTGACGCACGGAGGTTACATTCAATAACCTTCACGAAGTTATCCTTTGCAAGATACTGAATGTTAAACGGACCGGAAATATTCAGTTCCTTGGCAATCTTAGCACTTATACGCTTGATTCTGCGGGCTGTAGCCATGTATATCTTCTGTGCCGGGAATACCAGAGTAGCGTCACCCGAATGTACACCGGCATATTCGATATGCTCTGAAATAGCATATTCAACAATCTCACCGTTGCGAGCAACTGCATCAAATTCAATCTCCTTAGTGTTTTGCATGAACTCTGAAACCACTACAGGATATTCCTTTGAAACCTTTGCAGCTTCCGACAGGAACTTATCCATCTGCTCATAATCGTAGCAGACATTCATGGCTGCGCCGGAGAGCACATAACTCGGACGAATTAAAACAGGGAAGCCGACCTCTTTTACGAATGCGTCAATATCCTCTTTCGTCGTAAGTTCTTTCCAGCGCGGCTGATCAATGCCAAGCTGATCAAGCATGGCAGAGAATTTATGGCGGTTCTCTGCGCGATCAATTGAGATCGGGGAAGTGCCCAACACTGGCACGTGGCGGCGATAAAGCTTCATTGCCAAGTTATTAGGAATCTGACCACCCACACTGACAATTACACCACGTGGAGTCTCAAGATCAAGGATATCCATAACCCTTTCGAAGCTCAGTTCGTCGAAATAGAGGCGGTCACACATGTCATAGTCGGTTGACACCGTCTCCGGGTTATAGTTGATCATGATTGACTTGTAGCCGAGTTTACGGCAAGTGTTAGCAGCATTTACAGAACACCAGTCAAACTCCACAGAACTGCCAATTCGATAGGCACCGGAACCAAGCACCACAATATTATTACCGGCATTCATGTCGTAACGTATGGAATTTTCATCAGCACCGTATGTCACGTAAAGATAATTGGTGAGATCAGGATATTCTGACGCAACAGTGTTGATTCTGCGGACATGGGGCACCACGTCCATTGACTTACGGTGTTCACGTACACGAAGCACCTCAGGTTCCATATTACCTACCGGTTCCTCCACGAAACGTGCAATCTGGAAATCAGAAAAACCGAGTCGTTTCGCTTCTTTCATGACTTCTTTCGGGAGGTCTTCTATCTTACCATAGCTTGAAAGGATACCTTTATATCTAACGATATTTGCAAGACGCTCAAGGAACCACTTGTCAATCTTTGTCAGTTCCTCTATTCTCTCTATGCTGTAGCCCTCTTCAAGTGCTTGAGCTATTGCAAAGATTCGCAGATCCGTGGGGTGAGCAAGCACCTTGTCAAGATCTTCAAAATGAATGTCATTGTTGCCTACAAATCCGTGCATGCCCTGACCAATCATTCGCAGACCTTTCTGGATAATTTCCTCAAACGACTTGCCAATTGACATAATCTCACCTACAGATTTCATTGAAGAACCGATTTCACGGTCAACCCCGATGAATTTTGAAAGGTCCCAACGTGGAATCTTAACAATCATATAGTCAACTGATGGTGCCACGTATGCAGAGTTGGGTGTACCCATCTCCCCGATTTGGTCAAGTGTATAACCCAATGCAAGTTTTGCAGCTACAAATGCCAGAGGATAACCCGATGCCTTGGATGCAAGTGCTGAAGAACGGCTCAGACGGGCATTTATCTCAATGATGCGGTAGTCATTGGTTTCAGCATTGAAAGCATACTGGATATTACATTCACCTACAATCCCAATATGGCGCACCACCCTTGTGGCAATTTCCTCAAGCATTTTAATTTGCTCCGGCTTGAGTGAAACAATAGGAGCAACCACAATTGACTCACCGGTATGAATACCCAGAGGGTCAAAGTTTTCCATAGGTACCACCGTGAAACAATGATCATTGGCGTCACGGATTACTTCAAACTCAATCTCTTTCCAACCCTTAAGTGATTCTTCCACAAGGATCTGACGCGAATATGCAAGCGCACTTTCGCAATGACGGATAAATTCTTCGTCATTAGTACAGATACCTGATCCAAGACCACCTAATGCATAGCCTGAACGCACCATAACGGGATAACCGATTCTATGAGCAACCTTTATGGCATCTTCAAGTGTCTCCACAGCTTGTGAAACCGGGGTCTTGATGTCAATTTCGTTGAGCTTCTTTACAAAAAGGTCTCGGTCTTCCGTAATCATGATGGCTTCCACGGAAGTGCCGAGCACCTTTACTCCATATTTCTCAAGCGTACCGTTGAGGTAGAGTTCTGTTCCACAATTAAGGGCTGTCTGCCCACCGAAAGCAAGTAATATGCCGTCGGGCCTTTCTTTTTTAATGACTTCCTCCACAAAATATGGAGTAACAGGGAGAAAATAAACTTGGTCTGCCACGCCTTCTGAAGTCTGGATTGTGGCAATGTTTGGATTTATCAAAACTGTCGAGATACCTTCCTCGCGCATGGCTTTGAGAGCCTGGGATCCCGAATAGTCAAATTCGCCCGCTTGTCCGATTTTTAAAGCCCCGGATCCGAGCAGCAAAACCTTTTTCATATTCTTTCGGTGATATATTATGTTTTTGTGGAGAGAGTGTGAGGTGAGATTTTCAGCTGCAAAATTAGCAATAAATCGCTAATCTTACAAGAAAAGGAAACAAATTAGACCAATTTTCATCTTTTGATCAAACTTGCTTCCTTTTTGATTTACATTAGAACTGAGATATTTCTATGCCTTTTCCGTTTTCGGCAATGTAAGATGGAGGAAGAGCCAACCAAGGAATCCGGCAAGGAATGAACCCACAAGAATTCCTAACTTGGAATTATTGAGCAACTGCGATGTGTATGGATCACCTGCTGTGAAAGTAAGATTGGCAATAAAGAGGGAGACAGTGAAACCTATACCTCCCAACATCGAAACGGCAGCAAGCTGCTTCCAATTTGTACCCTCCGGCATCGGTGCCCATTTAAACTTTATGCAAAGCCATGTAAATAAAAATATACCTATAAATTTACCTGCTACAAGTCCTATAATTATAGCCGGCGCTACACCCTCGAAAAGTGCACTAAACTGAAGGTCTCCGAAATATATTCCTGCATTCGCAAACGCGAACAAAGGCACTATCAGATAGTTTACTATCGGGTGAAGGGAGTCTTCCATATCTTGAAGAGGAGAGATAACCTTATCAGAAGCTGATTCTATCTCTTTCAGCCAGTTAAGCTGATCCTTCGTAAGGATGGTGCGGCTATCAAGTTTTTCGTCATCTACATCAGCAAAATATCCTATATTCTTTCTGATAGTCTTGATATATTTCTTTGGGGCATACACCGGTTTGGCAGGCACACAGAATGCAATCAACACGCCGGCAATTGTCGGGTGTATGCCGGCATTCAGAAACAAGAACCAGATAAAAGCCCCTATACCAAGATAAAACATCTTACTCTGAATCGAAAATCTGCCTCCTAATGCCAATACTCCCAAGAGCACTGCTGCTATGATAAGCAACACATAATTAATGTGTGTGCTATAAAATATTGCGATCACCAGAATTCCGCCGATATCATCTACCACAGCTAATGTGGTCAGAAAGATTTTTAACGAAATAGGCACACGGTTACCGAGCATCGAAAGAATACCAAGAGAAAACGCTATGTCTGTAGCCATAGGTATGGCAGCACCCCCTGAATATGGTGTATCATGTGCCATCAACACAAAAAGGAGCACCGGAATACCCATGCCACCTACAGCTGCCACTATCGGAAGCAATGCCTGACGGAATGATGACAACTCGCCGACAAGAATTTCACGTTTAATCTCAAGCCCAACTGAAAAGAAGAACACTGCCATAAGCGCATCATTGATAAATGCCATCACCGACATAGGTTCTCCATGATGACTAAACAGATTGAAATTACCAATCTGCAAAGCCATCTCATGTGTCCATAGTGAATTATAGAAATTATGCAGGAAAGGAAGATTGACCACTAATAATGCTAAAGCAGTGGCGACAATGAGTACATTGCCGCCGTTAGTGAGATTTTTGATTGTCTTCCTCGCAGTGTAGAATACTGTTGCCATAACCTTAATTAATTAGTAATCAACAATTAGTAATAAATAAAAATTAGTAATGACTTTACTGTTAAAACAAGAAAGCAAATTAGTAAGTCAGGACATTCAAGCTAAACATCATTGCTAATTCTACATTACTAATTTCTAATTGATCAGGGGGCAGGATTGATTGACCCTCTGCCGTCGAGAAGCTCAAAGAGCTGGTCGGCTGCCGTTTTCGGGGTAACTTTCTTTATTACGTCGGTCACAACACCATCATGATCGCACACAAAAGTTGTGCGTACAACTCCCATATATTCTCTCCCTGCCATTTTCTTCAACTGCCATACTCCTGCCAGTTGGCAAAGCTTTGTCTCGGTATCCGCAACAAGTGGGAAAGGCAGACATTGTTTCTCTGCAAACTTTTTATGACTCGATTCTGAATCCTTGCTAACGCCAATCACCTGATAACCCATATTGAGGAATGTCTGATAATTGTCACGAAAGCTGATTGCCTCCATTGTGCAACCGGGCGTGTTGTCTTTAGGATAAAAATAGATTATAAACTTCTTCCCGGGAAAATCAGAAAGTTTCACTTCATTGCCGTTGCTGTCTTTTCCGAGTAGATCGGGAAATTTGTCTCCAATGTTCATAGTGGTGCCTTTTAATATTATTAAATTACTAAAGACCGGACTCACCGGTGATCGGGAGTCCGGTCTTATTACTAAAACACGGAAAGTATCAATCAAGTTTAAGAACAGCGAGAAAAGCTTTTTGGGGAACCTCCACAGAACCGATCTGCTTCATTCGTTTTTTACCTGCCTTTTGCTTTTCAAGAAGTTTACGCTTACGCGAAATATCACCGCCATAACACTTGGCGGTCACGTCCTTACGCACAGCCTTTATAGTTTCCCTGGCAATAATCTTTGCGCCTATTGCCGCTTGAATTGCAATATCAAACTGTTGACGCGGAATCAATTCTTTCAACTTCTCACACATTCGGCGTCCAAATCTTACCGCATTGTCGGCATGAGTGAGGGTTGAAAGCGCATCAACGCTCTCTCCATTCAGCAGAATGTCAAGCTTCACAAGTTTTGACTCTCTGAAATCATGCAGGTGATAGTCAAAGGAGGCATAACCCTTTGAGATTGATTTTAACTTGTCGTAGAAGTCAATCACAATTTCTCCGAGCGGCATATCGAAAGTTATCTCCATTCGGTTGCCTGAAATATATTCCTGTTTCACCAGTTCTCCCCTCTTGCTAAGACAAAGGGTCATTATAGGACCTATGTAATCTGCCTGAGTGATTATAGTGGCGCGGATATAGGGTTCTTCTATATGGTCAATGAGAGTAGGCTCAGGAAGTCCGGATGGATTATGCACTTCAGTGCAGTTTCCCTTCTTATCATATACCTTATATGATACATTTGGCACGGTCGTGATAACGTCCATGTCAAATTCCCTGCCCAGTCTCTCCTGAATTATCTCCATGTGAAGCAATCCGAGGAATCCGCAACGGAATCCGAATCCGAGGGCTGCAGATGATTCAGGCTGGAAAGTCAGTGAGGCATCATTAAGCTGGAGTTTTTCAAGTGAGGCTCTCAGATTCTCGAAATCTTCAGTTTCTATTGGATAGACTCCGGCAAACACCATAGGTTTAACCTCCTCAAAACCGTCAATTGCCTCAGTACACGGACGGTTGACATGCGTGATTGTGTCACCTACTTTCACCTCCTTCGAGGTCTTGATTCCTGAAATGATATAGCCTACGTTACCGGCAGAAAGTTCCTTACGGGGGGAAAGATCAAGTTTGAGCACTCCGATTTCATCTGCATGATATTCCTTGCCGGTAGCTACAAATTTAACAAAATCACCAGTGCGAAGCGTACCGTTGACAATCTTAAAATAAGCAATGATTCCACGGAACGGATTAAAAACGGAATCGAAAATCAATGCCTGTAACGGTGCCTCCGGATCGCCCACAGGCGCCGGCACTCTCTCCACAATTGCCTTCAACACTTCATCAATACCCATGCCGGTCTTTCCGCTGGCACGTATCACATCTTCCGGGTCACACCCAAGAAGATCAACAATCTGATCCTCTACCTCATCAGGCTTTGCGCTGTCAAGGTCACATTTATTTATGACAGGTATAATCTCAAGATTATTATCAATAGCCATATATAGGTTAGAGATAGTCTGTGCCTGTATTCCCTGCGATGCGTCTACAATTAGCAGAGCGCCTTCACATGCAGCAATGGAACGGGAAACTTCGTATGAAAAGTCTACGTGCCCCGGAGTGTCAATAAGATTGAGCACATATTTCTCCCCGTTCAACTCATAGTCCATCTGAATGGCGTGGCTTTTTATAGTTATACCCCTCTCTCGCTCCAACTCCATATCGTCGAGCACTTGTGCCTCCATGTCTTTAACGGAGACGGTATTGGTACGCTCAAGCAGGCGGTCGGCAAGGGTCGACTTGCCATGGTCTATATGAGCGATTATGCAGAAATTCCTAATATTCTTCATTGTCTTTGTTTTCTACTGCAAAATTACAAAAAATTTTTTGATTTTCGATAACTGGATACTATTCATCTGATTTCCATTCACATAAACCCTACTATCCTGTACAATTTACTACATAATATTTCATATTACTAAAATTTTTATGGTACTATGTATTGCATAGTACTAAAACTTTATATAACTTTGCAGTGTCATTCAGGGAGAAAGTCTTCCGCGATCTCCTGGCAATGCCGCCAAAACAACAGAATTCAACGCTAAACTAAACCAAAAACATTCAAACGCACGGAAGTCAATCCGATTGCACCACCCGGGAAGTTCAACCGGATTGACCGACACAAAACAGTCTATTATGAAAACAAAACTTCTCTTATACTCATTTCTTCTGATAATGCATGGAGGCAAAGCCTTTGCCCAAGATCCTACTGATATTATCAGTTCCACTTCAAAAGACCCACTACCCGGCGATTCCATTGAAGGCAGTTATTATGATCTTGAAGATGTGGTCATAGCAGTAGAAAAACCATTAGTGCAGACCGATGGTGCAACCTTGACATATAATATGGAGGAGGATCCCTCTGCAAAGGGCAACACTCTTATAGATGCTCTCAGGAAAGTCCCAATGGTGACAATTGATGGCGAAAATAATATACGGATTAATGGTCAGGAAAATTTCAAGATTTATGTAAACGGGAAGGAAGATCCTGCTCTTTCAGCCAATTATAAGAACATCTTGCGTGCTATGCCGGCAGAGGCAGTTTCAAAAATTGAAGTTATTACCGAACCTGGGGCAAAATATGACGCTGAAGGCACAGCAGGTATACTGAATCTGATAACAATAAAAAAGGATAGCTCCGACGGCTATTCCGGATCTTTATCTGCCAATTTTTCAAAATCGAATTACGGAGCCTCATTATATGGGCGACTGAAAAAGAAACGCCTCTCGATGAGTGCCAACATTGATTTTGCCAATGGGGATTTGTTTCCTCAGATTAACAATAATGAGTTTTATGTCGAAAATCTGAATTCTACGGATTCCCGATTTCAGAAAACCAATATGCATCAGGAAGTCAAATTCAAATATATCGGTGGCGGCCTGAATCTCTCGTATGATCTTTCAGATAAAGATCTGATTACAGCTAATGGCAATATACATGCAGTTAGACCACAGTTCAATAACGCTTTTACTTCTACTGAAACTTTCGCACCGGATATGACAATGACATCATACCTATTCCGTGTTGGAAAGCCCAAACTTACATTCTCCGGTTTAACCGCAGGCGCATCTTGGCAGCATGATTTCAGCAAACCGGGTCATAAGACGATCCTATCCTATCAATACAATCATGGATTTAACAGAATATTAATTGACTTCTTAACGAAAGAACAGACAGGCCTAACCATTATCCCGGTGTTCGAGCGTCAAGACTCCAAGGAATATAATAATGAGCATACCATTCAGCTTGACTATATAAATCCATTTACAGACATCCATACCCTCGAAGCCGGGATTAAGGGAGTATTCAGAAGAAATGATGCGAATGCTCATTTCTATTACGGCTCTGATAGGCTTGACGCTACTGAATCCTTATCAGACCGCACTGATCTCATTCAGATTCAAGATGTCTTTGCCGGTTATGCTACCTATTCCGGAAAATTCGGAAATCTTTCAACCAACGCAGGGTTACGCTATGAGCATACACGAATGGGAATCGACTTCAAGTGGAGCGATACCCCTGATTTCATAAACCATCTGAATGACCTTGTGCCCAATGCCGCATTAGTCTATTCCTTCTCCACTGCTTCAAATTTACGTCTTGCTTACCAAATGAGAATCTCAAGACCATCCGTCAATCAAATCAACCCCTATGAAAGACAGATCATAGTCAACACTGTTGACAAAGGTAATCCCGACCTAAGCAGTGAGAAAGCAAATAAAATAACTCTGACCTATTCTAACTTTGGCATGACTGCCGGGGGCAATATCGGAGTGGAATATTCATCTGTTGACAATGCCATAGCGCAATATGTCTATAGTATTGGGGACATTACCTATAACAGCTATGCCAATATCGGATATAACCGAAATTTTGCGGTGTTCGGATTCTTCAATTGGTCTGCTGTAAAAAGAATGCAGCTATCGGTCAATGCACGCCTCACCCGGCAGATGTTTTCCGCAGGTAAACAGGATTTGCACAATGCCGGGTGGTCAATCACTTATGGTGCGAACTGGAATTATTCGTTGGTATCGGGATATAAGTTTAACGCATACGGTGGGCATACAACGCGCAACTATAACCTGCAGGGATATTCCAATGGGTGGTATTATTACGGCATCGGAATCAGTAAAGATTTCCTTTCCAACAAATCTCTGACTGTTGCTCTCAACGCCAATAATTTCCTGCAATCTCATTCCACATACCGAAACTACAGCCACACCCCTATCCTTACCACACGCAACAAGATTACTAATAATAACTGGAATGTAGGCATGTCAGTGACATGGAATTTCGGTAATTTGAAATCTGACGTGAAGAAGACTTCTGCTTCAATAAATAATGATGATCAGTCAGCGGTTGGTGGGAAATCGGGTACCGGTTTATGATTCTAAATTTAAAATATTAGGTTTGAAATAAAAAAATTATGTTAAAATTCAATTTTAGTGTAACAAAGGCGACTCCTCCGAGTTTCTTAAAAAGAAAACGCTGCAAAGCTCTTTTCAATTTTTCTGAAAAAGAGTGATTTAAGCGATTCTCTCTACACTAATTTCCAACCTATAACCCTCTACCAGTCATGGCATTTACAATGAGTTTTAAATTCAGACCTAAATTTATTGCGGCAGCAGCCGTCATCCTTTCTATCCCCTCGGCGCTGGCAGCCGACTATTCAGTGAGCGGAAGGGTGACGACGCTTGCCGATGGAGAAGTGTGTCCCGGTGCAATCTACAGGATTTATTTGGCAACAGATACTGTCACACCCGCTGCTTTTAATGTAGCAAACGATGAAGGCTTTTTCCGACAGGCTCTACCCTCTTCCGGTGATTATATAATTAAGGTGGAATACACCGGAATGAAGACTGACCTTAGAAATTTTTCTGTTTCTTCTGATAAGCCTGCCATAGATTTAGGTATCATATCTCTGACTCCTGATGATGAGACTCTCCAGGAGGTGGTGATCACTGCAAAGAAAAAACTTATTGAAAGCGATGGCGCGACTCTGACTTATAATGTAGAGGAGGATCCTGAGTCATCAATCAACAACACTATTGAGATGTTGAGAAAAGTGCCAATGGTTACTGTAGATGCTGAAGACAACATCAAGGTAAATGGTAATTCCAATTTCAAGATTCTTATTAATGGCAAGGAAGATCCTATGTTATCCGGCGATGTGAAGACTATCTTGAAATCTATGCCTGCCGCTACAATCAAGAAAATTGAAGTAATCACCGAACCCGGGGCAAAATATGACGCGGAAGGCACAGGAGGTATTCTGAATATCATCACCGTAGGTAAACAGTCACTTGAAGGCTATCTGACTAATCTGTCTGCCAATGTCTCCACTCGTAATTATGGGGCATCGGCTTATGCCCGCACAAAAATCAGAAATATTACGGCAAGTGCAAACGTCAATTACAGTGATGCTTTCCACCTTGGATATATAAATTCACAAAATACTACTATTGAAAATCTAACCAGTGATGAGAACAGATATCAATATACAGAAGGGAAGTCAAAATACACTTGGAATTATCTTGGTGGCAACTTCAATCTTTCTTGGGAGCCTGACACTCTGAACTTGTTTACTCTGCAAGGCAACATTGGTAAAAATAATTCTGATTCCCATCAAAAACAATCAATGTGGCTTGAAAATATTGACAATGACCTTCAATGGAGTCTGAAGCGTGATTATACCAACGATGATAAAAGTCTGTGGCTTGGTGCAAATGCCTCTTATCAGCATACATTCGGTAAGCAAGGACATCACATAGTTGCCTCATACATATTCGGATATAGTTCAGGCAATGATGATTATTACACGATGACTTACGATCTCATAAGCTATCCTGAAGCATATCCCTGGCGACTTGAAGAATCTGACTCTTACGGCAGGCGTCACACACTTCAGATTGATTATGCCAATCCCCTCTCAGATAAGCACGTGCTTGAGGCAGGTTTCAAAGGAAACTGGAATAATTCATATCAGAAATCAAATCCCTGGTATGGCACGGAAAGAGACAATATGGAAATCCGCCAATCTGAAGCAATTGATATGATGCAGTTTCAGGATATTATGGCTGCTTACATTTCTTATGGGGGTAGCTTTGGGAAATGGAATGTGAAAGCAGGTGTGCGCTATGAGCACACACGAATGGGATTGAAATATTTTGTGGGTGACTACTCTGATTTCACATCATATCTCAATGACGTAGTGCCGAATGCTGCCATAAGTTATAAGGTGGGTGATGCTGCCAATATTCGTCTGGCATATCAGATGAGAATATGGCGTCCGGGTCTATGGAACCTAAATCCTTATCGCAACACCCTGACTCCTAATAGTGTAAGGTATGGTAATCCCAATCTTGACAGCGAAAAGAATCACGGCATCTCACTCTCCTACTCAAATTACGGAGGCAAATTAGGAGGAAGTATTTCCGTAAGCTATAGGCGTGAGGATAATTCTATCACTTCATACCAGTTTATCGAAGACAATATTCTTAATAATACCTATGCTAATATCGGACACAGCCAGACCACTTCTGCTAATCTGAATCTTAATTGGAATATAATTTCCATGTTGAATATAGGCATTTATCTCTCCGGAAGTTATGATGACTTCAAAGCAAACAGTCCGGAGCTGACTGCCTCAAGTCATAACTGGCAGGGTAATTATAATTTTAATGCTGACTATACCTTCCCGTTTATGCTTCGTCTCAGTGTCTATGCCGGGGGTGGCACCGGATGGGCAAGCCTTCAGACGAAAGCGTCCGGCTACAGCTACCATGGTCTGTCACTCAGCCGCTCATTCTTGAAAGAGAAGGCTTTGACTGTGTCTCTTTTCGGATCAAATATACTTACTCCTTACATCAAAAGTCATGACACCACTGAGTCTTCCACCTCTATTTCATCCTCCTCAGGGAGATTCCGGAGTTGGGCGTTAGGCGCAAGCGTCTCAATACGCTTCGGTTCGCTTAGAAACGACGTGAAGCGTACTGCAGCTGACCTCGATATGGAACAGGGATCTTCCCAAGGCGGTAACTCCGGCACCAGGGGGATGTAACATATACTAAAAATAAAATTATGAATGACAAGACAAAACCAACCGACAGCAATATCCGCTCGCAGATGAGAAAGGGTATCCTGGAATACTGCGTGCTGTTGCTGTTAAGCCGACAGAGGGCTTATCCTTCCGATATTATCAATGGGCTGAGCGAGGCTTCACTGATAGTAGTGGAAGGAACCCTCTACACCCTTCTTAACCGTCTAAGAAAAGAAGGTAAGCTGAATTATGAATGGGAGGAAAGTCCTAAAGGTCCTCCCAGAAAGTATTATTTCATTACTCCCGAAGGCGAGCAGACGATGAATGAAATGTCAGAGGCATGGGATGAAATTGTTGCTAATGTCAACCATTTCCGCAACATGCAAAAAGCTACTGACCAAAAACCGGAAAAAGGAAACCCAATAATCATCAACTTAAACAAGAACGAAAAATGAAAAAGACATTCAATATCAACGTTGCCGGGTTCCCCTTCACTATAGATGAAGACGCCTATTCTCTCCTCAACGATTATATCAAAACGTTGGAACATGCTTTTGAGCAGCAGGAAGATGGCACGGAGGTGGTCAGCGACATTGAGAGCCGCATTGCCGAGCTGCTTCTTGAATGCACATCTTCCGGCAGTCCTATCGTGACTTTGGAGAATGTAGAGGAAGTGATTTCCCGCGTCGGCAAACCGGAAGAAATGTTTGAAGATGAAATCAAAGTATCGGTCAATGATGAGACCGGTGCAACAACTGTAACAGATTCAGAAACCCAGCGAATCTCTCCTCCACCTTATATCCCGCCTCTCCCCCCTTTGAAGCGTAAACTCTACCGTGATCCGCAGAATTCAATGTTAGGTGGTGTATGCTCCGGCATGGCATGGTTTCTAAAAGTAGACCCCACATGGGTCAGACTTATCACGGTGATTCTTACAATTGCTTCGTTTGCTACATGCAGCATTGCCTACCTTATTTTATGGATTGTAATTCCCGAAGCACGGACCCCGCTTGAGAGAATGGAGATGATGGGTGAGGAACCGACAGTGGAAAATATTGGAAAAACTGTCACCGGAAATTTCCGCGATGATAATCATCCTGCCGCTCACACCTCAAATTCTGCCAACACTTTCGGCTCTACCATTGCTAAAATCTTTAGTATTTTAGTCAAAGTGATTATAGTGATCGGTATGATTTTAGCTGTTATTCTTCTTGGTGCCCTCGTCATAGGTCTGCTTGGTTGTGTCTTTGCGCTTATTATGTTTGGCACTTCATGGGGTGGTACAGTTTTCGGTGAGATTTCTCCCATAATTGAAGAAGCCGGTTCAATCCCTGTCTATGGGTTAGTATGCGGCATTGGCAGTATATTGACCATTGGCATTCCGTTATATTTGCTAATCAGAAAAGGTTGGAATAATCCCACTCCCCTTTCCGGCACAATGAAGACAACCCTTACTATCCTTTGGATAATAGGTTTCACCACAGCCGCCATCACAGCCGGAAGAATCATCAATATACAATATGAGCAAGAACGCAAATGGAGAGAGAATCGGCATAACCATAATATCATAATTGAATCAGAGGAAGAGTCGGCAGAAATCACTCTTGATACCATTCCAGCTATCCCCACAGATTCAATTAATCTCTCGGCAACCACAATCCCATAACCTACTCCTACAATCATAATTATTCTCATACTTTCCTTTATGCTGAGGAGGACGTGTCATAATTGAGAAATCGTTAATGACATCTCCTCCTTTTCTTTATCATAAATGACAACCGATTATCGGTGTAATTTTAGCATCAATTGGCAGTATTTACCATCAACAAAATCTTGGTAATAAATTATTTATATCAGTAAGTCTACGCTCATAACATTGAGAGCATGTGTTACGTCAAGGGTCGTGGTATTCCACATATCTTTTGATGCTTGGATCATATCAAAGATGACCCGCAGGACTTGTTACCAATAACAATCGACGCATATGCGTCCAAGTTAAATTGTGTACGAGTTCGTTCACAATTTGAATATCGTTTAACAGGAGGTAAAACTTGCGGAAATACTCTAAATTATGTTTATTGTAATTTGCTTCATTAACTGGTACCTACAGTCAGGAAATCCTTTCGGATTAAGATGATTAATAATCATTCCAATATTTGATGTTATATGCAAAAAAATTCTAACATGACAATCGAAGTGAGTATAAAACCAAGGCTGTGGCATGATAAAATATGCTTTCTCACATCGCAAATTTTATTATTAGCGGATTTTTCATTAATTTCGCACTCTAATAGGGATCACAGATTTTTACTTAAGGTTCCTAACTGTATTCAGATATTCAGAATCAAAAACTTACTAATATATGGGATTCTTCAAAAAACTCTTCTCAAAAGAAAAAAAGGAAAAACTTGACACCGGTCTTCAAAAAACCAAGGAAGGCGTATGGAGTAAAATAACCCGTGCGGTGGCAGGCAAAAGCAAGGTTGACGATGAAGTGCTTGACAAGCTTGAGGAGGCATTCATCACCAGCGATGTCGGCGTCGACACCACATTAAAGATTATTCAGAAGATTGAGGAGCGCGTAGCCCGCGACAAATATGTCAACACTGAAGAACTCAACAATCTCCTTGCTGAAGAAATTTCTGATATGCTTGCGCGTCCCGAGGGTCAGGAAGACCGGCTTGACGATTTCGAAGTGAAAAAGACTGGAGACCCTTACGTCATCATGGTTGTAGGTGTAAACGGCGTAGGCAAGACAACTACCATCGGTAAACTGGCAGCTCAGTATAAGAAAGCCGGTAATAAAGTGGTGCTTGGAGCTGCCGATACTTTCCGTGCAGCTGCCATAGAGCAACTTGACATATGGGGTGAGCGTGTGGGAGTGCCCGTAATCAAGCAGAAGATGGGTAGCGATCCAGCTGCAGTGGCATTTGACACACTTTCTTCTGCCAAGGCACAGAACGCCGACGTAGTGATTATTGACACCGCCGGACGTCTACACAACAAGATCGGGCTTATGAATGAGCTTACCAAAATTAAAAATGTGATGAAGCGTGTCGTGCCGGACGCACCGCAGGAAATCCTTCTTGTGCTCGACGGATCCACAGGGCAGAATGCTTTTGAACAAGCCCGCCAATTTGTAGCTGCCACTGAAGTGAACGCACTCGCAGTCACCAAACTTGATGGCACAGCAAAGGGTGGCGTAGTTATCGGCATCAGTGATCAGTTTAAGATTCCGGTTAAATATATCGGCATCGGTGAGGGAATTGACGATCTCCAGATTTTCCGTCCAGAAGAGTTTGTGCGTACCCTCTTTCCATCGAAATAATGACAAATATGATAAATGGCTGACTCTCCACATAAACTCAATTTATCATTAATCTTTTATCTTTAATCATTAACTGAAAGTGAAACCAGGAAGAATAGATATCATTTCCATGGGCTGCTCCAAAAATCTTGTTGATTCGGAGCGGCTTCTAAGGCAATTAAAGGCTAAGGGATATGAAACATATCATGATTCCGACACTCCGAAAGGAGAATATGTCGTGGTCAATACTTGCGGTTTCATTGCTGATGCCAAAGAAGAGTCAATAAATCTCATAATTGAGTTGGGCGAACTCAAAAAGCGTAAAAAAATAGGCAAGCTGATTGTGATGGGGTGTCTTTCCCAGAGATACATGAAGGAACTTAAGGCTGAGATTCCCGAAGTAGACACCTGGTATGGGAAATTTGACTGGAAAGGGTTTATTGATTCCCTCCCTGACAAGGGCAACGCTGACAAGCGTCCTGAATTATGGGAACGGACACTCACCACACCTCCCCATACCACTTACCTGAAAATATCAGAAGGGTGTAACCGTTTCTGTGCCTTCTGTGCAATCCCAATAATAACAGGCAGACACACATCGCGTCCAATTGAAGAGATTCTGAAAGAAGTAGAATCACTGGTGAAGGAAGGAGTAAAAGAATTTAATGTAATTGCCCAGGATCTCTCTTCTTACGGCATCGACCTTTATGGCAGGCATGCCCTTGCAGAGCTTATAGACCGTATGGCTGAAATCCCCGGTGTGGAATGGATACGGCTGCATTATGCTTATCCTGCCGACTTCCCGATGGATATTCTTGATGTGATGGCAAAAAGAGACAATGTATGCAAATATCTTGACATTGCTCTTCAGCATATCGCTAATCCAGTGTTGACCAACATGCGTCGCCACATTGATAAGGAAGGTACTCTTCAACTGCTTAAAACAATACGTGAGAAAGTGCCGGGGATAAGGATACGCACCACCTTGATGACCGGCTTCCCCGGTGAAGGAGAACAAGAATTTCAAGAATTAGTTGATTTTGTCAGGACTCAAAAATTTGACCGCATGGGTGCTTTCGCCTATTGTGAGGAAGATGACACCTTTGCTGCAAAAAATCTTGATGACAATATCCCCGATGAGATAAAGCAGGATCGTCTTGACAAGATAATGGCAATTCAGGAAGAGATAGCCCTGGAGCTCAACGAAAATATGATTGGCACCACTCAGAAGGTCTTGATTGACCGGATTGAAGACGGTAAGGCATTCGGCAGAACACAGTATGACTCACCGGAGGTAGACCCGGAGGTAATAATTGAAGACCCTACCCTATCTCCCGGAGATTTTGTCAATGTAAAAATCACCGCTGCATATCCTTTTGAGCTTGTCGGGGTAATAGCCGCCCGTAGTCAATAGTTAATCTAAAGACAAAAATTTGATAATTGATATTTTATAATTCATCATTAATCTCATGGCAATACGTTTTGATAAAGACACACGCCGAGCCACAAATGGTCCGATGATTTTCTTCAGTGATCCATCCGCAGAGATTTCACTGGGAGAGGAGATTCGCGGTGCTATAGAGGCAAAACTGTCATTTTACACTTACCGTCGCCCTGGAGACATGATGATTTCATTCGGATCTTCCGAATCAGTTGTCAAGGGGGTGGAAGTGCCGGGATTTGTAATTGCTCCTTTCCTCCCGGATCTTCCTTATCTCACCATACCTTACCGTCCACCTTTTGGCTTACACAAAAAAGATGAGCTGTCTGCGATTGATTTTCATTACTCATTCCCTTCCTACTCCACTACCCGACAACAGCATAGGAAAGAGATTGAGGCAATCCGCCGGCAGCTCGACGAGATAGGATTCGGAAAGATTGTGGCTGCAAGAGCCATTGTGGAAAATCAAAAGATAGATCCTGCAGCAACCTTCGCCTATCTTTGCCGTAAATATCCTGATGCCTTCGTCTTCTGCTTCTCTACCCCGCTTACCGGGTGTTGGGTAGGTGCATCTCCTGAACTTCTTCTTGAGGCCCATGTTGCCACACTCAAAACTATGGCTCTCGCCGGAACACGTAGAGCACACACTCCAGGCGAATGGGACACTAAAAACATAGAGGAGCAGCAGATGGTGACTGATTTCATTGCCGAGGCGTTCAAAAAAAATAATCTCCCCATAGTTGTCGGCAGTACATTTACAAAATGTGCCGGGCAAATAGAACATATTTGCACTCCAATCTCAAGTCCAATTGATTTATCAGGCTTTTCCACATCCCAACTGACTAATCTTCTCAACGACCTATCCCCCACACCTGCCCTTTGTGGGCTTCCACGTGAGATTGCTTTAAGAATAATCAGCGAGAATGAAGATTTTTCACGTGGATTTTATGGGGGATTCTGCGGACCATATCATGCCCCGGGCGACTTCTCATTTTATGTCAATCTGCGCTCGGCAAACATTGAACAAGATCGCGTGTGTGTATTTGTAGGGGGTGGTATCACACGAATGTCTGACCCTGAATTGGAATGGGAAGAAACATCACTCAAATCCACAACTGTGATGTCGGCTTTGGTGCTGGAATGACTTAATAAAGCAAAAAATAAAAATTTATTGTTATACGATAAATTTTATTTGGATTTCCCTATATTATTTCTTACCTTTGTAGCCAAAACAATATAACGGCTGTGAAGAAAACGTCCATTAACATACTTTGCATACTGATTATCCTTTTAATCACCGGTTCAGTGGTTTCTCCAATGCTTTATATAGGCGGGGCATTCTTTTCTGGGGTTAAAGAGGGATTGACGACAACAGACAATGGTAAAAAAAATCTAAATATTGCTCCCGAAGACTATGACCTGCATCTGATTGATGTAAATTTTGATCCCAAGTGGGCAACCATTGTCGGCACTGCTGACTCTATCACCTTCGACAATGGAGAAAAAATCAAGATGATTCATTTAAGAGGGGGACTTCTTGTGCCTGACAAAAAATGGGAAGACAACTATTATGTGGTTATTAATGTGCTGAATATATTATGCGTGCTGCTTTATATCTCTCTTCTTATTCAGTTTGTGCGCTTTATAATCAATATCAATAAAGGAAATATATTCGATCAAAAGAACATATCCCGTCTCAGAAAATTTGCATGGTATCTCATTTCCATTTCCGTGATAAAGTGTATGGCAGGAATCATTGACGATTTCCGGCTCTCTAAACTCTCACTGGAGCTTGATGGGTATTCCCTTTCCACATATTGGGAAATGCCATGGGACACTATGCTTCTCGGTCTCCTCGCCCTACTCATGGCTCAGGTGTGGAGCTATGGACTTCAACTTAAAGAAGATCAAGCATTAACCATCTAACACCCTTTCGGTATGCCAATTATTGTCAATCTCGATGTTATGATGGCTAAACGCAAGATTTCCTTGGGAGAACTTGCTGAACGGATCAACATCACACAATCTAACCTCTCTATTCTCAAGACAGGAAAGGCTAAGGCAATCAGATTCTCAACCCTCCTAAGCATCTGCAGCATCCTCGATTGCCAGCCGGGAGATATTCTTGAATACCGTCCGGAATAAAATTTAATACCATATATCAACTAACTAAATTAAAACCCCGAATTTATGAACTTCGCGAAGATGTATCTCCTTGGTGCTCTGGTGGCTGTTCCAGCCATGATGCATGCTCAGGAACACCTCAAAAGCCTTGATGTTAAGTCTATCGACAACAACACGCCGGCATCAAAAGATTTCTACATGCATGTCAATAAGGGCTGGATGGATGCAAACCCGCTCACCCCTGAACACGCACGCTACGGAAAATTCAACATTCTTTCCGACTCCAGCGATAATCGTGTGCGACGCATCGTAATGAACCTTTCAAAGACCAATCCTCAGAAGGGTACAAACGCCTATAAGATTGCCTCGCTCTATGAGGCAGCAATGGACTCTGTGCGTCGCAATAAACTGGGTGCCGAGCCTATTAAAGCCGACCTCGCTAAGATTGAAAATGCACGTCCCGAAGAAATGGAAGACCTCTTCATCTGGATGCATAAGAATTATGGTTCTCCCCTTATGGGTGCAGGTCCGATGGAAGACCTTGCCAACAGTCAGGTATACGCAATGTATGTCAGTGGAGGCGGACTTACACTTGGCGACCGCGATTATTATTTGCTCAACGATAAGCGTAATAAAGAGGTGCGCGATGCTTACGAGAAGCTTATTGAGAAGCAGATGGTTAATGCCGGCTACAGCAAGAAAGATGCTAAGCGAATTGTGAAAAACGTAATGAAGATCGAGACTCTTCTTGCCGATTCAACCTGGACACGCGAGGAGAGCCGTAACATTCCTGCAATGTATAACCCTCGCTCAATCGCACAGCTCAAGGAAATGTATCCCGCTTTCCCATGGGATCGTTTCTTTATCGAGACAATGGGCATTGAAACTCCTGATCAGGTTATCGTGACCAACATCAATACCATCAAGCAAGGTAATGATCTCTATAATTCTCTCACCGACCGCGAAAAGAAAGACCTCTATCTCTGGGAGTATGTAAGCGGTGCAGCCCCATATCTCAGTGATGATTTCTCTGATGCCAGCTTCGAGTTTAATAAGGTGATGAGTGGTGTGCAGGAACAGCGTCCACGTTGGAAACGTGCTCTCGGCACTACTGAGGGCTTCCTTGGTGAAGCTATCGGCGAGCTATATGTAGAGCAGTATTTCCCACAGAGTTCTAAAGACTATATGGTGAATCTTGTTGAAAACCTGCGCAATGCCCTTGGCAAGCACATTATCCACCTCCCCTGGATGAGCGATGACACTAAAGTGCAGGCCCTCAAGAAGCTCAATGCCATCACTGTTAAGATCGGTTATCCCGACAATTGGAAAGATTATTCAGAACTTACCATTGATCCTTCTCTCTCTTATTGGGAAAATGTGCACAACGCCAGTATGTGGGCAGTAAATGAGACCCTCAAGAAATGGGGTAAACCCGTTGACCGTACTGAGTGGGGTATGACTCCTCAGACAATCAATGCCTACTACAATCCCATAAATAACGAAATAGTTTTCCCTGCCGGAATTCTTCAGGCTCCTTTCTATGATCCGGAGGCAAGCGACGCAGAAAACTATGGTGGTATAGGCGTCGTGATCGGTCATGAGCTTACTCACGGTTTTGATGATCAGGGCTGTCAGTTTGATGCTGTAGGCAACATGGTCAACTGGTGGACTCCTGAAGATGCCCAGGCATTTTCTACTCTTACTCAGGGTCTTGTAAATCAATTTAGCGAAGTTGAAGTGCTCCCGGGTCTTAACGCAAACGGACAGTATACCCTCGGTGAAAATATTGCCGACCAGGGTGGCTTGCGTATCGCCCGCACTGCCTTCCTCGACTCTCAGAAGCAGAAAGGTGTTGACGTAACTTCTCCCACTGCCAAAATCGATGGCTTTGACCCGATGCAGGTGTTCTACATGAACTTTGCAAACCTATGGGGTCAGAATATCCGTGATGAGGAAATACGCTCACTCACTACCGGTGACGTTCACTCTCTCGGCAACAACCGTGTGAATGTATCGCTCAAAAATATCGAACCCTTCTTTGAGGCATTTGGCATCAAGGAGGGCGACACAATGTTCCGTCCGGCTTCAGAGCGCGTAATCATCTGGTAATATTAAAAGTATTCATTTTATAAGGCGTGATGGCTTTTGTCATCACGCTATTTTTGTAATTTCTCATTTATTCGATTCTTTTTTATAATTATTAGTAAAAAAGTTGTAACTTTGCATCGTATTTAATTTAAGACATAACATCAGGCAAGGTGCATTCACTTGAATATTATCCGTTGCCAATCAATTTTGTTCAAAAAAATTAATTTCATGAAACAAATTCTGTTACGTGGAGGTCTTCCATTGCTTGCGATAGCAACCTTGTCAGGGTGTATTGATGACAAATATGACTTGTCAGATATCGATACCACCTCCCAATTCACCGTAAAAGACCTTGTGCTTCCTATCAATATCGAGCCGATTAAACTCGGCGACATAATTGAGATAAAAGATGGTGAGCAAATCAAGGAGGTAACAATCAACGGGGAGACATTTTATGCAGTGCAGGAAAGCGGCACATTTGAATCTGATCCTATCAATATCCCGGGATTCATGGCTGCGGCTCCAACACTCTCCCCTACTTCGATGAAGTTTGTGGTCAACAACACGTTGCGTACAAGTGCCAAAGCACCGGCAAACGCAATTTCAATTGACATGGAAAATCCCGTTGAACAACCTGTCAGATTCAGTGCGGCGGGTATTGATCCATCTATCCTTGAACTTACTGACATATATACCGACAACTTTAATATTACGCTGGAGTTTACTCTACCCTCTGAAATCACCGCCATAGCTGATATTGAGTTGGAAAACATCATGCTCGATATACCTAAGGGCTTGACTATCTCCAGTATGGTGCCTGACAATTGCACCTATAATGACGGAGAATTCAAAGTGCCTTCCCTAACTTTTGAAAACGGTAAGGCAGTCCTTTCATTAAATGCCACAGCAATCAACCTCCCTGCCAACAACTCGGGTATTGATTACAATAGACATGAATTGGCAATAGACACAAAGGTCGATATCACGGCAGCTCAGCTTATGTTGACTCTTAAAGATAATGCAGAGCTGTCTACACTCAGCGATGTTAACGTTTCAATCGCCTATAACATCTCGCCTATCGACGTGAACGCTGTTTCCGGAAGGATTCAGTATCTCCTTGAAGGAGATGCCCTTAACATTTCCCCAATTTCTCTGTCAAGCATTCCTGACTTTTTAAGTGGAGATGAAACTAACCTTATTCTTGCTAACCCACAGATTTATCTTAGTGTCAACAACCCGGTGGCAGGTGAAAATCTCGGTTATCAGACAGGTCTTCAGCTTACAGCCGTGCGTGAAAACAGCGATGACAAAGAATTCTCTCTTGACAATGGATACTTACGTGTTGGTTACGACAAGGGTGTCACCGGTCCGTATAATTTCTGTCTCTCACCGGAAGGTCCTACCAATATTCCCGATGAATATGTCAATCCGCAAGCGGTGCCTTTCTCAACTCTTGGCAATGTGATTGCCGGTAATGGCATTCCAAATAGCATTCGTATCAAATTGGTTGATCCGCAGGTGTATGACCAGCCCGTGAATAAATTCAAACTCAATCAAAACCTTGCGCCTCTGACCGGCAAATGGGATTTTCTCGCTCCATTAGGGCTTAAGAATGATTCTGATGCCAAGATCGTTTATACAAAGACTGTTGACGGTTGGAGCGATGACGATGTTGATGCCATAACTATAAATACTCTCGAAGTCAGCCTGAAAGTGACAAACAGCACTCCTCTTGCTGCCCAATTCACCGGTTATCCCATTGACAAATCAGGCAAACAGATTTCAGGCGTTGAGATTAAGGGTGCAGATATTCCGGGAAATGCTCAAGATGTTCCTGTTACTATCTATATTACCGGTGAGGTAAAAAATCTTGACGGAATAACTTTCGTTGCCACGGTCACTCCTAACGACAGCAAACCGCTGTCTCCCGATCAGAGCTTTACTCTTTCCGACATCAAGGCTAAAGTTAGTGGAAACTATACTAAAGAACTTTAAGAAAAGAAATTATGAATTCTTATATAAAGAAACTGATGATAGGTGCCACCCTTTTTGCCGGCACCGCAGGAGTATCCGCACAGTCAACCTATTCCGGATATTTCCTTGATAATTATGACTACCGTTTTCAGATGAATCCTGCCTTTGGCAACGACAATGGTTTTGTATCGTTTCCGGCTTTGGGAAACCTGAATATTCACATGCGCGGCAATCTGCATGTCAACGATGTCATCTATAGTCTTAACGGCAAGACTGTGCTTTTTACCAATCCCGGTATCAACACCAGTGATGCTATGAGCAAGTTTGGCGATAAGAATCGACTTGGCACTAATGAGAAAATAGATATAATCACTGTCGGATTTAAAGGATTAGGAGGCTATAACACTGTCTCTCTCAGCGCGGTGGCAAATGCAGAGGTATCTGTGCCCGGCTCTTTCTTCTCGCTTGCAAAAGAGGGTATCACAAATAAGACCTACGATATTGAGAATATGTTTGGTTATGCCAATGCCTACGCTCAACTTGCCCTCAACCATTCTCGTGATCTCAGCAATATTGTGCCGGGCTTACGTGTGGGTGCAACCTTGAAGGTACTCGTGGGTGCCGGTAACATCGACTTTCAGTTTAATGAAGCAAAGCTGCAGCTTAATGAAGACAGATGGATTGCGCAGACAAATGCTGATATCTATGCCTCAATCGGCGGCTTCCGTTTTGATATGGACCGCAGCAAGCAAACGGGTAAAGACTATGTTTCCGGTGGTAATCTTGATGACGGTTACAAACCTCAAGGTTTCGGCTTAGGATTAGATCTTGGCGCGGAATATCAGTGGAATGACTTTAAGTTCTCTGCTGCTGTGCTTGATCTTGGCTTCATATCTTGGGGCAAGACTCAGTGGGCTTCTACCAACGGCACCAAGGTTGTTGACACCAGTGCCTATATTTTCAATGCTGATGACGATGCTTCCAATTCCTTCAAGCATGAAATGGACCGCGTAAAGGATGATCTCGCTCAACTCTATCAGCTTGACAAAAACAATGAGTTAAGCAACCGTACACGTGCCCTTGCAGCCACTCTTAACTTTGGTGCAGAATGGGAACTCCCCTACTATCGTAACCTACACTTCGGTCTCCTCAACTCCACCCGTATTAACGGCAGATACACATGGACTCAGTTCCGCCTCTCAGCTAATGTAGCTCCTGTGAAATTCCTTTCCGCTGATGTCAATATGATGGCAGGCACTTATGGTGTAGGATTCGGCTGGCTCCTCAATGTACATCCGAAAGGGTTTAACCTTTTCCTCGGTATGGACCACACGGTAGGTAAGTTGGCAAAACAGGGTGTCCCCCTTAACTCTAATGCCTCTTTTAACTTTGGTATAAACTTCCCCTTCTAATCCCCACGCTTTTAAGATCCGAAAGAAGGAGGAGTAATCGGTAAGAATCCGAACTCCCTAAATAAGTAAGTAACTGCCACACTTTAAAATCAGAGTGTGGCAGTTACTGTTTATTATATCATGGCTGGCAGATTCGTCTCCCCTTCCTCTACTTTAAAGCATTCCATATTAAACACCGCAAACAAGTCAGGACACGGCAGTAATTCATAGTACTTCTCATAATCCGTAGGCAACAGTTCAGCGTATAAATTCAAATACATTGACGGAACATAAATCTGCACCTTTCCTACTTCGGGAGAAACCTCCCTATCCGATGTAAATACGTCAGAAAAGCCCTCGGGATAACCTTCTTCTCCAATGTCAAGCATTCCTTCAGGAAATCCTATACTATCAAGCAACTCACATTTATAAAAGCAGTGAGGCATAATTTTACGTATAGTGTTAGGAGAAAGCTTGGCTTTGGCAATACGCCCAAAAGGGATGATTAGTTTGCTTGGAAATCTCTAAGAAATATTCTAAATCTCTGTAAAATGAATATCATATATAAATTTTAAAATTAGACAATAGTTGGTCTAAAAAATTTTGACCTTTAGTTATCAAACATGAGCATCAAACCCAAGGAAACATATCTCACATTGATTCCCGTAGAGGCGTGAAACATTCTCATTGGGGCATATTTCGCGTACAGTCCGACATATTTGTATCTGACTATTCCCATAATCTCCAAGGTCACCGGGATCTGTCCGATTCGTCTTGTACTAAAACTTGTGCGGACATCATATGGGTCTGATTTCATGGTATAGGCGGTACTCATTCTTCCAAACAGGTTGAAGTTGGCAACAGGTCCTCCCAGCACTTCGAAATCACGGTTAGCACCGAATTTGAAGCCATATATGAGAGGAATCTGCAGCGATCCAACCTGAAGAAACGAAGAGTGTCTTTTAGAGCTTTCGGGATATGGGCTTGTGACAAACCTTCCGTTGTCTGTTTTCATGAATCCCCTGTCTCCCTTGGAGCAATACCACCTGCAGTCAAAACTAATTCCTGTTGAGACTGAATGGCTATGATACCTCATACGCACTCCCAGAAGCATGTCGTATTTCACTTCCGTACCAAGGCTCATCATGTCAGTTTCTTTTAACGGCAACATAATTCCACCACCAAATCCCCATGTGAACAGTTCCCATTTCGTGTTCCCGGTCTGTTTGAGAAGGAAACTCAGGCTATTGTCCGGTTCTTCATCATTAACCGGCATGTCGATGTCAGATGCCGTGCTGTCTGAGACAACAGGATTTTGCGTCTGTGGTGGCGCCCCCTTAGCCATGTGTGACAGGGCTAAGCAGACTAATAGGAAAATATACCGTATCATGTTTTCCTTAGATATACTTTTAAT
>JAAVCP010000032.1 GCA_014802265.1 Bacteroides sp. | reverse complement strand
ATTCATTTGTATCTGCAAAATCAATATATTAACTTAATTTTCAATAACTTCAGTATTTTTTACCGAACCATTGTAAAATAAATACGTATATCTTTATTATAACTAATTTATATTTAATATTTTAATGACATATTACGTAAACGCACTTCCGAATTATGGATTAATGATTAAATTTGTTTAGTACGATTTTTCGTATTAATTTTGCATCGAGATCTTAAGTTCAACCATTTAATTCAGTTTTATGAAAAAGTTTGAATTAGATGAGGAGGAAGCAGAACTCATTGAAGTTATCAGAAATCTAAGGCGTGCATATCCCAATGGATATAAAGAACAGCTTTGGCTGGCACAACAGATTTTTGACCAACTCACTGATTTTCTCTAAATCCTCGGGATTATTTTGTGGAAAACAAATGCTCCCAACTTAGGTCTCTTAATACATGATATCTTTATTGTTATGGAAAAAATAGCCAAAAATGATGAGAGAATAATAACGGATGCGAAATCTCGTTTGTCAGACATTCTTTTATCCTTATCATGGAGAGAGGTTGCACGTGTATATTTCGGGAAATCAAGTTCGTGGCTCTATCATAAACTTGACGGTATAAAAAGCGATGGGTCTTCGGGAGGTGGATTTACACCTCAGGAGGCACAACAATTGAAAAATGCCTTAAACGACTTGGCAGCAAGAATTCAAAAGGCTGCCGCTTCCTTATAACTTAATATCTCAATTCCGCAGGAGGGTGTGCTAATGTACATCCTCCTGCATTTGTGGGATTCTATTATTACCCATGCGTGTTTTGGGCATTTAGTTGTGTGAATGTGGTGTGAGGTTATATTTCTGATTGTTACAAATAATATGCACAAATGTTGAGTTATGTGTGTTATTATTTATATATTTGCACTTTAATTTATTGTATTATGAGACAAGAAACAGTTAAACAAATGAGAGTTCCTGTTCGTTCAATTATGTCAGACAATGAACTCGCATATCTCATCAGGCGTGCCCGGGAAGAGCATCCTGAAGAGTTTCAGGAATGAGAACTAAATCCAACTCAGCAATGAAAAAGGATAAATGTTGCTATGAATGGGTGATTTGAGATGATAAGGTTTTAAGATGGTTTACGTAACATCTAATAGAAGGTATTATACTTATCTTCCCTCATCCGGACCTTCTTCTCGTCAAGCCAGATGTCAAACCGGGTATCTGTTTTCTCAAAACGATTGACTTCGAAGTTATCAATCAGCACATCCGGGAGGATGGCGCGTAAAAGTTCCTCAGATTTCATGCTGCAAAGATAACATTATATTCTTGAAATTCCCTTGTCCCACCGGAAAAATCCGCTGACCTCATCACTCACAGCTGACCGTAATATTCTTCGGTTTGGGCAAAAGAAAGAATGCTGAAAATCAAGTGATTTCAGCATTCTTCTGCGTTTTACCGCTTTGTTAAGTGACCTTAACTAAAGCCATTAACTTAGTTTTCAGGATTATTCACACTTACCGTTAATTCTTAACGGATACTACAACTTTCTTACCTCAAAATTTTTTTATTAGGAAAATAAAGGGTAATTTTGCGGTGTGTTTTAACGCTTTAGATATGCTATTAAGATTTGCAGCTGAAAATATAATGTCTTTCAAAGACTCTATAGAATTTAATACATTTACATCAAGTAGAAGCCAGCACCATGAGTGGCATAAGATAAACTGCTATGGTGTGGAGGCTCTTCGTATGTCTGCTATTTATGGAGCCAATGGAGCCGGCAAGAGCAATTTACTAAAATGTATCGATTTGCTCAAGGATATGGTGAGTTCCGACAAATTAAGCGATTTAAATTTAAAAGACGATTTATATTTCAAGTTTGACCCAGATGGCAAGTTGAAGCCTTCAGAACTTGCGATAGAATTTTTTACGAATAATCAACCTTTTTACTATCACATCGTATTTAATCGAAAAGAGGTTATTGAGGAGGAACTTTTTCTTAGTGGAGGTAAAGAGGATATACCCATTTATAGAAGAAAGAATAATGATGTTAATCTCACTGTCGAGAATATACCTAAGGAAGACAAGAATACTTTCATAAAAGTGTTTTCCGATGCTATGAGTCGAATAATTCGACCGGATATGTTGGTTCTCTCCTTTTTGGGCAATTATTATTCAGAAGAATTTCCTGTTGTCAAGGATGCTTACGAATGGATTAGGAAACTTCAGATTGTCTTACCAGGAAAGCGTTTTGGTTTTCTTGTCCATACATTTGATGTTAATCAGAATTTCGCTGATCTGACTAATGAGATATTGCCTGAGTTGAAGACTGGTATTACACGTCTCTATATAAAAAAAGAGGTAATAGATGAAAAAGACATAGATGGGAATCCTGGTTTAAGAATGGCGGTTGATGCATCAAAGGATCAACCTGGAATACCCCAAATGTATCAGAAATCCGCATTATCAAATGAAATTTGTAACATTGTAGTTGAAAATGACACTATAGTATTGAAATCTTTAGTCGCGCTTCATATAGATAAAAACGGTAATGAAGTGCCAATGGATTTGGAAGATGAATCGGATGGGACAAGAAGGCTTATAGAATATATGCCTTTAATATATTCTGTTTTGAGAGAAGATGCAGTGTATATCGTTGACGAAATTGAGCGTAGCATCCACCCAATACTGATTAAAAGCATAATCAGCAAAATCTCTGAAAGCCAAGAGGCAAAAGGACAGTTGATTTTTACCACCCATGAAAGTTGCCTACTAGACCAGTCGATATTTAGACCGGATGAGATTTGGTTCGCGCAAAAAGATGTTGACCAATCCACCCAACTCTATCCATTAAGTGACTACAATGTCCATAAGACAGCCAATATTGAGAACGGTTATCTAAATGGCCGCTATGGTGGAATTCCTTTCTTGTCAAACTTGTCTGATTTGAAATGGTAATATGATTAGGAGAAGAAAGGATTATGTCAAACGTGCGCCATCCAAGGATGCAAGCAAGATATACATCATTAGTGAGGGAACTGATTCCGAAATTAAGTATCTAAATTTCTTTATTGGTTTATCATCGAACCTTGAGTTAATTGTGATACCATCCGAAAAAGGCACTGATCCATTGAAATTGAGAGAACTGGCTAAGAAAAAATTCTTTGGCACAGATAGGGTACATACATTAGATTACATGCAAAAGGATCAAATCTGGTTTGTTATTGACACTGACACGTGGGAAAAGGAGGGCAAGATAATTCCACTTAGGGACTTTTGCGCTGCGAACAATAATAACATTCCAAAAGATTATGATGAAGTTAAAGCATATGAAGCTTGGAATGTAGTTCAAAGTAATCCCTGTTTTGAGGTGTGGCTCTATTATCATTTGTATGATGAGATTCCTGATCGTTCGTCCATACCCACAGAACCAAACATTAAGCGATACATAGACAGCCTTATTGGTGGTGGATTTGATTACGAATGCGATCCGGCAAGAATACAATCAGCTATTCAACGAGCCAAGAGAGCTTTTGGTGTTGATGAAAACGAGAAATTGGAATGGTTTACTACAGAGTTTTTCAAGTTGGGAGAAGAAATTGAAAAGTTTACTGGCAATGAAACGCGCAAACTTCTCGGAAAATTAACAAGCGGACACTTTCCAAGTAGATAAAAATCATTCAATTTCTTTAATATCTACGTTGCTGTTATATAATCCATTAAGTATTAAAAAAAACAGTAAATATATCGAATAGTCCCGAAAAGTCGATTCTGTGATATGCCGCCAACGCAGAAAGTCGGCGCATCACTGCCTCGGCTCGCAGACTGCTATCAAGCGGTTATTGAGGGAGCGGTCGTAAAATACCATATCGATTTCATGCTACAAAAATAGCATTATACTCCGAGATGACCTCGCCCAACAAGAAAAATCCGCTGACCCCATTAGAGACTCCAGATAAATAGATATTTTTTTGAATTATACAAATATGCACAGGAAAAGAAGTGAAATAAAAAAGGGATAAATGTTGCGGGGAATGGGTGATAATAGTTGAAAAATTTGTAACTTTGCACTTGAATTGTTAAAGACTTTATATGCAAGACATCCGCAACATCGCGATCATCGCGCACGTCGACCACGGAAAGACAACCCTGGTTGACAAAATGCTTCTTGCCGGTCACCTTTTCCGAGACAACCAGTCGACCGGCGAACTTATCCTCGACAATAATGACCTTGAGCGAGAGAGGGGAATAACAATCTTATCGAAAAACGTATCAATCAACTATAAAGGGACAAAAATCAACATTATTGATACCCCGGGTCACGCCGATTTCGGCGGAGAGGTGGAGCGTGTGCTCAATATGGCAGACGGCTGCCTGCTCCTTGTCGATGCCTTCGAGGGTCCGATGCCACAGACGCGCTTCGTGCTTCAGAAAGCCATTCAGATGGGGCTGAAGCCTGTGGTGGTAATCAATAAGGTAGACAAGCCCAACTGTCGCCCTGATGAGGTAAACGAGATGGTGTTTGACCTGATGTTTAACCTTAACGCCACCGAGGATCAGCTTGACTTCCCGACAATATACGGATCGGCAAAGCAGAACTGGATGTCGACCGACTGGCAGAAACCCACCACCGACATCACGGCAGTGCTTGATGCCATCATAGAGTATATCCCCGCACCCAAGCAACTTGAGGGAGATCCCCAGATGCTCATTACAAGCCTTGACTACAGCAGCTACGTGGGGCGTATTGCCGTAGGGCGCGTACACCGTGGCACCCTTCGTGAAGGCATGGACATCGCCCTCTGCAAGAAAGACGGCACAGTGTCGAAGCAGCGCATCAAAGAGTTGCACACATTCGAGGGTATGAGCCGCAAGAAGGTGACTGAGGTAAGCAGCGGCGATATATGTGCCATTGTCGGACTTGACAATTTCGAGATCGGCGATACTGTCTCCGACCTAAATAACCCGGAACCTCTGCCACGCATTGCCATCGACGAGCCTACAATGTCAATGACTTTCACTATCAATGATTCACCGTTTTTTGGAAAAGACGGAAAGTATGTCACCTCACGCCATATTGCGGACCGCCTCGAGAAGGAGCTTGACCGTAATCTCGCGTTGAGAGTGGAGAAAGGGGAGAACGAAGACAAATGGACTGTATTCGGTCGTGGCGTGCTTCATCTCTCAATCCTTATAGAGACAATGCGTCGCGAAGGGTATGAACTTCAGGTGGGTCAGCCGCAGGTTATCATCAAGGAGATTGACGGAATGAAATGTGAGCCGATGGAGACGCTGACCATCAATGTGCCTGAGGAATACAGCTCTAAGGTGGTAGACATGGTTACACGCCGCAAAGGGGAAATCGTGTCGATGGAGACTCAGAATGACCGTATCAATATAGAGTTTGTGATACCTTCACGCGGTATTATCGGACTCCGCAACAATATTCTTACCGCCACAGCCGGCGAGGCGATAATGGCTCACCGTTTTCTGGAATATCAGCCCTGGAAGGGAGACATTGAGCGACGTACCAACGGCTCCCTGATAGCCATGGAGGCAGGCACCGCCTACGCTTATGCCATCGACAAGCTGCAAGACCGAGGCAGATTCTTTATCTTCCCGCAGGAAGAGGTATATGCCGGACAGGTTGTAGGCGAGAATGCCAAAGACAATGACATAGTGGTCAATGTCACAAAGTCGAAGAAGCTCACCAACATGCGTGCCTCCGGTGCAGACGACAAGGCAAGAATCGTACCTCCGGTAGTGTTCTCCCTGGAAGAGGCACTCGAATATATCAAGGAAGATGAATATGTGGAAGTGACCCCCAATCATCTGCGTCTCCGGAAGATAATCCTTGATGAGAACGAGCGAAAGAGAGCCAACCGATGAACAGGGGAGATCTGACCATAAACATAAAGGGTGAGTTGATGGATTTTGCCGTGCCGAAGGTCATGGCAATCATCAACGTCACCCCTGACAGTTTTTTCAGCGGGAGCCGCACCTCTACTTCCGACGATATCCGCCGGCGCGTGGCTACCGTCAGGGAAGAGGGAGCCGACATACTCGACATCGGAGGGTATTCTTCGCGTCCGGGGGCAGCGGAAGTAAGCCCGGAGGAGGAATACAGCCGCCTGGCACGTGGCATGGAGGTGATAAGAAGGGAATGGGAAGATGCCGTTGTCAGCATCGACACTTTCCGCTCATCAGTGGCACGGCGTTGCATAGAGGAATGGGGTGCAGCCATTATTAATGATATATCGGGGGGAACGCTTGACCCTGAAATGTGGGAGATGGCAGGCAGCCTGAAACCCGTGTATGTCCTGATGCACATGCGCGGCAACCCAACTACCATGCAGACCATGACCGATTATGACGACGTGACGGCAGAAGTGATTACCGACCTTTCACGGAAATGCTATGAACTTCGCGGGCTTGGTGTAAACGATATAATAATTGACCCCGGTTTCGGGTTTGCGAAGACCACCGACCAGAATTTCCGGCTTCTTAATGAACTCGGGGAGTTTTGCAAGATGGGAATGCCGGTGCTTGCCGGCGTGTCACGCAAGTCGATGATATGGAAAACGCTCGGGATTACCCCTGAAGATAGTCTTTCCGGCACCATCGCCCTCGATGCCATTGCCCTCGACAGGGGGGCAGACATGATAAGGGTGCATGATGTGAAGGCAGCCGTGGAGACAGTGAAATTATGTTTGAAGCTGAGAACAGATAGCTGAGGGTAGCAGCTACTTAATAAAAAATTATGATAGGTTTTGGAATAAAAGATGTGGTAGACATCCTGCTGATCGCCGTTCTGCTGTATTATATCTACCGAATGATGAAAAGCAGCGGCACTTTGAGTCTGTTTTACGGAGTGTTGGTGTTTTTTGCCCTGTGGGTGCTTGCTTCCGAAGTGTTTGACATGAGGCTTACGGGCACTGTGCTCGACAAGTTTATGAGCATAGGCTTGATAATCCTGGTGATTCTTTTCCAAGACCAGATAAAACGTTTCCTGATAGACCTTGGCTCGCAGCGGCGACTCCATTATCTCCGACGATGGTTCCGCCACGACAAGACCAAAGATGCCGATCATTCGAGGGTGATGGCAGTGGTCTATGCATGCATGAGCATGAGCAAGTCAAAGACGGGTGCCTTGATAGTGTTCCAGCGCAAGATGCCGCTGACTGATTATGAGAAGACAGGCGACATAATAGACGCCAACATCAACGTCAGACTTATAGAGAATATCTTTTTCAAGAATTCCCCCCTCCATGATGGGGCAATGATCATAGCCAACAACCGGATAGTCTCGGTGGGGTGTATCCTTCCTGTGAGCCATGACATGAGCATACCTAAAAACTTAGGTCTCCGCCACAGGGCAGCCCTGGGCATGAGTCAGGAGACAGATGCCGTGTGTGTGATAGTGAGTGAGGAGACCGGCAACATCTCGGTGGCAAAAGAGGGTGAAATCTCGGTCAAGGTCAGGGCACTCGAACTTGAACGGCTGCTTTCCGATATGTTGGTTGATTAAGTTGGGGACGCTCAGAACGGCTTGCGATATTTATCTGCGCCCTCTTCCTCAGATGTTTCTTCGAGGATAGACAGATAGGAGTTGTATCGGCTTTCCGATATGTAATGGTTTTCAACAGCGGGGATGACAGCGCAACCAGGTTCACCGGTGTGTTTACAATTGCTGTAGCGGCAGTCACGCGAGAACCTGAATATTTCCGGAAAGAAGTGCCCCACCTCTTCAGGTGCGAAATCAATGGTGCCGAATCCTCTCACCCCCGGAATGTCGATGATCTCACCGCCACAGGGGAGATCGATCATCTCGGAAAAAGTGGTTGTATGCGTGCCGGTGTGGTGAATGTCGGAAATTTCACCTGTGCGAAGATTCGCTCCCGGCACCAATGCATTTATAAGTGAAGACTTGCCGACACCACTGTTGCCTGCCAGAAGTGACACTTTACCCTGAATAAACTCCAGGAAGCCTTCAATTCCTTCCCCGGATGAGGCTGAAAGGAAAAAGACCTGGTAGCCTATGGTCTCATAAAGATTCCTCAAAGCGAGTGCAAGCTCATGGTCGTCGGCATCCCATGTGTCCATTTTATTGATTGCGAGAGCCGCCTTGACATCATAAGCCTCGGCAGTGGCAAGGAAGCGGTCGATAAATGTAGTTGTAGTGACCGGCTCCCTTAATGTTGCCACAAGGATTGCCAGGTCAATATTGGCAGCAAGGATATGGCTTTCCTTTGAAAGATTTGAAGCCCTCCTTATAATATAGTTTTCACGCGGGATAATTGCGACGATATAGTCAGCGTCGTCGGCAGCCTTGGCTACCTCGACGAAATCACCAACTGCCACAGGATTGGTGGTGCGTATCCCTTTAATCCGGAAATTCCCTTTAATGCGGCACGTCACCTCGTCGCCTGAGTCGAGACGCACAATGTAGCTGCTGCCGGTGTTTCTGATCACCCTCCCTTTGCCGAGGGAGGCAGTCACGCCTGATTCTGTTTTTTTCTTTTTACTCATGGTGCAAAGATAATTAATTGTGATGAAAAATTGAAACAAATGTTCAGATATCTAACAAAACAGCGGTTAGGATTGTTATATATACAGAAAGGCTACTACAACGACTCCTGATGTGGCTTTCTGCAATGTGAAAAAGGAAAATTATATAAAGTTTAACTAAATAAATTAAGAATCAAATGAATATTGAATCAATTGGCACATGGGCAGGTGAAGTGTATAAGGCTCTTGAGAATTCCGACACACGCATGCTCAGCCTTAAGCTTATTAAAAAGACTACAAAACTGAAAAAGGATGAAATTATGGCAGCCCTTGGTTGGCTTGGCAGAGAAGGGAAAATCGTCATTACAGAGAATGATGAAGAGATAGTGGTTTCGCTCGTTTGAGCCTGACATACTACTTGTGTGAAAATAAAAAGGATTGGCCTCACGGTCAATCCTTTTCCTGTGCTAAAAATCAAAACTATTCAATATATTATTTATCCTTTATCAATGAGTGGGGGAGTCATTTCCTGAACGGCACGGCGCAGATGACTCTTACGGGGACATTGTTGCCGTCAATCTTTCCCGGCGACCAGTTTGGCATTTTGGAAATAATCCTCATAGCCTCTTTGTTAAGCGATTTTTCAACCCCTCTGATGATTGAAATATTGCTGACTGATCCGTCGCAGTTGACCACAAACGAACATGTCACTCTGCCCTCGATTCCCAGTGAATATGCCTCTGCAGGATAACGGCGGTTGGTATTGATAAAATTAATCAATTCAGTTCCGCCTCCGGGAAATTCAGGCTTCACATCTACGAAATCAAACTCATATACTTCCTTATAGTTGATATGACCGTCGGCATTTGTCCCTGAGCAGACCCGGCACGTCTGTGCTGAGGCATCTGTGGAGAAAAGAGGTCCGGTAGCCATACCTAAAAATAAAATGATTATAGGAGCTTTCATTCGGTGGTTAAGTTTTATGGTGCAAATATACACAACCATTCTGACTTGTGCAAGCGGAAACGAAAAATTGTTAACTTATTTTAGATAGTTTTACATTTATTCACAATTCAGAAGTAAAAAAGATAACGAACTATTGTTAACAATAAAAATAATATTGATATAAATGTTTGTTTAAATGGATTTAAATGTGTAAATTTGGGACGCAAAATATAATTTGACTGTTGTTGTGAATCGTTCTTGAATTATTGCGACATGGCATCCTTATTGCGGTTCGGGTTTGCGTATATCCAATGGTGGTCAAAGTATACTGCAATCAATGATAAATATTGATTTGACAGGAAGCGTTGTTGAAAAAGATGGAGTCCTCAATATAGATTGTGAAGCTGTTAATATAGGACTCGGATTCAGCGTTGAGAAAGGTGGTTGCTTGTTTATAAATATGTAATTTATGAAGAAAATATCGTTTGGACTAATAGTGCTTATCGGTAATATTATATCCCCACTTAATGTGTTGGGTTTCGAAAATGCTGAGGAGAGGGATTGTGTACCGATGATTCGTGAAGACAGAGTGTGGGAGTACACCTTGTTGTATGATTCCGATCACTCTACAAGAGAGGTGTGTCTCTTTCAGATGAAGTTTGAAGGGGAGGAGGAGCATAACGGACGTGTCTACAGCAAGTGTGTTTTTGTCGGGGATGAGATTCGCTGGTCGGTTGACTTGTCAAATGAGTATGCATCATACAATGGAGACATGGTAATAAAACCCACTGAGAAGACAGAGTATTTCCTTTTGCGGGAGGAAGGTGGGAAGGTATATCTGTATTTGGACAGCCATTTGGCTGATATTAAGAAAGCGTTGGCTGATCAGTCGGGGCTGGATACTGATGAAATCACAGTTTACGATTTCAACCTCGCGGAAAGAGAGGAGACAGACTTAATCTCCATAAGATATGAATTCGAAAATTCATATGTAATTCCCAGTGTCGGAATCTACGGTCATGAGGTCAGCAGTATTGAGACAATCACAGTGGATGGGCAGGAATGTCGGAAGTTATCATTCGGCGACACTGCTCATGAGGTTTACTTCATAGAAGGGATAGGGACAACAACGGACGGAATCCTACCGCTGTATAACATCGACGACTATATTACAGGATACAGACACGGCGAGCACTATTACAACCTGAATAAGGTTTGCAATTCAGCCGGAGAGGTGATATATCGTGCTGAGGATTATTCTTACATCGATATCAATACAGTAAGCGTCGAAACTATCGGGGATGAGTCCTTTGAAATCAGGGAAGGAGAGATAGTGGCAAGCAGCCAAGGCAGAGAGGTGAACGTGACCGTATACGATATGAGCGGACGAATAGAGATTTCAGCAAGCTGCGACGATAAGGTTCAACTGCCGCTCGCCGGCTTAAGTCCAGGAGTCTACATCGCTGAATTTTTAAGCGGACCGACCCACAAGCGAATTAAATTCTCTAAATGAAATATTCGGAAATTTTTGACGGACTCAGTGTGCTTGGAGTCGCGTTCAACGATGACAAGACCAAGCACACTGAAAATACTTAAATTTGTCAAGGTGCTCCTTGAGCAACTTATCAAGACTTTCAATCCTATATTTGGAAGCGCGCGGTTCCACTGGACCGCATTACGAAGGAGTTCCTGCAGTCTTGATGACCAATTCTGGTCTTTGTCAAGTTCATTGAGATATTTGATGTAAACTCTCTGATTCGCTGATGCAAGGATAGTAATAATTGAACCCACCAACAAAAATCGGTGTGATCTTTCAATTATTTTGCCGTGCGTCAGCAGATTTGTTGTGATAACTACTAACCTATTGAAATCATTAGTGGTAAAATTAGTTAATATACTGAATATAAATTATTTAATAATATTAATTCACTTTCTTAACAAGAGGAAATGACGCCACCTATGCCAACAATGAGAACTGGAACATTTTACCATGAGGGTCAAGGGGCATCAAATTTGTATCCGCACACTGCTTGGGCAATCTTAAATACCTTAACGAACTCGACAAAGCCCGGAAATAGCCTGAGAAAATTCATTAATAGGTGAATAGTTGCAGTAAAAAACGAAAGATGGCAATAGAATTGAAATGTTTTCGTTATCAGTATAAGATATGAAACATAACCTGCGCATATATTTGCTGCTGTGCGTTTGCATGGCTGCAACGGCGGCGGCTCAGACAGGGCGTTCCGCCTATGATTTTTTAGAGATACCGACTTCGAGTCATGTTTATGGACTCGGGGGTGCCAACATAGCCCTGATTGCTGACGATGTGACGCTTGCGGAACAGAATCCTGCCCTTGTGGGCCCGGAGATCGACAAGCAGGCAGCGTTCAGTTACATGCACTATCTCGGGAGTGCCAATTTTGCAGGCGTGCGCTATGGCATGTCTGCCGGAGAGCATGGTGCATGGACGGCAGGGATACGTTATCTTAATTATGGAGAGATTTCGGGTTACGATCACACCGGATCGTTCACCGGCAGCTTCTCTCCGCAGGATGTGGTGTTTGAGGGCACCTATTCCCACGACATCACCGACCGTCTGCGCGGAGGCATCTCAATGAAGATGGTCTACAGCAACTATGAGCAGTATTCAGCATTTGCCATGGCTGCTGATCTTGGCATAAGTTATTATGATGACGACCATGACTTCTCTTTCGGCTTGACTTTGAAAAATATGGGTGGTCAGCTCAAAAAATTTGAAGACACTTATGATCATTTGCCGTTTGATGTGCAGCTTGGAGTGATGAAGGGCCTCGGCTCATCGCCATTCTCTCTCGGCATCACCGCGTGGCATCTGACCAAGTGGCGTCTGCCGTATTATGAACATAAGGGGGAATATGGCGACGAAGAGGTGAATGTGAAGTCTAATTTTGGAAGGAATTTATTTAGGCACCTTATATTTGCGTTACAGTATGTGCCCACTGAGCGTCTTTATATCGACCTTGCATATAACTACAAGACGCGCACGGACATGAGCACCTATCAGCGTAATTTCTTGTCGGGGTTCTCAGCAGGCATAGGTTTCAGGACCCGCACCTTTTCAGTTGGAGCAGCCTACGCGCAGCCCCACAAAAGCGCCTCCACCATTCTTCTTAACGTAGGGCTCAACATAGGCGAATTGCTCTGATTGCAAGTAATGAGCATGAAATTTGCGGGAATGGAAAATTATTTGTAATTTTGCAGCTGATTTGCAATCTCTGGCGAGACAAGGAAGCTCGTTTAAATTGCAAGTAAACCAAACAACGTCAAAAAACACAATGGATTTAATTAAAATCGCGGAAGAGGCATTTGCCACTCCCAAAAAACAATTCGATGATTTTCACCCCGGTGACACTGTAACAGTGGCTTACCGTATCAAAGAGGGTAACAAGGAGCGTATCCAGCAGTATCGTGGTGTAGTGATCCGTATCAACGGTCATCAAGACAAGAAACGTTTCACAGTACGCAAGATTTCTGACGGCGTGGGCGTAGAGAGAATCTTCCCCATCGAGTCTCCGTTTATCGAGTCAATCACAGTCAACAAGTATGGCAAGGTTCGCCGTGCCAAACTTTACTATCTGCGCAATCTTACCGGCAAGAAAGCCCGTATCAAAGAGCGCTACGTCAAGAAAAGCGACAAATAAGAAGTGCTTTTCCGGAAATAAACAACAACAATCCCTCGCCATTATCCCGGTGGGGGATTGTTGTTGTTTAGGTCGAAACCGGGGTAGCGAGGTTAAGCGAGTGCAAGATGGTTAATAATGATTAATTGAGTCATGGTTGGATAAGTTTTATTTGCTGAAAAAGAAAAAAATGAGTATTTTTGCAAACTGAAAAAGCAAGCAGTTCCGCTACAGGGGAATTTGCATACAATATCGAAGATAAAAACTCAAAAATTATAGACAGATGTCAAATAAAGCATTATTGATAATCCTTGACGGATACGGAATAGGCGACCATGGCAAAGACGATGCCATCTTCAACACTCCGACCCCTTATATAGACAGCCTCGTGGCTGAATATCCTCATTCACAGCTTCAGGCAAGCGGAGAGAATGTGGGTCTCCCCGACGGACAGATGGGTAACTCAGAGGTAGGTCACCTTAATATCGGTGCGGGCCGTGTTGTATATCAGGACTTGGTTAAGATCAACCGGGCAATAGCCGATGGCTCCTTTGCGGAGAATCCGGAGATTAAGGCAGCTTTCTCTTACGCACGCGATCACAATGTGCCTGTCCATTTTATGGGTCTCACCTCATCGGGTGGCGTTCATTCAAGCCTGATCCATCTTTATGCACTTTGTGACACGGCGAAGGCATATAACCTTAGTAAAGTGTATCTCCATTGCTTTATGGACGGCCGTGACACCGATCCGAAGAGCGGTGCCGGTTTCCTCAGGGAAGTGAAGGAGCATTGCGCAAAGAGTGCAGGGACCATCGCCTCCGTAATCGGACGTTATTACGCCATGGACCGCGACCACCGTTGGGAGCGTCTTAAAGAGGCATATAACCTTCTCGTGTACGGGGAAGGAAAGCAGACTGACGACGTGATCAAAGCCGTTGAGGAATCTTATGCAGAGGGAGTCACCGACGAGTTCCTCAAACCGATTGTAAATGATAATGTTGACGGACGCATCGGCGCAGGTCATGTGGTCATTTTCTTCAACTATCGCAACGACCGTGCAAAAGAGCTTACCACAGTCCTCACTCAACATTCAGAAGCCGGCATGAACCCGATACCGGATCTGCAATACTATTGCATGACTCCTTATGACGACTCTTTCAAAGACGTGCATGTGATCTTCACAAAGTCAGACGTGCCCGACACGCTTGCTGAATATCTCTCAGGCAAGGATAAGAAGCAGCTCCACATAGCCGAGACAGAGAAGTATGCCCATGTCACATTCTTCTTCAACGGCGGCAGGGAAGCTCCGTTTGAGGGGGAAGACCGTATTTTGGTTCCTTCACCGAAAGTTGCCACCTATGATCTGCAACCTGAGATGAGTGCCCCCGAGGTGACTGAGAAACTTGTTGAAGCCATCGACAGCGAGAAATATGATTTCATCGTGGTTAACTTTGCCAACGGCGACATGGTGGGTCACACGGGTGTTTATCCTGCAATCCAGAAGGCTGTGGGATGTCTTGACAAATGCGTGGAGAAAGTGGTTGAGGCTGCCAAGTCTCACGGCTACGGCACAATCATAATTGCTGACCACGGCAATGCCGACCATGCCATCAATGAGGACGGCACTCCCAATACAGCCCACTCACTCAACCCGGTTCCCTTTATCTACGTCGGCAACAAAGATGCCAAGGTAAAGAACGGCCGTCTTGCCGATGTGGCTCCGTCATTGCTCCATATCATGGGGTTGCCGAAGCCTGCCGACATGACAGGAGAGGATCTTATCGAGGATTAAGAGCAGCACATTATATTATAAAATGAGATTAAGCTCAATGATAATTAAGGCGGCAGTCCCCGTGCTGGGACTTGCCGCCCTCTGTTTCCCGGTGTGTGCCGAGAAACTCGTGATTCTGCATAGCAACGACACTCACTCAGCCATAGAGCCGAATGCTGACGGCACCGGAGGCATATTACAGCGCAGGGCGGTGATGGATTCCGTGAGAAAAGTTGAGAAAAATGTGATAACTGTAGATGCCGGCGATGTGGTGCAGGGGTCGCTTTATTTCAAGTATTTCCGGGGAGACGTGGAGTATCCGCTCCTTAACATGATGGGTTATGACATACGCATCTTAGGAAACCATGAATTTGACAACGGCATGGCAGACCTTGCTGAGAAGTATAAGACAGTGAAAGGGGCGCGGTTGTCGGCAAATTATGATTTCACAGGCACGGAACTTGAGGGAGTGTTTGAGCCTTATGTCATAAAGAAGGTAAAAGGGAAGAAAATCGGTTTCTTCGGGATAAATATTGACCCTGAGAGCCTTATAGCCCATAAAAACATATCTGTAAATTTCAAAGATCCGGTCTCCACAGCCAATGAGATTGCCCGCATGCTTAAGCATGAGAAGGGTTGTGACCTTGTGGTGGCAGTGACTCATATAGGATATGTGAAAGATAACGAGAAACCGACAGACGTGGAGCTTGCCAACGCAAGCCGCGACATCGACATCATTATCGGGGGTCATTCCCACACGCTTATAGATCCTGCCCACCCGGAGAAATACCCTTCGCTGATAAAAAATGCCGAAGGAAAGAATGTCAGGGTTGTGCAGACAGGCAAGGGGGGGAAATATCTTGGAAAGCTTACAATTGACCTTGATAAACTCCGTGGAGCTGACGGTACGGATTTTGCCTACGAACTGATCCCCGTCACTGACCGTTTCCCTTCCGAAACGCTCAATAAAGAGATGATAGAGTTTCTGAAGCCATATAAGCTGGGGGTTGACTCAGTTAATTCAAGAGTCATCGGACAATCGGCATACAATATGTCTAATTCCGTAAGGGTAGGAGGGATGCCCAATATGACAGCCGATTTCGGTTACTGGTATGGCAACCATAAGGCAGACTCTTTACGCAGAGCCGGAACAGACATACCGAGAGTAGACATGGCAATCATGAATGTTGGAGGTATCCGGCAGGATATGCCCGCAGGCGACATCACCGAGGGGCAGATTCTCTCCACCTATCCTTTCTCAAATCATTTCCTGATTGTGGCTATAAAAGGGCAGGATATCATAGATGCCCTTTCGGTAGCCTCACGGAAAGGGGGCGAAGCTGTCAGCGGAAATGTGAGGGTGGTGACCGATGATTCCGGCAATCTGATCAGGGTAGTGATTGACGGAGAGGAAATGGATCCGGAAAAGATTTATTATCTTGGCACGATAGACTATGTGGCTGAAGGTAATGATGATCTTCGCACCCTTGCCAACCATAAGAAAATATGGTTTGACGATGAGGAAGTTGCCGGTCCGATGTTGCGTTGGTTTGTGCGTCAGACAGAACTTGGTCTGCCTGTGGCTCCTGACCAGACGAGCCGATTCGTCAAGAGCCTATGATCCGGCATCTCGTTTTGCTTTTGACCCTGTTGGGAGGCATAGTGTGTGGCTGCGGTAGATCAAGGCAATCTGTTGTGGAAACTGATTCCATGTCACTTGCGGAGCAGAATGATAAGCCGGCTGTGGCAGATGTGACGGCAAAGACCATTATGACGGCTGATTCGTTGCTTGAGACGTTGACTCTCAGGCAAAGGATCAGCCAATGTTTTATCCCTTCCATAACTACTTCTGCCGATTCAATTACCATGCGGCAGTTGAGGGAATATATATCAGATTTGAATGTCGGGGGTGTCCTGTTGTTCAACGGGGATCTTGTTTCGGCAGCAGCCATTGGGGAAGCATGTGCGTCGGCAGATGTGCCTTTGTTTTGTGCCATAGATGCCGAATGGGGATTGGGAATGCGTCTAATAGATGCACCTGATTTCCCACGCAACGGCAGGCTCGGGCCCCGGGCGGATGAAGACGTTCTATATGACTACGGCAGGGAAGTGGCACGGGAATGCCGGCGTGTAGGTATCAACATGGTTCTTGGTCCGGTGATAGATGTGGTGGACAATCCGTCAGGGGTAATTGGAAGCCGCTCCTTCGGGCAGGATCCGGTCAGGGTTGCCGACTTGGGTGTAGCCTATGCACGGGGGTTGGAGTCTGGAAATGTGATAAGTGTGGCAAAGCATTTCCCGGGGCACGGCAGCATGACAGGCGACACCCATCGGGAAATGCAAGTGATTCACCGCTCGCTTCATCAGCTTGACAGTGTAGACCTGTATCCGTTTAAAAGTTATATAGATGCCGGGCTTTCGGGGATAATGGTAGGGCATCTTGCAGTTCCGGCTATCGATCCAGAGAATCGTCCGGCAGCTGTGTCAGATGTGGTTATAAAAGATTTGCTTAGGGAAGAACTTGGGTTTGGGGGACTTGTGCTGACCGATGCTTTTAATATGGGGGGTGCGCGTGGCTATGATGCATCGGCTGCTTTAACAGCCGGGGCAGATATTATTATTGCGCCTGTTGATACCCGTGCAGAGATTGAGAGAGTGTTGAGGAAAGTAAAAAATGGGGAAATGGACAGCAGTGTTATTGACGACAAGTGTCGCCGGATTTTATTTTATAAGGTTCTTTCAGGATTATTTGAAATGAGGAGTCGCCCGAATCCTGACGGCATTCGTGAGGATATAGCTGCCGGGGCGGATTCCCTTTACCGCAGATTGATCTTATAAAGGCAACTTGTTACAAGGAGAGTTGGAACTCAAAGGGATACTAAATTGAAAATAAGGGATGTAAAACCTGCTACACAAGATACCTTTTGGAGTTGTGTAACAGGACAAAGCTCTCCTTTGATGCTTCATCGGGAATATACTTAGATACTTTGACACTTTTCTGCTCAGCATCAATAATACAAAATTCAAAATTTCCCATTTGGAATTTCGAGGCATCGTCATTAGCTTGTGAACTCAAGAGAGAGAAACACGCAAAGACAGTCATGAAAAATCTTTTAATCATAAGCATACTGATTTAGATTATGGTGGAATTAAAAATCATAAAGCGGATGAGCTTTAGCTGAAGTTGTCAATAACCAGTAATATATAACTGAATTTTGACCGCACAAAGATAAACAATAATATTGAGATTATTAGTATTTTTAATCAATTAATTACATTATGCTAATTTCTCGGATTTTGATGTATTAGTCTAAAGGCAAGTGGAAATCAGAGTCGTCCTTCATCGTGGTAGCTGTAATAGCCGTTGGCTGTGACAATCACATGGTCGAGCATCCTCAGTTTCATGTAGTCGCATGCTTTTTTTAATTCTTTTGTTATGTTGTCATCAGGGAGGCTTGGACGAAGGTTTCCTGAGGGGTGGTTATGAGTGAGGATTATCCCCTCGGCATTTTCAAGCAGGGCATATTTTATGGCAGTCTTAACATCAAAAAGTGATGCGGTGCCGGTTCCTTTGGTAAGGCATATTCGCTTTATGACTCTGTTCATGCGATTTACTAACAGAATCCATACTTCTTCATGGTCATTATTGCCAATTTCATGGCGCATATACTTGTAGATTTGCTCTGAGGAGGTAATGCTTTCCTCTTTTGGAATCTCTTCATGACAATAGCGTTTTATGAGTTCCATTACAGCTTCTACCTGGATACTTTTTGTAGTGCCTATCCCCTTTATTTGGCGGAGTTCCTGACGGGTGCGCCGTTCAAGAGTGTGGAGGGAATTATTGTTACTCTTCATTATGTTGCGACACAGCTCGGTTATGGGTGTACCCGGAAGACCTGTGCGCAATATAAGTGCCCAAAGATCCGGCACTGACAGGACGCCACAACCATATTTCTCAGCCTTCTCACGAGGCTGATCATCCATAGGTAGATCTTTAACCGTGCGAACTACTGTTTCTTTCTCGAGATCGGGGTAAGATGACATAGGCAAAAGGATTGGATTTATTTACCTCGGCGGCGTTCAATCTCGTCATTAATGTCGCGTCCGTGACCCAGCAGGATTTTCCAGACATATGCGCGTATAAAGCCTGTGCCATATCCTACGAGCTGCACCATGGCAGCACCAACACCGAGAGTGCCGATTTTTATACTGCGTGTGGAAATCATTCCCCATATCCAAAGGGCGAGCAGATAGACAATAAGGGGAATAATCATCCATTTCCAGAAGAAAGAGCCGATAATCATTGCCACGGCTCCGATTACGAAAAGTGCGGGGAGCCAATGCACTGCCTTCATTGAGCCGGGGTAGAGCAGTTGAAGGGTGATACGTGACATTCCGAACACGTGGACCTGCCTCCAGAATTTGCGGAAATCAACACGGCGTTTATGAAATACCTCCACGTCCGGGAAAAGCACAATCTTGAATCCGGCAAGGCGTATGCGTGTGCTCATGTCGATATCTTCACTGAACATTTCCCGAAATCCACCCACTGTCTCATAGACTTTGCGGGTATAGCCCATGTTGAATGTGCGTGGGGTGAATTTTTCCATACTCACTTTCCCACCGCGTATTCCGCCGGTGGTCAGGAAGGAGGTCATGGAATAGTTGATTGCTTTCTGTGTGTCGGTAAATGACTCGTGGGCAGCGTCGGGACCGCCGAAGCAGTCGGTAGGGTTATTTTTCAGTGCTTTTCGGAGAGATTCTATGTAGTCGGGTGGCAGAATACAATCAGAGTCGACGAAGACAAAGAAGTCTCCGTCGGCTCTGTCGATTCCGTGGTTGCGGGCGATGCTTCGCCCTTCGTTGCTTTTGTAGAAATATTTTACGTTGGCTTTCTCTTTGAATGCCTCACACTGCTTGTCGCACCTTACTGTTGAGCCGTCTTCCACAATAATTGTCTCAAACCCTTTGTCGGTCTGGGCGGCAAGACTTGCCAGCAACTCGTCAACTTCACCGGGACGGTTATATACCGGGACAATAATCGAGAACAGGGTGGGGGCAGTGGTTTCCATGTCTGCTTAAGCCTTTACACGGCCTACGTATTCACCTGAGCGGGTGTCAACCTCGATCATCTCACCTTCGTTGATGAAGAGGGGCACACGTACAGTTGCACCTGTCTCAACAGTAGCGGGCTTGAGTGTGTTGGTAGCTGTGTCACCCTTGAGACCCGGCTCAGTGTAAGTGATTTTGAGGATCGTCTTCACAGGCATTTCAGCGTAGAGGACAGTGTCGGTTGAAGCGTCGCTGACAACTTCCACAGTATCACCCTCTTTCATGAATGCTGCGCCAGTCACGAGTTCCTTGTTGATGGGAACCTGTTCGAATGTCTCGTTGTTCATGAAGATGTCGTCGCCACCGTCAGCATAGAGATACTGGTAGGGTCTGCGCTCTACGCGCACATCTTCGAGCTTTTCACCGATGTTGAAACGGCGCTCGAGCACGCGGCCATCGACAACGTCTTTAAGTTTTGTGCGCATGAATGTGTTGCCTTTGCCGGGTTTTACGTGGAGAAACTCCACAACGAAATAGAGACGGCCGTCCATACGGATACAGGTGCCGTTTTTGATGTCTTGAGCGTTAATCATATTATTAAAAAATATTATTACTTTCTGCAGGAAAACTTTATGAAAAAGGGCTATTGCCCAATTCGAATGCAAAATTAGTAAAAAATCGGAAAATTCGGAAATGTAATTACAAAGTTAATAGCCTTATGCCTGATATTTGTCTGATATCTTAAAAAAAGACATCAGAAATCGTTTTAACGCACCTAATATTTTTAGATTCAATAACCTGTTAGTCTGAGTTGTTTGATACGTGGTCTAAAATGGTGCGAAATAATTATAAAACTAAAAAATATGAGTATCCATAGTGTTCATTTGCAGAAAATAACTACCTTTGCAACCAGAGTAATTATCTTTTATATTTAGAGATAATAAGAGAGCGGCTTGAATAGAACAGCGAGAGAAAAATTTTAGGTCTCTTTTTGAAAATTTCCCTTGTTGTTTCTATATTACTCCAATTGCAAAGAGAAAGCCGAATCGCTTGAAAGGACGTAGGCAAAAAAATATAACACTATTGTAAGATGGATGAAAATAAAGGCAATAATCTTGAGGAGCAGACCAGAGTGGTGAAAATTGTTCTTTGGGGTGAAGGTGTGCGTATTGATGTTTTTGATGATGCAGAAGACATCATTGATTGCTACAATGCACTGAGGGCAGATGTAGATCTCTTTGAAGTTACAGTTTATGACGGAGATTATAGAAAAGAGATTAAAGAATCTGATTTAGGTAAATCTTTAGGTTGGGATAATGATGAAGATCCGGACTTTGATAAATGCAACTTCGATTCAGGTTGTAATCTATGGGAACCCGAAGAAGACGGTGCCTCACGAATAGATTGGGTACAGACCAAGGTTTATGGCGAGGTTGAAATCGAATTGCCTGTAAACGAGAATTTTGATCCACATAAGGTAAGATTGATAAATAGTGAGTTTGGGCTGCCTGATAGTGAAGAACCGGTATATATAGGGTTGTTTTATAATGGCAAACAGTATGACATCAATCTTGACATGGATACTGAGCGCGAAATTTCCGTCGAAACTATTTGGGAAGAATAATTCATTCGGTGATAAACTTTTCTAAAGATGCTGAGTGCTGCTCCGCCAATGATCCCGGCATTCAGTATTTTCGCGAGAAGTTACTATTGTGTTATATTAATGAAGCATTAATATAACACAATATAGCTTATGAACACTTGTGCTGTGGATCTTTGTCTGAAAATTACCACGGAAGCACGTCGTGGTCAGAAAGAGCTTGACAGTGGAGCATATTCATTTATGGGTACAATGTGAGGATAAAATCACTTTATCGATAAAAATTTTCATATAAAGTGAAGAAACTCGAAAATATAAACCAGGAGATGTATAATATATTCCGGCGAATGGTATTGGGTATAGGAGCGGCTTTGGTGATTGTGGGCATAAATGCGCAGGAGGCGGCTGTGCAGGGATTTGTGCATGAGCAATCGGCAGAGAGTGGGTATGTGTTGCCTACGGATACGGCTGTGTTGAGGAAACTTGATGAGTGGCAGGATCTAAAATTTGGGGTATTGTTTCATTTTGGGCTTTACTCAGTGCCGGGCATTGTAGAATCGTGGAGTATCTGTTCTGAAGACGTGGATTGGATAACGAGGAAGGAGAATCTCCCATACGATAAGTATAAGGAGTGGTATTGGAATCTGAAGGATTCGCTAAACCCTACGGAGTTTGAGCCTTCGGAATGGGCACGGATAATGGATGATGCGGGCATGAAATATATGATTTTCACGACGAAGCATCATGATGGTTTCTGCACTTTTGATTCTAAGTTGACAGACTTTACGATAGCCAATGGTCCTATGGCAGGATCAGGTAAAGAGAATATGGCAAAGGAGGTGTTTGATGCCTTCCGTGACAAAGATTTTATGATAGGATGCTATTTTTCTAAACCCGACTGGCATTGCGAATGGTTTTGGAATCCGGAATTTGCCACCCCTAACCGTCATATCAATTATAAGAAGGAACGTCACCCGGAGTGGTGGAAGAATTATCAGAATTTCACTGCCGGTCAGCTTGGTGAACTTCTCGGAGGCGACTATGGAAAATTTGATATTCTATGGCTTGACGGCGGGTGGATCAGTGGTGATGACATTGGTCTTGACAGCATATTGGCAGATGCGCGTGGCAGCTATCACCCCGGGCTTATATCTGTTGACCGCAGCATACGCGGCAGGAATGAGAATTATCAGACTCCGGAGCGAGGGATTCCTGACAAGCAGCTGCCATATCCGTGGGAGAGTTGCATCACTTTGAGTAATGACTGGGGGTGGGTGCCTGATGCCCCGTTTAAGAGCCCTGTGAAAGTGATAGGCATGTTAGCCGAAATAACTGCCAAAGGTGGCTCACTTCTTCTTGGTGTTGGACCAACTCCGCAAGGCACAATCGAACCGGAGGTAGAAAACAGGTTGCATGAAATAGGGGAGTGGTTAAGGATAAACGGAGAGGCTATATACGGCACACGCCCCACAGCGGTGTATAACGACGGGCTGACATGGTTTACCGGTTCAAAAGACGGCAACACCATTTATGCCATATATGCGCTTCCAGATGGCGAGGAGCTACCTGCCTCAATAGAATGGGAAGGAAATCTTCCTAAGGGGAAAATGACCTTATTGGCAGGCAACAGGCAGTTGAAATATAAAATCACGCCTGACGGACGAGTGATTGTGAGTCTTCCCAAAGGGTTACCGCAGATGCCGATAGCTATTAAATTCACTCCCGAGATATGAAAAATGGGCGTAAGAGATTGAATTTCATAAAAAAGTAGTGTGAAATTTGTCAGAGTCAAAGATATTTCCTAATTTTGCACTCCGAAAAGAAGAAATTTAACAATCAATATAAAATGAAAAGAACATTCCAACCCTCTAACCGCAGAAGGGTCAACAAACATGGCTTCCGTGAGAGAATGGCGACAAAAGATGGTCGCAAAGTGTTGTCACGTCGTCGCGCTAAAGGTCGCGCTTCATTGACAGTATCCGATCACATTGCCGGCAAGTAATTTTCCGGAAAACCGAAATATCAGGGGCTGAATCTTTTATAAGGTTCAGCCCCTGATATTTCGCACATGGGAATGTGGATTTTAATTAAGGATCATATAAAAGCCCCCGAAGTGTGTTCGGAGGCTTGATCCCGGTCTTATCAAATAAATGAAGCCCTTTAATAGAACTATGAATGACTGGGTGAGATATGTATGGAAAGCGGAACTCGGAATTAACGCCAGGTGATTTTTATCCGTTGGCTACCCCTGAAAGACTCTCAAACATACCTATGCTAAAGAGCCAATAAAGCAGAATTGCTATAAGTACAAGTACCCCGAGCCATAACCACAGACGATTGATCTTACGAGTGTTTTCGCGATGACGTTCACGTCCTTGTGCTTTCATTGAATTAGCTATCATGTCGGCGTTAACCGATCCGTTATCCTTAAAATTTTTTTCCTTGCTGTCCATAACCTTTATTTTTATTGTTTGGTATTATAACGCGAAGTGAAATTAATTGGTTCACAAAAATTATAAAAAACAATAAATATGTTTAAAAAGGAATGTCATGGTCGCGGGGACCCGGCATAATGTCAGGCATGGGTGAGGAGGACAGTGATCCTCCGAAGTTGAATGGAGACTTTCCTTGACCCATATCAGATTCCATGTCATTATTCATTTTTGAATTGAGCTTTGACGATAGTTTCATAGGAGTCTCCGCAATTGTCTCCTGCACAATATTATACCCTTCGTCCCAGTTTTCAAATTTTGCGAACTTCGATACAAACCTTAGCTTTACATCGCCCACAGCACCGGAACGATGTTTTGCCACGATAAGCTGTGCTAAGCCTCTGATATCATGACCTTCGGCATCTTCAGTGCTTTTTGTGTAATATTCCGGGCGGTGAATGAAGCATACAATATCGGCGTCTTGCTCAATGGCTCCTGACTCACGGAGGTCAGACAGCACGGGGCGTTTGTCATCACGTGTCTCGGTGCTTCGGTTTAGCTGGGATAAGGCGATGATCGGTATGTTCAACTCTTTTGCCAATGCTTTGAGAGAACGGGATATGGTGCTGACTTCCTGCTCACGGCTTCCTAACTTCATTCCGTTGGCGTTCATGAGCTGGAGATAGTCAATCATAATCATTTTCACCCCTTTTTCCCTTACGAGGCGACGTGCCTTGGTTCTGAGTTCCGTAATTGAGAGACCCGGAGTTTCGTCAAGGTATAGGGGAGCACTATACACCCCCCTTAACCGCGAGTTAAGCCTGTCCCATTCAGTAGGAGAGAGCTGTCCGCTCTTAATCTTCTCTCCCTCTAATTCAGCCACATTGCTTATAAGACGTTTTACAAGCTGCACGTTTGCCATCTCCAGGGTGAAGATAGCGATAGGGATTTCAAAATCGATTGCCATATTTTTTGCCATTGACAGCACAAAGGCTGTCTTACCCATCGCAGGACGCGCGGCAATGATTATAAGGTCAGAATTTTGCCACCCTGACGTCATGCGATCCAGATCGTGGTATCCTGTCTGGAGACCGGAAAGTCCACTCTCATTGTTGGCTGCATTCTGAATCTGCTCAAGGGCAAGATTGATGACCGGGTCAATCTGAGTCACTTCTCTTTTCAATTGAGTCTGCGAAATATCAAATAGCTGTCCCTCGGCTTCCTGAATAAGATCTTCCACGTCATTACTCTCGTCAAAAGCCTTGGTCTCGATAGTTGAGGCATAGGTGATAAGTCGGCGGGCTATATATTTTTGAGCAATTATCCGGGCATGAAACTCCACATTGGCAGCGGAGTAGACACGGGCTGTAAGTTCAGCAATATGCACTGCGCCCCCCACTTCCTCAAGTGTGCCGTCTTTGCGAAGCTGTTCGGTGACGGTCATCATATCGATAGGACGCTGCGTGAGTCCAAGGGTAGTGATTGCCTGATAAATTTTCTGGTTGATAGGGTCATAAAAAGCATCAGGCACAAGAATATCGCAAACATTCATATATGCGTCTTTCTCGAGCATACATGCACCGAGCACCACCTCCTCTATATCGGTGTCTCGTGGTGGCAGTTTCCCTGTCGGGTCTGTCATCTCTTTTCGGAAATCCGGTTTTTTTGCCATTTACTTTCTTATTTCTTATTCTTCTTTGGGAGGGTCAGGCGGTGAGACATGGGGATATGCTTCTCTTCTTTCCGAGGAATCGACTTGTCGCGTGATGCTTCTTCTTTCATCGTCATGTATTGCAGGCGGTGGCGTGGCGCGAGCTTCTCGATTGCATAACGCAGGGTGGTGCGAGGCAGCTTTGTGCAATAATGGTCGAGAAACGCGAGAAGCATTCTCTCATCTTTTTTCCCAACTTCGCGGAGCATCCACCCGGTTGCCTTATGGATAAGGTCATGTTCGTGAGGGATTAGGTATAGGGCGAGGTCAAGTGTGAGGTCATACATCCCTTTCTTTATCAAGGGGAGAGTGGCGACAATGCTGACCCTCTGTTTCCAGAGGTTGTCGCTTGCAGCAAGTTGCATCAGAATTGGCTCTGCATCTTTCCCGGCAGAGAGTCTGTCGCCAAGAATCTTTGGGGCAACCAGATCAACGAGATCCCAGTTATTACCTCTGTCAAGAATAGAACGGTAGAAATCAACAATCTTCGCTATCTCAGATTCATCTTTCTTTTTCTTTGCGAAGTTATATAGTTCTACAAGTAGAAGAAAACCTGCAAGTCGCTCTTCATGAAAGGTTGACTTCGTGAGAAGATCAACATCATCAAAGGTGCCAAGCTTGCAGTATTTCTTAACGATAGCTCTTGTCTGAGGCACTCTTATACCCAAGAAGCGATCTCCCTCTCCATATTCTCCGGGGGCAGTCTTGAAGAAGCGACTGAGAATCGTTGCTTGTTCCGGTTCGGCTATCGCGCTAAGTTCTGATGATATTTTATAAGCTGCGTCCATTTAATTTTTAGAGTAGAGAGTGATATTTAAATTCTCCCTGCTTCCATACGCAGAGAATTATAAGAAGACATATAGTGCTAAACAGTAAAGCCATTGAAGTGCGCTTGAGCACATTGTTGAGGGCGGTTCCCTTAAGAGTTTTGAGCTTTCTCCATAAAGGAATGCTTGACTGCTGCAGGAGGCATATCCATGCTGCTACGGTCCAGACAGGGGCATTGACAGTTGCAATAGCGAGGCAAAAATATGCCACAATGTCATTGATCAGGTAGACCCTTGCCATTGTCTTACGTCCGAAGATAACCACAGTGGTGTTTTTACCAACAGCCTTGTCATCTTCATAATCACGATAATTATTGACTATAAGCACATTGGCGGCAAGGAGTCCTACGGCAAGCGCAGAACAGAGAGTCACGTAATCAAGATTAAATATTCCTGTCTGCACATATTCGGTGAAAATTACCGGAACAAATCCAAAAAATATCACTACTGCCACATCACCAAGCCCATGATGGGAGAGGGGATAGGGTCCGGTGCTGTAAGCCAATGCAAACACCGCTATTGCCATGCCTACCGGCACCAGCCACCAGCCACCCCACCATATAAGCGAACAACCCAGAAGCGAGTCGGCAATAAGGAGACCGAAAGTGGCATTGCGCATGGCGCGGGGGGAGATATCGCCCTCTGTCACTCCGCGTCGGTAACCTTCACGTCCTTTTTTGTCAAGACCATTCTTAAAGTCGTAATATTCATTCGCAAAATTGGAAACAATCTGGGCGATGATAGCAAAGGCGAGGCATATAAGCATAGGCACCACGGAAAATCCGTGGTGGTAGATTGCACACGCAGTTCCGGCAATCACTCCTGCCACGCTCACCGGGAGTGTGCGCAGTCGCATTGCCTCTATCCAGGGCTTTAATTTCATTCTCAGCAGAATTTTTCTATCAGGAGTTGACTGAACTCGTCGGCTATTTCATACAATTTATCTGCTTCCAGCAGACCGTCGATAAGATGAGTGGGAATTGAAGAGTAGCCATATTTTATTCCCAATAGCGCACCGGCGATACAGCCATTGGTGTCGGCATCTCCACCTTGCAAGATCACTTTGTCGATTCCTTCTTCCACTGAGGTAGTATGCCACACAGCCCACAGTGAAGCACTCAGGGCTTTCCTCACAGACCAGAAGGAATCGTCGTCGTCAAGTTGCATGTCAGCCAAAGAGCCTTGACGCCCCATCCTGATAAACTTGACCAACTCTTTTTTATTATTTGCTATTGCAATATCCGTAAGCTCTGAATAGGAGGGTTCCTCATCCTTCCAAAAAAGATCATGTGCCATTTTTGCTAAGATAAGGCATGCTACCTCACAACGGGCATCGGGGTGGGTGAGGCGACATATATTCACTACATTCTCTTCAACATTCTCGTTCCAGATTGAGGCTATAAGGGCACGGCTGAGACATTCGCTGGTGGTGTCCATACGGTTTTTTGCCGACCATACTCGTCTTGCCGACTCAAAAGGCTTCGAACTAAACTCCGGTTGGGAGAGATTGAGGCGCAGGTTGGCGGTCATATCAATCGGACCCGATAAGTACCATGATTTAAGCTTGTGGGCATAATCTACATAATCAATGCCTTTGTTATCAATAATACTTTCAAGCAAAAGCAGAATAATCNGGGTGTCGTTTGAAAATTCCCCNTTCTGCCNTTGTNAGCGATGNGCATCANGAATAATCTGTGAATANTCGGTAAGACCGTCGGGATAACGCATTTTTACTTCTTTTCTGGACATGAACTCGGTGCCAAGTCCGAGCGCATCACCAATGGCATAACCGAAGATCATTCCTTCGAATTTTTCTTTGATAGAGAGATTCATTAAGCTGAGAATATGATTAGTAGGTTAAGAAAAGTGAGAGAGTCACATAATGTGAGTCGCAAAGGTAATAAAAATTTTTAACTAATGTAAATAAAAAGTGTTAAATTTATTTTCACCTATATCGCTTTATTATTATAAAAAGTAGTCACAGGAAAGCGTTCTCATCGGCGTTTCCCTCGAAAGAACGTCCTCATGATTTCTGTTGCCTCCTCTGCCAATACCCCGGGTGTCACAATTGTCTTAGGGTGAAGAGGGGTTATTTTCCCATTACACAGACGGGAGAATCCTCGTTTGGCATCAGATGCACCATACACAATTCTTCCTATCTGACTCCATCCCAAGGCACCGGCACACATAGGACACGGTTCCACAGTGACATACAGAGTGCATTGAGGCAGATACTTCCCTCCTAATGCGTTGGCTGCGGCAGTGAGGGCAATCATCTCCGCATGGGCTGTGACGTCATTTAGGGTTTCAGTTAAGTTGTGCCCTTTGGCAATGATACGGTTGCCGACCACGATCACAGCCCCTATAGGCACTTCATCGCGCCTCGCTGCCTCCTCTGCTTCCTGAAGGGCAAGACGCATGAAATGTTCGTCACGCGGATTAGCTTCAGGCATTGCTGCTTCTAATTTTATCAGCCACTTTCTCCATAAGCCAAAGCGGGGTGGAGGTAGCACCGCAAATACCCACGCTGTCGGCACCCTGCGTCCATGCCGGATCAAGCTCAGAGGAGGAGGAAATAAGGTGGGTGTTGGGATTCACCTCACGACATTTCTCATACAGTACCTTCCCGTTTGAACTTTTTGCTCCACTCACAAAAATCACCACTTCATGGTTACGTGCAAATTCACGCATTTTTTCCATTCGGTTAGCTACCTGTCGGCATATAGTGTCGAAATATTCAAATTTCCCGGTGTGCTTCCGTTTTTTTATCTCTTCCACGACTTGGCGGAAACCCTCAAGGGATTTTGTGGTCTGGGAGTAGAGCAATATGTCTCGGTCAAGGTCGAGGATGTTAATCCCATCGAGGTCCTGAATCACTACTGCCTCTCCATTGGTCTGACCCACAAGACCATTGACTTCTGCGTGACCATTTTTCCCATATATCACGATAAGGGGCTTTGCACCACCGTTCTTCTCCGCCTCCACACCTTCATCGTAGGCTTTCTTGATACGTCGTTGCAACTGAAGCACCACAGGGCACGTGGCATCAATTATCTCCACATTATTATCAGTGGCAATCTTATAGGTGAGCGGTGGTTCCCCATGCGCACGGAGAAGCACTTTCACGTCTTTCAGCCGGCTGAGTTCATCGTGGGTGATGGTTACGAGTCCCTTTCCGCAGAGACGTTCCACCTCTCCTGCATTATGCACAATGTCGCCCAGGCAATAAAGATGTCCTGAATTGTCGAGTTCCTCTTCAGCTTTTTTAATGGCTGTGACTACTCCGAAGCAGAATCCTGAATTGCTGTCAATCTCTACGGTCATTATTTTAGGATTTTGAAGTTTTAGGGTTTTGAAGCTGTAATTACTGATTATTCAGCAGTGACGTTTTGAAATTTTTCAATAAGCCAGTCCATTTGCTGAACGGGGGTCATCTCCCCGTTGTCAAGTTCGATTGCATCAGAGGCTTTACGCAGGGGCGACACCTCACGTGTTGTGTCTATGCGGTCGCGCTCAACCACATTGCGGTAGACTTCATCATAGGTTACTTTTTCCCCTTTCTGAATCATTTCGCGCAGACGGCGGCGTGCCCGCTCTTCGGGAGAGGCACATACGAATATCTTCAGTTCAGCGTTAGGGAATACGGTTGTGCCTATGTCTCTTCCGTCCATTACAATTCCTTTCTCCTCACCATATTCCTGCTGCATAGCCACGAGCCGACTGCGGACTTCAGGAATGACAGCCACGGGGCTTACCATATTGCTTACCTGCATGTCGCGAATCTCTTTCTCCACATCTTCTCCATTGAGAAGGGTGTGCTGCACCCCGTCTTCCCCTGCGCTTCGGAAGCTTATGTGAATTTCCGGCAATCTGCTTATCAGCTCTGCCACTTTTACAGTCTTGTCAGGATTGATGAGATTATTGCGCAGCGCGAACAGTGTCACGGCACGATACATTGCCCCGGAGTCAACGTACACATAGCCCACACGCTTTGCCAATTCACGCGCCATAGTGCTTTTCCCCGATGAGGAATAGCCGTCGATGGCAACGATTATTTTCTTATTATCCATAATGTTGGTTTAAAGATAAATGATTAAAGATAAAAGATTAACTGATGTGGATAAACAATGGAAAATTAAATTTTCCCATTATCTTTTATCTTTAACCGTTTATCATTATCATTTGAATCCAATTATTTGAACTCACTCAGCCTTGCAAGATATTTGCCGATAATGTCAAACTCAAGATTTACCTTTGTGCCTTTCTCAATTTGGCAGAAGTTGGTGTTGTCATGAGTGTAGGGAATGATTGCCACGCGGAAAGAGTCCTTTTCAGAATCACACACCGTAAGGCTCACACCATTTACGCATATTGATCCTTTCTCCACAGTGACGTATCCTTTCCGTGCCATTGCAGGGTCAACGTTATATTTAAAGGTATAATACCAGCTACCGTCGGCAGTTTCAACCTCGGCACATTCGGCTGTGGTGTCAACGTGCCCTTGCACTATATGGCCGTCAAGACGACCGTCGATTTTCATTGACCTCTCAACGTTTACCAAATCACCGACCTTAAGACCTCCGAGATTGGAGCGATCAAGGGTCTCTTTGATAGCTGTTACGGTATAGGTGCCGTCGCCGGGGAGGGATACGACTGTGAGGCACACGCCATTATGAGAGATACTCTGGTCAATGGTGAGTTCGTCAACAAACGGGCAGCGAAGTGTGATGTGAAGGTTTCCTTCGTCATGGCGTAAGGCAACCACCTCTATTGCTTGTTCTACTATTCCTGAAAACATGTGTCTAATTAAAGATTATACTGTTTTTTGGTGTTCGGGAGCGGCAGGATTATAATATCCGAATGGCTCCCACTGCAAAATTAAGCATAAATTCCCTATCAGACAAAAAACTTATGTTTTCATTGCTTAAAATCCGTTTAAAATACTTATATTTGATGTCAGAAATTAAAAACATAGTGTTATGGATCGACTCACCCTCCCTCGTCTTACTGAAAATCGGGAAACCCCTACATTGCCCGATGCCGGGCAGCTTACCATTATTGGAGGCAGCGGCGCGGGTAAAACCAAATTTATGGAAAAGCTTACAACCTTGACAGGCGACAGGGCATATTGTCTCTCGGCAGTCAGCGCACCTTTCCCGGAAAGGGAGGAGAGTGAGCGTGCCGGTAGCATCGATATGCTCTACCGTAGGGCTATAGGCAACAGCACGTATATGCGCACCGATGCAGTAAGCGAACTTGACAAGCTGATATATATGCTTTTTACCGATGAGTTTGAATATCTTCTCACGATAAAGCAGGAGCATTATGAGGGAAGACAGGTGAAACTACACCCGACACGACTTGACAGGCTTGCTTCATTGTGGGAGCGTGTCTTTCCCGGAAATCGTATTGTAAGAGCAAAAGGCACAATGATGTTTTCCACGGCTGCCGGCGATGATCTTATTCCTTTCGGCAAACTCAGCCAGGGTGAGCAGACAGTGCTATATTATGCGGCTGCCGTGCTCTATGCGATGCCCAATGCCGTAGTATTTATTGATTCACCCTCACTTTTCCTACACCCCACGGTGCTTAACAATCTTTGGAACTCCATAGAGGAACTGCGTCCCGACTGCACATTTGTCTATAATTCTGTTGACGTGGAGTTTGTCAATTCCCGCACAAATAATGTGTGTGTATGGGTCAAGAGCTATGACGCAGCTTCTGAGGCGTGGGATTATGAGATTGTGCCGCCGGGTCATTTCTCGGAAGATATATTTGTTGACCTTATAGGTACCCGTAAGCCGATTCTTTTCATAGAAGGTGATGCGCGTAACAGCATTGATGCGCGTCTTTATCCTCTCGTATTTCAAGACTGCACGGTGAAACCTCTGGGTTCATGCGATAAGGTGATTGAGTCGACGCGCACATTTAATGATCTGCGTAATATGCATCATCTTGAGAGCCGGGGAATCGTAGACCGAGACCGACGCACTGATCGGGAAGTGGACTATCTGCGGCGGAAGTCGGTTATGGTGCCTGAGGTGGCTGAGGTGGAAAATCTTTTTTTACTGGAGGGTGTGATAAAGGCGATGAGTGTGCGGCGAGGCAAAAATCCGAAAAATGTGTTTGCAAAAGTGGCTAAGGCTGTTGAAAATGAGTTTCGGCAGCGTTATGACGAGCAGGCACTCCAGCATGTACGCCATAGGGTAAAGAGGGAGGTGGAATGCCGTATAGATGCACGTTTTTCATGTATCACAGCAATGGAGACCCATTTGCGTGGTTTAATTAAGGTGTTGCGCCCACGCGAGCAGTATAATGAATTACGGAGTCAGTTTCAGGATATGCTTGCCAATCATGACTATGCCGGGATTCTGAAGGTGTTTAACCATAAACCGATGCTTGGAGACTGTGGAATTGCCCGGTTGTTGGGATTTAAAAATAAAGATGCGTATATTCAAGGAGTGATTGCTGTATTGAAGGAAAACAGTCCGCAGGCAGCTGCAATTCGTGAGTCGATAAGCTATTGTTTCCGTGTCGGAATGCCAGTTCCGGAGAAGCCAAATAGAAATTTTAAGTCGAATCAACAGGAAAATAAGAACAAAAAGCGAGGTAAAAGCGTTAATAAGCCATAATATAACCCCAAATTAGATATACTGATGGAAAAAAAGTTAGAAATCTTGCGTGATGACCCGTGGCTTGAACCATACGAGGATGCTATAGTAGGTCGCCACGAAGATGTGGTGAGGAAACTTGAAGAGCTTACGGCTGCCACTGACGGTTCTCTTTCAGATTTTGCAAACGCCTATAAATATTATGGTCTTCATCGCCTTCCAGAGAATGAAGGAGGAGGATGGGTGTTTCGTGAATATGCCCCCAATGCCACCAATATATGGCTTATAGGTACTTTTTCTGAATGGAAATGTGAAGATAGTTACAAACTTACACATATAGAGAATGGCAATTGGGAGTTAAGGCTTCCGGAAGATGCCCTTCATAATGGCGACCTCTTTAAGATGTTTGTCACCTGGGACGGCGGACAGGGAGAACGTATCCCGGCTTACGCTACCCGTGTGGTGCAGGATGAGCAGACAAAAATTTTCTCTGCTGAGGTTTATGCGCCCAATGAACCATATAAATTTAAGGTGAAAAAATTCACTCCTGATGTGAAACCTCTCCTTATATATGAATGCCATATTGGTATGGCACAGGAAAAGGAGGGTGTGGGCAGTTATGACGAATTCAGGGAGAAGACTCTTCCCCGGATTGCTGCTGACGGTTATAATGCCATTCAGATAATGGCAATTCAGGAACATCCTTATTATGGTTCTTTTGGTTATCATGTAAGCAGTTTCTATGCCCCAAGTTCTCGTTTTGGTACTCCTGATGACCTTAAACGCCTTATTGATGAAGCCCACAGGCTCGGAATAGCTGTGATTATGGATATCGTCCACTCTCATGCGGTGAAGAATGAGGTAGAGGGTCTTGGCAGACTTGATGGCTCCTATGACCTCTATTTTAACAGTGGAGACCGGCGTGAACACCCTGCATGGGATTCGTTGCTTTTCGATTACGGCAAGAATTCAGTGCTTCATTTCCTTCTCTCTAATTGCAAATATTGGCTTGAGGAATATAAATTTGACGGTTTCCGTTTCGACGGTGTGACCTCCATGTTATATTATGATCATGGTCTTGGCAAGGCATTCGGTTCGTATGCAGATTATTATGATGGCAATGAAGATCCCAATGCATTGACATATCTTACTCTTGCCAATATTCTGATTCATGAGGTTAAGCCTAAGGCGATAACTATTGCCGAGGAGATGAGCGGTATGCCGGGTCTTGCTGTCAAGTTTGACGAGGGTGGCATAGGTTTTGACTACCGCATGGCAATGGGTATCCCTGATTATTGGATTAAGATGATCAAGGAGAAGAAAGACGAGGAGTGGCACCCGACTTCCATATTCTGGGAGCTGACCAACCGTCGTGCTGACGAAAAGACAATCTCTTATTGCGAAAGTCATGACCAGGCGCTTGTGGGCGACAAGACTATAATCTTCCGTTTGATTGACAAAGAGATGTATTGGCACATGATGGTAGATGATCAAGACATGACAGTGGCGCGTGGAATGGCGCTTCATAAGATGATTCGTCTTGTAACGCTTGCCACCATCAATGGAGGGTATCTTAATTTCATGGGTAATGAGTTTGGTCATCCGGAGTGGATTGATTTCCCACGCGAAGGTAATGGCTGGAGCTATAAGTATGCCCGTCGCCAGTGGGATTTGGTCGATAGGGAAGACTTGAAATATAAGTTCCTCAAAGCTTTTGACAATGCAATGGTGGAACTTGTCTCAAAGAAATATAATTTCCAGTCACTCCCGGTGGAGAAATTGTGGGAGAAAGATGATGATCAGATATTAGCATTCCGTCGTGGTGACCTGGTGTTTGTATTCAATTGGAATCCTACTCAGAGTTTTACAGATTATGGCTTCTTAGCCCCTGCCGGAGAGTATGAGGTGGTGCTTGACAGTGATTCTGATAAGTTTGGCGGTTATGATCTGCTTGATGATAAGTTGCATCATTTCACTCAACCGGATCCTCTTTATTCACCTGCCGGGAAGGGATGGTTGAAGTTGTATATTCCTTCACGCACAGCACAGGTGCTCCGAATGGTTAAATCGTTGCCAAAGAAGCAATCTAAGAAAACTCATGAGAAACAGAAAGTAGAAACCTTAAAGGAAGAGGTTAAGTCCACGGCACCCAAAGCAGCAACCGAGGCAAAATCAAAGACAACTAAAGCAAAGGCAGTTAAGGAAACAACCGAGACAAAGCCAAAAGCAAAAAATCAATAAAAAATACAAAAATCATGAAAGTAAAGTCAATTCTATTGGCATTAGCGCTCTTTGGTGGTGCTTCTGTTGCAAATGCTCAGAATGTGGGCGATTTGCTTAAAGGTCTCGGTGGTAATAGCGATATCACTTCTACTATTAGTAATGTTATTGAAGGTGTGTTCACCAAGAGTGATCTTACTTTGGAGGATCTTGTCGGTCAATATGAATCTACAGGTCCGGCTGTAACTTTTAAGAGTGACAACTTCTTGCAGAAGGCTGGTGGTCTTGCAGGAGCTGCTGCCTTGGAGACAAAACTTCAGCCCTATTATGAGCAGTATGGTCTGACTGGTATGCCTCTTTCCATTGACAAGGATGCGAATTTTACCTTGTCGGTGATGAAAGTAAAACTAAGTGGCACTATTGAGCAGGGCGATGAAGGTACCTTCAAGTTTAACCTTATGGTTGGCGGTAAGATGAAGGTCGGCACATTTACCGCTTATGTAGAAAAAAGTGGTAAGAATCTTAACTTGATGTTTGACGCATCAAAGCTTAAGGATATTATATCTACCGTAGGTAAGTTCAGCGGGGTGAATATAGCTAAGACTTTAAGCTCACTCCTTGACAGCTATGATGGTGCCTGCGTAGGCTTTAAGATGGAGTATAAAGGTGAGCCACAGGCTGATTCCACTGAAAGTTCCGTTTCTACTTCCGTAGATGAGGATCAGCAAAAAGATAAAGTTGAAGACGGTATCAATGCTCTGAAAGGACTCCTCAACAAAAAGAAAAAATAATATGATGCGTGGAATAAAATGCGAGTAAAGAAGTTATAGCTTTACTTCTAAGGCATAATGATTACAGCCCATATTCTCTGTCATGCTTATTGCAAGTGGCAGAGAGTATGGGTTTTCTTTTTCGTAATTCAACTTTTTTTGTAATTTTGCAACATGATTCGCACTAAACTATTAATTATTCTGGTAAGTCTTGGGTTTATGTCTGTGACTATGGCGCAGACGCCCGTTGTGCATCAGGTTGATTCAGTGACGCCTACGGAGAGACTTGTAGAATTTGAAAGAGATATAGAGTCGGTCGTGTTCATTCCTAAGGGACAATGGATCACCGGTCTGTCAGTTTCTTATACACAATCTGATCAAAAAAATTATCAGTTTTTGATTTTTGAAAACATTTCAGGCGACACTTATAGTTTTAAGATCTCTCCTATGCTAATGTATGCAGTTGCACCCGACTTGGCAGTAGGTGGTCGCTTTGCTTATGCACGAAATCTAACCAAACTGGAAGATGCCGATATAGTGCTTGATTCAGAGACAAACTATGAAGTGGATCATCTTTATCGCCTTGCACATAACTTTTATGCCACGGCAATGATGCGAAACTATTTCTCCTTAGGGAAATCAAAGCGATTCGGTTTTTTCAATGAATTGCAGTTACAGCTTGGAGGGGGACAGGCAAAATTGACCACCGGACTCGGAAATGACTTGACCGGCAATTATGAAACCAACTTCTCTATGGATTTAGGTCTGGCACCCGGCATGTGTGTCTTCCTTAATAATTATTCTGCGTTGGAGGTTAATATAGGAGTCTTAGGTTTCAGCTTTACCACAACTAAAACCATAAAAGACCAGATTTATGTGTCGAAGCGTAACTCTAAGTCAGCCAACTTCCGCATTAATTTATTCTCCATTCAGTTTGGAGTGGCATTTTATCTATGATATGGCTATGAATAGAATTGCAGTATTTTTATTTCTTTTCGTGGTCTTTTCAGTCACTGAGAGTTTCTGCCAGATACGCACACAGCAGATTGTGCGCACAGACACGCTTACTCGTCGAGATACGGTTATCACAACAGAAGTGGTGAGGCGCACAGAGATTATTAACCGTACAGAGGAAGTGATATTGATTGACACTATATATAGTAGCGACGGATCAAAGAGGGTGGTGAAGAGAGATGGGTTGGCTGCTCTTCCTGCTATAGAAGTTATTCCTGCACCGGAATCGACTCCGCCGGAAAGTCTCCCGGAAGATAGTAGCCTGTTTGATAAGCCGTTTATACCGGAGGTGACTGAGGAGTTGCCCTTTATATCAGAACCGGAGTCAACTGAGTGTTCATTACCACCGGTATTTCCGTCAGCTTCAGATTCACTGAGTGTTTCAAAGAAGGGTGGAAAATATATGTGGATCCCAGATGCAATGACGGAAGATATTGAAAGATTTCTGTCTGGTGAGGCTAATATCACAGAAGATTATTCTGTGATAAGCCGAGACGAAAAAGTGCTCTTCCGTGGTGACACTGTCCCGATGGTGTTACGCGACCGTAATCTCGGACGATATAACCGAGGGCTGTTTAATTATCTGTATGTACCAAAAGGGATATGGCAATTTGGGATTACGGCTTCTTACGGCGAATTATCTACTGAAGACCTTGAGGTTTTTGATTTGCTGTCAGATGTGGATATACATGGAAAGATATTCTCCGTGCGTCCGTATTTCTCATATTTTATCAACAACAATATGGCTGTGGGCATGAGGCTTGGATATTCTTACGGTCGTGCTGATGTGGAATCGTTTAATGTTGACATAGATGATGACATGAGCTTTAATCTGCATGACATAATGTATCGGAGTGAAAAATTCACGGCAGCCTTTACCTTTACCCAATATTTTGGCATGGCGCGCCGTGGGCGTTTTGCTATATTTAATGAAGTGGAATTGGCATTTTCAGGTGGCAACTCTGATTTTATCCGTCCCTATAACGGTGAACTTAAACCCACCCATACCACTACAATGCAGGCGGCACTTAATTTTTCACCCGGTCTGAGCGTATTCATTATTGATCCTGTGACGTTCAACATATCATTTGGCGTGTTTGGCTTCTCGTTAAAAAACGAAAAGCAGACAGTAGACGGAGAAGAACTGGGATCCAGGTTTACTTCAGGTGCTAATTTCCGTTTCAATATATTCAATATTAATTTTGGAATAGCCGTAAATCTGTGACAATTAGTTTATAAAGACAAATTTTTGGTCAAATTGGAATAATTTTGAATAATTTTTATATGACTCTTTATTTTTTATTGGTTATTTTGTAATTTTGTTTGAGTTTAAAGGTCGATTAATATAAATTGTCACAACTTCAAAAAAACATTAAAAGAACTGACTTTCTGTCATCGTTATTCTTCCGATAAGCGAGGGCTATAAGTTCAGGAAATATAATAATTTAAAAAATAGAAATATAAACCAAATAATCATGAAATTATTGCATCAATGCTTGGTCTTGATGGCAGCTGCTTCATTAGCCACATCATGTAGCCAAGAAGCTCCTTGGTCAGGAACTTATGGTGAAGAGGGCAGAATCTCTCTTAAACTACAGACAGATTGGTCGGTTGCCACATCAACGCGTGCCAATGATTCTGAAAGTCCTGTCAAGCCTGATGGGGAGCGCTTTAAAATCAGATTGGAAAATTCTGATAGGTCTTATGTGAAAGAATGGGAAAACCTTAACAAATTCAATGATGAGGAGGGATTCCCAAAAGGTAACTACACTGTCACTGCCTTTTATGGAGCTGAGGAGGAACAGGGTTTCCTAAATCCATATTATGTGGGCACACAGGAAATAACCGTAAAAGCAGGGGAGGTAACTGAGCATTCCATTACAGCTACGCTTGCAAACTCTATGGTCAGTATCCGATATTCAGAGAGTTTTATAAATTATTTCAGCAGCTATCATGCCTCATTAGATGCCTCCGGGTTGGTAACTCCAATTGCTTTTGCAAGAGATGAGAGCCGCCCTTGCTACGTGAAGCCCGGTGAAATCACAGTTAATTTCAATATTGCCAATACTGAAGGGATGGAGATCAGTGTGTCTCCTGCAACGTTTACGGCTCAACCTCGCCGCCACTATATTGTGACAGCAAATGTCAAGGAGACGGAAACGTCCGGACTCATGGCGCTTTCTGTGGAATTTGAAGAAGATGTTGTTGCTGAGACCACAGAAATAATTCTCAGTGACGAACTCTACACTACTCCTGCACCACAGATTTTAGCTTCTGATTTCAATTTTGGGGATAAAATGGAGACTTTTGAAAGTGTACCTCTTGAAGTAAAACCGGAATTTCACGTCATAGCCTATGGAGGAATTAAAGAAGCAAAATTTACTGTTCAGGCTTCTAATGGCGGACAGCTACCGGCATTTGACTCTGAGGTAGATCTGGTAAATACAGATGATGTTGTTCGTCAGCTCATTGAGCATTCGAAACTTAACTGCTATGGCTTTTTCCGTCAACCAACCGGTGAAGGTGCCATTAATCAAATGGCAGTTGTGGATATGAAAGAATTTATAGAGAATCTATATCCGGGAGATTATACTTTCTCCCTCTCTGTGACTGATGGATTGGGTCGTACTGCCGAATCTGAGATGCCTTATACATTGTCTACAACGGTGAATCAAGTCAACTTCAAAATTGATCAGGATGAGAACCTTCAGCCCAAATTTATGGATGACAATATAGCGGTTATCGTTTCCACAAGCTATGCCGCTTCCAAGGATATACTTACTTTTAATGCTGAGGATGCTGATGGGTTGTTAAAAAATGCTCCGATTATTAAAGTTGAGGAGATTGAGTCAGCAGATTCTGCTTATCCTTATAGTTTCCGTTACACACTCAAGGTTGACAATATAAATGATACAGATTGGCGTGTTGAGGCTATATATCCAAAAAAGTCCGGTTTAACCGTAGATATACCTGTAGTTATACCTGAATATAATGTTGAGGTGGATGCATTTGCACGCCGTGTTCTTATCAAAATCAATCCTGAGAACCCATCAGACTTGGAAAATCTGGTGAATAATGCACGTTTCTATTGGGAGAATGGCTCTGATGTAGTAAATGCCACCCAGATTTCTCGTGATTTGGAAAACGGTATTATCACAATAACCGGTCTTGAGCCGGCAAGGGAATATAATGCCATAGGGCTGTCATACGGTTCCAAGATTTCTGCTCATTGCACTCCTGTAAGATTCACAACCGAAACTGAGACAGACGTACCTAACGGCGATTTCTCATCAGCTACTCAGACTTTATCTATTTCAGGTCTTCAGGTTGGTGGGCAATATAATGTGGCACCGGCAAACTATACATTGAAATCAAGTATTGAAAGAAGTGTGCCGGATGGATGGGCAACTATAAATGCCCTTACCTGTTGGGAGGGTTCAAGTAATAAGAACACATGGTTCCTTGTTCCTTCTACGTATGAGGAGGGGGGTAAAGCTACACTCCGAAATGTTGGGTATAATCATAATGGTACTACACCCCCTAAAAGTGGAGGTGCTTTCAATACAACATATTATTGTACAAATGCTCCTTCGGATAACCAATTAGATAAAGCAGCCGGTGAACTGTTTTTAGGCTCATATTCATACGACGGCGCAGAGCATAGAGTTGATGGTATATCATTCTCTGCTCGACCGGCATATATGGAATTTGATTATGAATACCAGTCCATTAACAGTGACAAGGGTGATGTGGAAGTTAAGGTCGTAGATGCCTCTGGTAAGATCATTGCTGAGGGAAAGGCTGACTTGACAGACTCTGGTCAAACTGAGCGACATCTGAAGATTAATCTGACAAATTATCCTTTCATGAGTAAGGTAGCCTCACTTCAAGTTAGATTCCGTTCTTCTTCTGCTGAGATCCCTCCAATTACCATACCTTCCGGAAAAGATTTGAACGAAGGACAGAGTCTGGGCAACCATACTTTAAAGCCTAATACTTACCATGCTGTGGCTACCGGTTCTGTTCTTTTGATTGATAATGTGCATCTTGGGTATGAGTAAAGCTTATAAAGATTAACAAATTCTATAGCAATGAAATTCAAAAATATATATTCATTATTAGGAGGAATGCTCCTATTATCGGGATGCGCTGCTGAGGCTCCTTTCCAAAGTGAAAGGGAGGATAAAGATGGCATGGGTGAGTTCCGAAAAGATGCCCTGAATCTCGACGTGATCTCGGGGGATGGAATCAATGTCGTTACTCGTGCGGGCGAAGAGGACATTAATATCAATGATTTCAAAATACAATTTTTTAAAGATGGCAACCTTGAGAAAGCTGTTAGATATGGTGAGATGCCTGATGTAATTATGCTTGATCCGGGTGTCTATCGTATTACTGCAAAATATAATGAGGATAAAGACGCCGAATGGAATAATCCTTTCTTTGAGGGTATGTCCGGCGAATTCTCAGTCACTGCCGGCAGTATCACTTCCGATATAGATCCTATAAAATGTACACTCAAGAATGTCAAGGTAAGTATCATCTTTGATGAAACCCTTAAAAATGATATGAGTGAAGAGAGTTATATTGAGGTAAAACTTGGTAACAGTGGTCCCGGACTTAAATATACCATGCAGAATGAGGGCGAAGCGGGGTATTTTCGTAAAGGTAGCGAGAGCACTTTGATTGCTACATTCCATGGTGAGATAAATGGTTCAGAGGTGACAGAAACTAAATCACTCCAGGAGGTGACTGAGGGCACGCACTACCAGGTGACATTTAAACTTCATGGCCATAATAGCGAGAATAGCGGTAATGCCTCCGGTTCTGTTTCAGTGGATGCCTCAGTTAATTATGAGAATATCGAACAAGACGTTACAGTGAAGGATCAACTCCTTGACGATGAATCGGAGCGTCCCTCTCAGGATGATGATCCTAATGAAGACCCAAATGGACCAAATGATGATGATCCTGTCACTCCTCCTTCTGATGGTGGTCCGACTATCACAGGACGCGAACCAATTAATATTGATGATTGGAATGTTGCAACCGAGGGCTTAACGTGTATACTTGATGTTCACAGTGATACAGGTATCACCGGTTTTAAGGTTAAGATAAATTCTGCTACCTTAACAGACGATATCCTTACCGGTGTGGGTCTTGCAGCGGAGTTTGACCTGATCTCATGTACTACGGCTGCCGGAACAGATGTTAAGGAGGGGTTGGAAGGTTTAGGACTTCCCGTTGCTGAGCAGGTGGAAAATCAGAAGGACGTAGTGTTTGACGTGTCTCAATTTATGGGATTATTGGGAATCTACGGTGCTGCTGACCATATATTTGTACTTACTGTAACTGATGCATCAGGCACTACCGTAAAAGAATTGAAACTTAGAACTGAGTAATGATAGCGGCTATGAAAAATCTTTTTAGAAATTCCACTATCCTTGCTGCCATAATGGCAGTAGGACTATCATTGGGTTCCTGTGTATCGGAAAATCCCTTTGAGACAGGTGACGGTAATGGTATACTTCGCATTACTCCCACATTCAGGGGCGACGTGACTGTTTCTACTCGTGCCGAAGCTGTATATGACCAGGCTACGCTTGAGAATAATCTTGTGGTCTATATTGAACGCAAAGGCAACGAAGGTGGATTAGTCCGTAAATTTATTGGGAAAAGCCAGATTCCATCATCAATATCTCTAAAGGAGGGAGATTATGTAGTGGAAGCCTGGACAGGTGACTCAGTATCAGCTTCCTGGGATAAGAAATTCTATCGTGCCTATGAAGATAATGTGAAGATAGATGCTGCTAACCCGAATCAGCTCACGGTGAAATGTAACATTGCCAATGTCCTTGTTTCTGTGATGCAAGAATCTTTAGAGGCGGGTATCACTGATCTTAAAGTATCATTTTGGCATTCTCGTAAAGGCGTTGATAATGAGTATGTGCTTGATTTTGGTCAAAATGAGATTGAATCCGGTCAAAAGGGTTATTTTATGATGCCTACTGTCGATCATGTCACGGGTGCTAAGGAGACTGAGATCAACTATATCATAAGCGGTAAAGCTGCTGATGATTCTGAGTTTACGAGGGAAGGTAAACTGGAGAACGTTAAGTCGGCTCATGAATATCGTCTTAAGATAGTGGCAGATGCTGCGTCAATCCAACAACCCGGCGGAGCTCTTATACGTTTGGAGATTGAGGATATTCCACTTATTGAGGCGACAGTCGACGTGTTCCCGGCTCCTGTCTATGAGGCTTATTATGGTGGTGAAAAATTTGATATTTCCAATCAGATTGATCTTACTTCCGGAATAAATACCTTAGATGTTACCACGATAGCCTATGCCGGAGTGAAAGGGTTTACTCTATCTTTCAGTGAAAACTTCAATGGTTTCCTTTCTCAGCAATTTGGCTCCATTAGTGGCATCTACAGCGTCAGTCTGATAAATGATGAAGATGCCCGGACGAGATTTGCGGGTATGGGGCTTATATATGATAGAAAGACAAAGGAAGATGCCATCGCCGGCACCGACAATGAGAAGATTCAGGTCGATGAGATTTATCTTACCTTTACCCCCGATTTCCTTGCTGCTTTGCCTGAAAGTGACACGGAATATGTCATTACCATTAATGCGAATGACGGACGCTATAACTCTTCTTCTGCTAAGATTCGTTTTGCCAACACAGATGCTGCTGTAGAGCGACAGGCTCCTGTGGGTACTCCTGATATGAACAAAGTAGAAAACCAGGACCTCACAGCGATAACTCCCTATGCAGCTAATCTCTATGGTGAAATTTATACGGACGAGGCAACAAACTATGGCATAAAGTATCGTGAAAGCGGCACGTCGGAGTGGACTGAGGTTCCTGCGTCAGCTTCTCGGGCAGAGATTAGACGTTTCTCTGTTAATGTAACAGGATTAAAACCGGGTACTGTCTATGAATATAAGGCATATTGTGATGGTTTTGAAGAACAGAGCTCACGCACATTTACCACAGAATCTCTCTTTGTTATTCCTAATGCCGGTCTTGAAGAGTGGTCATATCTCTCTTCAAATAGTAAGGTGCTTATTCCGGCTGCCGGGGGAACTGTTTCTTTCTGGGATACCGGTAACCACGGATCTGCCACTATGAGTAAGCTTGTCACAAATAATAGTGATGCTTTGAAGCATGGCGGCAATTATTCAGCTGAGCTTAAATCTCAGTTTGTAGGTATTGGTTCCATCGGAAAATTTGCTGCCGGAAACCTGTTTGTCGGATCATATGATAAGACTGATGGAACTGACGGAGAGTTAACATTTGGTCGTCCTTACAACGGTTCGCATCCAAAAGCACTGGTGCTTTATGCAAATTATCGTCCCGGTGTAGGTGTATCTAACAAAGGTGCTAACGGCGATTATATCGCTGAAGGTGCCACAGATGAAGGGCAAATATATGTAGCTTTGACAACTGATCCTGTCTCTATCAAAACCAAAAGCAAGCAGCTGTTTGATGCCAGTGCCGATTATGTTATAGCTTACGGGCAAGTGACATGGACCGATAATTTTGGAGCTGACGGCTCATTGGATAAGGTTACTATACCCTTGGAATATACCTCCAGGGCAAAAACTACTAAGCCTACTCATCTTGTCATTGTATGTTCAGCCTCAAAATATGGTGATTTCTTTAGTGGCGGAGAAGGTTCTTTGCTATATGTAGATGATTTTGAATTGGAATATTGAATTTAAATTATCTTAATACTAAAAATGAGCTATGTCAGGTAATGGCATAGCCCATTTTTAGTATTAAGTATGTTATGTGTCTTTCATTTCCTCAATACTTTTTATTTATTCATAAGTATTTGTTAACTTTGCAGCCTAATGGTTACCCTTCCATTTACTCTAATTAATTATTAATGATGTCAGCGAAAAATAACGTTGCAAAATATCTTCTTGTCAGCACGGTGGTTATTCTTTGTAGTGCCTTGACAAGCTGTATAAAGAATGATCTCCCTTATCCGAAAATTCAGCAGAATATTACCGGTTTGGCAGCGGAGGGTCAAAGCCGGGATGCATTGATTGATTCGTTAGCCATGGAAGCTATGGTTTATTTGGAGGAGGCGGTGGATATTGAGAATGTAAGGTTTTCAGAATTCACCATTTCGGAAGGTGGAGAAGCGGATATAAATCTTCTTGAAGGTTCATATAATCTTACGTCTCCTCTCTATGTTACCCTCTCCCGGTTTCAAAAATATAAATGGGAGATTAGGGCTACTCAAAATATAGAGCGTTATTTCATCGTGGAAGGGCAAATAGGCGAGAGCGTCATAGATCCGGCAGCTTGCCGAGTCATCGTAAGTATGCCTGAAAATATAAATCTTTCAAAAGTAAGGCTTGAAAGTATTAAACTTGGTCCGGCAGAAATTACTACTATGTCGCCCGATCTTCGCCCAGGAGAGATAGATCTATCCCAACCACTTCGTGTAGAGGTTACAGCTTATGGACGGAGCGAGATTTGGACTATCTATGCTGAAGTTGCAGAGGTGTTGGTAGCAACAGAGCGGGTTGATGCATGGAGCCGTGTGATGTGGGCTTATGGCAGTTGCCCTTCTGATATGAAAGGTGGATTTCAGTACAGGAGGAAAAATGATACCCAGTGGATTGATGTGCCACAGTCACTTGTGACTCAGACACAGGGATCATTTTCTTGCTACATACCGCATCTTGAGCCGCTTACAGACTATGTGGTGAGGGCAGTGGCAGATAATGATATAGGTAATGAGATAAGTGTGACCACGGCATCAACTGAGCTTATACCTGATGGATCGTTTGATCAATGGTGGTTGAAAAATGATAAGATATGGTGTCCGTGGGACGAGAATGGAGTTCAATATTGGGACACAGGCAATACCGGGGCAGCCACACTGGGGCAAAGTAATGTAGTGCCATCTGACCACACACCTTCCGGTTCTGGTAAGTCGGCTGAGCTTAACACCCGGTTTGTGGGGATTGCCACTATTGGTAAGCTCGCTGCCGGCTCAATATATACAGGGTCGTTTGCTAAAGTAGATGGCACCAACGGCATTCTTGATTTTGGCAGACCCTGGACGCTGCGCCCTACAAAACTTAAAGGGTATTATCAATATAAGACCGCCGATATTTCCCACTCCATCAAGGAGGAGCCTTATCAAAGCATGATCGGGCAGCCGGATACGTGTCATATCTATGTGGCATTGACTGATTGGACAGCACCTTATGAGATAAGGACAAATCCTAATAATCGGCAGCTTTTCAACAAGAATGCAAGCTATATTATCGGTTATGGAGAATTGATATATAGTGGCACTATGGATGACTACCAGGAGTTTGAAATAGAGATTGATTATAGGAGCACATCGCGTGTGCCTTCATATTTGCAAATCACCTGCGCTGCATCTAAATATGGCGACTTCTTTACCGGCGGTCAGGGGGCAGTGCTCTATGTTGACGAATTTTCATTTGATTACGACTACTGATATGAAGGAAACTACTAAATTCTCGTGGCGTAAGCGAGCCATGGCGTTTAAATATGCGTGGCAGGGATTGGTGGCTATGGTTAAATATGAGCATAATGCTCGTATTCATCTTGTGGCTGCCGGTGTGGCAATTGTTGCGGGGTTTCTGTTTGAAATCTCAGCAATGGAATGGTGCCTGATTGTTGTTTGCATTGGGTTGGTAATTTCTGCCGAGGCATTAAATAGTGCTGTGGAGGCACTGGCGGATAAGATTACGGAGGAGCGTGATCCGCTTATTGGGAGAGCAAAAGATCTCGGTGCTACGGCTGTGACTCTTTTGGCATTGGTGGCAGTGGTAGTCGGCATGATTATCTTTCTTCCAAAGATTATTAATTTATTTTGTTGAAAATATCTCAGACTATTATGCTATCCGGAATTTATCTGCAATATATAAGGATAATAATACTGACTCTGCTTATTCCCTGCAGCGGCATGTCTTGTGTGGGACAGGATAATACTTATCACCTATCCTCAGCACGAAAAGGAATAAAGGTTTCAACAGATGTTGGATTGATTGCGCTTCCTGTGGCGACTCTTGCCGGAGTGCTTATCGAAAAAGACTGGACGGGGCTCAAGCAGGGGGCTTTCACGGCTGTTACAACTGCAGGGGCAACTTTAATTTTAAAATATGCTGTTAAGGAGAAACGACCTGATGGCAGCAATTTTCATTCGTTTCCCAGCGGGCATACTTCCACCACTTTTGCAGCTGCAACATTTTTGCAACGTCGATATGGTTGGAAATTTGGCGTACCTGCGTACGCCGTGGCTGCATACGTAGGGTGGGGGAGAGTATATGCACGCAAACATCATTGGTGGGATGTGCTTGCCGGAGCTGCAATCGGGGCAGGTTCCGCACTTATATATACCCGACCATTTGCTGAGAGACATGACCTGACCTTTTCTCCATACGCCGGTCCGGATGGTTTTTCTTTCTCAGCTTCACTTTCCTTCTAAGAATTATTACTCGTTTAGTTATACTACAGACCATGTCACCTTCAAGGTGACATGGTCTGTAGTATGTTGCCCAGTTATATTCTCATTAATAATTGATCTACTATTAAAGTTTATTCTATATACTCTTTTTGGAAGTGTCAAACCTTACCGATCCTTTATTGAAACATGTGATATTTGTTGACTATCTTTGCTAAGTGATTGCAATTTAGTGGGGGATTTAGTGCTTCTAAATGAAGTTTTAACAACTTCAATATATTGGAGTGCAATAATGCTCATACATTAAAATTTCTAACGCTTAAAATAAGGTAAAAGTTCTGTAATTAACATTATAAAATATATTTTAACATTTATTGATTTCATTATGCTACAATATCTTGCGATATAAATTTTGATAAAATATGCTGTAAAACATAAAAATATTTGCACGGCGAGAAAAACGGTTGTAATTTTGCAACCGCAAACGGGGAACGGCGGCACAGCCCGCACAACCCGGGAGCGGAGAGAACATTGACAACAATGCCACAGGACAAGCACCGGAGGTGACACTCCGGTAGCCATACAGACAAGACAAGGAGACACGGAAATGAAGTCTCCGTCAATCATACAGCAACAGGCGTAGCCACAGTAAATGAAGGCAGCATCCAGCCCGAGACAAACCGCCGAGCCCTTATTGGGCAAGGCAACCGAATAATGAAATTTAGGAAACTAGATAAAACAGCGGAGAGTTTGATCCTGGCTCAGGATGAACGCTAGCGGCAGGCTTAACACATGCAAGTCGGGCGGCAGCAGGGGGAGGGGCAACCCTCCCCGCTGGCGAGCGGCGCACGGGTGAGTAACACGTATGCAACCTGCCCCTGTCAGGGGGACAACCCTGCGAAAGCAGGGCTAATCCCGCGTACATCGCGCCGGGGCATCCCGGGGCGAGGAAAGGAGCGATCCGGACAGGGATGGGCATGCGGCGCATTAGGCAGACGGCGGGGTAACGGCCCACCGTGCCGACGATGCGTAGGGGTTCTGAGAGGAAGGCCCCCCACACTGGTACTGAGACACGGACCAGACTCCT
>JAAVCP010000031.1 GCA_014802265.1 Bacteroides sp. | reverse complement strand
CATAATTAACCCCATTTTCCTTGGGCTTGACAGACATGTTGTTCCCGAGACTACGTGTTTCCCGATTCTCACAAGGATTATTCTTTGAGCTTTCCAGTGGGATCAGGGATAAAACCTGAATGCCTCCTGTGAGGTCAATTCGGAAGAAGGTTTGGAGAGTGGATTCATCAAAATATATCGTGACTTGCACTACTTTCCTGGTTTTTACCCTGGATTCACCTATCTGGGGTAACAAACCGGTACCGCAGAGATAGCCGTTAATATTCTCATTACCAGTATCTAGAACTGTCTTTTGATCATAATTAACCCCATTTTCCTTGGGCTTGACAGACATATATTGAGGGACCATACGTATTACCCGATTCTCGCAAGGATCTTTTACTTTAAAAACGGACATGATGGAGTCAGTCCACCGATCTATCAGGAAATTTACAGCAGATACAATTATCTTGGCTGTCCATGGTATAGAATAGAAGGAAAATCTCGAGTAATAATCCCCAAATAGGAATATATTGTGGGAAGAACACAGAATTAATCCTTTCGCATCGTCTCCTTTTTTGGATCCGAGATGTAGGGGCAGAGATAGAGAAATATGTGATATCAATGGATAAAGTCTGAATATGACTGGTTCAATTCGGAAGAAGGTTTGGAGAGTGAATTCATCAAAATATATCGTGACTTGCACTACTTTTCTGGCTTTTACCCTGGATTTACCTATCTGGGGTAACAAACCGGTACCGCGGAAATATCCCTTAATATTCTCATTACCAGTGACTAAAACTGTCCTTTGATCATAATTAACCCCATTTTCCTTGGGCTTGACAGACATGTTGTTCCCGAGACTATGTGTTTCCCGATTCATAAGGATTATTTGCTTTAAAAACGGACATGATGGAGCAGTCAAGATCTATCAGGAAATTTACGGTAGATACAATATCTTGGCTGCCCATACCTAATATCGTCAAATTTTAAATTAGATTCATAATTAGAATAGATAGGGGAGGGGTACACTTGTTTGTTATGAATACTAGCTATCTAAATGGATTTACATTTATAAAACAATTTGCATTTATAATTAAATAGGTTGATTTAAGTTTTAAATTATAAATACTTAATTTAAAATTATGATTTACATTTAGACGTATTTTCAATTATAAATATATTTGTTTACATTAGCTAATTATTTACTTTAACAATTTTTTAATATTAATATTAAGCATTGATTATCAGATATTTAAACAAATAAATTATATATAATAATTAGAATATTTCTATTAATCGAAATAATTGGAAATAATCTCATAATTTTATGTTATTAGAGCACTGTTATTATGTTTAATTAAGCTTGATAATTTACTTATAAACTTTAATATTTTGCGTTTTTGTTTGTAAATAATAATTATATATTATAAACTTACTTTATAAAAAAGATTTTTACTATTTGCATTTACATTATTTGCAATTTGGAAAATTTATTACTAAATTTGTAATCCTATAATTTAAATTTTTAAATTACATGTCTGAGGATAATATTGCGGTCCGTCTAAAATTCCTCATCGACAATTTGGGAATAACGAGCTCTCAATTTGCCGATAAGTGTGATATTGCACGCCCAACTCTCTCTCAGCTTCTTACCGGTAGAAATAAAAAGATAAGTAATATAATTATTGAGCAGATCCATAATGCCTATCCTGGACTCTCAGTCTTATGGCTCATGTTTGGAGAAGGTGAAATGTGGACTGCAAAAATACCAGGTGTAGTCAATAATCTAAATAATAAAGATGATTCTGATACCGAAAATGACAGTATTCAGAGTAATGACTTTAATGAGTTAGATGAGAATTCAAATTTATCTGAAAAACCTATAAGAAATCCTTGTGAGAATCGGGAAACACGTAGTCTCGGGAACAACATGTCTGTCAAGCCCAAGGAAAATGGGGTTAATTATGATCAAAAGACAGTTCTAGATACTGGCAATGAGAATATTAACGGGTATCTCTGCGGTACCGGTTTGTTACCCCAGATAGGTGAATCCGGGGTAAAAGCCAGGAAAGTAGTGCAAGTCACGATATATTTTGATGACTCCACTTTTCAAACCTTCTATCCGAATTGACCTCACAGGAGACTAATTTAGATTTTATCCTGATCCCCCTCCTTACCTCTAACCTTGCGCACTCAAGATCACCTCAGATCCAAAAGGAGAATATATAGTAGTGGAACCCTGTATTGTCCTCCCATATAATCCCAGTCCAACTGGAGAAGGTTATCACTCTAACCCTTCTATCCTAGACAGACCGTTGTCTATGGTAGCCAAAAATAATCGTATCCCTGATCCCACTGAAAAGCTCAAAGAATAATCCTTGTGAGAATCGGGAAACACGTATTCTCGGGAACAACATGTCGTCAAGCCCAAGGAAAATGGGGTTAATTATGATCAAAGGACAGTTTTAGATACTGGTAATGAGAATATTAAGGGATATTTCGGCGGTACCGGTTTGTTACCTCAGATAGGTAAATCCGGGGTAAAAGCCAGGAAAGTAGTGCAAGTCACAATATATTTTGATGAATCCACTCTCCAATTCTATCCGAATTGACCTCACAGGAGGCATTCAGGTTTTATCCCTGATCCCCTCCTTACCTCTAACCTTGCGCACTCAGATCACCTCAGATCCAAAAGGAGAATATATAGTAGTGGAAATTACCCCGTACTGTCCCCATATAATCCCAGTCCAACTGGAGAAGGTTATCACGCTAGCCCTTCTATCCTAGGTCTATGGTAGTCAAAAATAATCGTATCCCTGATTCCACCCTGAAAAGCTCAAAGAATCCTTATGAGAATCGGGAAACACGTAGTCTCGGGAACAACATGTCTGTCAAGCCCAAGGAAAATGGGGTTAATTATGATCAAAGGACAGTTTTAGACACTGGTAATGAGAATATTAAGGGGTATCTCTGTAGCACCGGTTTCTTACCCCAGATAAGTAAATCCGGGGTAAAAGCCAAGAAAGTAGTGCAAGTCACGATATATTTTGATGATTTCACTCTCCAAACCTTCTATCCGAATTGACTACACCAGCCATATTCAGACTTTATCCCTGATATCACATACACTCTTACCTCCTAACCTATATCTCGGAAGGGAGAATAGGTGAAGGTTGTACATGGAACCAAGATAATCGTATCCAAATTAATCGGGATATCGGGTAACTCATAAATACAATCTGAAAAGCTCAAAAAATTCTTACGAGAATTAAGAAATGTGTAGCCCCAGTAACAATTGTCTGCTAAACCTAAGGGAAATAGGGTTAATTATGATCAAAAGATAGTTTTAGACGCTGGAAATTAGGATATTAATAGGTGTATTTGTGATGTCGATTTCATATCTTAAATAGAAAAAATTCTCGAATAAGTCATATTTTAATAGTTTGATATCTTTAAATTAAAAATTAATGGTTTAAACTCCATTAATTTTTAATTATATTTACCCTCAATTCTTATTCGATGAAAAGATTGGCAATATTTTATATAAATTATGCGTTATATAAAATAAAGCAATGAAGTTGTATGGCTTCGCCCAAGAATTAGTAATGATGATTGACATATTAAAAAAAATAATCATATTAAAGAAAATAGGAATCATTTCCATGGTTCCTATTTTTTCGGTGAATATATTGAATGCCGAAGAAATATCTTTTTCTGGAAATGATCTTCCTCAAATTTCAATAATACCAGAAAAGAGTACAGGTATTGATAATATATTTATACTTTATGATACAAAAGAAATTTCTATCTCTTTTACATCATTATCAAATAATGTAAGATGGATGAAATTTAGTAATCTTGGAGGAGGATTTGCTGAAGAGATTAATAATATATCTGTATCTGGTAATGTCTATACACTCATATCTCCTGAAACAGACATGGGTTATATAATATATGATAATGATAAATCATACACATTCTGGTTAATTAATTACTCAAATTATATATTCAATATAGATTCGATAAATTTACCAACTGAACAAGATTGTGATGTTACATTTTTAGAAATTGAGGGAAAGGCAATCCCTATATATTATTATACAATTAATGGAAAGCAAGAAATTCTTGATAGAGAAATTAATATATTATATAATACACTTAAATGGGATGCTGATAGATTACAATTTATTAATGAAGATATAGTTAAAACTATTCCATATATTAATGAACAGATATCAATTACTCCTTCTCCATTATGTAATACATATTTTGTAATAAGTGGTGATAGATTCTTGAAGTTTTGGAACATGGCTAAAGAGGTAGAAAGTGACATATTTATTACTAACGCCGTTGATTGTAGAACATCAGCAATACAAGCTGATAATTCATCTGAAGACAGTTCCAATATTATTGATTCGGGAATTGATGGATTAGGTGGTTCAGCACCCTGTGAAATATTATTTAATGCATATACTTCTGATGCAGTCATTCATAATGAATGGCAGATAGCAGATGACGAAGAATTCGATAATATTACATACCGTATTACAGAACAAGATTTCACCTATATATTTACAGATGAAGGAGTAAAGTATGTACGCTTTGTTGGTAGTAATAGTGATGGAAGTTGTGAATCTTACGGTGATACATATACTATAAGTATTGGTGCCTCACAGTTACTAATCCCAAATGCATTTTCTCCTAATGATGACGGAGTAAACGATATATGGAAAGTAAGTTATCGATCATTGGTAGATTTTGAATGCTGGATATTTGATCGTCAAGGTCACCAATTATTCCATTTCAATAATCCGTCAGATGGTTGGGATGGTAAGCATAATGGTACAAATGTAAAGGCAGGAGTATATTTTTATGTTATTAAAGCTACTGGTTCCGATGGTAAAAAATATAATAAAAGAGGAGATATTAATATTATAACATATAAAGGTGGAACAGCATCTTCCACAATAGATAATAACTGATAAGTTCTATTTGTTGATTTGATAGTCCAAATAATAATTTAGTCTTTACAATAATATATAAACAATGAAACGGGATAATACTAATGTATCTGGTTCAGTTGAAGTATATGGTGCGAGAGTACATAATCTAAAAAATATTGATGTGACAATACCACATAATACATTAAGTGTAATAACAGGACTTAGTGGATGTGGTAAATCATCATTAGCATTTGATACTATATTTGCTGAAGGTCAACGTAGATATATTGAAACATTTTCTACGTATGCTCGTAATATGCTAGGATCACTTGAGCGACCTGATGTAGATAAAATAACAGGTTTAAGTCCAGTGATAAGTATTGAACAGAAAACTGTAAATAAAAACCCAAGAAGTACTATTGGTACTACAACCGAGATATATGATTTTTTTAGATTATTATTTGCTCGTTTGGGTGAAGCAAGAAGTTATATATCCGGTAAACCAATGATGAAATATTCAAAGGATAAAATTATAACTCTTCTACTAAAAAAATATAACGATAGGAAGATACAAGTTCTTGCCCCAATAATAAAAAATAGAAAAGGTCATTACAAAGAATTATTTGAATCTCTTAGAAAAAAAGGTTATCTTCATGTACGTGTAGATGGCGAAATAAAAGAGATTATATATGGAATGAAACTTGACAGATATAAAAACCATACAATTGAACTGGTTATAGACAGATTGCGAGTAAAAGAAAATGATATACAAAGATTACGTACAACTGTTGATGAAGCTCTGAAACAAGGTGAAAAACAAATGATAGTTCTTGATATAGAATCTAATGAGATCAGACATTACAGTCTATTACTTATGGATTCAGAAAATGGTCTATCATATCCTGAACCTGCCCCCCATAATTTTTCATTTAATTCGCCACAGGGTTACTGTACAAAATGTAAAGGATTAGGTATGGTAAGTATTGTAGATGATAATAAAGTGATGCCTGATAAAAGTGTATCCATATATGATGGGGGGATAGTGCCTCTTGGTAAATATAAGAATGCACTTATATTTTGGCAAATTGAAGCAATCTGTAAATTATATGGTAAATCATTAAAGACTCCTTTATGTGATTTGCCTGGTGAGGCATTAGATGCAATTCTCAATGGTACAGACCGACGTCTTGCGATATCAAATTCTACATTATCCTTATCAAATTTTTCTGGAAGTTTTGATGGACTTATAAAATTTATAGAATTACAACAAACTGAGGATACAGATATGACAGGAAATAAGATAATCGAACAATATTTCACAAAGTCTATCTGTCCAGAATGTCAGAGTAAAAGGCTCAATAAAATAGCTCTAAGCTATTTTATTGACAATAAGAATATTGCTGATGTAGCTTCAATGGATATTTCTGAACTATACGAGTGGACTCAACATCTTGAAGAAAAAATTGAACCATCCCGTAGATCTGTAGCCACTGAGATATTAAAAGAAATCAACAGCCGACTTAAATTCTTATTAGATGTGGGACTTAACTATTTATCACTTGATCGAAATAGTGCTTCTTTAAGTGGAGGAGAAAGCCAACGCATTCGGCTTGCAACTCAGATTGGTTCACAACTCGTTAATGTATTGTATATTCTTGATGAACCTTCAATTGGTCTCCATCAAAGAGACAATATACGACTTATAAATAGCCTGAAACAGTTACGCGATTCAGGTAATTCCATAATTGTAGTAGAACATGATAAAGATATTATGGAGGAAGCTGACTATATTGTCGACATAGGTCCAGGAGCTGGTAGAAATGGGGGAGAGGTGGTATTTCAAGGTAGTGTGGCTGACTTAAAGCGGACCCATACACTTACAGCAGAATATTTGAATGGAACCCAACAAATTGAAGTACCAAATAAACGAAGGAAGGGAAATGGCAATTATATTGAGATAAAAGGTGCGACAGGACATAATCTCAAAAATGTTAATTTTAAACTTCCTTTAGGATTACTTGTATGCGTAACTGGTGTCAGTGGGAGCGGTAAATCTTCTCTAATAAATGGAACATTACAACCAATTATCAGTAAGAAATTCTATCGTTCTCTTCAGGAGCCACTCCCTTATGAATCAATTGATGGTATAGAATCTATTGATAAGATTGTCACAGTTGATCAATCTCCTCTGGGGCGTTCTCCTCGCTCAAATCCTGCCACATATACTGGAGTGTTCACTGATATCAGAAAACTCTTCGTAGAGCTTCCAGATTCCAAAATTAGGGGATATAAACCCGGACGTTTTTCATTTAACGTTTCAGGAGGAAGATGTGAGACATGTAAAGGAAATGGCTACCGTACCATTGAGATGAATTTTTTACCAGATGTGCTTGTACCGTGTGAAAAATGTCATGGCAAGCGTTATAATCGGGAAACACTTGAGGTGAGATTTAAAGGAAAATCTATTGCAGATGTACTTGAAATGACAGTGAATCAAGCTGTGGAATTCTTTGAGAATGTTCCTTCAATACTAAAAAAAATAAAGGTTTTACAGGACATAGGGCTTGGATACATAAAGCTTGGGCAGCCTTCGAGTACGCTCAGCGGAGGAGAGAATCAAAGAGTAAAACTTGCTACTGAACTGGCAAAAAAAGACACTGGTAAAACTTTGTTTATTCTAGATGAGCCAACTACAGGGCTTCATTTTGAAGATATAAGAGTGCTTCTTGGAGTATTAAATAGGCTCGTAGATAAAGGAAATACTGTTGTAGTCATTGAACATAATCTTGATATTATTAAATCAGCAGACTATATCATTGACCTTGGACCAGAAGGAGGACGCGACGGAGGCTTAATTATTGCGGAAGGTACGCCTGAACAAGTAGCACGCAAAAATACCCATACTGCAAAATTTCTAAAACTTGAGATGAAAAAATAATCTTACAAATTTCATTCAGATGTTTTAGAAAATGCTGCCAATTAAATTGGCAGCATTTTTTTGTATTCTAAATCGTCTATGTCTCAAGGAAATCTCAATAAAAATGATTAGATATCCTAATCCAGATGTTATTCTATTTAATTCATAATCTATATTATGTTAAATAGAATACTTATATTATTATTTAATTCCTATTTTTAGTTTTATTTTCCATTTCCATATTACTACTTTACTTATTTTTTATTAAATTTGTCATTTATTATATTTTAACGAAATATTTTAAGCAATATCAATTATATGCTTAAATACTTCTTAAATCTTAATTTTTTCAAGATAATATATTTTTATGAAATCAACTGAACTTAAACAAGGACACTCTTACGAGTTTGATGTGATTAAAGAGCAATCAAACCGAAAGTATTTTAAATTGAAGACAGATGATGGTGTAGAATTTTCTCTATTAAAGTTTAAATTTCAAAAAAATCTACCCCTACCCGATTCTATTAAATGCTATGTTAAAACTCTAATTCCTACCCCAATTCTTGGTCAAGACATTTCACTATTTATAAATGATTTTTACAATGAAGGAGAAGAATACGATTTTATCGTAAAGGGTTCAAAACAAACAGACGGACAAGACCTGTTACAATACGAGCTTGAAGATAAGAATGGCTTATGCTTCAAATTGTTTAATGCTCCCCAATCTCTATCCAAAGGGTCAAGAATCAAATGTAAAATAACTAAAATCAAAGGTGCAAGTGTGACTCTTAAGTATGAGGGAACATTATCACTGACTCTTCCAATTTCCTTTAAAAATATCTCTGACTGCTTGAATATGCTTGGTATTACGCGTCATCATGAAATTTATCTTAGAATGCTTAGTACCATACCAGAATTCCATGATGCATTAGCAAAATACACAAAACATGATCCTTATTGGATTTTTCAGTTACTCCAAGATTGCTCTATACACATAACTGACTGGTTGATAGCCTCTAAAGATGATCGTAAAAATCTTGCTAAAATTTATCGTAGAATGTATCGTGCCAGAGATCTTGCTTTATATCTCCTTGAGGGGTCAGACTATCTTCGGGCATGTAATCACGAGCAACGGACAATGCTCCAAGACAAACTATCGACCTATGTAGAACTTTTTAATCAATTCGGTCAGGCCACTAATAAAATTTTGAGTATGACTCATGAGGCTTTTATTGATAAAATGTTTGCTTGCCTGAAAGATGCTGGTTATCTTTATCATCCATCAAAGCAGTTCAGAATTATGATGACCATTCTCAAACTGCGTCCTGAACTCATCAATTCAAGAATGGGTGAACTCTTTGATGCCCTCCATAATTGGGAGATCATAAACTGGCAATCAGATCCATTCCGACCTGCGCTCGTAGAGCAACTTCAAATATTTATTGAAGAAAATTGCGAACAGATTAATCTTCTTCCAGCCAACGATTCTAGCGATGACAATAAGGCTATAATGAGAATGATCATAGCAATCTCTATTCAACGTCTTTTAGCCACTGATGAAGATAATATTGATCTTGATATTAATAGGGCTATGCTCTACCGCTATATTTCTTACCTCAATTCAGGAAAAATTAATATTCTTCTTAACAAGGCTATTAGTGCCCTCCTTGGGATTGAGACTCCTAATGAATTTTCATGGGGTGATACCGACCAACCTACCCTTCTTATAGAAAAATTATCACATCCTTCTCATGATAATGAAACGAAGAATATTGTTGTAAAGACTTACTCTACATCAAAAGCTGACATCAGACTGTTTGCAGACGGTCTTCATATTATAGCTAAAGATGCTGATCCAGATAGCACAGTTCTTCCCAATATGCTTTTGGATTGGCTTAATCCAAAGATCTCCCTTTCTGATGCTGACGAAGTATATAATGTTCGTAAGTCAAAGGACCTAAAAGAATATAGGAAACTTTGGGAAGATGTATGCTGGTCTATCTTTGGGGGTGAACAAAATAAACTAGAACATTATGTTAAAAGATTACCGTTTGGTGGTGAAGAAGTCAGAATTATTATTGATGATATAAGAATAAAAAAAGACGCACCTCAAAAACAACGTTTGCAATTTCACTGCACAATTAAAGATGATCTATATTATGGCGACGGTTGGATGCCATGTGACTCTTACCATATGCTTGGGTGGTTAAACGATCATGATATTCCTGGGAATTATGATGGCTCTCTTGATTTCACATGCGATAGTGATGGGAATCCTCTATTTTATTATGCCAACGTATATAGAAAAAATGGGGAATTTGAATTTAATATGAAATCACAAATAGATAATTTCCTCCTTGATACTATTCAACAAGGACAAGAAAGTATAACAATTGTGACATTCCTTGATCGTGCTAATAATGCATGGCTTTGCTTGTCAGAACTCGGTTGCACCTTCAAAGTACCTGTTGATGAAACATCATTAGCTATGGGTCTCTGTGAGGGTAAACTAGTCAGAGTAAAATATATTGAACCTGAACATTCCAACAATACTACCCAATTCTTCATTGGTGAAATTTCCGAAAATCAGGATAATATCCCATTTATAATAAAAAAATCCGTCTGTCTGAATAATTTGATGCGTAATCTTGGTATTTCAACTGAAGAGGGAACAGACAAATATGAGGTGATGGAAACTGAAGAAGTTATGTCGGAAGAAGAACTCCATCAGCTCATTCTCATGTTTCAGCGCAGGGCTTTTTCAGAAACCGAATATCTTAAAGCATTTAACTATCTGGGACTTGCTTCTATATTGTGTAAACTTGCAGAAATGCCAACTTTAGGTAATGAAATTTCCACACATATGGAGCTGCTTATGTTGCTACAAGATTTTGGAAAGAATCAAAACGTAGATAATACCAGGTTAGAAGTATGTGAAGAAAAGGTACAACACAATCCCATGCTCGAAAGACTTTATACACGTCTCAAGATAGTAGCTAATATCGGTACCAATGAGAATGCTGCGAGCTTATGGGATATGCATACCAATCCAAGAAATGAGATTGAAGAGAAACTCGCAAATCTTGTTCTTTCATATAATATGATTCCCAAAGCACTTGAAGGATGTAAAAAGGAGATTATGAAAGAAATCACTACCCTTTTAAACGTCAATAATACAACTATTACATCTAAATATTATGGTGAAGAATCTCAAACTGTAGAATTTAAAAGTAGTCTTATATACTCTACTCGAGGAGGATCCAAGCCAGATCCCAAAGAACAGCTATATGAGATTACACATATCATCTGCGGATTCATGAATTCCCGTGGAGGTGATCTCTATATTGGTGTAAATGATTCTGGCTATGAAAATGGACTTGCTGACGATATTGCTTATCGTAGAAGTCATGGACAAAAAGCAACCCTTGACGGCATGAAGGTAGACTTGCAGAATCATCTTGACAGAATTATGCCTTCTCATGCCAAAGACCATTGGGAAGTTGACTCGGATCCTGAATCAACGAAGGGAGTAATAAAGGTAAAAGTTCTGCCAGTAGAGATACCTGTGGAACTTGACGGTATTATCTATGTCAGGTCAAGTTCAACCACCAAACCCCGTCTTGATGAAGATAGAGATGAATTTATCAAAAACAGGCATCACAATTATCAACTCATAACTAAAAAATGGGGTATCGGGAATGAAATTTCTCCAATATCAGAGTCTTCTGAAAATGAACATAATATATCGACATTCATAAGTGACAACTTCAATGCTGTTTCTGAACAGCCATCTTCACAGCAGATTGAACATTTAAATTTTGAAGAAGATAATTACGAAACAGATAGGAAAATTTTAACTGGCAAACACCGTCTAAATGTGCTGCATGAGTATGATCTGAATTTTGCTACCCCATGTTTCTATATCTATTTTGTGAATGACAATAAGATGTTTATTTCTCGTGATGACCAATATCTTGAGCATGATCCCTCATGTAATCTTGCTCTCGCCATCAATGAAAAGGAAAAAGATGGTTTTATTTTATTTACTTATTCCGATGGAAAAGTCGTGAAATTACACATGAGCAAAGTTGGTTCACTCATGGTCATGGAAAATACCCAATATCGTACTGGAGTAACTCTGTGTCATGTCAATATCGCTAATTCTGACGATTACTTGTTAAGTGTTATAAAAGGAGCTAATCGAGGATTATTTTACCGGATTGATGCAATTTCAAGTCTACCAGAAGATTTCGCTATCAACGCCGAAGGATATGTTGTGTGTGATAATACCCATGAAATTCTAAGACAGGAAATTATTTCCTCGGCTCACCTATCATTCTTTAACAGTGATGCAATAAACCGTGAACGAAGATATTATGGTCTCTCTATACCAGTAGGTAATGGAACTCTTAGCGAGTTTGAAAGAATTGAAGAATTACTCCGTCCTGTGGCATATCCAGAATAATTACAAATAAATGTTAGCTTATAAGTTTGAATGAAAACTAGTGATTTATGATATAAATTGACCTTTACATATCATAAATCACTAGCTTTTTAATCTACTGCATTTTGCTGATACCTAATTGATTACAAAACACTATATAGGTGACTATTATTTTTTTATCAAAATTTTGATAAAAAATTTTGTCATTTCAAAATAATGATGTAATTTTGCATCGTCAAAAACGACAAAGCTCATATATAATGAGCTTAAAATTCTGCCTTGTGGTGTAATGGTAGCACACCGGATTCTGGTTCCGTTTGTGAGAGTTCGAGTCTTTCCAAGGCAACTTAAGTAAAAAGAGTTACTGAGTAGTAACTCTTTTCTTTTATAACATTTTAAGCATTTCTACGTTTAAATAAATGCTATGAGTATCGTGTTATCACCGAGTTTTTATAATAGAAATTCGGTATCAAGTAATGAAGTATAAAAACTTTATTTACCAAATAATTTTGAAAAACATTCTATTGTGCAGATACTCATGATATATTTAGAAAAAGATGAATGAAAAATTTATAGAAATAAAAGGTGCTCGCGTTAATAATTTAAAAAATATTGACGTAGCTCTTCCTCTTAATAAGTTTATTGTTGTAACTGGTGTAAGCGGATCAGGTAAATCATCCTTAGCATTTGATACTTTATATGCCGAGGGACAAAGACGTTATGTCGAGAGCTTATCTTCGTATGCACGCCAGTTTCTCGGAAGAATGGCAAAACCGGAATGTGACTATATAAAGTCACTTCCTCCAGCAATAGCCATAGAGCAAAAAGTAAATACTCGCAACCCTCGAAGCACTGTAGGTACCTCTACTGAGATTTACGATTATCTTAGACTGCTATTTGCAAGAATAGGTCACACCTACTCTCCTATTTCCAATCGTGAAGTCACAAAGCATAATATTGAAGATATTGTTACTGACATATTATCTTATCCCGAAGGTACACGTATAGCTGTACTTATTGATATAAATGTACCCACCGGTCGTACATTTGAGGAGCAACTTAAGATATATTTGAAAGAAGGATATTCTCGTTTAGAAAATAATGGTAAATTTATTGAAATTGAAGAGCTACTCGCCGAAAATAAACCAATAAGTCCCGAATATTACCGACTTCTCATTGATCGTCTAACTGTTTCTAGTGATAAAGATGAGGTCTCCCGACTCACTGATTCTATTGAAACTGCTTACTATGAGGGTCATGATGAATGCATAATAAAGATCTGGGATTCTGAAGGAATTCGTGAACAAACATTTTCAAAAAAATTCGTGGCAGATGGAATGGAGTTTCGCGAACCAAGTGACCTTATGTTCAACTTTAATAATCCCTATGGCGCATGTCCTGAGTGTGAAGGATTCGGGAAAGTAATGGGAATCAGTGAGGATCTTGTAATTCCTGACAAATCATTGTCTATCTATCAGGATGCTGTGCAATGCTGGAGAGGAGAAAAGATGAGTGAATGGAAAAAATATTTTATTCGTATTGCTCCAAAATTCAAATTCCCAATACATACACCCTACTCTGATCTCTCTTCTCAGCAGCGTGATTTTCTTTGGAGAGGAAATAACTCCTGGGAAGGAATTGATGGTTTTTTCAAATTGATTGATGAAAATCAGTACAAAATTCAATACCGGGTTATGAAAGCCCGCTATCGAGGAAAGACTATATGTCCTGTGTGCCATGGCTCACGACTTCACAAAGATGTAGAATATGTAAAGATTGATGGTCATACTATCACAGAACTTGTAAAGCTGCCTGTAAGCAATCTACGTAAGATTTTTAATGAGCTTACGCTGTCTGATATTGACCATGCAATTGGTAAGAGACTACTTACCGAAATTAAAAACAGGTTAGAATTTCTTGATGAAGTAGGCTTAGGGTATCTAACTCTCGACAGGCTTTCCTCTACCTTATCAGGGGGAGAAAGCCAACGGATAAATCTTGCAACATCGTTGGGTTCATCACTTGTAGGCTCTCTCTATATACTTGATGAACCAAGTATAGGTCTTCATCCTCGAGACACTCAGAAACTAATTTCTGTATTGCGTCGATTACAAGCTATCGGTAATACTGTGCTTGTTGTAGAGCATGACGAAGAAATCATGTTAGCTGCTGATCATATAGTTGACATAGGTAAAGATGCGGGAAGATTAGGTGGAAATCTCATATATCAAGGCAATATTAAAGAAACCTTAGCATCAAATGATTACATAGATTCTTACACAGTTGATTATCTTAAAGGCAAAAGGAAAATTGAGTACTCTCCTATTCGCCGTCCGTGGAAAAAATTCATTGAAGTTCAAGGTGCTCAGGAAAATAATCTTAAGAATATTGATGTCAAATTTCCTTTAGGAGTTATGACAGTTGTTACGGGGGTCAGTGGGTCAGGTAAATCTACTTTGGTAAGGGAAGTATTCTATAAAGGCATGTGTCGTCATTTAGGCATTGCTTCTGATGCTCCTGGCGCTTATAAAAATTTAGGCGGTGAACTTAACGAAATCAAGATGGTGGAATTTGTAGATCAAAATCCTATAGGCACTTCCTCTCGTTCAAATCCAGCTACCTATCTTAAAGCATTTGATGAACTTCGTAAATTATTTGCCGAGCAACAATTATCAAAACAAATGGGCTTTACTCCTGGTTACTTCTCATTCAATTCTGATGGAGGAAGATGTGAGGAATGCAAGGGAGAAGGTACTCTCACTATCCCCATGCAGTTTATGGCTGATATTAAGGTGGAATGTGAAGTATGCCATGGCAAACGCTTTAAACAAGAGATACTTGATGTGAAATATAGAGGAAAAAATATATTTGATTTTCTTGATATGACCATTAACCAGGCTATTGAATTCCTTGAAGAAGCACCTGGAACCCTCGAAAAACGCATTATAAAGCGTCTACAGCCATTAAAAGATGTCGGATTAGGGTATATTAAACTCGGACAAAGTTCGTCCACTCTGTCGGGAGGAGAAAGCCAACGAGTGAAGCTTGCATATTTTATAGCGCAAGAGTCTCTTGAGCACACTTTGTTCATATTTGATGAACCTACTACTGGACTTCATTTCCATGATATTGAAACATTACTAAAATCACTTAATGCCCTAATTGAAAAAGGACATACCATTGTGATTATTGAGCATAATATGGATGTAATAAAATCTGCAGACTGGATAATTGATATAGGTCCTGAAGGAGGTGAAGCCGGAGGTAAAGTGGTTGCCATTGGCATTCCTGAAGAAGTGGCAAATTCTGATGAATCTTACACAGCAGAGTTCTTGAGAGCAAAACTCATCTCAAATAATTAAATAAATTCGTTCCAATGAGAAGTTTTATTTATTTCTTTTTTTCAGTGATATCTATGTCTACTCTATTTTCTTGCAAAGAAAACAAGAATACACTTAACCATGATCACGCACGTGAATTGTTCATAAAAAGTATGTATCTTGCTGAAAAATGTATCGACAGCATTGAAAATGCTGCCGATTCAGCGACTATTATCAGAATTTTAGATAATTTCAATACTCAACTCACAGCAGTCAACTATCAATTTCCTCCTGATACTGACCTTGAGCTTTCGGAGGAAGAGAATGACTCCTTAATTAGATTGTTCAAACGACTGGATTCCACCACTCGCACACGATATAAAAAAATCTCCGGGAATGACGACTGCGATTCAATATCAGCTGAGACATTGATATCAGACTCTGTGCAAACTAAGAATTATTACATTTTGAATCAAGCAACACCTCCATCTCACAATTAGAGCAATTGAATCTAAGTCTGAATTCTTTAGATCCTCCAATCAATTTTAGAGGTTCTTGAAAGGTAGGACGGACATTCTTCTTACACATGCCAAGTTCTCGTAAAATACAATATCTGGTAGTCATAACGACGATGTCCTTCTCAGGTGTCGTCGTTTTTGTTTCTATGGTCTTTTCTATCTTTTCCACACCATGCCTGAGATAGAATTTTTCTGCTACACTATTAGCCACATTATCTCTGAAATCAAGTTCTTTTGAAGGATAAATTGTAAACTCTTTTTCTTCTCGCCGCTTGTCGTAGGGATAAGTTAATAAATTTGCTTGGTCAAGATACCTAATTAAGCGTCGGCGAAGCTCATTAATTTCAGAGCGCGGAATAAACATATCCCTATCATGACTTGCATAATAAGAATTAAGAAAATATGGAGTATTACCTAATTTTTCAAACTCACTTTTATAATCTATCTCTTTTCTTCCTATTTCCTTAGTAACATCTAACAAAATACGAACCTTCACCCCACGTTCATCCTCACCAGTAACTCCATTATTGTCAAGAGTGACATTAAGAGCTAATTTTCTATCAGCAGTAGGTCGTGACATCATTTTTTGCCATTCTATATCATTGGTACGATGAATTACAGTCCCTTTGGGTATATCTATCTTTCTACCTGGAATAATTTTATTCCCCTCTACCCTATTTATGTGCACACCCTGATATAATCCGTTTTTATCGAAGAAGCTAATTCCGTCACCATTATGCAACAGACGTATGTCTGAAATTATCTCACCCATTGATTTGGGGGTAAGAAAGGAAGCTATATTTACAGATTTCCATGAAGGGAGAAAATAATCAGTAAAGCCACGATTAAAACTTTTACAGGGTTGTGGCTTAAACGATACAGAAGATTTTCCAAATGAACTCCGTTCATATTTGTCCGGATTAGAGGCTATTATTTCATCGATCTTAGCACGATAATAAGCCACGATATTTTTTACATAATCCATATCTTTTAGGCGTCCCTCAATTTTAAATGATGACACCCCTGCCTCAATCAAAGCCCCTATTTTATCAGATGCATTAAAATCACGTAGTGAAAGAAGATGTTTATCTTTAGCTAAGACTCTTCCCCGAGAGTCTGTAAGAGTGAAAGGCATTCTACATATCTGGGCACACTCACCTCTGTTGGCACTTCTTCCAAGGGTCACAAAGCTTGCATGACACCTACCTGAATAACTTACACACAAGGCTCCATGCACAAAACATTCCACCGGAACAGAAACAGTTTCAGTTATTTTTCTAATTTCTTCAAGTGTCAGTTCTCTGGCAAGAACAAGCTGAGAAAACCCTACATCTTGCAGGAATCTTGCCTTCTCCGGAGTACGTATGTCACACTGTGTGCTTGCGTGAAGAGCAATCGGTGGTAAGTTAAGATCCAATAGAGCCATATCCTGTACAATAATGGCATCAACACCTATGCGATAAAGAGATTCACATAATTGATAAACTTTCTTTAACTCATTTTCATAGACTATAGTGTTAACGGTAACATATACTTTGACTCTGTATTGATGAGCGAACTCAACAACCTCTGCTATACTTTCTATTGAGTTAGATGCAGATTTACGTGCTCCATGGCTTGTAGCACCCATGTAAACAGCATCTGCTCCGTGTAGCACAGCTTGAATAGCAATTTGTGCATTAGCTGCAGGAGCGAGAAGTTCGAGTTTTCTTTTTGCCATCTTTAAAATTTTTAGCTTAAGAAATAGTAATGACCATGTTTCCTTCAATGTTTGAACATTCTATCAATATTTCTACGATCCTCACGTTCCTTTATACTTTGACGCTTATCATATTGTTTCTTTCCTTTACCTATGCCAATTACAATTTTTGCTAAACCTTTGTCATTGATAAAAATTCTTAAAGGAACAATTGTAAATCCAGTGTCTAAAGCATCTTTTGATAATTTAGTTATCTCTTTCTTATTGAGAAGTAATTTTCTATCGCGCCGAGCCACATGATTATTGTATGAGCCATAAAAATATTCTGCTATATACATACCCTTTATCCATACTTCCCCACGGTCTACTATACAATAACTGTCGGCAAGACTTGCCTTACCCTCTCTTATGGATTTTATTTCTGTTCCAGTAAGCACCATTCCAGCAGTATATGTATCGCCGATTTCATAATTAAAATGTGCCTTACGATTTTTTATATTTACTTGACTTGCTTTCATAATTTAATTTGGAAGAATCTGTGTTAAAATGTATTCTAAAAAAGTAGGCATTCCAACAATGACCACATTCATCACACCAAGAGTAAGCAAATGCCTGTCTTCTGGAATCTTTAGAAATCTTGCCGCCTTACAAATCATATAGACTGTCCATAATGGAAGAAATATCAACACAGCCCACAACATTGGTAGTAATTCCGTTAGAATAAAGAACAGACATAATGACGACAAACTAAATACCACTAAAGTTTTACCGAATAGTGTCTCAAATTGCTCAGAAACCTTTAAAGGCATTATATGTTTTAATACAATCAGAATACAGAAATAACCGAAAAAAAATGATACAAATGATATCACAGCATCTACGATCACCTCAGACAAATCTGCACTTGATGAATAGGCAAGAATGGCAAACTTACTGATTGCATACACAGCCAGCAGAGGATAGAAACATTCTTTTTGGGCCATTTCCGGCGTTATTTTATGCCTTCTCACAGATTTCCAGCCCTCCACCGGATTAAAAATAGTCTTAAGAAGCAGTCCAAATATAGCCACTCCTCCAATATTTGAAGAATGATCATCTTGTTGATTATTTTCAGATTCATTCTGACTCACACCAGACTCCGAATACTGAGCAAAATTCGGAGCTGATGTATCCACATATTTACCGGCTACGTCTTCTATATTATATAGCCCTGATTCTTCCGTTGAAGTTTGCCTATCCACATCTGATGGCTCCTCGGAATAAATATAAATATTATCATTATCCTTGCCGTCTTCCATAAATTTTTCTTTATCCGTTCATACAACAACCCTCCGCCAAGAGTTATCCATACTCTTGGTGGAGGATTTAATAATGAATCTATTACCGTTTATTCAGCTGCACGATCTTCATTAAGAAGACGAATCATTTCAATTGCACTTTTCGGAATGCGTGTGCCAGGACCGAATATTGCCGCTACACCAGCCTTATAGAGGAAGTCATAATCCTGAGCAGGTATTACACCTCCAGCGGTTACAAGAATATCTGGACGACCAAGTTTCTCGAGTTCTGCGATGACCTGGGGGATCAAAGTCTTATGACCTGCCGCAAGAGAAGAGACACCTAAAATATGGACATCATTCTCTACAGCTTGACGAGCAGCCTCAGCAGGAGTCTGGAACAACGGACCCATATCTACGTCAAAGCCGCAGTCAGCATAACCAGTAGCCACAACTTTTGCACCACGGTCATGCCCATCCTGACCCATCTTAGCAATCATGATACGTGGCTGACGACCTTCTCTCTTGGCAAAATCAGCAACTGCTTTACGGGCTTCCTCAAACTCTGGATCACCCTTCTCTTCACTGCTATACACTCCTGAAATGGTTTTGATTACAGCTTTATAACGACCTACAACTTCTTCACAGGCATCAGAAATCTCACCAAGAGTAGCCCTTACGCCAGCAGCCTTGACTGCAAGGTCAAGAAGATTACCTTTAGAAGGATCTTTCACACATTCTGTGATGGCTTCAAGTGCCTTCTTGACTGCTTCTTCATCTCGATTAGCCTTAAGCTCCTCAAGACGGGCAATCTGCTCCTTACGAACCTCTGTATTGTCAACCTCAAGAATATCAATCGGATCCTCATGATCAAGACGGTAGCGGTTAATACCAACAATCGTCTGTTTGCCGGAGTCAATACGAGCCTGTGTACGGGCTGCTGCTTCCTCAATTTTCAACTTCGGAAGACCAGTCTCTATAGCCTTTGCCATTCCTCCAAGTTTCTCAATCTCTTGTATATGTTCCCAAGCCTTATGAGCAATTTCATTGGTGAGGGCTTCTACATAATATGATCCACCCCATGGGTCAACCTGCTTGGTGACGTAAGTCTCTTCCTGGATGTAGATCTGAGTGTTACGCGCAATACGAGCAGAAAAATCTGTAGGAAGCGCAATAGCTTCGTCAAGTGCATTTGTATGGAGTGACTGAGTATGACCGAGAACAGCACCCATAGCTTCTACACAAGTACGTCCCACATTATTGAAAGGATCCTGCTCTGTAAGACTCCAACCTGATGTCTGACAGTGTGTGCGGAGAGCCAAAGATTTCGGATTCTTCGGATTGAATTGCTTAACTATTCTTGCCCACAGCATACGAGCGGCACGCATCTTTGCAATTTCCATAAAATAATTCATAGAAATGCCCCAGAAGAATGACAGACGTGGTGCAAAAGTATCAATATCCATACCGGCATTTACGCCCGCACGAAGATACTCTAAACCGTCAGCGAGAGTATATGCGAGTTCTATATCTGCGGTTGCACCGGCTTCCTGCATGTGGTAGCCGGAAATTGAGATTGAGTTAAACTTCGGCATATTCTTTGAAGTGTATTCAAAGATATCAGCAATAATCTTCATTGAAAATGCCGGTGGATAAATATAGGTGTTTCGTACCATGAATTCCTTCAGAATATCATTCTGAATTGTGCCTGCCATCTCATCAAGTTTGACACCCTGCTCAAGACCAGCATTAATATAAAATGCAAGGACAGGAAGCACAGCACCATTCATAGTCATAGATACAGACATCTTACCTAAGGGAATTCCATCAAAAAGAACTTTCATGTCTTCGAGTGAGCATATTGACACACCCGCTTTACCTACATCGCCAACTACACGTTCATGATTAGCATCGTAGCCACGGTGAGTAGGAAGGTCAAATGCTACAGAAAGACCTTTTTGTCCAGAAGCAAGATTACGGCGATAAAATGCGTTAGACTCTGCAGCTGTGGAGAAGCCTGCATACTGACGTATTGTCCATGGACGGAGAGGATACATTGCGCTGTAAGGACCTCTAAGGAAGGGAGGAATACCTGATACGAAATCAAGATGCTCCATACCTTCAAGATCAGCCTCTGTATAGACAGGTTTAACAGGGATAAGCTCTGCAGTCAGCCAGTCGGCCTCATTCTTGACCGACGTAGGGGCAGCGTGATGTTCTTTGATAGCTGCCTGAATATCTATTTCTTTGAAATTTGGTTTCATGTCAGTTAAGAAGTTTGGCGTTGAATTTTACAAGCGTGTCAAGCACATTTACTCTTACATGGATAAAGTCCTCTATTCCTTGGGCTTTAAGTTCCTCCATGCAAGCAGGGGCTCCTGCCACCACAAACAGTGCGCGACCATCAAGTTCCTTAAACGCTTCTGGAGCATATTGTGCATACTCGTCGTCGCTTGAGCAAAGCACAACGACATCTGCACCTTTTTCAACAGCAGCCTCTACACCCTCTTTTACAGTTTGGAAGCCGATATTATCAATAATCTCATATCCTGCACAACCAAAGAAGTTGCTTGAGAACTGGGCACGGGCAAGACGCATGGCAAGATTCCCAATAGTGAGCATAAACACCTTCGGGCGTTTGCCACTTCTTTCTGTGTCAAGACGAAGCTGTTCAAACTGACTTGCAGCACGATCAAAGTTAAGAGCATCAACTGCACCATCAGCAACCTCAGTGGCACAACCGCAACCACATCCACAAGGAGTTTTCTGAATTTTGTCAAGTGCAGTCTCATTAAAATTCGGATACTGGTTAGTTCCGAGTAATATTTCTTTACGACGGGCAACATCAGTATGACGTTTAACTCCGCTTTCATTTACTTTCTTCTGAACTTCACCATTCTTAAGAAGAGAGTAGAATCCTCCATTTTCTTCCACTTCATTAAAAAGAGTCCAAGCTACTTTAGCAATTGAGGCAGTGAGAGTCTCTATATAATAAGAACCACCTGCAGGGTCAACTACCTTATTAAGATGACTTTCCTCACGAAGAAGCAGTTGCTGATTGCGTGCAATACGCTCGCTAAATTCATCTGGATTCTTATACTGAAGATCAAATGGAAGAGTCTCTATAGAATCAACTCCTGCAAGAGCGGCACTCATTGTCTCTGTCATTGAACGGAGAAGGTTCACATGTGCATCATATATTGTCTGGTTAAATTGACTGGTGACAGCATGAACCATCATCTTACAGCAGCCATCCTCAGCTTCATATGCCTTCACAATCTCAGCCCAAAGCATACGAGCTGCACGGAACTTTGCAAGCTCCATGAAATAGTTGGAAGAAATGCCCATATTGAATTTGATTCTTGAGGCTGCCTCACATGGTGTCAGACCAGCATCAGTAAGAATATTCATCCATTCAGCACCCCAGGCAAGTGCGTAGCCCAATTCCTGAGTGATGTAGGCACCAGCATTATTAAGCAGAACACTGTTAACAGCGAAGCAACGGAAATTCTCCACTTCTTTTACAGTGGCATACATACTCACTACCTCTGTCTTTATGTCACGGGGGAATTCAAGACCATGACGAAGAAGACGCTTGAAGGGATCAAAGTCTATTGAACCGCGGAAATCTTTTTCAAGACCGTTAGCTGTCAGATAGTCAACCAACATTCTTGCTATCTCTACTGCCTTACCATTACAGCAGGAGATATTAAGTTCTACTCTTTTTAGATCAATGCCACTTAGAATCACTTTAAGATCCTCGGCAGTGATGTCACCATTCAGCTTGATGCCAATAGAATCTGCGCCACGGTCAATTGCATGAAGTGCTTCACTGTTAATTTCCGAAGGCGTAGTTCCCGGGATTTGTTGACGGATAAGCCAATCGTTATTGTCGCGTGTACCTCTCACGTATGGGAATTGACCGGGAAGTGTGCCCATGTGGGCTACGTTCTGTAGGTCTTCACGACGATAGAAAGGCTGGACATTAAAGCCCTCATTAGTGCGCCATACAAGTTTTTTGTCAAAATCAGCGCCCTTGAGGTCGACAGTGATCTTTGCCACCCAATCTTCTGTTGTGGTGGGTGAGAACATGTCAAATAGTTTCTCGTTATTTGCCATAAGTAATATAGCTCGTTTATGATAAGATGTTATGTCTTTTTAGAATGAAATGGACCTTTCCTTTTCATGGCACAGATACACAATCTGTATTTGAGATTGAATCTATTATTCTCTAAGACATTTAGAATGGATTCAAGATATGTCATGATATGTTTAAGGTCTATTACGTTCACGTTTGAGATCTGAAATGACATTCTGACATTACAGTTCAAATCTTACGATGCAAATTTAACCATTTACTTTCAATTAAAGAAATTTTTCGGTTATTTCTTTAAAAAATTTCTTATTTATTACTCTACTATTAGTTTTTTACCCTCACAGCGGAGTACTTTCCCAGGAAAATCATCCACTAGTTGTAGGTTATGGGTTGCCATCAGTACACTGTGCCCTGCGTCAGTCAATTCATGCAAAAGGCTTACAATCTGATAACCAGTTTGGGGATCAAGATTTCCTGTTGGCTCATCAGCAATGATCAGTTCAGGCTTATTGAGAAGAGCACGAGCTATGACAATTCTCTGTTGCTCACCTCCACTAAGTTCATGTGGCATTTTATAGCTCTTGTTTGCCATTCCTACAAGGTCAAGCACTTCTTCTATCCTATCCTCTATCTCTCTGCTTGAACTCCAACCAGTTGCCTTGAGTACGAATCTAAGATTTCCACTAACAGATCGATCCTGCAACAATTGAAAGTCCTGGAACACTATACCAATCTTCCTTCGAAGGTATGGCACCTTATTTTTCTTGATATTAAGCAAATCATAATCCAATACCTTTGCTTCTTCTCCTTTATTAATGGGCACATCAGCATACATAGTCTTCATAAGACTACTCTTTCCACTACCCACTCTACCTACAAGATAGTGAAATTCACCCTGCCCTAAACTGAATGTAACATCTTGAAGGACGCTCTTTTCAGCCCTTTCTACCTCTACACCCTTATATTTTACAATGATGCTCATGTTTTCCGGGAAATTACTATGCGCCATAAGCGCCAATAGAAATTGTAAAATTAGTAATAACTATCAAACTTTACAACAAAAACTTCACAAAATTGTATAAAAAAAGTATGTCAAGTCTTGAAAACTTAACATACTCTATAACTTAAAAAATCGCTGAGACCTCCTTACTTCCCAGTATTTGTAGTGGTTGTGACTGAATAGGTGCCAATTTCGGGTGCACCTATGGGTAAGTCCTCAGCACTTGCTACTATACAAAGTGGATATCTAAGAGTCACATTGGCAATTGTTTTATCCACCTGCAACACTGTTGCTGAAAGGGACAATGTATGAGTACCAATACTTAGAGAGGCTGTGGGAATCGTTACATTCAATGTACCTAACTGTGGAGGAATGATTATCCCATCAAGAAAATATACCACATTAGTAACCCCAGCATTCTGATTTGTAAGTGAGGTTGCTTTAAGTCCATCAATAGTTACTACATTCGGATTAACTTCTTCCTCTTCTGAATCAGACTCTGAATCCGATATCGGTGTCGTCTCAGTATTACCCTGAATGGCATAAAAAGCATTGTCATATTGAGTGACACCGCTTACTGTCAATGTCAAATCGACCTGAGGTAAATCATCATCATCACTACACGATGTAAAGAATGCAAGCGGAAACGCCAGCAAAAGATAAATTAACTTTTTCATTTCTATTCTCAATTAAAATTTGTTTAACATAGTTTTGATTTTTATAAAATTTATGGCAAAACACAATTCAATTTATGTGTTCAATCAACTTGCCTACTATAAATAAACGTATGAGAAAGGATTTAGTTGAAACCCCATGTTTTAACACAGCAGTTAAAACACGGGGTTATAAATGGAATGGAGCAAACAAAATATTAATCAAGTTTATGGATCACAAGACCTGAGCGGAGTTTTGGTTCAAACCAAGTGGTTTTGGGAGGCATAATGTTACCACTGTCTGCAATGTCAATGAGTTGGTTCATAGTCACCGGATATAGGGCAAGCGCCATCTTCATCTCTCCACTGTCAACTCTTCGTTTCAGCTCACCAAGTCCGCGAATACCACCGACAAAATCAATACGCTTATCACTGCGAAGATCGGTAATGCCCAAAATATCACGCAGAATCAGATTGGAAGACACCGTCACATCAAGCACCCCAATTGGATCATTGTCATCATAAGTACCTGGTTTAGCAGTTAGAGAATACCATTTCCCTCCAAGATACAAAGCGAAATTATGAAGTGCATTAGGAGTATATATTTCTTCTCCTTTATCCTCAACCTCAAAATTCTCTTTCAACTTATTGAGAAATTCTTCTTCTGTAAGACCATTAAGATCTTTCACTACACGATTATAGTCAATAATCTTAAGATGAGAGGCAGGGAAAGCCACAGCGAGGAAATAATTATATTCCTCATCACCCTTGTGGTCAGGATTATTTTTAGCTTTCTCTGCACCTACAAGTGCAGCGGCAGCTGAACGATGATGACCATCGGCAATGTAAAGATTTGGAATCTTTTCAAATTCCTCTGTGATTTTTGTAATCAAAGAATCATCTGTTATGCTCCAAAGCGTATGACCAAATCCATCTGGAGCTACAAAATCGTATTCAGGAGCCTCGGCAGTGACATCTTTAATAATCTGCTCAAGCACCTCATTGTCAGGGAAGGCAAAAAATACCGGCTCGATATTTGCATTGTTAACGCGCACATGTTTCATTCGGTCTTCTTCTTTATCACGGCGAGTCAACTCATGCTTCTTAATACGACCTTCCATGTAGTCATCTACCCATGCACCAACAACAAAGCCATATTGTGTGCGCCCATCCATAGTCTGTGCATAAATATAATAGTTTTCCTTTTCATCTTGTACGAGCCATCCTTTTTCCTGGAACATTTTAAAGTTCTCAACAGCTTTTTCGTATACCTTAGGATCGTGTTCGTCTGTGCCGGGTTCAAAGTCGATTTCAGGCTTTATAATATGATAAAGAGATTTTTCATTGCCTTCAGCTTCTTTTCTTGCCTCTTCACTGTTTAGCACGTCATAAGGACGAGACACAACTTCTTCTACAAGTGCCTTCGGAGGACGAACACCTCTGAATGGTTTTACTTTTGCCATGGTTTAAATTTAAGTTAATCAGTTTTTGTTATTATTGTGTTTTATTATGAATCTGACAGAAAGAAAAGCATGAATTGCCACTTGCTGCCAAAGTTATTTATTTTGACAAGATTCACAAATACCATAAATACATGTGGACACGTAAGCCGGAGAAAAACCTCTTAAACTCACTGCCGAGAGTTTCTTGTCTATTTCATCAAGATCAATCTCTCTAATCTCACCACATTGAGTACACACAAGATGACAATGAGTCTTTTCAGCCAGTTCATATCGTGCCTGATGTGTGTCGAAAAGAAGCTTTCTCACTATTCCGGCCCCACATAACAATTCAATTGTGTTATATACCGTAGCTCGGCTTACATGGTAACCCTTCTCATCGAGCATCTTATGGAGAGAATCGGCATCAAAATGTTCATTACATTCCACAACAGACTTCAATATCTCAAACCTCTCCGGAGTTTTTCGTAAATGTCTGGAGGTGAGAAAAGCTGTGAATTTCTCAGTTGCTTTTTCATGAGTTTCTGTTGTCTGATCGTTGTGCATACATGTGAGGCATTGTGCCATATCGTCTGCAAAGTTATACAGACTGCATGAAATAACCAAATTTAAAATGAAAAATACATAAAAATAGCTATAGAAAATTTCAGTAACTAAACAAAATTAATATTGTCAATGTTATATTGATGTGAATGATGTACATGTGACTCTTCACCTACAGAATTAAATTAAAGTCTTACCTCGGACCTCTCCTATAGGTCCTTAATAAATCATTAGATTATGAAAAAGTATAGATGCGAAGTATGTGATTGGATTTATGACCCTGAAGTTGGTGATCCTGACGGAGGCATTGCGCCTGGCACATCATTTGAAGATCTTCCCGATGATTGGGTATGTCCAGTTTGCGGAGTAGGAAAAGATCAATTCGTTGAAGAAGCATAATAAAGGATTCAATTTATTTTATTAATGATAGATTTTTTTAAGGTGTGTTTAGACGTTTACGTTATACACACCTTACATTTTAATGCTCTTATTTCTATTCTCCCTTAATTAATCTCAAAAAATACTTTAAAACTTTTTGCACCTTTTCTTAAAAAATAGTAATTTTGTTCCAAATAATCTTGAAATACAACCTCTCCTTCTTTACCTTTGACTAATACTTATTTGGAACACTACTATGACAACTTTAAAACGCGATTCGCGAAAAAACAGCATAAAAATGCTGGCTCACATTGGAATGATGCTGACTATGTGTGCATGGGGATCATCATTCTTAAGTACGAAAGTATTGATGACTGACGGTGGTTTCACTCCAGTTGAAATGTATGTTTACCGTTTCTTATCGGCTTACATTATTCTTCTCGCTTTCACCTATAAAAAATTATTTGCTAACAATTGGCGAGACGAACTTCAACTTCTAATATGTGGGTTGTGTGCAGGTTCGTTATATTTTATTACCGAAAACTATGCTCTAAAATTCACAGCTACAGCTAATGTATCGTTATTAGCTTCCATATCCCCAATCTTTACAACTATTCTCATGGCGGTCATCTACAAAGTAAAGATGAGATTTGGTGTGATTCTTGGCTCAATCATAGCTTTCATCGGAGTAGGATGCATTATTTTCAGTTCTGGTATCGGTTTTGAAATTCATCCCAAGGGTGATATTTTGGCACTCACAGCTGCCTTATCATGGGCAATATATACAATCGCAGTAAAAAGAATTAGCCCTCTTTATAACACTTTTTTTATTTCAAGAAAAATCTTTTTCTATGGAGTACTGACTGCCCTACCCTTTATGCTCATGCAACACGAACCTCTACATTTCAAACTTCTCTTCGACTTCAATCAACCACAATTCCCTCTAAATTTCTTGTTTCTTGTAATATTCTGTTCGCTGTGTGCATATCTTGTATTAAACGAGGGAATGAAGATTCTTGGACAAGTGACAGCTAACAATTACTTATATCTTCAGCCTCTTGTTACAATGATTGCGGCATATTTTATTCTTGGTGAACAAATATTCCTTCTTGGTTATATTGGGTGTATTCTAATTATCGGAGGTTTGGTAATCTCTGATAAAATGAAATAATTGATTCTTGTGATTAAAAAACAGAAAACAGAAGACATTTCTAAATTATGGAACTAAATCACTTTCTGAACGCTGCCATAGAAATGGCAAAAGCTGCCGGGAAAATACAGTTGGAATATTTTCGCTCAGCACACCTAAATATTCAAACAAAATCAAATGAATATGACGTGGTGACGGCTGCTGATAAAGCTTCTGAAAAAATTATAAAAGACTATATCCATAGTCTTTTCCCTGACCATGGGATTATATCAGAAGAATCGACTGATGAAAATGCCAACAATGAGTGGCGTTGGGTAATAGATCCACTTGACGGCACCACAAACTTCAGTCAAGGCTTACCGGTTTTCAGCGTATCTATAGCTTTAGAATATAATAAGGAAGCTGTATTAGGAGTAGTTTTTGCACCTTACCTTAATGAAATGTTTCACTCAATCAAAGGGAAAGGAGCTTTTCTTAATAACAATAGAATCAAATGTTCTGAAAAGGACTCCTTAACAGAGGCAGTTATTGCTACTGGTGTGCCCTATGACAAAATGATCAATCCTGATAATAATATAAAAGAGATAGCTGAATTAGCACCGAAAGTCAGGGGTATACGCCGTTATGGTTCAGCTGCCCTTGATCTTTCTTATGTTGCTGCCGGATTTCTTGACGGCTATTGGGAACTAAACCTTAATTTATGGGATGTAGCCGCCGGTAGACTTATTGCTCATGAAGCTGGGGCTGTGATAACTTCCATAAGAAAAAATAGAAATTTCTCAATACTTGCAGCCAACTCCTCATTAATACCTACACTTCTTGACATTCTGGATAAAACATAATTAGGCTAAGAAGTTTTAGGAACTCAAAAATTTCTAAATTCTTTTGGAGACATTCCAACTTTCTTTTTAAAATATTTTCCAAAAAAAGATTGAGAATGAAAATTCAGCTCATCAGCTATTTGCTGAATATTAAGATTAGTTGATTTCAGTAATACTTTTGCCTCCAACACTACAAAACGCTCTATCCACTCCACTGCTGTGAAGCCGGTTAGAGCTTTTATTGTGCGTGAAAGATGCTTCGGTGTAATTTGGAGTTGATTAGCATAAAATTCTAAAAATCGCTCATTTTTAAAATTCTGCTGCACCAAAATCATAAACTTATCCACAATTCGTCGATTTCCATATGGATAGTCTTCCATAAGATACATGTAACACTTATAACCGGTTTCAAGAAAAAAAGACGATATGGCAAGCACCATAGCCTGATAAGCATACGGATTATTTGTGTCTTCAAATATCCTATTTATATGTTGATAAAAATTTATGAAATCTGTAAGTAATGAGGGTGGAATTTTTACTATCTGATTACCTGAGGCAGTCGGATACACACGACAATCCTGAAGCAATAAGAATAGTTTATCGCAAAACTTATTTGACATTACTATGAATGATGAATCAAAATCATCACTCACAGAATTTAACTGAAGAATCTGAGATGACCTTATGTTGACAATACAAGGTGCTTGCACCTGATATGAAATCAAGTTGATATCAACATTACAAGTTCCTCTCTTAACTATAATAGATACATTAGACGTAAATTTAAGTGGATCTGACAATATGGGAATCATCGACCTATCAAATTTCTCTAATACCCAGAAATCCCTTTTTAAAATATTTGTTACATTCTCAGGGAGTTCAATATTATAATTTAGACCTAAATCCTTTGTTGCTTTCATTATTTAGGATAAAAACCTTTATCTTTTAAAGTCTGAATAAAAGATTCTGAAACCTCTTTATTAACATTTTCCGGATAACGAATGTCAGTAAATACCTGTGCAAGCGTGTCCTTATTATTTTCCTTAACAAACTCCTTGTTAAGTAAGAAATCATCTTTCACTTTGAAAAGAGTTAATAACTTTTCATCAGAGTCTATGCGATAAGCTTCTTCGTGGAATATTGCCTCTACTGGAAGGCGTTCACACTGTTCTTCATCACCGACTGGGTAACCCAAAGATATACTAGCTACCGGAACAACAAGAGTCGGCAAATTTAAAAGCTCTGCAATAGCAGCCGCATTATAATTAACAGTGCCTAAGTAGCAAGTACCAAGTCCTTCCATTTCTGCAATTGTCACGATTTGCTGAGCAAAAATTATAGCGTCTGTTAATGCTACTATAAACGAATGGAAATTATCATATCCAGGTTTTGCACTACTTAGTTCACACCATCGAGTAAACCTATTAAAATCTGCACATATTGTGAGGATTACACTGCAACCCGTTGATGCCGGCTGATTGAAATGAAGAGGCTCAAGTTGCTGTTTCATTTTTTTATCTTTTGTCATTATCACAGAATACAACTGCATATTGCCACATGTTGGTGCACGCATTGCTTTCTCCACAATGTCAACTATCTTTGAAGTAGGAACTTCCTCATCCTTATAATGTCTCACCGAACGGCGTGTTGAAAAATAGTCTTTGATCATTATCTTTTATTTTTATTTATCTTTAGAGTGCAAATATAGTATTTTTTTTGCTAATTTTGCACTCAAAGACATATAAACTTAATCGAGTAAGGTAAAGTAATTTCAACAATAATTTACTAATGGCTGAATCGCAAACATATAGCTATGACGAGGCTTTTGAAGCATCGTTAGATTATTTCAATGGCGACCAACTGGCGGCTCGTGTATGGGTGACAAAGTATGCTTTAAAAGATTCTTTTGGCAACATATTTGAAAAGACCCCTGACGATATGCATCGACGCATTGCCTCTGAAATAGCGCGAATTGAGAAAAAATATCCAAACCCGATGCAAGAAGAGGAGATTTTTGAACTACTCAAAAATTTCAAATATATTGTGCCACAAGGAAGTCCAATGGCAGGAATAGGAAACCATTTTCAGATTGGCTCTCTCTCAAATTGCTTCGTTATAGGTCTTGATGGAAAACCTGATTCTTATGGCGGAATTGTTAAGATTGATGAGGAGCAGGTTCAGCTCATGAAACGTCGTGGAGGTGTGGGACATGATCTTTCTCATCTTCGCCCAAAGACTACTCCAGTTAAAAATTCTGCTCTGACCTCTACAGGATTAGTACCTTTTATGGAAAGGTACAGTAACTCAACACGTGAAGTGGCACAAGACGGTAGACGTGGAGCTCTTATGCTCACTGTGTCTATCAAGCATCCTGATGCAGAGGGTTTTATTGATGCTAAAATGAGTCCTGGTAAAGTTACTGGGGCAAATGTATCAGTAAAAATTGATGATGCTTTTATGGAGGCAGTCATAAATAATCGTCTTTATACTCAGCAATTCCCCATTAGTTCCCATTCTCCACAAGTGACAAAAGAGATTAGTGCAACTACTTTATGGAACAAAGTTATTCACGATGCATGGTTAAGTGCAGAACCAGGCGTACTCTTTTGGGATACAATCAAAAGAGAAAGCCTTGCCGACTGTTATGCAGACCTTGGATTTGAGACTGTTTCCACAAACCCTTGTGGTGAAATTCCACTTTGTCCCTACGACAGCTGTAGATTGCTTGCAATAAACCTTTATAGTTATGTAGTGAAACCATTTACTACAGAAGCTAAGTTTGATTTCAATCTCTTCCGAACTCATGTGAAGAAAGCCCAGAGAATAATGGACGATATAATCGATCTCGAGCTTGAAAAAATTGATTTGATAATCAAGAAAATCAAGATTGACCCAGAAACAGAAGAGGTGAAATTTACAGAACTCAATCTATGGAGAAAAATTAAAACAAAAACAGGTGAAGGACGGCGAACAGGATGTGGAACGACAGGAGAAGGTGACATGTTAGCCGCATTAGGCTATCGCTATGGTACTCCAGAAGCAACTGAATTCTCTGTTAAAGTGCATCGGGAAATTGCTCTCTCCTATTTCCGCGCATCTGTAGAAATGGCAAAAGAACGCGGCTCTTTTTCTGTATATGATGCAGAGAGAGAAAAAAATAATCCTTATATAAATCGTCTAAGAGAAGCTGACCCAGATCTAATTGAAAAGATGGAAAAATATGGTAGGCGTAACATATCCTGCTTAACTATTGCACCTACTGGAACCACTTCAATAATGACTCAGACGACTTCTGGAATTGAACCTGTTTTTATGCCGGTATACAAGCGCAGAAGAAAAGTAAATCCTAATGACGATAATGTCAAAGTAGACTTTGTTGATGAAATGGGTGATTCATTTGAAGAATACATAGTCTACCATCATAAATTCCTTGAATGGATGAAAATTAATGAGATTCATCCAAAAGAAAAAATGTCTTCTGAAGAACTTGATGAGTTAGTTGAGCGTTCACCATATTATAAGGCAACTGCAAATGATGTTGACTGGCTTGAGAAGGTACGAATGCAGGGAGCTATTCAGAAGTGGGTAGACCATTCGATTAGTGTTACCATAAATCTTCCTAATGATGTCACTGAGGAGTTGGTTAATTCTCTATATACAGAGGCATGGAAGGTAGGTTGTAAAGGTTGCACAGTTTATCGTGATGGTTCACGCAATAATGTTTTAGAAGCTCTACCGAAAGACAAAAATGAATCTAAGCCACTTAAGGAAGATTCCTTGTCGGGTCTTATTCATTCTGTTGATCATACTATCAAGCGTCCTCATGAGTTAGAAGCCGATGTAGTCAGATTCCAAAACAGCAAGGAAAAATGGATTGCATTCGTAGGGTTGGTAAACGGGAAACCTTACGAAATCTTTACTGGGCTTGCTGACGATGAAGATGGTATTTTCTGTCCTAAAAGCGTCAGCCATGGAAAAATAATCAAAGCTGTTGATGAAAATGGAAAGAAACGATATGACTTCCAATTTATCAACAAGAGAGGTTACAAGACTACAATAGAAGGACTTAGCGAGAAATTTAACCCAGAGTTCTGGAACTATGCCAAACTCATCTCCGGAGTGCTTCGATATGGAATGCCAATTGACCAAGTTTTGAAACTTGTCGGAGGTCTTGACCTTGACTCTACAAGTATAAATACTTGGAAAAATGGTGTTGAGAGGGCCCTAAAGAAATATCTTCCAAATGGCACAGAAGCAAAAGGACAAAAATGTCCGAATTGTGGTGCTGAGTCATTGATATATCAAGAAGGCTGTCTAATTTGTAAGAACTGTGGTAATTCACGTTGTGGATAATATTATGAATCAACTAAATTAATATAACGTCTAAATAAATTCTGACATGAAAATCTCATTTAACATTAACTATCACACACAATGGGGTGAGGCTCTTTATTTGTGTGGTGATCTTCTCCAGTTAGGTGGAGGTGATCCCAAAGAGGCTCTTGAGATGAGACTCACTGCCCCCGACACATGGACTGCCGAGATTGAACTCGATAATTGTCCCTTAAACTTTAATTATTTCTATATCGTTAAAGCAGAAGAGAAGGAGTGGCGTTTTGAATGGGGACACCCTCATAAATTTATTGGAAACGATACTTTACCTCTTGTAAAAGTATTTGACAGTTGGCAAGATATGCCTGCAGATAAACCTTATTATAGTTCAGCATTCGTTGATGGCATGTTGTTACGTCGATTTAAAGACCAACCTATTCCATCACTGCCAGATACTATTCAATTGCGAGTTGAGGCTCCTATGGTAATGCCAGATGAGGTACTTGCCATTACAGGAGACTGTGATATACTTGGCAAATGGATCCCAGCCAAAGCCATTGCCCTAAACGATGCCCATTATCCTCAATGGGAAATAAATCTCCCATTGTCGGAACTTGAAATTCCATTCGAGTATAAATTTGTGGTTCTAAAAAAAGACACCCGTGAAGTAGTTGCTTGGGAAGCCAATGAGAATCGTAAATGTGGCTTTATAAATGAGAATCGTAAATGTCAGATTGTAGTAGACGGTTTGCGTTTTGCTAATCCTCGGAATAATTGGAAAGGTGCAGGAACAGCTATTCCAGTCTTCTCTATCAGAACTGAGGAAGATTTTGGTGTTGGAGATTTCTATGATATTAAAAAGATGGTTGATTGGTGTAGCCGTACGGGACAGAAAGTGCTACAACTTCTTCCCATAAATGATACGACTAAAACAGGCACTTGGGTTGACTCTTATCCTTACAGTGCAAATTCTACATTTGCACTTCATCCTATGTATATGCGTCTTGAGGCTGTCGGTGTACTTGCTGATTCTGAACGTCGTGAGCATTTCAAGAAAATTGGGAAAGAACTCAATCAACTTAAAGAAATTGACTATGAAGCTGTGAATCTTGCTAAAGATCAGTATTTGCGTGAGATATTTGCTCAAAAAGGAAACATTGACCTAAAATCCAAAGAATTTAGGCTTTTCTTTGAACGTAATGAGGAATGGCTTCGCCCCTATGCCGCTTGGAGAGTGTTGAGTGACAAGTATCATACCCCAGACAATAATAAATGGGGAGAGTATTCTTCTTACGAATATGAAAAGGTTGAGCAATTCATCAGAGCGCATGAAGAGGCTGTCTCATTTCATTATTTTGTGCAGTATCATCTTGATCGTCAATTAAGTGAAGTGAGAGACTACGCACACTTACATGGTGTGATTTTGAAAGGAGACATTCCCATTGGCATAGGCAGATTTAGTGTAGATGCTTGGCAACGTCCACGTTTATTTAACATGGATTGTCAGGCAGGCGCTCCCCCAGACGATTTTTCAGTGCTTGGTCAAAACTGGGGATTTCCTACATATAATTGGGATGAAATGGCAAAAGATGGATTCCAATGGTGGAAAGACCGTTTTCGTAAAATGGCAGAATATTTCGATGCTTACCGCGTAGACCATATTCTTGGCTTCTTCCGTATTTGGCAGATTCCTCTTACTGCTATTCACGGTCTACTCGGCTATTTCAATCCTGCACTACCCTTTTCTCCAGAGGAACTCCGCCACTCCTACGACTTCTGGATTGATACGGAAGTGCAAACCAGCCCCCTTATTCTTGAATGGATGCTTACAGATTTCTTCGGGGAATATACTAATGAAGTAAAGGCATCTTATCTTGAGAAACTTCCAGAAGGAAAATATAAATTGCGTCCATTTGTCGATAATCAACAAAAAGTAACGGAATACTTCTCTCAACTTGAACAGACAGAAAAAAATAACCGTATATGCAATGCACTGCTTGGTCTAATCGATGATGTACTCTTCATTGAGGATCCATATCAGAAAGGACATTATCACCCCAGAATCGCTGCTCAATACACATACCAGTTCCGCATACTCTCTGATTATGAGAAATGGTGTTTCAATCGGTTATACAACGATTTCTTTTATCATCGCCATAATGATTTCTGGTATGGAAAAGCCATGTGGAAACTTCCTCCCCTAATTGACTCTACAGGTATGCTTACATGTGCTGAGGATCTTGGTATGATACCCGCATGTGTACCGGAAGTCATGAATCGTCTTGAGATTTTATCTCTTGAGATTCAACGCATGCCGAAAGATCCTACTCTGGAGTTTGGAGATACATGGCGCTACCCTTATTTTTCTGTGTGTACAACCTCTACCCATGATATGGGAGGAATTAGAGCCTGGTGGGAGGCAGATCGCAGCATAACCCAACGCTTCTACAATAATACCCTACATGAATCCGGAGAGGCACCCTATTTTGCTGAACCATGGGTATGTGAGAAAATACTCGATCTTCAGCTTAAAAGTCCTTCAATGTTCTGCATTATACCTCTTGCCGACTGGTTGTCAGCTGATGGGAAATTACGCAGGAACAATCCGCAAGAAGAACAGATTAATGAGCCTGCAGATGTACATCATTATTGGCGCTATCGAATGCATCTTACTGCTGAGGAGCTCTTGGCAGCCAATGAATTTAATATCCGTCTGTTTGACGCAATAAAATCATCGGCACGTTAAATTTTAGCTATCATATAAGTAAAAATATAAAGAATCGACATTCCAACTTCACCAAAGGAATGTCGATTCTTTATAATATATGCATTAGGTTACAACCTAGTAGTGATAGTTATCTTAATTATTATTGATGAAAGACAGAAATTCCTTACGCATTTCAGCATCTGTTTCAAATTTGCCTGTATAATCAAATGTCACAGTAGAAGATTCTTGTTTCTCTACACCCCGCATCTTCATGCATAGATGACCTGCCTCACAAGCCACGATCACACCTTCGTTAGGGAGAGTATCCGTCAGAAGATGACAAATTTGAGCTGTAAGACGCTCTTGAACCTGTAGACGCCTTGCAAACGCATCTACTATCCTTGCTAATTTTGACAAGCCAATCATTTTCCCTTTAGGGAGATACCCTACTGCTATTTTTCCAAAGAACGGGAGTATATGATGTTCACACATGCTATAAAACTCAATATCTTTTACAATGACAATTCTTGAGCCAGCATGTTCAAATATAGCTTGAGAGGCTATTTCCTCCGGATTCTGACGATATCCGGAAGTTATGGCATAAATAGCCTTTGCAGCACGCATGGGCGTTTTTAATAAACCCTCACGGTTAGGATCTTCACCCACAAGGCGTAAAATCTCACGGTAGTGGGAAGCTATCTCATCCACAATCTTTTGATCACGATCAGTTGTGCTCATTACTTTATGACTACTATTTGACATTTTACGACACGCATTTCCGATGCAAAATTAGGAAATGACTTTTTAAGCTCTGTCAAAGCTGAATTCGCTTCAGCATTTGTCCTGAAATTACCGATTCTTGTATACCAGTTTGGAGAACTGGAATATGTATATACCTGTCCCTTATATTTCGGGAATTTAGCAAGGATAGCACTACCCCTTGCTTTTGCTCTCGCTTCCAGTGTGTGCTGATTACGCCCGTCACTAAAGACTTGTATACGGTAGCCCGAAAGTTTATTGACTCCTGGTTTTATTTCCTGCACATCTTTCTTCTGTTGGGGCTGAAGAATCAAATCAAGGATATTCTTGGGAATATCAATGACTATTTTTCCATTAGATTCTGTCTGAATTTTCTCTATAACATTCTCGTTATCAGCAAAACAAACAGCTGATAATGAAACTCCGATTGTAAATGCAACTACAACCGTACGCAGAGAAATTTCAAAATCGGAGAACAATTTCATAACATAATTCCTGACAGATTAATATTTGATCGGAGAGAGCTTTATAATTTGAAGAGAGTAACTAATTTAATACGAGATATGGGAAGTCGATGAAAAGTATCGTCTTCCCACATTTAGATTATACCTGTATTAATCAAAAGCTTCAATTATACCCATGAAAGAATCTGCTTTAAGAGCAGCACCACCAATAAGACCCCCGTCAACATCGGGTTTAGCGAAAAGCTCTTTGGCATTAGTAGGTTTACATGAACCTCCATAAAGAATCGAAGCATTGTCAGCAAGTTCCTTGCCATACTTCTCTTCAATCACATTACGAATATGAGCATGCATGTCTTGAGCTTGATCTGCAGTAGCAGTCTTACCGGTACCGATTGCCCAAACCGGTTCATATGCAATTACAAGCTTTGAGAAATCTTCAGCAGGAAGTTCAAAAAGAGCCTCTACCTGACCTCTAACAACATCGTTGAAAGTGCCATTTTCTCTTTCTTCAAGAACCTCACCAACACAAAATATTGGTGTCAATCCATTCGCAAGAGCAAGGCGTGTCTTTGCAAGAAGCTGTTCATTATTCTCACCGAAATACTGACGACGCTCACTGTGACCAAGAATCACATGGCTGGCGCCTGTAGATTTAACCATGGCTGCGCTGACTTCACCTGTGTAAGCACCTTTATCATGTTCCGAACAGTTTTCTGCCCCCAGTTTTAACGGCTCATCAATCACTGCCTTTACGGAAACAAGGTGAGTGAAAGGCACACAAAGTACTACTTCACAATTGTTTTTTTTCTCCTTTAGGAGATCGTTAATTTGGCTGGCAAGCTCCATTCCCTCTTCGAGAACAGTGTTCATCTTCCAGTTGCCTGCAACAATATTTTTTCTCATTATCTTAAGATTTTTATGCCTAATATAAGGCTTTTGTTATTCCATCTGCAAAATTAATCTTTTTTCGTGGCTTTAGCAAATTAATAATATTAAAAAGATGGAAGGTCGTTAGTTACCTTCCATCTTTTTGATTGAATATTCAGTAGATAGATGAATACCTTAAGATTAAACTCATTCGATATAGATTTAACATTAAAATTTATCTATTTTCAGAAATATATGGTTTAATTTTATTTATATAATATTTTTTAAAATCAGTCCATTTATAATAGGGTCCGCTAACACTTTCAAGTGGAAGGGTAGCCTCCTTTTCGTTAAGCAACACTTTTACTAACACTTCATCAGAGCTAATGGATCCATGCTTTCTATAAAACACCAACTGGATATTAGCTGCCATTGGCACAATAAGATAATCATGCCATCCTTTTTCTGCCAATTCCTCAAGATTATTGATTTCATCACCAAAATTATCAAGTTCCAGCAATACTGTCAGCGGCATCACTATTGTGTCATGACCATAGCGAAGATTCACACTTGGCACAGTGCTCGTCAAAGTTGTGTCGGCGCTTTCTATGATATTCATAAGAAGATTTGCTTGAGAAAATGGCATACGATTATCGGTGAGTTTTGAATTTCCTCCCTGTAGAAACCAATTGGCACTTCGACAGAGCCATCTATCACGCATCTCCTCCGGAGAAAATATCTCCTGAACCAGCCATGGTTGATCAGAATGACTTTGGGTATTAATAAGCACAGAAAAAAGCGAATTGAAAAGTTTGTTACCAATACTATCTTCAGCATATTTGGGATCATTGATGAGTCTTCCTAAATATTCTCCTTTATTGGCATGATGCTTATTAAAGTCTCGTAGAACAGTTGTGTCGGCATGATGTTTAATTTGCCATGCTTCCTTATCATCATAATTCATATACCACATATCGGCATAGCTTGCGTCGGTTCTAATATTAATATTTGGAACTATTCTCTGTATTCCGTTTAGACCATTGAACATGGATAGAATTGAACGAATAACTACTGTAGACCGGGCATCAATATTCGTGTTATGATTAAAAATCTGTGGATAATTCTTTGCCATTCTTTCCCCTATACCCTGATGTTGCCAAGCTCCATGATCAGACAGTTCACCATCTTTTTTGTAAGAAGCTTCACGTATCTGTTTCACAACTTTCAATGTCTTCTTTCCTAAAGGAGTCAGTTTTCCTGCTTTTTCTGCCTTATCAAGAATATTGAATGCAGCATTATATTGCTCATCACCAATAAGCCAGCGGCTGCCATGTCTGCCATAATGTTCAAGATGAAACGGCTCATAGCCGATGGGAGGTAAAGTCTGTGCTGGGGGCATTGAATTAAGATAAGGATAACAATAATAGTTACCACCCCCTTTTTCAAATGAAACATCACTAAGAGTTGGAGTAGTTGTAAAAGCAGGGAATACGATAGTAAAAGTAGTACCTGCCAGCAATATCATTCTTTGTACCAATGTTTTTTTCATGATCTTATATTCTCTATATTTTAATTGATTTTACTAACTCAGGTAACTCTGATGATTATTTGAGCATCCCTTCCAATGCAGAATTATCAAGCCTACAATATATAATATTACCTTCAGGAGTATAAAGTGGGTCTGGAAGAGAGAATAATTTGCTTACAATATGTTCCATTTCATCAGATGATAACTTCTTACCTCGCCTTATAGCTCCGGAACGAGCCATTATCAGTGCCATTTTTTTAGATAAGTTCTCTTCTGACACCCCCTCTTTACCATAGTTTGGACTATCTTCAATAACTGATTCAAGAATACTGATCACTACATCGGCAGCCTCAGAGTTTCTTAACATTGCCGGGATGGTGGTTATATTCCAATTATTTCCTGAAGATGCTTCAATTGTAAAGCCAACTTTTTGAAGATTTCCAATCACATCGCTTAATGCAACCTGCATCGAATCATCAAGAGCAATTGTTTCCGGAAACATTACTCCTTGTGAAACTAATTCTTCTTTTCTTATCTTCTGAAGATATTCTTCAAAAAGAATTCTTAGATGAGCACGATATTGATCAATGATAATCAATCCTTCCATTGAAGAAGTTATAATATATTTATGAGCATATTGAATGCATAAATCTCCCACACTCTCTTCTCTATTCATTTCAGGTAATACATCATCCTTTGCCTGTAAGTTCTTTGAGTCCTTCTTATAAGGTATAAAATCACTTTTTTCCACCGTAGTTGTTTTTTCCAGAGTTTGGGATTTTGAAGAACCTCGGTTTCCGTTCATAAAATCGGCATATAGAGATTCCCAATTACGATGAAATTTACTTGAATTAGAACGATTATTACCTGTAGAGAAAGGATTAATAGCTTGTGCAGTGTCATTTTCTACTTTAAAAGGGTTATAGTTTGTCGGAATATCGAGAGTTGGCACATCGGGAGTCTCACCTATAGGTAAAGGATCAACTGGAAGCACATCACTGTTAAAATCTATTGAAGGTACTGCCCCAAACTTGCCTAAAGCAGCTTTGACAGATGCTTGTAAGATCGGCCAAATTTGTTGCTCATATTCAAATTTTATCTCACTCTTTGTCGGATGAATATTGACATCTATGCTCGAGGGATCAACTTCAAACTTCAGGAAGTAGCATGGTTGTGTCTCAGGGGCAATCAAAGGTTCATAACACGACATGATAGCCTTATGAAAGTAAGGATGCCGCATATTTCTACCGTTGACAATAAGATACTGCAAAGGGTTTCTCCTTCGTGCATACTCAGGTCTGGAAATAAATCCAGAAATTCGTATAAGAGAGGTATCAATATCTATTGGCAGCAGATGTAAATCAAGATTATTTTTCCAAATATCACCTATTCGCTGTTTCATTGTGGCAGCACGGAGATCAATAACCTTTGATCCAGTATCAAGACTCATTCTGATATTATTATTGACAAGTGCAAGACGCTCAAATTCTCTCATGACGTTAGAAATCTCAACACTATCTGTCTTTAGAAATTTTCTGCGTGCTGGTACATTGAAAAAAAGATTCTTAACACTTATATTAACACCTTTATCACAAACACATGGCTCCTGTGTCTCAACCTTAGAGCCATTAATAATTAATCGTGTACCAATTAATGAGTCGTCAGTTCGAGTTTTAAGCTCAACCTGAGAAATAGCACAGATAGAAGGTAATGCTTCTCCACGAAAACCCATAGTTTGAAGAGCAAACAAATCTTCAGCATTTCTTATCTTAGAAGTAGCATGACGTTCAAATGCCATTCGTGCATCTGTCTCACTCATCCCTTCTCCGTTATCTACAACCTGAATCAAAGTCCTTCCGGCATCTTTTAGAAAAATCTTTATAACTGTTGCTCCTGCATCAACAGCATTCTCCACCAGCTCTTTTATGACTGATGCAGGACGTTGGATTACTTCTCCGGCAGCAATTTGATTAGCAACAGAATCCGGAAGCAGTTTAATTACATCATTCATTTATATTTTCCTTTCTCATCTGTTGTTTCTTCAATATTTTCAAGTTCCTCTCTCTTAATCGCCTCTTCTATTTCACCTGCAAGAGTAGATTCCTTTTCGTTTTCTTTCTGCATCTCTTTTTCGTTGTCGTTAATCTCCTTGAGGCTAATATTATTTTCCTTAGCTGTCAATTCCTCAGTAGGCAGAGAATCATAAACCGAATCTGCATTCTGCACCTTATCGGGAAACATCACCGAATCCATAACAAACACTGTATTCCCCTCTATGTTGCCTACTCCATCAAAATTAACAGATGATGGGAATGAGGAAATTGGAGCTACAAAACGTGTTCCGGAAAAGGATTTGGGTTCTCCAAAATCTGATGGAGCGAGAAAATATTGTTCAAGTTCATCAGGAACTTCTCCAAGATTATCTGCCCAACGTATTTGATCACCATACCATTCCCTTTCAGGACGCAGCGATGCCCACCATCTGAACTTTGGAAGATACATCTGAGCCCTCTTTACCAAGAAGATCGGAGTAACGCTACCACTAACTTCGGGCCACATCTTAAGTTTATCCATCTTCTCATTATCAAGTTCAATCGTAAGAAAAGAGCTTTCCGCATTAATAAGCCTATTGAATGTTGAATCACTTTCCTGAGGCAAGAAAATTGTCTCTACATTACCCGAAACATCAAGACGTTTTAATGTTTGATTGGAAAATATTGCGAGCATATTTTTCCCAGATAGTTGATTATAGAAGTCTTCATCAATGTGTTCAGACATCAAGCCTGATTCAGGAAGTAATGCCCAATCAGCTGTGGAATCATTAAAATGCACATCAATACGGTTTCCTGTAACTTGTCGTTCCCCACTCCACACGATCGGCTTACGAAACATATATAACATTGAATCCTGTTCAACTACAACTATTGAATCAGCTACTCCTTGAATATCCTGTTTGAAAAATCTTGCACGATAATATGCCAAAGCTACATGGAAGTCTTTAGGATATTTTGGGATAGAATCGGGTACATCCTTTTCTGATATCGTTTCATCTGGATTCTTTATTGGAATAGAGTCAAAATCACTCAGAGGAATCTTTGGTTCTTTAATTTCTGTTTTGACAGAAGAGTGCTTTGGCACAGCCGCGTTAAGCAATCTTAAAGGGGTACCGGTAAATGGAGCAACTAATGAGAAGAAAACTGTATCAACCCATAGTCGACTACTATCAGACTTGATAATAGGCACTCCATTTTTCTCAGGGAATCCTGATAGTGTCCATCTTCTATTCCCCGATACAAGAGCAGTTACAATGAATGTTTTAATTGTATCTGCTCGGAGAAAAAGAGTGTCTGCTTGTGAATATTCCATCAGAAGAGGATACTGGCATGCAAGTGCTTCACGTGTTGAATCATTATATAAACCGAACCCACCAATTAAAGTTGTCTTGTGGGCAGTGTCAGTAAGAACCATAGGCATTCCATGCTTAAATGGATCACGGAACATGTAAGCCCGACTTATCCTCATTTGCTTATCATAGATAATCGAATCACCTTCAAGAGTAACGACATTATTATTGGAATCTCTATGAATTATTATAGAGCGGGTTAATAGTTCGGCATCTCCAAGTTCGGTGTTGTATATACCCCTTGTGGTTATGATTGTGTCATTTGCACCTTGAATCTCCGTATGGCTTTCTATACGCGCAATATGAGTCAGCGTGTTATAATACAATGTATCAGTGAGTAGTATAAAACCGTCTTCATTATTTACTAATCTTACGTCATGATAGAAATCAGCATTTTTAGTATCGGGGGAATATTCTCCATAAAGAGAAGTAAGCGTATTGACTTTATCATCAATTGTACCCCAATGTGAATACCAACCCAGTTCTATGGATAGATCATAATCCAGGCTATCAGTAGTAAGAGTGACATCACGGTTTATAAGCTTAACTTTATTGCGAGATGGACCATTTTTCAATTTTGCAATCTTTTCGTTTCCTTCGTAGAACAGTTTATCCGCATATACAAACAAAGTATCGCCTTGTTCCATTTTTACATTGCCAAATGCATCAAGAGAGTTTAGCTGAGGATAATAATAAGCCGAATCACAATACATCCACATGCCCGCCTGCCGGAATTTAACACCTCCTTTTAAAATTTGCTTTTCAATCGTATCACTTGAAGCTGTCTTGTAAAGACTGTCGGCATATTCAAGAAATATTTTATCTTCTTGATAACGATTCACCCCTGGAATTATGGGATGTATTGGACGCATAGGCTTAGGTCTTGTATAGGTGTCTGGTTGCTCTTTAAGTGCCTTTTTTTTAACTATTTGGGCATATGTCTGTATGTTCACATTCACAACAAAGCATGCCGCTGCCATACCAACGGCAGCGGCAATAATATTTTGTCGGCTTATTTTTACTCTACTCATCGAAACCTAATTAGCCTATTTAATCCAGCCATTGTAACGAAATTCACAGTTGTTCCAACTGTCTTCAATCCTTACATATGTATCTTTTATCTTGTTTTCAAGCCATTCTTTAAGGATTTCTCCACGCTTATGATCCTCATACATTTCTTTAAGCATGTTGTAATCGTCGGTAAGAGTCGCACGATGCCCCTCAATACGATTTGTCAATTTGACAATTGCCGCTACTTCTTGATTCTTATTATTAATCATTACGAAAGCTTCACTTACATCACCCGGTGACATCGTCTCAATGCGTCGGGCAACTTCTTGAGGAAGCTCTTGCATCTCAAAGTGGGAACTGCGATAATTACGGCTTCTGTCATCTTCATTTATCATTATGCCCCGATTGTTTCGGGTATCCTTATCTTGAGAGATAAAACCCGCTGCCTCTTCGAACGTGAAAGCCCCACCGACGATTTCCTTACGAATTGAATCAAGACGATTAGTGGCATCAGTAAGATCCTTGGCACTCACCTTCGGACGAAGGAGAATATGGCGTACATTGACCTGATCTCCCCTCTTTTCTATTAGTTGAATAATATGATAACCATATTCAGTCTCAACAATCCTGGACACTTTCTTGGGATCACTAAGATTAAATGCCACATTAGCAAACTCAGGAACAAGGGATGCCTTTGTCCTGAAACCAAGTTCTCCTCCCTGCATGGCACTACCATCTTCACTGTGCATAATGGCAAGGGTTGAAAAACTGGATTCTCCTTTATTTACCTTGTCAGCATAATCACGTAGACGTGCTTTTACGTCTTCAATTTCCTGACGCGGAATATTAGGATTTATAGTTACAATCTGAACCTCGACCTGCATTGGTACGTAAGGAATACTGTCTGTCGGAAGTTTATCAAAATATTTTCTTACTTCATTAGGAGTTGACTTTACGTCTTTCGTAAGATTATTCTGTACTTGTTGCATAATTGCATTATTACGCATAATTTCTACAAGCTGTTCTCTGAGTACAGGGATAGGCTTACGAAAATATTCCTCCACTTTTTCCTTACTCCCTAGCTGACTAACATAGAAATTTATTCGTTGTTCAACTCCGGCACGAACTCTGCTCTCGGGGACTTCAATTGTGTCGAGCTTTGCCTGATGGAGATAAAGTTTTTCTACAGCAATTTGTTCGGGAAGTACACAATAGGGATCTCCTCCAATTACTGTACCCTCTGAACGCATCTGTTGATAAAGTTCTTCTACATCAGAGCGGAAGATTGCTTCATCTCCCACTATCCATGCCACTTCATCTATTACCTCCTTTCCAGGACCTGCCAATGCACAACCACAGCCGATAGACAACGTAGCGAGCAACGGAAATATAAGTTTGTTCTTATTCATCTATATGGATTGTTTAATTTCTTATTCTAATGTTATCCGTGCCATTTAAGAAGAACCATCTGTTAAGACCCAATGGAATTTTTGGGAACTATAGTTCTTTCTATCGGATCATACCCCACTCCAACAAGTTCACCGTCGTTTACAGCCTTTTTTATCAAAGATTTTACAAGAGAATCCTCAAATTTCTTAAGATCAACTCTCTCTAAGAGTTCTTTAATCTGAATTGCAGCAAATTCGTATGGTGGTACAGAGCCGGAAGGAAGGAATTCACTGATATGAAGGAGGTAGACAGAACCATTAAAACTTGTCTCGAAATTACAGGTTGATTTAAGAAATGCATCGGGGTCATAGAACCTATATGGAATTTGCTCCACGACTGTCTGCCAGTCAACCCAATCATTTTGGAAATAATCATACTGTAAAGCATCTCCAATAAAGTATTTTTCAAGCCTATCTACACAATCATCATTTCCACAGAACACCAATTTTCGGATTTCATCCAAATTATGTTGTCCAGTGGCAATTCTGATATAGATACCCTTAATCAAAGGAGATTCAGTGAGCATTTCATTTTTATGCTGCTCATAGAAACTCCTTATTCTCTCGGAGGCAATATTACTTTTCTGTCCTTTCTTCATCTCTTTCAGATAAGCCGCAACAATTAGTTGATTACGATATGTCTCCACCTTACTCTCAATATCACTAAGATCAGGTAGCTTTCTCTTTGCAAGTGTAGAAAGCACTTCCTCTTTAATCCAGTTATCAATAACCACTTGAAATAGTTCCGAACTGTCAGCAGGTTCAAGACCTACGGGAATCTTACACAACACATCTCTCAAAGTCAGAATTTCATCTCCCGCAATTAGCAATACATCCTTATTTTCATCATTATCTTCAATTGCATTACTATTACAACTGTTTGACATTGATAAAAACATCAATATACTGCTCAACAACTTAAGTGAATCTCTGCGGAAGAACTTGGATTTCATTTAATCTTCTTAAGTTCTTTTGTATTTACTTTAACAGGATATGCTTGTTTAAGCTCTTCCACCCACTTGGTTTCAAGTTCATTTTGATAATCACTTGTCACCTGTCCCTTTACGTCATCCATACTTTCAGGCGAAGTAAGCAGACGTGGTTCATACATAAAATATGTAGCGTAAGATGCTGATTGAGGCTTTACAGCTGGTCCACCAAACATAATATTATCAACCATTGGATTGGTCCCCTTTGTAACCAATACCTTGTCTATCTGTGCTACCCCTGAAAACTCTTTTCGAGCCTTGAGCATAATGGAATCAGAAGGAAGTGAATTTAAACGCTCTCTTACCAAATTTGCTACTGAATCATTAGTTGCCTGTACCAAGAATCCTTTTGCATGAGGCTCTGTCCAATTGTAATCTCCTTTATGGGTATCAAAATATTTCTGAAGACCTTCATTATCATTCGAAGCCTTGTCCCAAACCTTCTGAAGACTAATCTCATACAGAAGACTTCCATCATTATATTCATTAAGAAGATTCCGATAATCTTCATTATTAACATATAGCCAATCTTCTTCTGCATGCATAAGCTGACGTGCATAGAAATTATTAATTGCCTGAGTCAAAGCTTCTGAAGCGGCATCAGGATTCTCGATTTTCATTTTTGACAGTCCTTCAAATAGATTTGAGGCAGGAATATTTTTCCCATCTATCATCATCAAAGACAAAGAAGCCAACGGTTCTATTGTGTAAGAAGCAACAAAAGCAGAATCGACACCATTCTCGTGTGCCCGTGATATGATTATATCTATATTTGAAGAATTTAACGAAGCATGATGCTTTTCAGAGAGTTTTTTGGTACGATTATCCTTCACTAATTTATACCTGCCGTCTTGAGGATTTGCAGCCCTACGAAGAATTTCAGGTTTAAGCTGTTCGGCAGTAGCAGGTGCAATTCCTGCATGTCTATAAATTATATGCCAACCATACTGACTTTTTACAGGCTCACTGATTTCTCCATCATTCAGGGCAAAAGCAACCTTCTCGAATTCAGGAACCATCTCACCAGAGCCAAATGCAGGAAGTTTTCCACCTTGTCTTGCAGAACCTTTATCATCTGACAGGGTAGCTGCAAGTTGGGCAAATTTAGATGGATCAGCTTTTACAATATTATAAATACTATCTATAGTGGCTTTAGCAGCAGCATTCTCCTTCTCTGAAGCGGTCTTTGGCACCATTTTCATAATATGGGAGGCATCTACCTTTCCTACTGATGGTCTTTTTCTTCCTGCCTTGACAATATGATACCCTGCAGGTGACTCTATCACTTCAGAAATTTCACCTTCAGGAGTAGTATATGCCGCTGTCTCAAACTCATACGGAAATCTACCGGAAGTTATAAAACCCATGTACCCCTTATTATTAACCACACTACGGTCTTGAGAAAATCTGAGAGCCAAATCAGTGAAATCACCATCTGACAATAAAACATTTCTGATGCTATCCAAGCGATTACGGAGTACTATGTTCTCAGCTGCATCACGTGTCTTTATCATCATTATATGACTTGCCTCAACGTCATACTGTGCTCTGTCAGCCGCCTCTTTGACGAGGGACTCGAGAAATGTAGAGTCAGCCATATAGGGAACGGCAAGTTCATTTCGATATTGATTCATCTCTTTTATAAACTTTGTAACTGTGTCAAGTCCATTGGCTTTGGCATCAGCAACTTTTAGCTTATAAATTTTAAACATTTCCACATATTCTTCAAGTGGCTGTGGTGCCAGTTGCTGCTGGCTGTTTTTATGATAGAGATATTCAAATTCAGATTTGGGCACATCAACCCCATTTACGGTCATTATTATTGGATCCTTTGCTGCCCAAGCAAACGCGCAGGCCGACAAACCTGCTCCAAGAAGGATTCTATTTCTCATCTTTCCAAGACGTTTTATTCGTTAGATTCATAACTGTCACTTATAATCTAACGTTTACTTTATCATAAAATTATAAGGAGGTCTACAAAATAACCACTTAGATAGTGTCTTCAGTGCTTAATTACCCATTTCTGAAAGGAATTTTACCCTTACAAGACGAATTTCCTCCTCAGAAAACTCATCACCAAGTTCTTGTATTGCCGCTTCTATATCATCTTCCTGACTCTCTCTGAAATAATCAATAATATCAAGCTCATGATCTTCGTCCATTATTTCTTCGATAAAGTAGTCAATGTTAATTTTTGTGCCTGCCTCTACAATAGCCTCAAGCTCATCGATAAGTTCGTTAAACTCAAGACCTTTACTTTCTGCCACTTCTTCAAGATCAATTTTTCTGTCGACGCTTTGAATAATGGATATCTTGAGCTTACTCTTATTAGCCATACTTCTGACTCTGATATCTTCGGGACGTTGGATCTCATTTTCATCAACATGGAGCTTAATAAGTTTTACAAATTCCTCACCGTATCTCTTAGCCTTTCCAGCTCCAACACCGGGAATATTGGCAAGTTCCTCTAATGTAATTGGATATGTAGTCGCCATAGCTTCAAGTGAAGGTTCCTGAAAAATTACATATGGTGGCAGTCCCTGTTTTTTAGATATCTTCTTGCGAAGATCCTTAAGCATTGAATAAAGCACAGGGTCAGCAGCACAAGAGGCACCTCCCTTAATTTGAGGTTCTATCTCAATCTCGCTAAAGTCAGTATCTTCTACAATTTTAAATGAAACGGGATTTTTAAGGAATTTCTTTCCCTTAGGTGTCACATGAAGAGCACCATAGTTTTCAATATCTTTCTGCAAGTAACCAGCAATAGCTCCTTGCTTTATGACTGCTGCGAGAGTTCTCTCATCAGAATTAGACATACAGCCAAACTCTTCAAGCTGTTGATGATTATAAGAGCGTACTTCATCAGTAGCTCTGCCAATCATTACATTCACCACATATTCAGAATTAAATTTCTCTTTCAATGCCATGACCGTCTCTATGACGGCGCAAAGTTCCTCTTTTGCTTCCACTTCTGATTTAGGATTTAAACAATTGTCGCAATTTCCACAGTTGTCTGCGTCATATTGCTCTCCAAAATAATGTAAAAGTATCTTTCTGCGACACACTGACGATTCAGCATAGCTGGCAGTCTCAGCCAGTAAATGGCGACCGATTTCCTGTTCAGTAGCCGTCTTGCTTTGCATCAGCTTGTCAAGCTTTTGAAGGTCTTTATTCGTATAAAAAGTTATGCATCTCCCCTCTCCACCATCACGTCCAGCACGTCCAGTTTCCTGGTAATATCCTTCAAGACTTTTAGGAATATCATAATGAATAACATATCTTACATCTGGCTTATCAATTCCCATGCCAAATGCAATAGTTGCCACTATCACATCCACTTTCTCTTGAAGGAAAGCATCTTGATTATCTGAACGAGTCACAGAATCCATTCCGGCATGATATGGCAAAGCCTTTATTTCATTTAACTTTAAAGTCTCTGCGAGTTCTTCCACTTTCTTGCGACTCAAACAGTAAATAATACCTGATTTACCGATCTGACCCTTTATAAATCTTATTATTTCACGATCTATTTCCTTGGTTTTGGGACGCACCTCATAATAAAGATTCGGACGATTAAAACTTGATTTGAATACTAATGCATCCAGCATTCCAAGATTTTTTTGAATATCATGCTGTACCTTAGGGGTAGCAGTAGCGGTCAGGGCAATTACAGGACGTGTCCTAACTTCGTTTATAATATTGCGTATCCTACGATATTCCGGGCGAAAGTCATGGCCCCATTCGGAAATACAATGTGCCTCATCAACTGCATAAAACGAAATATTGACTGTACGCATAAATGTCATGGTATCTTCTTTTGTAAAAGATTCCGGAGCTACATAAAGCAATTTAGTACGTCCTGATAGTACATCAGACTTTACTTTATCAGTCTGTGCCTTATTAAGTGAAGAATTTAGGAAATGAGCTATCCCATCATCTTCTCCATAGTTACGCATTGCGTCAACCTGGTTCTTCATCAAGGCAATTAGCGGTGATATGACTATAGCGGTACCCTCCGACATAAGTGCCGGGAGTTGATAGCATAAGGATTTACCGCCTCCGGTAGGCATCAGCACAAATATGTCATTTCCGTCAAGAAGACTGTTGATTATTTCAAGCTGATTACCTTTAAATTTTTCGAAGCCGAAATTTTGCTTCAAGGCTTCATGAATCGCTTTGATGTCTGCCATGGTTGTGAGGTTCGATTTTTTCTTTTAGAAGATGCCTATTGCCTTTTTATGTTGAAGGCATAATTTTAAACAACTTCTATACAAAGTTAATAAAAATAATTCAAACACCACACATTACTACTATAAAAAATTAGGATTAGTAATTTCAGAAATGATTTGAGATTTTACAACACATACAGCCCCACAACGTTAGATAGCATTTACCCATATGGATAATATAGGGAGTGGTGGCATTGTAATTAAGAATTTGATAAAACAAATTAATTACAATGCCACCACTCCCTATAAATAAAAATACCTATGGCATATTATTATTTTTCCGAAAGCTGTGTTTTTTCAAAATGGGCTTTCTCAAGCTTATCTGCAACATAAGCAGCATCTACAGTAAAAGTTTTGATCGGATCAGAGGGTACTTCATACATAGCATCGACCATTATGGTCTCTACAATAGAACGAAGTCCTCGTGCACCAAGTTTGTATTCCACAGCCTTATCTACAATCAAATCAAGTGCATCCTCTGTAAATTCAAGCTCTACGCCATCTAACAGGAATAATTTCTTATATTGACGAATAATCGCATTCTTAGGCTCAACAAGAATTTTGCGTAATGCTGTCTTATCAAGAGGCTCTAAGCTTGTAAGAATCGGAAGTCGACCTATAATCTCAGGAATAAGTCCAAATGATTTTAAGTCCTGAGGCATCACATAACGCATAAGATTCTCTCTCTGGCGTTTGCGTCCCTCTTCATCATGCCCATAACCTACAACATGAGTATTAAGGCGAGCTGCAATCTTACGTTCTATGCCATCAAAAGCCCCACCACAAATAAACAGAATATTTTTTGTGTCAACAGCAATCATTTTTTGTTCCGGATGTTTTCTGCCACCATTAGGTGGAACAAGCACTGTTGAGCCCTCCAAAAGCTTAAGAAGTCCTTGTTGAACACCCTCTCCACTAACATCGCGTGTGATTGACGGATTATCACTCTTACGAGCAATCTTATCTATCTCGTCAATAAATACAATGCCCTTCTCTGCTTTAGCAACATCGTAGTCACAAGCTTGCAACAGACGCACAAGCAGGGATTCAATGTCTTCTCCAACATAACCAGCTTCTGTCAAGACAGTGGCATCCACAATGGCAAAAGGTACATCGAGAAGTTTTGCTATTGTCTTGGCAAGAAGAGTCTTTCCTGTTCCGGTAGGACCAACAAGAATTATATTTGATTTCTCAATATCTACATCATCGGTATCTTTGTCTTGAGCAATTCTCTTGTAATGATTATAGACAGCTACTGAAAGATACTTCTTTGCCTCATCTTGACCAATGATATATTGATCTAGAAACTCTTTGATTGCTTTAGGTTTAGGTACAGCTCCTGAAATAGAGGCATCATCTTTCGTCTTCTTTTCAGAAGTTTTTAGTTGACTATCTCTTGCCTCTTCAATGAACTTTATACAGTCAGTGCAAAGGTTTAGCCCATCAAACACCTTAACTACAGGGTTTAATTGACTATCGGTCGTACCACACATTGAGCAGACAAGACCATTTTTTTTATTCGCCATTCCTGTATAAAGTTTTTAATTACCTTTCTTTGAATTGACAAGTACCTTATCAATCATTCCATACTCCTTTGCTTCTGATGCAATCATCCAATAGTCTCTATCAGAATCTGCCTCCACTTTTGAGATTGGTTGACCCGAATGATCAGAAATAATTCTATAGAGTTCATCTTTTAATTTAAGGATTTCCCTTGCGGTAATTTCGATGTCAGATGCCTGACCTTGAATTCCACCCATTGGCTGATGAATCATTACGCGTGAGTGTGGAAGTGCATAACGCTTACCCTTCTCACCTGCCACAAGAAGCACGGCTGCCATAGAAGCTGCCATCCCCGTACAGATTGTTGACACATCACTATTTATATACTGCATTGTATCATAGATACCCAGACCGGCATATACTGACCCACCGGGAGAATTAATATATATAGAAATATCTTTTTCTGGATCAATTGAGTCAAGATAAAGAAGCTGTGCCTGAATTATATTAGCAGATGTATCTGTCACCTGAGTGCCAAGAAAAATAATACGATCCATCATAAGACGCGAAAACACATCCATTTGGGTCACGTTCAACTGACGTTCCTCAAGAATATAAGGATTCATGTAATCAGCCGTAGGATGAGTAAGGCTTACACCATTGGCAGCCTTATTGATATAACGCGAATATCCGTCAAGAGTGTTTGAACTCATTCCGAGATGGTTGACGGCAAAATTTCTAAAGTCGTTTTGCATTTTAAAATTGTTTTATTAACATTAGGGATAGCAGCAAATAGCGTGCCAAAAACCAAACCCGGTGTGTGCGCCATGTAGAACACACCAACCGGGCCATAACATATTTATCGTAAGGCAAGAGTATTATCTTGCCGTCTCTATCAAGCCTCAGCTTTAGCTTCCGGTGCAAAAAGAGCACGGAATTCATCAATTGAAACTTCTTTATTATCAAGAGTTACATTTTCTCTAATTACTTCAAACACCTTGCGAGAGAGAGCGTTCTGGGAAAGCATTTCGCGATTTTTATCATCTTTCATCACTTCTGATGCGTACTTGTCTACAACCTGATCAGTCAAGCCGGCAGCCCCATATTGCATAAGTTGACGTATAACAACCCCACGAGCTTCATTCATTAGATCCTCTTCTGTGATTTTAACACCGAATTGCAAAGCAATATTATCACGGATCAAATCCCATGAGAGCTGACCTCGCATCTTTTCAAACTCCTCATCAATATTTTCCTTTGTAAGGCCATCATTCTGACGAATAAGGAATTCTTTTAGAATAGCCTCGGGAAGTTCAAGATTACCTACTGCGTTTTCAACAACAGCCTTGGCATCAATTGTAAAGCGGTAGTTTGAATCGTTCTTCAGATTTAGCTCAAGAAGATCCTTGATCGCACTTCTGAATTCCTCCTCATTATGTGCTTTGTCTTTACCAATAGCATTGTCAAAGAATTCTTGATCAAGTTCTGCTGGTTTGAGAACAATAATTTCCTTAATTTCGAAATTAAAATCTCCCTTATGTTCCTCAACCTGATTCTTGTCAATATTAAGCATTGAGGACATCTCATTGGGATTAGTGTTGCAAGTGGCAGCAGGATTAAAGACAACCACATCACCAGGATGTTTTGCCTCAAATAATTTCTTTTGATCGTCACTTGCAAAATATGCAGGAGAGATGATGCCATTTTCAACAACAATGCCATCCTCCTTAACAGAGCCATCAGGATTCAACTCAGTAATAACACCCTTGATTACTGCATTAGGCTCAGTTTCCTCTCCAGGTACCTGACGACCAAAACGCTGACGAAGACCCTCAATCTGCTCAGTTATCATCTCGTCAGTTACCTTAATGGTATAATAAGGAATGTTAAGATCCTTATTCACATGATTATCAATTTCAGGAGCCAACCCTACTTTAAACTTGAATGTGAAGTCGCTATTTTCAAGTTTAAATTCATTATCACTCTCAGGAATAGGCTGACCAAGTACCTGAAGTTTATTTTCTTTAATATAGTTGAAGACAGCATCAGCAGTCTCTTTATTTATAACATCATATTTTACAGCAGCCCCATATTTTTTTGCTACAAGACCTGCAGGTACATGACCTGCGCGAAATCCAGGCTCAGAATGAGTCTTACCGATTTCTTTAAGCTGCTTACTCACTTTACCTGCATAATCTTTCTCTTCGAGTGTAACGGTGATTTCACCGGTCACATTGTCGAGTTTCTCGTAATTTACGTTCATCTTGACTTTTTATCTATTTTTATTGGTTGCGATTTATGTTGCCTACTAATGGTAGACAAATTAGTATGAGAGAACATAACAAATACTATGCCGTTTCCTCAATTCCGGCTGCAAAGGTATTAAATTTTCTTCGCGTCCGCAAAAATTAACTGTTATAAATGATAAAATTCAGTGAAAACTTTTACAATCATGAGATGGTCAGCCACTCCAGCTGTCTCTCTTGCAGAATGCATTGCCCAAATAGGTGCACCCATATCTACTCCAGCAAGGTCAAGCTGAGAAGTTAATATATTTCCCAAGGTTGACCCTCCTGCAACATCAGAATGATTGACGAAAGTCTGACACTTTATATCTGACAGACTGCATAGATTTCTAAAGACAGCTGCACCTAGTGCATCAGTCATATATTTACAGTTGGCGTTTATTTTTATCACCGGACCGCCTCCTATCACAGGATGATTTGTCGGATCATATTTTTTACTATAATTAGGATGCCAGGCATGTGCATCATCTGCAGAAATCATAAAAGAAGAGGCGATACTTCTAAAATAATTTTCTTTCCCACCACCATAAGCGGCAACTATTCTTTCCAATATATTAGCCATTACAGGTGAGGCAGCCCCCTGTTTAGTGCCTGATCCGGTTTCTTCATTATCAAAGACTGCCAAGAACCGGGTTGCCTTTGTGTCATGATCAGTCGATTTAACAAGTGCCTCAAGTCCTGCAAATACCATAGAAAGATCATCAATCCTACCTGATTGAAAATATTCACTGTTCATTCCACAAAGTTGCGCAGACTCAAAAGGATACAAGCAAATCTCATAATCAATTATCTTTTCCGGTGAGATTCCAAGATGTTTGGCAACCATAACTTTTACAAATCCTCCATGACTCTTAGCCTCAGCTATCTCTTCTTTAGAGAAATAACCAATAACAGGCTTCAAATCATCTTGCACAGATAATGGGTTGCCATCATTGACAGCTCGATTAAAATGAATAGCCAAATGCGGTATAGTTACCACAGGTCTTTTCAAATCAAACACAACACACTGTGGAGAAAGAGGATTGTCTGATTCCAACATTACTCTCCCTGACATAGACAATGGACGGTCGAACCATGTGTAAAGAATGCCTCCACCATATTTCTCTACATTTAGACTTACCACTCCTCCATCTCCATAAATCTCAGCATTGGGCTTGATCTTAAAACAAGGACTATCCGAGTGGGCAGATATTATATGAAACCCATGTAAAGCCGGAGTTTCCGTACCACTAATAAATGCGAAGATAGCACTATCGTTTTTTATCATATAATATTTCTCATTGGGGAGTATCTCCCAAGCATCGCTTTGGTGCAGTTCCTTAAACCCATGTGTATCCAGTTCCTTCTTAATTGTTTTAACTGCAAGAAAATTGCAAGTTGACTCATTAAGCCATTGTAACAATGGCAATACTTTTTCAGAGTTTTCCATTTTGATCATCAGATATGTACATTAAACTTAAGATTATTTAGGGCGCGGAGCACATTACACAATGTTTGGCTCCAATATGATTCAAAGTCTTCATGACATTGCATATATGCCTCCACAATCTTTTCTCCCTCTGTATCTTTTACTATAGATATAAAATTAAACAGTGGTTGAAAAATATCAGCTAAAGACTCAGAAATAGAAGCAGCTATTGGAGTGTCGCTATACTTCATATCTTCTTCAAAGGTCTCAAGAAATACATCATCTGGACCTAACAGAAACTCAATATTTCGACGTATGTTTTCATAATAATCTTCGTCTACATACGATGAAAAATAATCAAACTCTTCAATGGAGATAATTCCATCTGCTGTTAAATCCAAAAATTCCCAATAAATTCTGGGGAGTAGATTGAGCATGGTGTCAATCAACTCACCTTTTTCTATTTCCCGAGCATTTTCACATGCAGAACAATAGTTGGTTGCAAGCGATGTAATACCAATCAATCGGTGTGTAGTAATATCTTCTCCCATAGATTTAAGTATAAAGGTTATGTTCCGTAATATAATGTGCCACAGAAGTTGGAACAAAGAAATTTATATTACCTTTTTTTCCCAACAAGTCACGAATCAACGACGAAGACATGTTTACAGTAGGTGCACTCAGCAAGAGTTCAACACCTTTTGGAGGTTGTTCCGGCAATGGATAACCTGGGCGCGGATAGATAATCAAACCAAAATCTCTTATTATTTTATCCGCATCACGCCAGCGTCCGAGATTATGCCAATTATCACTGCCAACTATTAGCTTAAAGCGGTGTAAGGGATATGTCTCTCGAAGTTTACACAAAGTCACATAAGTATAGGAAGGCAGTGGGAGATTAAGTTCGAAATCCGAGGCTTTGACACCGCTACAATCCTTTGCTACTAAACTCACCATATTCATTCTGTGGTGATCATCAGCCGGACTACGCTTTTCCTTAAGAGGATTTCTTCGACTGACCATTAACCATACCTCGTCAACAATTCCGAGTTGTCCTATATAGTTTGCCACCATTGCATGACCAGTGTGAATAGGATCAAAACTTCCGCTGTATATTCCTATTATCATAATTTAATAATTATTTAACAACATTAGAAAAATTCAAAATTTTAGTTCTAACTTCTTCTACTACCTCCGGAAGAGTATCATTAACTACCACTATATCAAATTTGTCAGAGAAACTTATTTCATATCTCGCTTTTGCGAGACGTCTCAATATTGTTTCTTCAGAGTCTGTGCCTCTGTTACGCAACCTGTTTTCTAACGTAACCATATCAGGAGGCATGACAAAGATGGCTAAAGCATCATTTCCAAAACGCTTTTTTATATTCATGGCTCCATTTACATCTACGTCCATTATTAGATTGTGACCGGATTCAGTTACTCTATTGACCTCGCTCTCAAGAGTCCCATAACATGTTCCTGAATAAACTTCTTCCCATTCAACAAACTCACCTTTATCAATTTTTCTTTGAAATTCCTCTGGCGATAGAAAAAAATAGTCCTTCCCGTCCACCTCTTGTCCACGTGGATTCCGACTCGTAGCAGATATGGAAAAACTCAGCATCAGTTCCGGCTGCTTTATAAGTTCATTTATAATAGTTGATTTCCCAGTACCTGAAGGAGCAGAAAGTATTATAATTTTACCTTTCATGATATATTTAGATACATAATTTCAAATTATTATAATACATTGAGTACTTGTTCCTTAATCTGCTCGAGATCATCTTTCATCATGACTACAATCTTCTGCATTTCTGCATTATTTGATTTTGAGCCAAGTGTGTTGATTTCTCTACCCATTTCCTGAGCAATAAATCCCAACTTCTTTCCCTGCCCTTGCGGTGGATACGTAGTCTCATCGCCTAAAGTCTCCATAAAATAATTTAAATGAGCAGTTAGACGCACTTTTTCTTCTGTGACATCGAGTTTCTCTATATAAAATATAAGTTCTTGTTCAAGGCGCCCCTTATCGTATTCAATTGAGGAAAGACGAGCAAGTTGTTCTTCAAGTCTCTCACGTATTTTAGGCACTCTTTCTTCCTCAAAGGGAGCAATTTGCTCAAGAAGTTGCCTTAGCCTTTTGATTTTTTCAACAAAAAAATCATAGAGTTTCCTACCTTCCCTACGGCGAAAATCCACAAGTGAATCCAAAGCTTCTTTACAGGCTGAATGAAAAGCCTCTATTTCTTCTTCTGTCAATTGCACTGACTCTGTCTTCATTGCATCAGGCATTCTCATTAATACGGAGTACCAGTCAGCCGGTTCCGGGATATTCAGTCTTAGAGCTGCCTCCTGAATTTGCATCTTATAGGAAGCAAGGGTATCAATATTAACTGTTGTTGAAGCTTCAGCCACAAGATTTTCTATGGTAGCTGTCAACTCTACTTTCCCACGTTCAAGTTTTAATGCCATAGGTACACGCATAGTGACTTCCAGTTCACGAAAGTTTGAAGGTACACGTAAAGATAGATCAAGCTGCTTACTATTGAGCGACTTTACCTCTACTTTTACTCTTTTTGTGAGTGTTTGGGCTGTTCCTCGCCCGAAACCGGTCATTGATGAAATCATAATTTCTAAATTTGGAAATGCAAAGATAATAATTTTTTTGATTTTTTACTAATCATCATTTATAATTTGCCAATAAATATACACCATACCATTAAAATTATACTGTCTTTGCTATCATTTTTCTTAATTTCTAATATTTCTAATAAATTAACTTGAAATTAAGATATTTTTTTATTAGTTTTGCGTTTAATTATAAAACAAAATGAAAATCATATAGATTTAACCCCAAAATTTATATAATATGGATAATGAAGAACTTTTAAAAACCGTCAGAGAAAAAGCCGAAAAATGGCTCGGGCCCCAGTATGATGAGAAAACTCGTAATGCTGTTCAAGCAATGCTTGATGACGAAGATAATACTCAGCTTATCGATGCATTCTACAAGGACCTTGAATTTGGGACAGGTGGTCTGCGTGGAATTATGGGCGCTGGCTCAAACAGAATGAATATCTACACTGTCGGAGCTGCCACCCAAGGTCTTGCCAACTATCTTAATGACTGCTTTAAAGATCTCCCTGAGATCACTGTTGCAATTGGGCATGACGTACGCAATAATTCTCGTATATTTGCTGAGCTTGCTGCTGATATTTTCTCCGCTAATGGGATTAAGGTATATCTTTTTGAAGATTGTCGTCCTGTGCCAGAAGTGTCTTACACAATCCGTAAACTCGGTTGCCAGAGTGGTGTAATGGTAACCGCTAGTCACAATCCGAAAGAGTATAACGGTTATAAAGCCTACTGGAGCGACGGTGCTCAAATGATAGCACCCCACGATGTTGAGACAATTGCATATGTAAATGCAATCAAATCGGTTGACCAGATTAAATTCACTCCTAACAAAGATCTTATCAAAATTATCGGTAAAGATGTTGACGAAATGTTTCTCAACGATATCAAGACCCTTTCATTGTCACCCGAAGTTGACAAGAAACATGCCGATATGAAGATTGTATATACCCCAATTCATGGTACAGGCAAGATGCTCGTTTTTGATTCTTTGAAGAAATGGGGATTTGAAAATGTTATCCACGTTCCTGAACAGGATGTATTGAGCGGTGACTTCCCCACAGTAGTTTCTCCCAATCCAGAGAATCCTGAAGCTATGGCTATGGCTATTGCCAAAGCAAAAGAAGTGGGCGCGAGCATAGTTGTAGCATCAGACCCTGATGCTGACCGAATTGGTCTTGTAGTTCGTGATAGTAAAGGAGAATATCAGCTCCTTAATGGGAATCAGATAGTAATGATTTTCCTATATTATCTGATTACACGTAACCGTGAACTCAATATGCTCACTGGTAACGAATATTGTGTTAAGACTATTGTTACAACCGAGACCATAAAGAGAATTGCAGAAGCTAACAACGTAAAATGTTATGACTGCTTTACCGGATTCAAGTGGATTGCTGACGTTATGCGTAATCTTGAAGGTAAGGAACGCTATCTTGGTGGAGGTGAAGAAAGTTATGGTTTCCTTCCTGAGACTTTCGTCCGTGATAAGGATGCTGTGTCATCCATCACTCTCATGTGTGAAATAGCCGCTTGGGCAGCTGAGAAAAATATGACTCTTTATGAAATGCTTATTGACATTTATAAAGAGTATGGTTTCTCTCGTGAGAAAGGCGTAAGCGTTGTTCGTCCTGGTAAGACAGGTGCTGATGAAATAGCTGCCATGATGAAAGAATTCCGTGCAAATCCTCCGAAGGAACTTGCAGGGTCACCCGTAGTTACCGTTAAGGATTATGCTGATTTGAACTGCACCAATATGAAGACTGGTGAAACTGAGAAGATGAACTTCCCCACTACTTCCAATGTTCTCCAGTTCTTCACTGAAGCAGGTGACAAAGTTTCTGTTCGTCCATCAGGTACTGAACCTAAAATTAAATTCTATGTAGAGGTTCGTGAAGAACTTTCTTCTACAGATAAATACGAAGAAACTGTCAAGAAGGCAGAAGATAAGATCGGTCGTGTGCTTGCTGACCTCGGTGTGAAGTAAAAATACTAAAACCCTACTATCAAAGAGAGCGATGTCACTTCATTTTTATATGACACCGCTCTCTTAATTCTATATCAGAAGCTAAACATAGCCATCGCCGTCAATCTATTAGCACTTGCATGTGTACCATTAAAGTTCATACGTTTACCAGCAAGATATTCCATACCGACTTCAAAACGAGGAGTGATGTCCCAGAACAAATTGACTGCCCCATAAAGACCATATTTATATTGTGAATCATTGGGATTCTGCTTCGGATAGTAACGTTGTTCTGATAGGGTAAGATTAGCAAAAATATTAGAACGAAAATAATATCTTGCTCCAAAAACATATCCTACAGCAGTAGGAGCATATAATTTCCCTTTTCTTCCTGGATCAGTAACCAAATCAAAATTGCTGACTCCAAGATCTGTAGTATACGAAGCATGACCCTGTCCTACTGAAACTATACCCGATAAATCAAACTGAGGAAGAATCTTAACTACAGTAGAAAATTGAGTACCCCAACCCATAATATTGTAATTTCTTGAAGCAATCAAATCCCGATAAGTCAAAACTCTTGCCAGACCTGAAAGGCGCACATGACTTTCCCCTTCCGCCCATTGATATTGAGCGAAGGCTGCCAAATCAGGGACGTAATCGTTACATGCTTTTGTGTACTCACCATCAGCACTTGTAGAAGATGAGGGAAACTCGAAAGAACCAGCTAATGACCAATGTCCTCCGTTGAAAGTATGCATGTATCTCACAAGAACATTAGTTTTTGAATTCACTCCATTAGGTCCTGACCCGTCAATAGTGGCAGGTTTTGCCTTGGTATCTTCAAACGTTGTAGTGGCATAACCCACAGTCCATTCATTGAATTGTACATAGGCTTTCTTAAGCTTAAAATCCCTATTATTATATCCGGAAAAGTCAGCTTGAAAAAATCCCATAAAGTCCCCTAACAATGTGTTTTTACCTAAGATAGTAAAAAACAAACCTGTTCCTGCAGGTGTGGCAGCAAGCTTTCTTAACTGAGTAGGATCTTTAGGTATATTAATCAGATAGGGAGAAAATCCACTTGCAGGAATTGAACCATCCCAATCAAAGTAGCCACGCATCCTAATAAGACCTCCAACACCCATTGCCAGTTTACCATCTTTACTTAGAAACATAAAGTATGGAGCTCTAGGATCTTGAAAATGGCGAAATTGATCCATATAAAATCGGTTAAGCATTTTTTCTATAGAATCTCTCGCCACATCTTCTTCTCCCATAGATAAAACATGGGTAGATTCAATCATGGAATGAATTTGCTGTTGAGAAGGAGTAAGGTCATTATTATCAATGGCATCTTTCTGTGTCTGTGCTGTCATTGATAAACTCATACATGCCAGTCCGGATAATAGTCGAAGTCTCGACATGTAAGTTGATCTTAATAGTGGTCGCAATTGGATTTTCATAAGCCTGATTATATAAGATTTAAATATTTTAATTTATTAACGTCATAAACTTTATAGTTATTACTTTCTTACCGATCCGTTTAAGAGAACAGGTATTTAAGCATTTCTTCCACTTTCCCAACTTCCACAATGGTTATGGAAAACTTATCCTTGATTCCTCTTAAATTTCCTTTAGGAATAACTACGTTCTCGAAACCTAATTTCTCCGCTTCTGCCACTCTCTGCTCAATCCTTGTCACAGTTCTTATTTCTCCCGATAATCCTACTTCCCCAATAAAAACAGTCTTTCGGGATACAGAAACATCAAAATTAGAAGACATGATGGCAGCCACTACTGCCATGTCTATAGCAGGATCTACAACTTTTAATCCTCCTGCCATATTAAGAAACACATCTTTTGCCCCAAGTTTAAATCGGGCTCGTTTTTCTAATACAGCCAGGAGCATATTGAGGCGCCTTTGATCGAAACCAGTGACTGACCTCTGAGGAGTACCATAAGCAGCTGAAGACACGAGAGACTGTACTTCAACCATAAATGGGCGTGCCCCTTCTATTGTGACTCCTATGGTTATTCCACTCATTTCTTCATCTCTATTTTCAGAAAGTAGCATTTCCGATGGATTTTTAACCTCTCTTAACCCCTTTTGTATCATTTCATAGATACCTATTTCCGAAGTAGATCCGAAACGATTCTTTATAGAGCGCAATATTCTATATAAATACTGTCGATCACCTTCAAACTGAAGAACTGTATCTACGATATGTTCCAATACCTTTGGACCTGCAATAGCTCCATCTTTATTTATATGTCCTACAAGGATAACAGGCACATTTGAATCTTTGGCATATCGCAATAAGGCAGCAGCACATTCTCTGACTTGACTCACACTTCCTGCAGGCGAGTCTATTTGATCGCTTGCAATAGTCTGAATTGAATCAACCACTACAATCTGAGGCTGAATATTTTCTATCTGAGTAAATATATTGTCCAACCGCGTCTCACATAATATATAAGTATTATCTGATACTTTCCCAAGACGGTCAGCACGCAGTTTCAATTGAGTTGCACTTTCTTCTCCAGAAATATAAAGAATCTTTTTATTCCTTATTGAAAGAATGTTTTGAAGCAGTAGAGTTGATTTCCCAATCCCAGGTTCGCCTCCAATCAAGGTAAGACTACCCACGACAAGACCTCCTCCCAAAACACGATTTAACTCAGAAGACGGCATATTTATTCTTGGTTCATCTGTTGTCTCTATTTCAGATAATTTAAGAGGCAATGATGTTTTGGCACGAGATTGTTGATTACTATCAGTTTTCTTTGAGACTGTTATTTTTTCTTCTGCAAACGTGTTCCATTCCCCACATGAGGGACATCTCCCAAGCCATTTGGGAGACTCATAGCCACAAGACTGGCAGAAGTATACACTTTTTATTTTAGCCATATTGAATAAATACGCTATTGTCCTCTGAACCATGAAAGAGTAATGGCTGTTGCAATTGCCACATTCAGTGACTCCGGATGGTCGTCTGTATGGCAGGGAGGAATAAATAATGGATTTGTTATGAATTTTTTAATTTCTGTGGAAATACCGTTTCCTTCGTTTCCCATTACGATAAAGCCCTTTACAGAGGATATTCGAGAAGTGTATATATTTACTCCATCAAGAAGCATTCCATAAACAGGCATCTCTGGATTGACTTCTATAATAGTTGCCAAGTCACAATATATGACCTTCACACTCCTTAACGAACCCATCGTTGATTGTACTACTTTTNGATTAAAAACATCNACAGTGTCATGAGAAGCAAAGATGGTATCAATACCAAACCAATGGGCAGTGCGTATGATAGTCCCCAAGTTCCCTGGATCTTGAATTCCGTCAAGCATAAGATATAATTTCCCATTATCTAAGGGTAAAGATGGAATAAGAGAATCAACAACAGGGAGGTGAAACACAGCAATAACTGAAGGAGAAGTAGATAACGAAGAGATTTTACGCATTGACCCACCTTTCACAGTGAATACCTTGCCTTCAAATTTATCATTAATCCATTTGTTACTATTCTGCCATTCATCAGTGGCAACAAGACATTCAAGTTCGAAAGCATCTATCATATCAAGCGCACACTTTTCACCTTCTGCTAAAAACAATCTATATCGTTGTCTCATTTTCTTTGTTGAAAGTGAGCCATAGAGTTCAATTTTAGCTTTGGATAGCTCCATAATTTAATAATCTAAGAAAATTTTGTCCCAAAGATAACTCTTATTTTTGGGAAATAAATAACTTTTGCTAATTTTGTGCGTTAAGTTTATATATAAAACTACCTTTATACCCTAAATTTTAGCTAAGAAGTCATTTACACTTCATAGAAAGATTAACTCAATAAATTCTGACATGAAATATATTGGAGCACATGTAAGTGTGGCAGGAGGAGTATCAAATGCCCCATTGGAAGCAAATAAAATTGGTGCGAAAGCATTTGCTCTCTTCACAGGAAGTAGCAACCGTTGGGTATCTAAATCTATATCTGATACGGAAATTGCTAAGTTTAAGGAATACTGTGAAAGGTTTTCCTTCACACCCGACATTATTCTCCCCCACGATAACTTTTTAATTAATCTGGCAAGTCCTGATAAGGAGAAACTTGAGAAATCAAGAAAATCATTCCTTGATGAGATAAGACGTTGCCAACAGCTTGGATTGACAATGTTGAATTTCCATCCGGGCAGCCATTTAAATGAAATCTCCGAGGAAGAAGGTCTTGACAGGATTGCTGAATCAATAAATATTATTCTTGATAACTCTGACGGTGTTACCCCCGTGCTTGAAAATGTAGCAGGACAAGGATCTAACTTAGGGTATACTTTCCAGCAACTTGCATATATTATTGACGAGGTAGAGGACAAATCACGTATTGGTGTTTGCATTGACACTTGTCACGCCTATTCTGCAGGCTATGATCTTGTTTCCGCAGATAAATACGATGAAACCTGGAAAGACTTTGAAGAAACAATCGGATTTCAATATCTTCGAGGAATGCATCTAAATGATGATAAGAGAGAATTGGCATCACGGATTGACCGTCATGAATCTATAGGTAAAGGCACACTTGGTAAAGAGTTTTTTATACGACTCGTCAACGATTCACGCTTTGACAATATCCCATTGATTTTGGAGACGCCCAATGAAAGTCTGTGGCCACAAGAAATCGAATGGCTTTATTCTCAGATAAAATAACACAATTTCTTAACTAATAAATTTGATACATGAAAGCAAAACCTGATTTAAGTTTCTGGAAGCTATGGAATTTGAGTTTCGGATTCTTCGGCGTTCAGATTGCGTATGCATTGCAGAGTGCCAATGTGTCGCGAATTTTCACAACAATTGGTGCAGATCCGCATGATCTGAGCTATTTCTGGATTCTCCCGCCCTTGATGGGTATGGTGGTACAGCCAGTCGTAGGTATGATGAGTGATCGCACTTGGAATCGCTTTGGTCGTCGTCTACCCTACCTCATTCTGGGAGCTACTGTTGCTGTGGTTGTAATGTGCCTGTTGCCTAATGCCGGTAGTTTTCACTTCACGGTAGCAAGTGCGATTCTATTTGGTATTATAGCTTTGATGCTTCTTGATACCTCGATCAATATGGCTATGCAGCCGTTTAAGATGCTTGTAGGTGATATGGTTAACGAAAAGCAGAAAGGCTTCGCATATTCCATTCAGAGCTTTCTCTGCAATGCCGGCTCTGTTGTGGGTTACATATTTCCTATCTGCCTCGGGTGGATAGGTATACGTAACACTGCTCCCTCAGGAGTAGTACCTCCCACTGTGATATGGTCATTTTATATCGGGGCAGCCATACTGCTCATCTGTGTTATATATTCCCTTATCAAAATTAAGGAATGGCCTCCACAACTCTATAATGAATATAATGGTGGTGATAAGCAGCCTACTGATGGGAAGAAGGATAATCCCGGACTTTTTAATCTTTTAAAAAATGCTCCATCAACTTTTTGGAGCGTCGGTGTAGTTCAATTCTTTTGCTGGTTCGCCTTCCTCTTCCTTTGGACATACGCTACCAATACTGTGGCATTCAAAGCATTCGATACCCCCACAACTGAAAGTATTGTAGGAATAAAATCCGGTGATAATGTGTATGATGCCAAGAATATACTCGTGCAAGATTCGATTCTAATAATTAGCCATGGGCAGGCACTTGCTATGGGTATCACCGCTGATGGTGCCTTCTATCCCGCTTCAACAGTAGTGATTAATGGCAATGACACTATTGTCAAGAATCATGAAATAATCAACAACAAGGAAGGAATGCCAAAGGCTTCTTTCAATCATAATTTGGCTAATGTCACCTCTCTTTCTGTTGACGGAATCAATATTGAGAACTGTAGGAACGTAGAAATCAAGGATTATCTTTCTCGTCTCCAAGGACCTGTCAAACTTACAGAAGCTGCTATAGTGGTAAGCGGTCCTGATGGCAAATTATCCGTTGAAGATGCATCTTCTTTTGAGATTCCTAATATTGCCGACTGCACTTATGAAAGTCGTACCGTGCTTAATTCTGCCACCCAGCAATATAATGATGCAGGTAACTGGGTAGGTCTTCTGTACGCTGTACAGGCACTTGGCTCTGTTGTATGGGCCCTGTTACTTCCCAAATTCAGAAGTCGCAAATTCTCTTACTCTTTAAGTCTTGTGCTTGCAGGTATAGGATTCATAATGATGTCTTATCTCACAAATCAGTACCTCCTTTTCATTGCCTTTATCCTTATTGGATGTGGATGGGCAGCTATGCTTGCANGGCCGTTTACTATTCTTACCAATTCTCTTAAAGGTGGAAATATCGGTACATACCTTGGTCTCTTCAACTGTACAATCTGTCTGCCACAGATTATTGCAGCACTTGCAGGCGGTTGGATTCTGTCTTTCTTTAGTACTCCTGGTCAATTAGCACCTGAATACTTGATGATGACAGTGGCTGGTGTGATGATTATAATCGGAGCAGTATGCGTATTCTTTATCAAAGAGAATAAGCAAACCGAGACAACTCCACAAGAGACTCCAGCATTCAGCGAAGAAATCTAATATTATTACTTGCACAATTTAAATAGGGGCGCTCAAATGAGCGTCCCTATTTTTCTTTTTTCATTATCATATCATCGTATATTGGCAATACTGATGATATCTGCGAACACTCCAGCTGCTNTGACTTCCGCTCCTGCTCCATATCCTTTTATTACCATAGGATATTCCATATATCTGTCTGTCGTAAGAAGTATAGCATTGTTACTACCCTCAAGATTATAGAATGGATGAGAAGTGTCTACCCTTTTTAGACCCACTTTCATAACTCCATTGTCTAATGAGGCTACAAAACGAAAATTCTCATGAGCTACCTCAGCCTCAAAGCGTTTCTTTTCAAATTCTTTATCAAGCAATTTTATTTTAGTCATAAATTCATTAATCTCTCCATCAAATAGATTTTCAGGAATAAATAGATTCTTTTCAACATCTTTTTGGCTTACGGCATAGCCTGCCTCACGAGCCAAAATAACCAATTTACGAATCACATCTTTCCCTGAAAGATCAATTCGGGGGTCAGGTTCCGTATAGCCTGCCTCCTTTGCCATTTGGATTGCCTTGCTAAGTGTTACTTCCGATGATAATACATTAAATATATAGTTTAGTGTTCCCGAAACTACCGCTTCAATTTTAAGAATCTTATCCCCGGAATTAATCAGGGAGTTAATTGTGTTTATCACCGGCAATCCTGCCCCAACATTTGTTTCAAAAAGAAACTTGACATCTTTTTGTCTTGCAATCTCTTTCAATGCAGCATATTCTGAATATTCTGAAGAAGCAGCAATCTTATTGGCAGCCACAACATTGACGTTATGAGAAAGAAAAGACTTATATAGGGATGCTATGTCAGATGAAGCCGTACAATCCACAAACACAGAATTGAATAAATTCATTTTCAAAATCTCGTGTTTAATTATATCAGGTGTGGCATCTATTCCTTCTTTATTAAGCAATGAACGCCATTTTGTAATATCGATTCCCTCTGAATTAAAGATTGCTCTACGGCTTGATGCTATGCCGGCAACATTGATATAAAGATTCTTCTCCTTAAGGAGTTTGTCCTGTTGCTTAGCTATCTGCCTGAGAAGACTACCTCCCACGTTACCGACACCTGCAAGAAACAAATTTAGTACCTGGCACTCTGAAAGGAAGAAAGAATCGTGAATCATGCTCAGAGCTTTATGTAAATCTTTCTTATATATTACAAATGAAATATTGATTTCCATAGCACCCTGAGCCACGGCAAGCACATTGATGCCATTTCTACCTAGAGCATTAAACAGTTTACCTCCCATTCCGGCATTATGCCTCATATTCTCACCAACAATAGCTACCGTGGCAAGATTTCGTTCTGCTTTTATATCATTAAACATACCAGAGGCAAGTTCCGCAGCAAATTCTTCCCTAAGAGTTTTTACAGCAAGGTCAGTATCAGCATTCCTAACAGCCAAGGTAGTGTTGTTCTCGCTGGCTGCTTGAGAAACGAGAAAGACACTCACTCCACGTGCTGTTAAAGCATTGAAAATACGTGAGTTTACACCAATGACACCAACCATACAAAGACTTGAAATAGTTATGAGTGATGTATCATTGATTGAAGAGATACCCTTAATTGGTTTATCATCTTTCTTTGGATTAATACTGATTTTTGTTCCCGGTGCTTCCGAATTAAAAGTATTCTTTACAAGAATAGGTATATTTTTATGATATACAGGATAAATAGTGGGAGGATAAATTACTTTTGCACCGAAGTTACATAACTCCATAGCTTCCATAAAAGACAATTCCTCTATAACATAGGCATTTCCTATCACTCTTGGATCAGCAGTCATAAAGCCATCGACATCTGTCCATATTTCAAGTACTTCAGCATCAAGCGCTGCTGCCATAATTGATGCCGTGTAATCACTTCCCCCTCTACCAAGGTTTGTGACATCACTATTTTCATCAGTGGCAAGAAATCCTGCCATAACTGCTGTATCCCATGCTTCAAGGCAGACTTTCTCATGTATTAGAGAATGTGTTAAGTTAAAGTCAAGTACTTTTTGACCTTGTGGAGTATGAGTTGTACGTATGAAATGGCGTGAATCGAAATAAGAGGCTCCAGTCAGTACATTAGACACGATCAAACTTGACAAACGCTCACCATAACTTATGATTATGTCAAGAGCACGGGGAGATAGGTCGCGTAGTAATGCCACTCCTTTATAAATATTACCAAGTTCGTCAAGCATCATCTTTACCATTGACATGGTAACATCTCGTCTTGATTCAGGTACTACCCCTTCTACCACTGTGAGATGACGTGCTACTATCCTAGCATACGAATCAAGATATGAGACATCGTCAGCAACTGCAAGCTTTGCTGTAGAAATCAACAAATCGGTTATACCTCCTAAGGCAGACACTACAATAACCTTTCTTCCTGAAGTTGTTTCCACAATCTTCTTTACATTCGTGAGGCTTTCCACGGTGCCAACTGAAGTGCCTCCAAACTTTAATACCTTCATAAAATCTTTTATTCAGAAATAATATTCAAAATTAACAAAATTTGCTTACACAGCAAAATTATTCCGATCTCCACTCAATTTGATACAAATTGAAGTTCTTTATCCAAATAATCCAATTTATAAATAATATAGATCACTGAGTCTGATTTATTGAAAGACTCAGTGATCTATAAAGTAGGAACTTTCTTCCTTCAATTAGGTACGATAAGTGAGATTGTTACTTCAAACGCAAAAAACTATAGCCATAGCGCTCGCAAGCTGCTTTCTCAAGTTCTTCTCTGAACTGCGGAGCAGCTATAGAAATCAATAATTTGGCACGCTCAGGCAGATTCTTACCACGAAGATCAACCGCACCATACTCAGTCACTACATAATTTGTCTGGAAGCGCGTGGTGACAACGCCAGCACCCGGTGTAAGCACAGGCTTAATCTTATTTAGTCCCTTATTGGTAGTAGAAAGCATGGCAAGGAAAGATTTGCCTCCTTCACTTCTTGAAGCCCCATATACAAAATCATGTTGTCCACCAATACCGGAGAAAATCTTAGTACCAATGGAATCTGCACAAATTTGACCTGTTAAGTCAATCTCAAGACATGAATTGATTGCCATTACTTTGGGATTCTGAGCTATAATAAACGGGTTATTAGTCCAAGCCACATCTTTAAAGATGATATCAGGATTTTTATCCATATAATCATATAGTTTTCTAGAACCAAGAGCAAGAGAGGCTACTGACTTTCCAGGGTATACCTTCTTCAGACTATTGTCAATAATTCCCTTCTCAAGCAGAGGTAGCACTCCATCGGTCATTGCCTCCGTATGCAGACCAAGATGCTTATGATTCTCAAGAGCACGTATAACAGCATTGGGGATACCTCCTACTCCAATCTGAAGAGTTGCTCCGTCAGGAATAATTTCGGCAATGGCATTACCAATCTTAATCTCATTTTCTGTAGGTTCCGGCGTAGGCACTTCTACAAGAGGATCATCCACCACTACAGCCGCGGCTAATTGCTTAAGATTAATAATAGGGTCGCCATAAGAAAATGGCATGTGCTTGTTGATCTGTGCAATTACAATATCAGCACATTCTACTGCAGCAGTAGCAACGTCAGCTGAGACCCCGAAACTTACATTACCTTCCTCGTCAGGCATAGAGCAATTAATCAAAGCAACATCTACCCTCCAAGTGCCATCACGCATTAAGGACGGGACCTCACCAAGGAAGTAAGGCGTAGTAGCTCCATAGCCATCTGCAATCCATTCTCTGACTGAGTTACAAACAAAGAAACTGTCTACTAAGAAAGTATCCTTAAACTCCGGACGACAATAGGGAGCCTTATGTTTCCCCACCGCAAAACCGGAGTAAAGAGTAACGTCTTTAAGTTCGTTTCCTCTTTTAGCAAGGGCATCTACCAGCACCTCTGGAATTGAGGTGCTGCCTTGAATATAGACATGATCACCGCTTTCTATTAGCTTTACAGCTTCTTCTGCAGTGCAATAATTAATGCTCATTGTTGAATGATGTTAATCGGTTTCTAAACTTGGCGAATGTGTCATCGTCTGAAATCTTTGAAACGCAGATTCTAACGCCATCCTGATCACTACCAGTACATGGTAACGAAATTGAAGATATGCCATATCTGAGCAATTCCATCTGAAGTGTTTCGCTATCCATATCTTTGTAGCCGGCAGTAAAGAAGAAGCCATCAGATATATCGCTGTCACCGTCCTTATCATAGACTATGTGAAAACCGTTTTCAAAAAGAATTTTCTTAAGGATAGACGCTCTCCTTCCATATTCACTGCTGTCTTTCACGAAATTAAGCTCACCTTTCACCGCCTTGTCAAGCATGGCTGCGAGTGCATATTGAGCTGAATGAGATGTGCCTGACGAAGCCGTATATAGTACTCCAAATACATAACAGTCGCCAAAGGTAGGCATTTCATAGAAACTTTCAAGGAACTGATATCTCCTATTGTATACTGCGTCACTCATACAGACCATAGCTATACGTTGTCCAGCATAACTAAAGATCTTAGAAGCAGAAATCAGAAGAATATAATTATCAGTATATTTACCGACAGATGGTACAAACGGAGCCTCGTAGGGTTTAGAACAATCCTGTCTAAAGTCCATTCCCAAGTAAGCAAGATCCTCCATCACGATTACATCATGCTTGGTTGCCATTCTACCAATTATTTCCAATTCTTCCTCTGTAAAATTAGTCCAAGCAGGATTATTAGGATTGCTGTAGATCATAGCAGATATCCTTCCGCTACTCATTATGGAATCAAGCTTTTCCTCAAGTTTCTTTCCTCTGTAGTTATAGAAATCAAAACTCTCAACATTCATGCCAAGAATCTTAGCCTGATGAGTCTGAGCAGGAAAACCCGGATTTATGATAAGGATAGAATCTTTCCCTGGTACCCTTTGCTTCATAAGAAGCATAAGAGTGAAACTGCCTTGCATAGAACCTACAGTAGGAATAATGCATTTCGGAGAGATATCAAGATCAAGAAAGGCTTTAACAAATTTGGAGCCGGCATCTTTCAAAGGTGCTATACCTGCAATATTAGGATACTGATTTGCAACACCAGCACGCAATGCCTCACATTCTGCCTCAACTCCGACCATTTGTGCAGGAAGACCTGGATTGCCAATTTCAAGATGCACAAATTCTTCATTAGACTCCTTCTCTAATTCAGCTGCGAGAGCACAAATCTGACGAATAGTAGCGGTCTTTATATCAACGATCTCCAATCGTTTGATTATACTATCAAGTGTTTCTTTAGAAATGGGTAGCATATCATTTATTTTGAAGATCTTGTGAATACACTCTCCCTGCACGGAAAGCCTTTATGTTGGTCTCTACGATTTTCTCACCTTTGGCACCAAACACTTTGCGGATACCATCTTCTATTTTTTCAGCACCCAAATGAATAAAAGGTGAAGCAGCGCCGAGAAGCACCATGTTTGAAGAACGTGGTGAACCAAGGTCTTTAGCCACCTTATCCATATCGAATGCAATGACTCTATCATGCTGAGCCATTTCTGCCTCAAGGGCTTCAGGCGTAGGATATGTCTCAATATTGATAAAAGGAGTGGTGTTAGTGACAATCCAACCTGTTGGTTTTAGATAAGGAAGATAACGAAGCGCTTCCATCGGTTCGAGCGACACAATTAAGTCAGCTCCTCCGAGAGGAATAAGATCAGATGCAATAGGATTCTCACTTATACGAAGATTTGATTGCACATCTCCACCACGCTGACTCATGCCGTGGACTTCAGCTTGTTTGATATGCATATTTTCTTCAAGGGCTGCTGTGCCAAGAATAGTGGCAATCGACAAGATGCCCTGACCGCCAACGCCGGCAAGCACTATATCTGTTTTCATACGTTTTTTCTTAATGATGTTGTGTTGATAATGGGTTGCGATTATTTCTTCTTGGCAGCAGCGTGACGACGTGCTGTCTGAATACATTCTCTTCTAGAAATAATGACAGAAAGACCCGGATAGTCAATCTCTTCCTTAAACATCTTCTTCATCTCTGCCACATTCTTGGGAAGAGAATCCACTGTGCGCACATGTTCAGGCTTTGCACCTAAGCCAAGACATATTTCTTCAAGTTTACCTGTGCCCTGTGAATCCTGTCCGCCTGTCATTCCAGTTGTAAGATTGTCGGAAATAATGACTGTTATTGGTGAATCCTCATTAATTGCATCAAGAAGTCCTGTCATACCGGAGTGTGTGAATGTGGAATCACCGATTACAGCTACAGCTGGATGCTGTCCAGCATCAGCTGCACCTTTTGCCATAGTTATTGATGCCCCCATGTCAACAACTGTATCAATAGCATTGAATGGAGCAAGGAATCCTAATGTATAGCAACCTATATCGCCAAATACTTTTGGTGACTCATATTCTGCGAGAGCTTCATTAAGTGCTTGATACACGTCACGATGTCCACAACCCTGACATAATGCCGGCGGACGTGGCATTACTATTGAGGACTCTCCTTTCTTCTCCACGCTTTCAAACCCACATTGATCACCCATGATTTGCTTCAATGTCTTTGCAACCTCATCTGGAGTCAACTCACCTGTACGCACTACATCCCCGGTCAGTTTGCCAAAAATACGTTTGCCGGTTCTGTCAAGCTCTCCTCTGATTTTACGTTCAATAAAAGGTTGACCCTCTTCAAGAACTAAAACTGAATTACACTCATCAAACAAACGGGAAATAAGTTGAACAGGAATTGGATATTGTGAAATCTTCACAACAGGGAAAGGAATTCCGTCAGGATAAAGTTCTTGCAGATAATTCCATGCTATACCATTGACAATAATACCAAGTGATTTATTGATACCCTCATTAAAAGAGTTAAATGGAGAGAAATCGGAATCTTTTTGGAATTGTATAAAATCTTTAACGAGACGTTTATTACGTATTTTTGACATAGCAGGCATAAGAACCCATTGACGGGGAGTAGCCGGATAATGTAATTCATTCTGAGGGAGAGCCTGGGTATCATACTCCACAACAGCGCGAGAATGGCTGAGACGTGTTACAAGACGCACCATTACAGGTACACCGTATTTCTCTGAGAGTTCAAAACCGTATCTTGCCATATCATATGCTTCTTGCTGAGAAGACGGCTCCAACACCGGTATCATTGCAAAATCAGCATAAAATCTTGAATCTTGCTCATTCTGTGAGCTATGCATAGAAGGGTCGTCAGCAGATATAACCAACATGCCACCATTAGCACCAGTCATTGCCGAATTGACAAACGGGTCAGCAGCAACATTAAGCCCGACATGTTTCATTGATACCATAGCTCTCTTTCCACAAAATGACATCCCGAGAGCTTCCTCCATTGCAGTCTTTTCATTTGAAGACCAATGAGAGTGAATATTTCTCTCCTTTGTTAAGGGATGCTCCTGAACGAATTCCAAAATTTCAGTTGATGGTGTGCCCGGATATGCATAAGCTCCGGACAATCCTGCATTGATGGCTCCTAATGCAAGCGCTTCGTCGCCAAGTAGTAGGCGTTTTTCTTTGTTCATTGCTTTGTATTAGATATTTATATCTTCAAATAATTAAAATGATGACATTTGTCAAGCACTTAATATCTGAAAATAAGGTTAGTTTGTGTTTTCTTTGTGCAAATATAATGACATTTACCGATTACTACAAATTTTTGATTAAAAATTTATGCAAATTCTATTTTGAACATCTTGAAATCTGAAATGTTATATTTATGAAGAATATGATTTTATATCTTCAGAATTATAAATTAATTTAACTATGAAGAACAAGAAGCTTTATATTGTAAGTTTTGGTAATTCCGAACGTTACAGCATACTGTTTGACGGAAGCCGCGAAGAGTTTGAGAACTCAGCTGAGTTTAGACATATCAAAAATACTGTTTTTGACTATGTGAAAACTAAATTCCCAGATTTTGACTGCGAGCGTTACCTCGCTCCACAAATAAGAGAGGCAACTCAGCGTGACGAGATATATCCTGAACTTAATGCTGACAATCTTGGTAAACTCAAGCATGATGTCACAAGGGAAATTGAGGCTATACAACGTAAATAACTAAACATAGGATTTAAATTGAATAATGGAGAAATATATGGATACCAATAGCTATGGTGTCCATATATTTCTTTTGTGTTATAATTTTTATTTTCATATATTTTTGAGATGGTTGTATATTCAATTTATTTTTCATAACTTTGTAGTGAAAACAGAGTTCACTAAATTATTATGAAACTAAAAAACATCTTTGCTTCAGGAATAATGATGACCACTGCCCTATCTTCTTTTGGTTGGGGTCAGAAAGGTCATGATACCACAGTTTTTATTGCTGAAAATCACCTTACTCCTATCACAGCTGCCGTAATTGAAGAATTGCTTGATGGTAAGTCTATGGTATATTATGCTAACTGGCTTGACAATGCCTCTCATACTCCTGAATATGCCTATTCAAAGACATGGCATTATAAAAATATTGATGCCGACATCCCTTTTGATAAAGCACCTTTACTTGAGTCTGGTGATATTGTAAGAGCAATATATGACCAAGTAGCTATCCTTGAAGATGCCAATGCATCAAAAGAACAGAAACAGTTAGCTCTTAAAATGGTAATACACTTCCTTGGTGATATTCACCAACCTATGCACATGGGACATGCATCAGATTTAGGAGGGAATAGATGGCATGTAAAGTATTTTGGTAAAGACAATAATCTCCACAGTGTTTGGGACAGTTCTTTACCGGAATCAGCACATAAATGGACTTACACAGAATGGCAACAGCAGATTGACCGTGCCACACCAGCAGAGGAAGAAGAAATTCTATCTGTAACCCTTCCCGAGAAATGGGGAGAGGAAACATATTCTATCTGCACTCAAGTTTATGACGAGACCCCACAAGATACTAATATAAGTTACGACTATATTGCAAAATGGACACCGGTGATTGAACAACAATTCTTGAAGGGAGGATTACGACTTGCCGATGTGCTTAATTCTATCTTTGATCCCTATTATCAACCCAAGAATACTTTTGTTAAAAAATAACTTCAAAAGAGTTGGATAATAACAGTAATCATCATTTTTCATCAATTCTAAATCTTCCCTCGTTTGATGTTAAGATCAGGCGAGGGGATAATATCTTAAAGATTTTTGATTCTTTAAGAAAGAAATATATTGATCTGACTCCTGAAGAATTTGTCAGACAACATTTTGTTAATTGGCTGATTTATCATCTCCATTATCCTCTATCTCTTATGGCAAATGAAATTGGGATAGATCTTAATGGCACAAAAAGAAGATGTGATACAGTGGTTTTTAACTCTGATGGAACACCACTTATAATTATAGAATATAAAGCACCTAATATTAAAATTACTCAAAAGGTATTTGATCAGATTGTAAGATACAATATGGTGCTTCATGCACGTTATTTAATTGTGTCTAACGGCATACAACATTTTTGCTGCATGATAGACTATCTCAACAATACCTATAATTTTATTCCAAGGATTCCCTGTTATAAGGAATTAAAGAGCATATAATTAGAATTAATTGAGCGATATATGGAGGAATCACCAAATTATTCATACCTTGATCTTCTGAACCCTCAACAACGTGATGCTGTGGTTTATAAAGATGGGGCTGCTCTTGTCATTGCGGGAGCAGGCTCCGGAAAGACAAGAGTACTTACTTATAAAATAGTTGACCTTATAAGAAATGGATATGAACCATACAGGATTATGGCATTGACTTTCACAAATAAGGCAGCCAAAGAGATGAAAGAAAGAATTATGGCAATCACCGGCGCGAAAATTGCTTCCAGACTATGGATGGGTACTTTTCATTCAATTTTCCTAAGAATTTTGCGACATCATACAGAAGAAATAGGGTTTAAACCTGGCTTCACAATCTATGATACTGCTGATTCACACTCTTTGATAAAAATAATTATCAAAGATATGGGATTAGATGAAAAGATCTATAAACCCTCTATCTTGGCAGCAGTTATCTCTAATGCTAAAAACGCCATGATTACTCCCGATCTGTATATTATTGATAAAGACAATTATAATGCTGACAAAAGGGCTAACCGACCTCTTACCGGAGAAATTTATAGACAATATTATGACAGGTGTAAAGTGGCAAATGCAATGGATTTTGATGATATTCTTGTCTACATGAATCTTCTACTCCGGGATTTCCCTGATATTTGCCGTCATTATCAGGAATTTTTCAAATATATTCTTGTTGATGAATATCAGGATACAAATTTTGCTCAACACCTGATTATTTCTCAACTTACAGGAACACAAAATAAACTGTGTGTAGTTGGTGATGATGCTCAAAGCATATACTCATTTCGTGGTGCCGACATTGACAATATACTTAATCTTGAGAGACGCTATCCTGGATTAAAAATATTCAAATTAGAACGAAATTATAGATCCACTCAGAATATTATTAATGCGGCAGGAAGTCTGATTGAAAAAAATACACGTCAGATGAAAAAAAATGTGTATAGCGAAAATGATAAAGGCGACCAAATAGATGTTATAAAAACATATAGCGATATGGAAGAAGCCTTCATGGTTGCCAATATGATAAATCAGTCTAAACTTATGAACCATGATAGCTATGATGAATTCGCAATTCTTTATCGAACAAATGCTCAATCGCGCATATTAGAGGAATCCCTTCGAAAAAGAAGTATTCCTTACAGGATTTATGGTGGTTTGTCTTTCTATCAACGAAAAGAAGTAAAAGATATGATTGCCTACTTCCGTTTAAGTGTCAATCCAAATGATGATGAAGCCTTACGTAGAATCATAAATTATCCTACTCGAGGAATCGGAGATACCACTCTCCGAAAGCTACACTCCGCAGCCACAGAGGCTCATAAAAGCATTTGGGCTATAATCAATGAAATTGATTTAAAGTCTATAGGTTTAAACGCAGGCACAATAAGTAAAATAGATAGATTCAAGCAATTGATTCAAGAGTTTATAGATTATAATAATAATGGCTCTAATGCCTATGAGCTGGGTCAATTAATTTATAACCGCACAGGTATTCTTTCACTTCTTACTCATGATTCCACCCCGGAGAGTATCAGCCGCCAAGAAAATCTTTCCGAGATTATAGCCGGTCTTAAAGAGTTTGTTGAGGTGCGACAGCAGACTGATGAAGGAGAAATAAATATGCGTGCGTTTCTCTCTGAAGTGATGCTTGCAACTGATCTGGATCAAAATGAGAATGACAATACGCCCAAGGTTACACTTATGACAGTACATGCTGCCAAAGGATTAGAGTTCAAACATGTCTACGTTGTTGGTGTGGAAGAAGACTTATTTCCATCTTCAATGAGTCAAGAATCTTTAGCACAAATAGAGGAAGAAAGACGTCTTCTATATGTGGCAATAACAAGAGCTAAAACCACCTGCACCCTGACATATGCAGGTAGCCGTTTTCGAAATGGGCAGACTGTAATGACCTCTCCTTCCCGTTTCCTTAGCGACATTGACACTCGTTACCTTAATCTACAGTTATCAAGTAGTATTAGAGAAAGAAAAACTGACAGTGGCTATCTAAATCCTTTGAGAAATTATAAGACAAACACTTATGGTGTAAGCTTTGGTAAGGGATCTAAACCATCCACTACGTCAAAATACGCATCACATTACAAGATTGGCGGTGTAAACAATGCCTCTGCCAAAATCACACCCCAACATTCAGCCCAGGAATTATCAATAGGTATAAAAATCCTTCATGAAAAATTTGGGAAAGGGACTGTGACAAAGATTGATACATTGTCGGGTGAAGAGATTATAACAGTTGATTTTGGAGTTGTCGGAATTAAACGACTTCTTTTGAAATTTGCAAAATTTGATATATTATAATTATGTAATTTAACAATGATACCCACACCTTATTATATTGTATATGAAGACCGACTTCGTAAGAATCTCTCTGTGATCAAAAGAGTGAGTGAAGAGGCAGATGTGAAGATAATAATGGCATTTAAGGCTAACGCTCTTTGGAAGACATTCCCAATTATCAAGGAATATATATCGTCATCTACTGCCAGCTCAATAAATGAAATGCAACTCTCTCTCGACTGTCTTGGGAATGATGTACACACCTATTGTCCCGTCTATACGGAATCGTCCTTCCCAAAATTTCTTGAAGGCAGTACCCATATAACTTTTAACTCCCTTGCCCAGTTTTACAAGTTCTATCCACAAGTTAAGACATATAATGCAATACATAAGGATTCAACCGTAAGCTGTGGACTCAGGGTTAATCCTCATTGTAGTGTAATAGAAACAGATCTTTATAATCCCTGTATACCTGGTAGTCGTTTCGGTGTCAATGCTTCTGGGTTACCTGATAATTTACCGGAAGGACTTGATGGATTTCATTTCCATGCTTTGTGTGAGTCATCAAGCTATGATTTAGAGAAAGTTCTATCAGCTTTAAAAGAACAATTTGGCAAATGGCTTCCACAACTTAAATGGCTTAATATGGGTGGCGGGCATCTTATGACACGAAAAGACTATAATTTGGAGCATCTAATATTATTATTGAGAAATCTACATGAAGAATATCCCAATCTGGAATTAATTATGGAACCGGGCAGTGCATTCACATGGCAGACTGGAGACCTCGTGACAGAAGTACTTGATGTTGTGGAAGATTCTGGTATAAAAACTGGCATTATCGACGTATCGTTTGCTTGCCATATGCCCGATTGTCTTGAAATGCCATATCGACCAAATATCCTTGAAGCTGTATCTGATGATGATCCTGAAGGTATTAACTATCGACTTGGAGGAAATTCATGTCTTAGCGGAGACTTTGTGGGTAACTGGAAATTCAAAGAGCCGTTGAAGCCTGGACAACGACTTACTCTTCTTGACATGAATCACTATACCACCGTTAAAACAACCATGTTTAATGGAATTCAACATCCATCTATTTGGTTTCAACCATTATCAGGTCAACCCCGATTATTAAGAGAATACTCCTACGATGACTATAAAAACAGAATGGACTAAATGATAAATAAAATCCCGAAAACAAGCTTGAACCTGTTTTCGGGATTTTATCAAAATTCTATTCTACCTTTCTGGGCTTGTTCAACCATCTTTTTCCCCGGCACAAGATAAATCTCCAAACGACGATTGCGGTCTCTGTTATCCATTGAATCATTCGGTTTAAGTGGCATATCATCACCAAGAGCGTATGAGAAGAGATATGACGTATCAGACCCAGATTCCTCAAACCAGTCAAATACTGCGTTAACCCTATCAGCAGTAAGTTGTTCTCTATATGGCTCGCTGCCGGTATTATCTGTGTGCATCACAAGCATCACTCTATACGTATCAGGATTCTTAAGATAACGCCTTATCGGGGCAAGATACTCTCCCGCTTTTGAGCGCAACTCTGTCATATTTGGTCCAAAAAGTAAATGTGCAGGGATTGTGATTAATAGCACTTCTTTATTCCTAAATGCTTCAACCGTACACTCGCTTTTCGTATTATACTTTCCATTAAGGAGTCTATTTTTACCCTCCTTATTCTGAAATTTCTGGATAAGTTCAGAAGTCTTACCCACATCTACCGAATTTAACATTTCAATAAAGTCCAATTCATCAAGAGCCTCGATTCGTTCCCCCTTACTTGATGACTCATCTTTTGGAAAGGCAAATGAGACCGTTGAGGAAAGGCATACAGCGACACAAATATATACCTTAAAAAAATGCTTCAAGTGATTCCTCATAATTAAGCTCTGCTTTGACAATCAATTCTATATCCTTGGGATCCATGATTAATTCATCATCATTTTTCACCTCTCTTTTCACTTCCTTCACCAAATCATCGGAATCCAATTGTTCATCTTCTGTTTCGTCAAAGTTTAATGACAGAAGACCCTTTCGTTCATAGTAATCCCAAATGATATCAATGATACAAAGGATTTCATCATCATCATATTTCTCACTGACTTCCACCGGAAGTTCCTGCCGAATAAATTTTACGGCATTTTCTTCATCAAATTGATATTGCTCCGTGCTCATATATACTATTATTTTTCTGTCTTATTGTTAAGATCCAACAAACCTTCCGGAAAAATCATTTTTATGGTCTGAGTCTCGTCATCAATCTCCACTATAAATTCTTCAACAGCAGGAATGAATACCTCGTCACCTGACGGAGTTTCTATTACAAACAATACATTTGCCGTAGAAGACTCAACGCTTACGATCTTTCCAATTTCAATACCTGTTTTATCATCAATAACAATATAGCCTGAAAAATCATCATCAACAATTTCATCTTCCTCCATGTTTAAAAATGGTGCAAGTTCTGTTTTTAAGGCATATATTATTTTATTGACAAACGGCTTGGCATCAGCTTCACTATCTACCCCATCGAGTTTTACTAAATAGGATTGAGAGCCTTTTTGTCTGACTGATTCAGCATAAAAAGGCACATAAATACCATCTACATCTATTATAATAGCATTGCCCTCTGATACATATTCCGGAGCAATGTCAAGCAACGCATTCAGTTCTCCTTTTAATGCATGGCTTTTCTGAAACTTTCCAATCTCTTTTAATTCTTTTTGTTCAATCATCAGCTTCTTTCAATTTATAATTCACTTCTCATAATTCTGGCACCAATACTATTTAGGCGTTCATCTATTTTCTCATATCCTCGATCAATCTGATCTATATTTTGAATCATGCTTGTGCCTTTTGCACTAAGGGCTGCTATCAACATGGCAATACCGGCACGTATATCTGGTGATACCATATTGGTGGCATGGAGAGAATGGAATTTCTCGGAGCCAATCACAGCTGCACGATGGGGATCACATAGAATAATACGTGCTCCCATATCAATGAGTTTATCAACAAAAAATAACCTGCTTTCAAACATCTTCTGATGAATAAGCACACTTCCTTTAGCCTGAGTAGCTACAACAAGAAACACACTCAACAAGTCAGGAGAAAGACCAGGCCATGGTGCATCTGCAAAGGTCATGATTGACCCATCTATGAAAGTTTCTATTTCATAGATATCTTTTTGGTTGATACGTATGTTATCTCCCTCAATCTCCATTGTCACTCCAAGACGGCAGAATGCCTCAGGCATGATTCCCAAATCTGCCATACCGACATTTTCAAGAACTATGTTTGAGCCGGTCATGGCTGCCATACCAATGAAACTCCCTACTTCAATCATGTCTGGGAGCATTCTATGGCTGGTGCCTTCTAAAGAATCTACACCATGAATTGTAAGCAGATTAGAGCCAATACCATCTATTCTCGCACCCATCCTCACAAGCATCTTGCATAGCTGCTGGACATATGGTTCACAGGCTGCATTATAAATCACAGTATCCCCTTTTGCCATTACCGCAGCCATTATTATATTAGCTGTACCTGTCACGGATGCTTCGTCTAAAAGCATATAGCAACCCGTCAGACCTTCAGGAGCTGTGATATGATAGGTTTTCTCTTTACTGACATATTCAAACTTTGCCCCCAATTTTTGCCACCCTAAAAAATGAGTGTCAAGTCGACGTCGTCCTATCTTATCTCCTCCAGGCTTTGGAAGTATTGCTTTCCCATATCGAGCCAACAATGGACCTGCAATCATTACTGATCCACGGAGAGACTGTGCCATTTCTCTGAATTCTTTTGATTGCAGATAATCAAGATTTATATCCTTGGCTTCAAAACATATAGTATGTGGATCTATATGTTGCGTAAGTACTCCCAAATCTTCTATTAGAGATATGAGATTCCGTACATCAGCAATGTTCGGAATATTACTTATGGTAACCTTGTCCGGGGTGAGTAATGTTGCGCATATCACTTGCAAAGCTTCATTCTTAGCTCCCTGTGGAGTGATCGTACCTTGAAGTCGTTGACCACCTTCTACAATAAAAGAACTCATAAATAATAAAGATTAAGGGGTTATTTTTTCTTCTTCTTATTTTTTGCATTATTAGAATTAATCCCGATATACTCATTAAGACGGTATGTGTCAGGGTTAATTGCTATTTTACCTTTTGATATTTCCAAGATATCATTAAACACCTTGGTATCACTCACTCCTTCAGGGTTCTGAGTGATGAGCAACTTTTTCATCTGATTGGCAATCAAAAATATTAATTGATCTTTCTCAACTACATTTTCCATATTTGCCACATTCTGAATCATCTGCTGAATATTCTTTCCGTAATGCCGAAATCTTGATATATTCTGGTTATATGGAATAGTTGTCTTTTCAGGAATGAGCTGTTCCTTGGAGATAACTTCGCATGGGAAATCAATATCAAGTTTAAAATCTGACATAATATTAATATGATCCCAGATTTTTTTCTTGTCATTATCCTCTGTCATAACTTCCGGGAAAAGCACGCTCATTGCGTCTGCAATTGCAAAGGCACAATGTGTCCTTTCCTCTCTGTCTTCAATTAAAACGCAATGATCTATAAGGCGCTGGATATTTCTTCCGTATTCGGGAAGAATCAACTTCTTCTCTGAGGTATTATATGGAATTGTATTCATTTTCTATTATCAATTTCAAAACACTTTGTTCTTAGGAACCGTGGTTTGATATTCTTTTAAATAATTCGGCGTGGAATATGCCACATTAATAAAACGCTTTTCACGGAAATATTTCTCTGATAACGCCAACATATCTTTGGCATGCGGAAGAAGACTTCCGAGCCATTCAGCATTATCACTGCCGTATATTTCTTTAAATTTGTCTGATCCGTCACCAAGAAAAATCACTTTCCTATATGCATACAAGGATTTAAATGAATCTTCATCAAGTATTAACGGACATTCTTTTATAATTTCTTCAAGAGAAAAATTAAAAGCACCGGTAAACACTTCCATTCTTCTTGCATCTACCATTGGGACAATTATCTCATCTCCCTCCCAATCCATACTTCTGAACATTGTCTTCACTGCAAGCAGTTGTAATGTGGAAATTCCAATAAGTGGTATGTCTAAACTATAAGCTAATCCCTTGGCAAGAGACAACCCTATTCGTAGACCGGTATATGATCCCGGTCCAAGGCTGACAGCCACCGCATCAAGTATTTCTTCTTTACGCTTTAACTCTTCCATGCATTTCTCCACAAAAGGAGCAAGTTTTGTGGCATGATTCATTCCTGAAGTATCTTCCATAAGGAATTCTACAACTCCGTCTTTGCTTAATGCTACACTGCAAATTTTTGATGATGTCTCTATATTCAGTATGTTTGCCATCTTATTTTATCTTAAGTTTATTATAATAAGCCTCCACACATCTTTGACCGTCTATAGCAGCCGATACAATACCTCCCGCATAACCGGCTCCTTCTCCTGCAGGAAATAGATTTTCTATTTCAACATGACACAATGACTCTGAATCCCTTGGGATACGGACAGGGCTAGAGGTACGAGATTCCAATCCTACCATTAACGCATCATCAGACATAAAACCTTTACACCGTTTGCCGAAAGAGATAAAGCCCTCTTTCAAACGAGACGATATTTCTTTCGGAAGCAGTAAATCAAGACGAGATGAATGTACTCCAGGCGCATAAGAACTACGTGGCAAAGTCTTTGATAAACGACCCTCCACAAAATCAGTCATTCTCTGTGCTGGAGCATTAAGGGTACTACCTGACTCTTCAAAAAAAATCTGTTCCAATTTTTCTTGTAGTGCCATCATTTCTAATGGTCCATTATTCTCAAATTCTGGAATATCTCCTGGATGCAATTCAACCACCATACCTGAGTTAGCCCATTGGCTTGCCCTTGCTGATGCTGACATTCCATTTACCACTGACTGACCAGGTCCAGACATAGCCGGAACAATCACTCCTCCAGGACACATACAGAAAGAATATACCCCTCGCCCATCAACCTGAGTGACATAACTATATTCGGCAGCTGGAAGATATTTACCTCTACCCTCTTTTGAATGATACTGCAAACAGTCAATAAGATGCTGAGGATGCTCAAGTCTTACCCCAATAGCAAGTCCCTTTGCCTCAAGTCTGACATCTTCTGCTTTAAGCATTCTGTAGACATCACGAGCAGAATGACCGGTGGCAAGCACCACTCCTCCAATAAATTGTTTACCACTCTCTGTAGTGACACCGACAGCAATTTTATTTTCAATTATAATTTTATTAACTTTCTCGTTAAAGTAAACTTCTCCTCCACATTCTATTATCTTTTCTCGAATATTTCTGATAATCTTAGGTAATTTATCACTACCTATATGTGGGTGAGAATCAATCAGAATATCTTCGGAAGCCCCAAATAGATGAAGTAATTGAAGTATACTGGTGACATTGCCTCGTTTTTTACTACGGGTAAAAAGCTTACCATCACTATAAGCACCAGCTCCACCTTCCCCAAAACAATAATTCGAATCCGGATCAACTTTACCTTCACGACTAATTGCAGCCAAAGCAATCTGACGAGAATCTACATCGCTGCCACGCTCAATTATAACAGGTTTAATTCCCAATTCAATAGCCTTTAATCCTGCAAACAGACCTGCAGGTCCGGCTCCAACTATTATAATTTCAGGTGTATCCGCTGAGACCTTAACAAAATTAAAGTCTCCATATTCCGGTTTAATAATTTTATCATCGCCGGTAGCAACTCTGACTGTAAGGTTCACTTTAATGTCGCGCTGGCGTGCATCAATAGAACGCTTTATTATTTTGAGGTTATTTATTTTTTTCTCCTTCAAGCCCATGCACTTTATCACTTCATTTCTGAGTAGTTGCTCAGACGATGCTGTCCTGGGAGTGACTCGGAGTGAGATATCCTCTATCATTTTTAGCAATATCTTTATTAATCAACTTTCTCACGAATAGAGCGATATAAAGTCGCAGCTAACGTGTCGGTTTAGGGTGTAAAGTTAACAAAAAAATACTGAATTTCAAAAAAGTTATGCTTTCCCATTTCACTTGTGTTTATCTAATGTCTTTCATGTGTAGAAGATGAAGAAAAGACTGGATTATTTTCGGATCACCCGTATATTTTCCGTCATCTTCACTAAGTTTACATGTCTGACAATAAAATGGCCATGATTCAGTGATTTTTACATCTGTCAGTTTGATCACTATGTTCATGGGTTTGATATGTTCAATATCATTTGTAAAATGAGTACCTATTCCAAAGGATGGAATACATTGGCCAGCTGCATAATCTTGAATTTTAATCGCTTCATCAACGTTTAGTCCATTACTGAAGACAATCTGCTTTACTCTTGGATCAATGCCGAGGCTTTGATATTTTTCAATAATTTTATCAAGCTGTTCCTTATTACTACCGCTGTCAACTCTAAGCCCTTTGAACATGTTAGCATAATCCTCTGAGAAATTTAATGAAAATATCTTCCAACCATAGGTATCATATAAGAAGGTACCTAATGCACCTCTATATGTATCACTCCATTTTGTCATAGCAATATGGTTGGCCATAAGTGGACCATACATACCGGCAATGGCACATACGAATTCGTGAGCCATTGTGCCAATAGGGGTAAGATCATACTTCATAGCCAGATATACATTACTTGTACCTACAAATTTACCAGGACCATTACTATTATTCTGACACTCCTTCATTGCCTTCACCACTGTTTCTTGAATTGCAAAGGATGCCCGGCGACGTGTGCCAAAGTCACTGAAACTACAACCGGAGTTTATAAGACGTTCTGCTTTTTTATATGATTTATCGTAATACTTATCTAAGTCAAAATATTTATCTTGACCTGTAATAATATAGTAAAGTTCCGAAACTATCGCTAGAACTTTAACTTCAAGGAATATAGTATCGCTCCAATTTCCCTCAAATTCTATATTAAGATGGCCTTCATAATCTTGCTGAACCTTTACCCAATGTCTGTCATAACGAAATCCTCTTAAGTATTTATAAAACCATGTCGGTATGTAGCTGCATTTCCTGCGCATGAAGTCAATTTCCTCATCTGTAATTGATACATTCTCAAGCATGGCAATCTGTTCCTCCACAAGTTTGTCAAACCCTGGAGGATATATTGTGTTAGCACGGTCTTTAAAATGATATTTCACTTGTGTGCGAGGAAAATTATCGATGACAGCACAACACATTGTAAACTTATATAGATCATCATCTGTAAAATGAGTGATTATCTGTTTCATAGTTGGAGATATTTGAGGATTTGCCATAAAGGTCTAAACTTTTCTTACTATAGTGCTTCCGTTTGCCTGATGAGTTGCCAAAATAAGTATTTCTGCAATCTGCACATGCTCGGGAGCCTTCACTGCATAGAGTGCAGCATCTGCTATATCATCACCTGTAAGTGGAGTAATTCCTTTGTAGACGTTGGCTGCACGGTCTGTATCGCCATGAAAACGGACATTACTGAAATTAGTTTCTACAAGTCCCGGTTTTAAGAGTGTCACTCTTATTGGAGTGTTTGCCAGGTCTATTCTAAGACCGTCAGTTAAAGTTTTTACAGCTGCCTTGCTTGCGCAATACACTGCCCCATTTGCGTATGCAGCATCACCTGCCACTGATCCAATGTTAACTATATGACCCTTGCCACGTTTTACCATACATGGAACTACATAACGTGTCATTGTTAGCAAACCTTTTATATTAGTGTCAATCATAGTATCCCAGTCATCAAAGTTACCTTCAAATTCTGGTTCTAACCCTAATGCAAGACCTGCATTATTGACAAGGATATCGATATCACGCCATTTCTCAGGAAGAGAATCAAGTGCAAGCTTAGTGAATTCCCTATCCCTTACATCAAAACAGAGTACGTGTACTTTATCACCAAATTCTACCTTCAGTGAGTCTAATTTTTCACTGCTTCTACCAGTAATTATCACACGCATTCCATCTGATAAAAATTTACGTGTTATAGCTTCACCTATACCACTGGTTGCACCTGTAACAATTGCTATTTTTTCCATTTATATTTAATATAATCTGTTTTTATTTTGCAAATGTAGATAAAAAAATTGAATTTATTACAGCCACGCATAATATTTTCATAGATATTTATATACAAAAAAATTGATTGTCATCCCGACAACCAATCTTGTGTTAACCTTAAAATCTAATACCATGAAAAACTCACTGCAAAATTACAAATTATTTTTCAAACACTGCTATTAAACATAAAAAATATTTATTGATTTAACATTATTTTTATTATAAGAACTAATATTGTAAATATATGTTAATAAAATTTAGACTTACAATATAAAAGGCAGATCTCGTAAGAAACCTGCCCTTTGAATTATTCAAAATTTTAAAATTTATCTAATGAAAAGTAACTCACGATATTTGGGGAGTGGCCAAATCTCATTGTCAACCATAAGTTCAAGCGCATCAATATGCACTCGAATCTGCTCCATAAGAGGTGCTACAGTGTCATGGTAAGCAATAGCCTTCTCTCTTTCATTCGGTTTTCGATTGGCAATATGTCGGTTTGCCGTCATTTTTTCCACAAGTTCTTTTATAGCACTGAGATGATCGGCAATCTTTTCAATTGATACCATATCCTGTCCACCAATCTTGCGGGCTGTCTCCGTGTCAAAGAGTTCCTTTACTTTATACACACTGTCAAGCAACAGACGCTGATAAGTAATTGCAGCCGGAATAATATGATTGACTGCAAGATCGCCCAACACGCGAGATTCTATCTGAAGTTTCTTTGAATAGATTTCCCATTTCACTTCATTGCGTGCCTCAAGTTCTTTTTTATTAAAGATACCGACTTTTTCAAACATCTCAACATTCTTTGGGTTGAGGTAGGCATCAAACATAAGAGGAGCGGAAGACTCTGTGTCAAGCCCACGTCTTTTTGCCTCCTGTTTCCATTCCTCACTATATCCGTTGCCATCAAACTGTATAGCACGTGACTTGATAATGTTCTCGCGAGCCTCATCAAGAAGTACTTTGTCAAGATCCTCTCCTTCTGCAACTCGTTTGTCAACCCGATTTGAGAATTCAGTAAGTTCGTTAGATACAGCCGCATTAAGTGCTATAAGAGCTGAAGCGCAGTTGGCAGAAGAACCTACCGCCCGATACTCAAAACGATTACCGGTGAATGCAAACGGACTTGTTCGGTTACGGTCGGTATTATCTATCATAAGTTCCGGAATCTGATTGACATCAAGGCGCATACCCTCTTTTCCATGAAGGATTATGGAGTCAGTTTCATTCTTTTCGATGCTATCGAGAATCTCATTAAGCTGTTTCCCAAGAAACATTGAAATAATGGCAGGGGGTGCCTCATTCGCCCCAAGACGATGGGCATTGGTAGCCGACATGATTGATGCTTTCAGCAAGGCATTATGCTTATGGACAGCAGCCATAACATTACTTAGGAACACAATAAACTCAAGATTTTCCTTCGGTGTCTTGCCAGGAGAAAAAAGAAGCTTGCCTGTATCCGTGCCAAGACTCCAATTGTTATGTTTGCCACTTCCATTTATTCCGGAGAAAGGTTTCTCATGAAGAAGCACACGGAAATTATGTCTGCGTGCCACTTCATTCATAAGAGACATCAAAAGTAGATTATGATCATTAGCAAGATTCGCTTCCTCATAAATAGGTGCCAGCTCAAACTGATTTGGAGCAACCTCATTGTGGCGGGTCTTTGCAGGAATACCAAGTCGGTGGCATTCAATTTCAAGCTCAAGCATAAATGCCTCAACTCTACTTGGGATAGAACCAAAATAATGATCTTCAAGTTGTTGGTTTTTAGCACTTTCATGTCCCATCAAAGTGCGTCCGGTAAGCACAAGATCAGGACGTGCAGCATAAAGAGCTTCATCAACAAGGAAATATTCCTGCTCCCATCCAAGATAACATAATACGTGGTTTACCTCCGGATCAAAATAGCGTGCCACTCGAGTAGCAGCCTTGTCAATAGAATTCAAAGTGCGCAGTAGCGGAGTCTTATAGTCAAGAGCTTCACCTGTATAGGAGATAAAGATGGTTGGAATACACAATGTATTGTCAACTATAAAAGCCGGAGATGAAATATCCCAAGCAGAATAACCACGAGCTTCAAATGTATTACGTATACCACCATTAGGAAAACTTGAGGCATCCGGTTCTTGTTGCACGAGCAGCTTGCCAGTAAATGTCTCTATCACTCCACCCTTACCATCATGTTCAATAAAGGCATCGTGCTTCTCAGCCGTACCTCCAGTCATAGGCTGAAACCAGTGAGTGTAATGGCGGGCACCCTGTTCAAGAGCCCAACGACGCATGCCCTCGGCAACACTGTCTGCCACTTCCATACTGATAGGTTCCTTGTTATCAATTGATTTAATAAGAGCCTCATAAGTAGGACGAGGAAGATACTCGAACATCTTTTGTCTGTTAAATACTTTTTCGGCATAATATTTGTCTACCCTCTCCTTGGGAAGTTCCACTTTTACTGCCTTACGTGAAGATGCCTCCTCCACGCTTTTGAATCTTAAGTCTGACATGTTTCTATTAATTATAAGTATAAAATGTTTTTGCTACTTTAATTTTGACATTGCCCTCTCAGTGTTTTCTCTGCTGTTAAATCCAGTAAGCCTTATGAAACCATTACCCGCAGAACCGAATCCTGAACCTGGGGTGGAGGAAAAGCCAAACCTCTTGAGCATCTTGTCAAACAATTCCCATGAATCTATATTATCAGCTAACGATGCCCATACGTATGGAGAATTTTCTCCCCCATAGGCTTTAAAACCTGAATTGGTCAATGCTCTTTTAATTATGTGTGCATTTCCAAGGTAATAGTCGGTTATTTTCTTAATGTCTCTTTTCCCTTCTTCAGTGTAAAGGGCTGCTGCACCACATTGTGAAATATATGATGCCCCATTGAACTTTGTAGTCTGGCGTCGATTCCACAAAGAATTAAGTGAGACAGCCTCGCCATTTGAATAAGTACCTTTTAAATTACGTGGCACAACCGTATAGCCACATCTTACACCTGTAAACCCCGCTGTCTTTGAAAAACTTCTGACTTCAATTGCTATCTGATCTGCTCCTTCTATTTCATATATTGATTTTACTATTCTTTCATCTCTTACAAACGCTTCATAAGCAGAGTCATATATTATTAATGAATTATTATTTCTCGCATAGTCTACCCATTTTGACAATTCTTTCTTCTCTATAGCCACCCCAGTCGGATTATTAGGAAAACAAAGAAAAATCACATCAGGTTTCTCTTGGGGTAAGGCAGGTAAAAAGCCGTTGGATGGATCGCATTCAAGATAAATAATCTCACTCCATTTACCGTTTTTCAATTCTCCTCCCCTCCCGTCAATAATTGTATCATCAACATACACTGGATAGGCAGGATTCATTACGGCAACTTTACAATTTTTTGAATATATATCTCCTAAGTTCCCAAGATCACTTTTGGCACCATCACTTATAAAGATATCGTCCGTTTCAATCTGAATTCCTCTTGACTTATAATCATGGAGAGCTATAGCCTCTCGCAAAAATAAATATCCTTGTTCTGGTCCATATCCATGAAATGAGTCAGAACAGGTGAGATCATTTATTGCCTTGTGCATGGCTTCTGCCACGACAGGAAATAAAGGTTGTGTCACATCACCTATATCCATTCGGATTATTTCTCTTTCAGGATTCTCACTTTTGAATCCTGCCACTCTCCGTCCAACTTCTGAAAAGAGATATGACATCGGGAGGCACCCGAAATTATCATTCACTGCAATCATATTCCATTATAATAATATGTACCTTCTGCTATGAAATTAGCACCTCCACGCATGTAAACATGACCTGATTTACGATTATAAGTAATAAATAGTTTTCCTCCCAAAAGTTTAACCTCTACTTCAGAATCGGTCAGTCCTTTCATTACTGATGCTACCACAGATGCACATGCACCTGTGCCGCAGGAGAGAGTTTCACCAGAACCTCTTTCCCATACCCTCATCACAAGGTGAGTGCGATCAACTACTTTTACAAACTCTATATTAGCTTTATGCGGCCATATTTCAGCTACTTCAAGAAGTCTACCATAATATTGGACATGCTTGTCTGTAATATCATTTACAAATACCACACCATGTGGATTCCCCATTCCAACCGCTGTAAGTTTAAATGTTTCACCTGCAACTGAAACAGGGAAGTCAACCATCATTTCATCAATTTGTCCTAACACTGGAATATCTTCTCTGCTTAAAATTGCCTTCCCCATGTCAACTGTCACCTCTTTAGTTTTTCCATCTTCAATATGCAAATATAGGGTCTTGACTCCGGAGACAGTTTCAAGAGAAAGTGTAGTCTTGTCTGTAAAACCCTTGTCATGAACATACTTTGCAACGCAACGGGAACCATTGCCACACATCTGAGCTTCTGATCCGTCAGCATTAAATATTCTCATACGAAAATCGGCGTAATGTGAAGGTAAAATCACTATTAGGCCATCGCTTCCAACACCAAAATGCCGATTACTTATTTTGCATGCCAAGTCATGAAGGCTTAGCTCTCCAATATCAATTGATGTCGGAGAGCCCAAAGCATCAATATAAATATAATCGTTGCCGGTGCCTTCCATTTTAGTAAAAAATAATCGTCTTGTATCAGACATATTTTGCTATCTCTTTTTAGTTGGGTCGCATGTGAGACCGACACCCAACTTTTTAAATATCTTATGGTCAACTTCCCCAAGCATAACTGTAGAGTGCATCTGGCAACCTTTCAATTGAGGCAATTGCTCAAGTGCTTTCTTGCACTTTTCATCAGTTGTGCTTAGCACAGACAGTGCCACGAGAACTTCATCTGAATGCAGCCGTTTGTTCCTACTTCTTAAATAATTTATCTTAGTATGTTGAATTGGCTCAATCATCTCCTGCGGAATTAACTTGATATCATGATCAATCCCAGCAAGATGCTTAATAGCATTCAATATAATAGCTGAGCTTGGTCCGAGAAGTTCAGTCTGTTGCGCAGTAATTATAGTACTGTCAGGAAGCTCGATGGCAGAACATGGTTTGCCGTCTCTTTCTGCGCGGTCACGTGCAGCTTTTACTGTGCGACGATAAGAAATATCAATTTTAGCCTGCTTGAAAAGTAAAGCTATTTTATTAACTTCTGCATCATTTCCTTCTCCTTGAGCAAGTTGGTTCAGAGCAGTAAAATATCTTCTAATAATTTCGTTTTTGGAAGCTTCACAACACACTTTATCATCGCTTATACAGAAACCAACCATGTTTACCCCCATATCAGTGGGTGATTTATAGGGATTCTCACCATAAATACCTTCAAACAATGTATTGAGTACCGGGAAGATCTCTATATCACGGTTATAATTGATGGCAGTCTTTCCATACGCCTCAAGATGGAATGGGTCAATCATATTTATGTCATTAAGATCTGCCGTGGCTGCCTCATAGGCTATATTGACCGGATGCTTAAGAGGAAGGCTCCATACCGGAAATGTCTCAAACTTCGCATACCCTGCCTCAACTCCCCTTTTATGCTCATTATAAAGTTGACTGAGACAAACAGCCATCTTCCCGCTTCCGGGGCCTGGGGCAGTAACAATTACTAATGGGCGTGTTGTCTCGATATAATCATTGTGTCCGAAACCATCATCTGAAGCAATGAGACCTACATTTGATGGGTAGCCCTCAATTGTATAATGGTAATAGACTGTGATACCCATACGTTCAAGCCTTTGTCTGAATGAGTCGGCACTAATCTGACCATTATAATGAGTAATACACACTGAGCCAACATAGAAACCAAGATTCATAAACTCCGTACGCAATCGCAGTACGTCCATATCGTATGTAATCCCGAGATCGCTTCTAACTTTATTCCTTTCTATGTCAAGAGCACTAATGACAATCACAATTTCAGCCTGATCTCTCAGTTGCTTAAACATTTGCAGCTTGCTGTCGGGCTGAAAGCCGGGTAAAACTCGGCTGGCGTGATGATCGTCAAAGAGTTTTCCACCCAACTCAAGATAGAGTTTATTACCGAACTGAGCTATTCGCTCCTTAATATGTTCGGACTGTATCCGCAGATACTTATCGTTGTCAAATCCGTTTACCATAACGGACTGCAAAGTTAAGCAAATTCTTTTATATTCACAAATATCAATAAACTCCCATGTAATAATATTTAGATATAAAGCGCTATTATACAATATTATACAAAATATTACTAAAATTTTAATAATTTTATTTTGTCAATTAGAAAATATTATCTACCTTTGCAGTGTGCTAATATACTAATACACTATGTTGACAATATCTAATCTTACTTATTCTTACGGTCGCCACAGCCGTCCGGTTCTGGAAAACTATTCCCTCTTGATTGAGCCTGGAACAATTTGTGGATTATTGGGTCGTAATGGAGCTGGGAAATCAACTCTCCTTTATCTTCTCACGGGTTTACTCAAACCACAAAGAGGCTGTATTGAATATAATGGCTTCATACCATGGCATCGGAATATCTCTTTTCTTAATGATGTCTTTCTTGTGCCGGAAGAATTTGAACTTCCTAATGTGAGTTTGGCTGAATTTATAGATGTAACAGCACCTTTCTATCCGAAATTCTCAATATCTGATTTTCGTCGTCATCTGGAGACTTTTGAATTGTCCCATGATGTACATTTGGGTCATCTGTCAATGGGACAAAAGAAGCGAGTATTCATCAGTTTTGCACTTGCATGCAATACATCTCTTCTTATTCTCGATGAACCCACCAATGGACTTGATATTCCTGGAAAACGTCTGTTCAGAAAAGCTATATTAAGTAGTATGACCGATGATAGAATAATAATAGTATCTACTCATCAGGTATATGATATTGAAAAAATTCTGGACAGGATTATTATTACAGATAATGGTGGAGTGCTGCTTGATGCCTCTGTGACAGAAATCACCTCTAAACTTAATTTCAAATTTACCACTGATAAACGCATGGCTGCTTCTGCCATACTTTCTCTTGATGCACCTGGCGGGTATAATATTATTGAACAAAATACTGACGATGATGAAACGGATATAAACCTTGAATCATTGTTTGAACTCACCTGCCAACGTCCCGATGAGATAACCAGAATTTTTGAAAATTAATTAATTCACTCTGATATATAACATTAAGCTATGTCACCACTTAATAACATTTCAAGCAATTTTATGCTTACTGTAAAAAAAGAGATAATAGAAAATCGTAAAGCCCTACTATTTGGAATCGGTTCATGCTGGGGTCTTTGTATTTTGCTCGGTGCATTCCTCGGTAAATTCAGAATGGGAGGAGGCATGCAAGAAGTATTTGTGTTCTGCTTCTTATTCAGCATTATGTCATCTATTGCCGGTTCGCTGACTTTCTCAAATATGAAATCAAAAACTGGTAGAATCTCCACTCTGTTGCTTCCTGCTTCGGTAGTTGACAAATTCCTGGTAAGGTGGCTCGCAGTTGTTCCAGGTTTATTTGTAATAATGATAATAGGCTTTTATATAGGTGATTTCTCTCGAATAATTATGAATTGGATATGTGGGGGAAACATGGATGAACATTATAACAAAATTATCAATATATGGGTGTTACCCAGTAAGATTGGAGGATCGGAAAGTACCCTCGTTTCCACTCTTTTCATATCGGGTTATTTCTTTACCCAGGCACTCTATATTTTTGGTGCCATTCTGTGGCCAAAATTATCGTTTATAAAGACAATGTTTGCATTGTGGGCACTTCAAATGATTGTTGGTATAGTATCGATGACATTAAATCATTTATTTGATTTTCATCTCCCTTTTTATATGTCTATTGACCGCTTTCTTTAGGGACTTACTGTCACTATTATAATTCTGACATTTGGATTATATTATCTGACTTATTTACGCTTTAAGCGTAGTCAGGTGGTTTATAAATTATTTTAATCCTGACTAATATGGAGTTTAAAGGAACAAAACCAATATATCTTCAAATCACCGATGGAATCATGGATCAGATTCTTGATGGGACTTATCCCTTAAATAGTAGGCTACCATCAGTACGCGATTATGCTACTAAAGTGGAAGTGAATGCCAACACAGTGATGCGAGCCTATGACTGGCTTCAGCAACAAAAAATTATTTTTAACCGCCGAGGAATTGGATTTTTTATACTTCCTGAAGCCCATAAGCGAATTTTAGAGATGCGACGTAATATCTTTTTTCATGATGAGGCAACATATTTCTTCAGCCGTCTGAAATCATTCGGACTATCTGTTGATGAGGTAGCAAATCTTTATAAACAATATCTTGAGAATCCAATGGAGACCAATAAAATTAATGATTTAGATTAATTTTTAATGAACTTAATTTGCCACTTTCCGGGATAAGTTTCTTTAAGTGTCAACCATCCAATATAGGTTACCCCCGGTAATTCGCGTTCAAATTGAGTTATAAGAATATTGCAAAGCATATCATCTATTCGTTCTCCCTTAAGATAAACTAATTTATGATAAGAGAATTGACCATCATAATTTATGACAGTCAATTCTCTTATCATATAATGCACATTCGGTGTCATATTGTGTTTTTTATAGACATTTGCTTATTTTTAACTCTATTATTGCTGCGCATTGTATCATTAAGCATAAGCATGGAATCTATTTTTTCGAATTTTGGTTTTATCGGAGCTGGGACACCATAACGGCGAGACCCTCTGTTTCTCGCGTATTCAAGACTGTCAAAATTAATCCTTCTAAGAGTAATACTGTCAGAATACACCGGTTTGTGTTTCTCATCTTTCAAACGCATTGTGCCATAGATCCTCTTTACAAGCTTTCCCGTATCAGTCTGAAGACGTAACACATATTTCTGCTTACTGGAAAAGGTCTGCATTTTTGCTTCTGATGTGCCATCTTCATACTCAACACCTAACACCCCACTAAATTGAGCAGACTCTGAGACTCTCATTGACCATTCAATAGCATCTCCACGATTTAGTTCCGGAGCATCTATCGAGAGAATCCAACCGTCAGAATTACCAAGTTTTGACAGATTACCATGAGTAGTGTAGGGCCAAAGCATGTCTCCTGAATTCATTACATTTTCCTGACCTTCCTCTTTCATGAGCCGGTTGCGACGTGACGAGATTTCTTTATCCACTTTTACATAAAGCTCTGAATAATCATCCATGTTCCTGCCATACCACGCGAGGGTTGAGTCAAGTTCCATTTGTGTGACCCCATGCGCAGTAAGCACTCCCCTGCCTAAATTGCCACGTTCGTCAGACGAGTAGTTACTTATTCCTATGACATTACTATACGATTCAACCAGCTGCAGATCTGCAATAAGACTAACCATCTTTTTCTCACTTAATACTCCCTTGGGTCGTTTTGAACAACCGCAAAACAATAAGGCGGAGAGTATAATCACTCCGCCTATAATCTTTATAGCTGTGCTATGATCATTTTGTCCTGCCATTCCTTTTAATTTCTTCTTTATTTTTTCGTCGTTCACCTATCTCTGCAAATGCCTTTGAAGCATCTGAAGAATAAAAGAATAACAAAAGACCGACTCCTACGCAGATAGAAGCATCTGCGATATTGAAGATATATTGGAAAAACTCATAATACTGTCCTCCTACTATCGGCAGCCATTCGGGCCAATAAAAAGAAAATAGTGGGAAATACATCATATCAACCACTTTCCCTTCAAACCAACCGGCATATCCGCCATTAGGAGGAAAAATAGTTGCCACTTCAGGGGGCATTGGATTATTGAAAATCTTACCGTAAAAGACACAGTCAAATATATTACCGGCTGCCCCTGCTATGATAAGAGCAAGAGCCACAAAAAATCCTGCTCTAAGAGCGGATTTCAATATGCGACTCACAAACCATATAAACAAGGCAACTGCACCAATTCTACCCAGAGTCAATACCAGTTTATTCCATAACTCAAGTCCGAATGCCATACCATTATTTTCTATGAACTTAAGATGCCACCAGCTCGTGATCGGAAGATCTTCCCCAAGATAGAAATTAGTTTTTACCCAAATTTTAAGTATTTGGTCAGCAAGTACAACACCAATACTTATAAGTGTCACTAACCAAATACGGGTAGCGGCTACACTCCTTCCGGAGTGTGCCGTTGCCTGCATATTCTCATTCTCTGTCAAATCAGTCACTTTTTAATTACTCGTGCTGAGGCAGTAACTCCATCAATATCGAGAGGTTGAACAGAGTCTCCCTCAAGATTTTCCACCAAAGATATATTGTCAGCGAGCACCTGAGTGGAGATATAGTTGCCAAATGCTTTCACTGCATCCCGAATTTCAGGTGTATCTGTAAGCTCAACAATTACCTTATCGGTGATTTCAAAGTCACTCGCTTTACGAATGTTTTGGATTCTGTTGATAAGCTCACGTGCCATCCCCTCATTTTTCAATTCTGGGGTTAATGTCACATCAAGTGCAACCGTAATATTACCATCGTTTGCCACAAGCCACCCCGGCACATCTTCGGGAATAACCTCTACATCCTCAAGAGTGACAACAGGCTCTCCAGGTATGTTTGCAAATTTGTATTGACCTTCCTTCTCAAGTTCAGCAATCTCCTTTTGAGAAAGTTCGGTTATGGCTTTACCAAGCTGTTTCATTACTTTGCCATATTTAGGACCAAGTTTTTTAAAATCAGCCTTTACTCTTTTTACAAGACCACTCTCCTCATTGTTGACAATTTTTAGCTCCTTGATATTTACCTCTGACTTGATAAGATCTTCAAGAGCCTCGACAGCCTTCTTTTGATGTTCATCAACAACAGGCACAAGTAAAGTCTGCAAAGGTTGACGCACCTTAAGATTAACCTTACGACGAAGCGAAAGTACATTTGAAGTGATATCTTGGGCAAGACGCATCCTTTCCTCCAGAGCTGAGTCAATCAGAGCCGGATCGCTCTCAGGAAAATCTGCAGTATGCACAGAAGCATACCCATTACCCTCCAGAGAAGGTGCAATCAAATCCGAATATAAGCGGTCTGAATAAAACGGTGCAAATGGAGCCATCAGCAATGCCACAGTCTTCAGACAAGTATAAAGGGTTTGATAAGCCGACAGCTTATCATCATCCATGTCTCCAGCCCAAAAACGTTTACGATTGAGACGAACATACCAGTTACTGAGATTGTCATTGACAAACTCATCTATTGCACGGGCTGCCTTAGTAGGTTCATAATCATCAAGTGATGCGATCACTTCTGCCACCAAGGTATTAAGAAGTGACAAAATCCACCGGTCAATCTCCGGACGCTTCTCAGCTGCTACTGGTGTTTCTACGCCAGTAAAACTGTCTACGTTAGCATAGAGTGCGAGAAACTTATAAGTGTTATAAAGAGTTGAAAACAGCTTACGGCTTACTTCTGCCACACCAAGTTCGTCATACTTAAGATTATCCCATGGAGAGGAATTGGAAATCATATACCAGCGTACTGGATCACTCCCGAATTTCTCAATATTATTAAAGGGATCAATAGCATTCCCAAGACGTTTTGACATCTTATTGCCATTTTTATCAAGCACAAGACCATTGGAAATAACAGCCTTGTAAGCGACAGAATCAAACACCATGCTTGCAATTGCATGAAGAGTAAAGAACCATCCACGAGTTTGGTCTACACCTTCTGCAATAAAGTCTGCCGGATAAACCTCCTTAGTATCAAGCAATTCCTTATTTTCAAAAGGATAATGGATCTGAGCATACGGCATTGCTCCTGAGTCGAACCAAACATCAATAAGATCAAGTTCTCTCTTCATAGGATTACCATTGTCAGAAACAAGAATAATATCATCTACATACGGACGATGCATATCAATGCGGTCATAGTTCTGCTGAGAATAATCACCTGGAACAAATCCCTTTTCTTTAAGAGGATTAGTAGACATAACACTGGCAGCAACAGATTTTTCAATTTCATCGTAAAGCTGCTCATAGCTTCCAATACAAATTTCTTCCTTACCGTCTTCACTTCTCCATATAGGAAGAGGAGTACCCCAATAGCGACTGCGTGAAAGATTCCAGTCTTGTAGATTTTCCAGCCATTTGCCGAAACGTCCTGTGCCTGTTGAAGCTGGTTTCCATTTGATTTGACTATTCAATTCAATCATACGATCCCTGGCAGCAGTGGAACGTATAAACCAACTATCAAGCGGATAGTAAAGCACGGGTTTATCTGTACGCCAGCAATGTGGATAATTGTGAACATGCTTCTCTATTCTGAAAGCCTCCCCCGCTTTCTTCATCTCCATGCAAAGAACAATGTTAAGATCTTCTGCTGCAGAGGCGGCTGACTCATTGTATTTACCATCCTCGTTAAATTTTGGATCATACGCATTCTTAACATAGTCGCCGGCATGTTTGAGATAAGATTCCACATTTACGCATTTTTCCACAAATTCCGGAGCAAGTTCATCAAGCGTGTAGTATTTACCGGTTAGGTCAACCATCGGACGTGTTTCTCCCCTATTATTGATCATAAACAATGGGGGGATGCCGGCAGCTTTTGCAACTTTGGCATCATCAGCACCAAAAGTGGGAGCTATATGCACAATACCGGTACCATCTTCAGTAGTGACATAATCTCCAGGAATCACACGGAATGCTTCTTCACTTATTTCAACGAACTTATCATTTCCACAAGTAAATATATTCTCTGGGTGAGCCTCAGCAAAATTCTTTACAAAATTAGCACTCATCTCGTCAAGCTTCTCCACGGGTTTAACCCATGGCATAAGCTGTCTGTAGCGCATACCGACCAATTCATTGCCACTCCATTTACCAACAATGCGATAAGGCAACACTTTGTCTCCCTGCTTATAGCTCTCTAATTCTATCTTTGCTCCATCTGCTTTGAAATAAGCATTAACAAGAACTTCTGCAAGTACCACTGTGATTTTCGCCCCAGTATATGGATTATACGTGCGCACAGCCACATAGTCAAAAGAAGGACCCACACAAAGAGCTGTGTTTGAAGGAAGGGTCCAAGGAGTAGTGGTCCATGCCATGAAATAAGGCACACCCCATCCCTCCATTTCCTTCTTAGGATCCTTAATTTCAAACAGAGCGGTAGCAGTCGTGTCTTTCACATCGCGATAGCAACCTGGTTGGTTAAGTTCATGTGAGCTCAGACCTGTGCCTGCTGCGGGTGAATATGGCTGAATTGTATATCCTTTGAAAAGATAATTTTTATCATACAGCTGCCTTAGCAACCACCATACACTCTCAATGTATTTATTATCATAGGTGATATAAGGATTATTGAGATCAACCCAATATCCCATTTTATGGGTAAGGTCGGTCCATTCTTTGGTGTATTTCATCACCTCACGTCTACACGCAGCATTGTATTCATCTACAGAAATTTTCTTCCCAATATCTTCTTTTGTGATTCCGAGATTTTTTTCAACGCCAAGTTCCACTGGTAATCCATGAGTGTCCCAGCCGGCTTTCCTTTTCACATGGAAGCCCTTCATGGTCTTATAACGACACACGATATCTTTAATTGTACGCGCCATTACATGGTGTATCCCAGGCATACCGTTAGCTGACGGTGGTCCCTCATAAAAAACGAATGTCGGACACCCCTCTCTCTCTTTCATAGAAGTCTCAAAGAGGGAATGTTCATCCCAAACCTGTAGAATTTCCTTATTTATATCTGACAGGTTGAGCTGTTTGCTATATTCCTTAAATTTTTTATCCATAAAGTTGATATAGGAAGATATTGATATTATCTTTATTCTGTGTTAGTCTAAATTTAAAACTTAGAAGCCTTTCATTCCGCCTTTTACTCCACCTTTTACACCTCCGCCCATAGCGAAGATATTAGCATCATAGGTGAAAGTCTTTCGGTCAGTCTCACGTTTCCTTTTGAGAGCAAGGCTAACGAGTCTGTCCATTAACTGAGTGAATGAAATGCCGCTTTCCTCCCAAAGGTAAAATGAAAGACTACCCGGAATGGTGTTAATCTCATTTACATAGATTTTATTATCATTCTTGTCTACCATTACGTCAATACGGCTAACTCCATGACAAGAAAGCACTCGAAATGTCTCGCCTGCCATCTTACGGATTGCCTCACTCATTTCCTGAGGGATGTCTGCCGGTATACGTTTCTCGCTTGCCTGCATGCCTGCTTTGGACCCTCCGCCATATTTTTCGTCATACGACAGAAAATCACCCTTGGAAATAGGTTCCTCACATACACTGCTCTGATGGTCATCACAGTCTCCAAGCACAGAACAGTTGATTTCCATCATATTTTCTATCATGTGCTCCACGATCAGACGTTGCGAGAACTGGCTTGCATTACCTATCTTGGCAATAAGGGAGTCTCGATCAACTGCCTTCCCGATACCTACACTTGATCCCAAGTTAGCCGGTTTTACAATAACAGGGTAACTGAGTTTCGTTTCTATTTTCTCAATCAGAGCTTCTTGTTTTGTCTGCCATTCTTTATCGGTAAACCACACATAATCCACAACCGGGATATCACATTCCTTCAGAATCATCTTCATTGTGATTTTATCCATCCCGTTGGCACTCGACAAGGTGTCACACCCTGCAAAAGGAATGCCTATAGTTTCAAGCAAGCCTTCAAACATACCATCCTCTCCATGAGAACCATGAAGAACAGGTATTGCAACGTGTAACTCGTCAATCACAGGATTTTTTTTAGAGAAAAGTCCACCGCTTAAGTTGGCGCGATAAAGACGATAATCGCCATATTCTGGACGCATGAAAACCTCCTCACAACGCTCTGTCAGACCTTTCATGTCTTTATAGTTGCGTATATTGAGAAGCTCATTTCCCGTGTACCATCTTCCCTGCTTGGAGATATAGATGGGAATCACGTTATATTTTGCTGTGTCAAACGCGTTTATAGCCTGAAGGGCTGATATTACTGATATTTCGTGTTCTACCGATCTGCCGCCGAAAAACACTCCTACGTTAGTCTTCATATTCTCTTGGAATACTGTTTTTACCTAATGCAAACCCTAATCTGTTTCCCAAATAAATCTCTTTGAGAAATTTCTAATATTTACCTGATGCCTTTATCAAAGTAAAAACACTGGTGTTCGGATTGCAAAATTAACAAAAACACCTTAAATACACAAATTTATTTATATCTACCTAATTTCATTCTATAAGAATCAGTGGCGATCCATTCCCCCAGTCACATTCTGTAGATGTTGCAAAATTAAAATTGTATTTTGCAATGCCGAGATCTATTCTATTTTTAAGGTTGGAATCATCTACCTTTGCACAAGGCACCTTTTGCCCCCGATGTTCTCCAATAAACACTCGTGTCGGGCGTTTATTCAGAGCTGACGGTGCACAGGCTATCCCTTCAATTCCATCTGCAAGAAATGGGAACGACTTCAGTGCTTCAGTATATTCTTGTTGTGGAATAAAAAACTGTGCGGCATTCATTTTCTTTCGGTGAACCAGATTCACCATAAGACTGGCAATTTTTCTTGACTTGCCGGCAGGATAGCCAAGAAGTATTAAAAAAAGAATCTTCTCTCCTGCCCTTAGTTGCGCCTTTACAACAGCTTCATTATATGTTCCTCCTACGAAACATGTGCCAAGCCCTAACTCAACAGCCTTAATGACGAATTGCTGTGCAAAATAGCCCGCTCTTTCCATTATATGGGGTGTGGCAGTATCCACAACCGCTGCCATATAGTTACGGGGATTTTCAAATATCCCATAACTTTTACTGAATCCCTTAAAAGGTTCTGGATCATCGGTAATTAATTGAAACTTTATTCCCTGTTGATGGGTATTGGTCATTGTTATTTCAGCCTTAAGTTTCTTGACAATATCCGGCGACAGAGGATCCTGCGTATATGACCTGACCGAATGACGTCTCTTTAAAATCTCTAAATTGTTCATTTATCGGTTTCAGTTTTATGTTGTTTCAATTCCAATCTTACCACATTTTCAACATGATGAGTATGTGGAAACATATCAACTGGCTGTACATCAGTCACCTTATATTTAACATCAAGTAACGATAAGTCTCGTGCCTGGGTTGCCGGGTTACAGCTTACATAAACTATCACTTCAGGCTCTGCGTTTAAAATAACTTTCACCACTTCTTCATGCATGCCTGCACGTGGAGGGTCTACAATCATAACTTCAGGCTTTCCGTGATCTGCTATGAACGTATCGGTAAGAATGTCTTTCATATCACCGGCATAAAATAAAGTGTTGTCAAGATTATTGACGTGAGCATTAAGTTTGGCATCTTCAATGGCTTTTTCTACATATTCTATACCAACTACCTGACGTGCTTGACGTGCCACGAAATTAGCAATCGTGCCCGTTCCGGTGTAAAGGTCATAAACAAGTGGCTTAACCCGTTGAGTACTATCTGTTGCATCCAATCCGGCAAAACGACGAGCTACTTTATACAACTCATATGCTTGAATGGAATTTGTCTGATAAAATGATTTTGCATTAACCCTGAATTTTAAACCTTCCATCTCTTCAACTATATATTCAGGTCCAGAAAAGGAAATCACTTCCTGATCAGCAATTGAATCATTTAATTTCTTATTGACTACATATAGCAATGATGTAATTTCCGGAAATCGGTCTTTTACGGCACTAAGCAGTTGCACTCTTTTCTCAGAATCATCTTCACCGAAAGTGACACACACCATAATTTCGCCTGTAGAGGCGATGCGTAGCATAAGAGTGCGCAGAAGCCCTTTGTTCTCCTTAATATTATAAAAGGAAAAGCCATGCGAGTCGGCATAGTCATATATAAAGTTACGTATATCATCACCTAAACTACCTTGCAGTGAGCATTTCTCAATGTGAAGTACTTTATCAAAAGCACCTGGAATATGAAATCCGAGGGCATTGCCGGAATCTGTAAACTCTTTCCCGGAACGTATATCGTCCCAGGAACGCCATTTCTTGTCGGAGAAGGTATATTCCATCTTGTTACGATATTCCCACTCCTGGCAAGACGGAAGTGTAGGTTTAATCTCCGGAAGCTTTACTTTAGCTATTCGTTCAAGTGCATCTACTACCTGTTGACGCTTGTATTTCAATTGTTCCTGATATGGAAGATGTTGCCATTTACATCCACCGCATGTGCCAAACGACTTGCACCGAGCCTCAATACGCAACGGCGATGGTGACACTATTCGGATAATATGACCTTCGGCATAGTTGTGTTTTTTCTTATCCACCTTTATGTCCACCACATCTCCGGGAGCACCATATGGAATAAAAACAACTATGGGTGTTTCATCGGTTTCCTTTATTCTTATTCGTGCTAAAGCTTTACCTTCAGCAGCTACACCCGACACTTCTACATTATGCAATTCGGGCAGTTCTTTTCTTTTCCTTGACATTTTAATATATTTTTTGATGCAAAATTAGTCATTTTACCGAATATTTTACTAAATTTGCACATGCAAATTGTTGTGGTGTTAATTCCTATGTGAAAGACCATACAGAAAAAGCCCAAAATAATGTCAGTCCTGAAGGCTGACACCTTGGATTTAACAGGATTTAGAAAACATATCTTTTTAATAATTAATGATTTAATAATGGCAAAAGCGATTTATACATTCGGCGACGGTAAAGCTGAAGGTAATGCCGGGATGAGAAATCTTCTCGGTGGCAAGGGTGCTAACCTTGCAGAGATGAACCTTTTGGGAATGCCCGTTCCTCCGGGATTCACTATCACTACTGAAATCTGCACAGAGTATACTCAATATGGCCGTGATAAAGTGGTCAACGACATTAAGAGTGACGTAGAGAAAGCCATCGCTCATGTTGAGGCCCTCACAGGCAAAAAATTTGATGATTCTTCAAATCCTCTTCTTGTTTCTGTTCGTTCTGGCGCACGCGCATCAATGCCGGGTATGATGGATACTGTCCTCAACCTCGGTATGAACGATGCCACTGTTACCACTATGGCTGAAAAAAGCGGTAATCCCCGTTTTGCCTGGGACAGCTACCGTCGTTTCGTTCAGATGTATGGAGATGTGGTGCTTGGAATGAAGCCAAAGAGCAAGACCGATATCGATCCTTTCGAAGCCATAATGGACAAAGTAAAAGAAGAGAAAGGCGTGAAATTTGATAACGAACTTGACGTTGACGATCTTAAAGAACTCGTTAAGCTCTTCAAAGCCGCCGTTAAAGAATACACTGGAAAAGATTTCCCTGAATCCGCCTGGGAACAGCTTTGGGGTGGTATCTGCGCCGTGTTTGATAGCTGGATGAATGAGCGTGCTATACTTTATCGACGCATGAACCAGATACCTGAGGAATGGGGAACTGCCGTTAATGTTCAGGCTATGGTCTATGGTAACATGGGTAACAACTCGGCTACAGGTGTGGCATTCAGTCGTGATGCAGCTACAGGTGAAAACATCTTTAACGGTGAGTATCTCATCAATGCTCAAGGTGAAGATGTGGTAGCAGGTGTACGTACTCCTCAGCAAATTACTATTGAAGGTTCTCGCCGTTGGGCTGCTCTTCAAGGTATCAGTGAAGAAGAACGTCGCACTAAATACCCCGCACTCGAAGAATCAATGCCTGATTGTGCTGCGGAACTTATCGCTATAGCTCATAAGCTTGAAGACTACTATCGTGACATGCAGGATATGGAGTTTACTATCCAGGATGGCAAACTCTGGATGCTCCAGACCCGTAATGGCAAGCGTACAGGTGCCGCTATGGTGAAGATTGCTATGGATCTGCTTCGTGAGGATATGATCGATGAAAAGACTGTTCTTATCAGAATGGAACCTCAGAAACTTGACGAGCTCCTCCACCCTGTATTTGACAAAGATGCCATTAAGAAAGCAAAAGTCATGGCTAAGGGTCTTCCAGCCTCTCCGGGTGCTGCTACAGGTCAGATAGTATTCCAAGCTGATGATGCTGAAGCTTGGGCTGAGAAAAAGAAGAAAGTTGTCCTCGTCCGTATCGAAACTTCTCCTGAAGATCTCCGTGGTATGGCAATAGCTCAGGGCATACTCACAATGCGTGGAGGCATGACTTCTCATGCTGCTGTTGTAGCTCGTGGCATGGGCAAATGCTGTGTTTCAGGTGCAGGTGAAATCAAAGTTGACTATAAGGAGAAGACTGTTGAGATGAATGGTAAAGTTTACCATGAAGGTGACTGGATTTCTCTTAATGGCTCTACTGGTGAGGTGTATGATGGTCAGGTGCCTACTCGTGAACCGGAACTTGACGGCGATTTCGGTGCTATCATGAATCTCGCTGCTAAATATACTAAGACTCTTGTTCGTACAAATGCCGATACTCCACGTGATGCTAAGCAGGCACGTCACTTCGGCGCACAGGGTATTGGTCTTTGTCGTACAGAGCACATGTTTTTTGAAGGTGACCGCATAAAGGCTGTTCGCGAGATGATTCTTGCTTCTGACGAAGAAGGTCGTCGTGCTGCTCTTGACAAACTTCTCCCAATGCAGCGTGGTGACTTCGAAGGCATCTTCGAGGCTATGGATGGTTACGGTGTGACTATTCGTTTACTCGACCCCCCGTTGCATGAGTTCGTTCCTCACCAGACAGCCACACAGAAAGAACTTGCTGAAGAAATGGGACTCACTCTTGAAGAGGTTAAGGCTAAGGTTGACTCTCTTGAGGAATTCAATCCGATGCTCGGTCACCGTGGTTGTCGTCTTGGCATCACTTATCCTGAAATCACAGAGATGCAGACTCGTGCTATTATTGAGGCTGCCCTTAACTGTAAGGCACGTGGAATCAAGGTTATGCCAGAAATTATGGTACCCCTCGTTGGCGTTCTCAAGGAGCTGCAGAACCAGGCTGACATCATCAATGCAACAGCTGCTAAGGTGTTTGAGGAAAGAGGTGACTCTCTCCACTATAAAGTTGGTACTATGATCGAAGTGCCTCGTGCTGCCTTGACAGCCAATAAGATTGCTGAGGTTGCTGATTTCTTCTCATTTGGTACTAACGACCTTACTCAGATGACATTTGGTTATTCACGCGACGATGCTCCGAAGTTCCTCAAATTCTATAAGGAACATGGCATCATTAAGGTTGATCCGTTTGAGGTGCTTGATCAAGAAGGTGTTGGTCAGCTCGTGAAGATGGGTGTTGAGAAAGGTCGTGCTACAAATCCTGACCTTAAAGTCGGTATCTGCGGTGAACATGGTGGTGAACCTTCAAGTGTAAAATTTTGTGCTAAACTTGGTATGAATTACGTCAGCTGTTCACCCTATCGTGTACCTATTGCTCGCGTTGCAGCGGCGCAGGCTGCCATAGAGGACTAAGACATACTTCTAACACATAAAGACGTTAGGCTGTAATGCTCCGATAAAAAGGAGGTTACAGCCTAACCTGTTCTTAGGGGGTTCGTACACTTGGAAACAGAAATCGAGTCAAA
>JAAVCP010000030.1 GCA_014802265.1 Bacteroides sp. | reverse complement strand
TCCAGCTTCGGAATAAGAAGAATTTCAATTATCTTAGAAACAACCTTTGTATCATTGGTGATAGTATAGATGTTTTTGTCTACATCTATAAAACCCTTGACAATCCACTCATTATTGGCCGTTTCAAGGAATGTCTTATAGGATGCGATTTCCGCGCTTAGAAGTCTATTGAATATTTCGGCAGTCATTTTTATTGAGGTTATTTGTTTGGTACAATTAATTCCCGAACATTCACATTTATAATATTCGATATTTCGGTCAATGTAACTAAATCCGGTTGGGAAGTATTGGTACACCATTTTGAGACAGTGGCAGGATCCTTGCCTAGTTGTTCAGCAAGCCACTTCCCGGTATGTCCCGTTTCTGCTAATACCGCCTTAATCCGGTTAAGTTTTCTTGTTTCTTCTTTTGTTGTCATTATTCCATTAATTGAATTTGAACGCAAATTTAGTTATTTTTATTCTACCCCACAAATATTCGGCTACACTTTTAAGCATAAAGATACTTGGCAATGCGACAATACACATAGTCAAGCATCTTATATGACCTTAATTTAAGGCTTACTGTCCGAACGGAGCGAAGTGGATGCGAGAGAGGAATTTATCTATGTCGGCCTGGGTGTACCAGTATTTGTCGCCGTGGCGGGAGTAGCCGAGGAGACCGTTGTCACGGAGGCGTTTAAGATAGCGGTCTTTGATACCGAGGAGGGCCATCAGCGATTTGTTGTCGTAGATGCGGTTTGCCTCTTCTGTCGGAGCTGATAGACTTTCTACTTTCTCGATGAGATAGAGAAGCATTGCGTGGAGTTGTGTGTCATGTTGAGGGTTGTTTGTGTGAGTCATTCAGATTTGAGGGATGGTGTTGAAAATGGTCGGCAACGTTTGCCACAACGCCGGAACAACTGTCACGGTCGGTAATACATCCATCAATATGGAAGTGGAGGTATTTCGATGACTAACCAAAGGTGTGGTTGAGCATCGAAATATCTGGAAGATCAATTATAAATCAGATTGCCCAAACGGGTATATGGATATCCGGGTAAATGGGTATATACCCATACAGCTATTTACCCTAATAGAGATTTATACATTGCGATATGTGGATAATCCTTTTCCCAATTAGGTGGATGCAAAGTTAGTTTCCCGGTCACCTGTTCTCCAAATTTTTTCAACCTATGTCCGCGTTTGTCCGTAAAGGGTCCGGTTTAGACCTCTAATTGTCCGCTTGATTATGCTAAAATCGTCAACTGTTGTATTAACAACGTAAGAGCTCCATTTTCAAAATATATCCATCGGATTGCTTGCCACAACGTTGTCACTCGACAACAGCAAGGTGTCTTTTCAGGTACCTGAAAAGGTTTCGGGGTACTCGGTCGTACCCAAGAAACGTCCTTGCTATTGGATTGGGAGCACTCCAGAGTCGTGCTCCCCATAGAGATGCTGCCGCAGATAGTTTTAAAGATACTTCGTAAATTAAAGAGTTATCATTGCAATTCCTCCGGCATAAAGGTATAATTCAGCTTCTCGACTTGGGCAGTCAGAGTCTGAGGAAGCAACCGCGCATATACTTTCTCGGTGATGTCAGTTGAGCTATGGCCGAGGAGGCGACTGACAACGGTCATCGTCAGACCGTCATTGATAGCAAGGACTGCAAATGTATGGCGCGCTGTATGGAAGGAAAGAGGGAACGGGAAGTTAAGTTTTTCGCCAACGACACGCAGGGATTGATTCACACATTTGGTTGCAGTGTTCCTTGCGCGATAAAGCGAGTCGGCATCGTTAAGACTAAGCTCATCTTTCACCAAATCAAAAACATATTTCTTACGTCATCCCATGGCTTGCCATTTTCGGAGAATACGCAGAGCCGGTTCTGTCAAAGGGATCTTATGGCGCTTACTCGTTTTAATGAGCACTTTGCTCAACTCTTTCTTCTCGAAGTCTATGTGATTCCATTGAAGTGTCATTACATCTACTATGCGTAGTCCGAAAGCATGAAAGGCGAAAAGAAACATTTCAATGAATTCCTTTCGGCGAGGTTCGGTGGCAGAATTATAAAATTCAACCAGCTTTGCAAGCTGTTCCTTGGTGAGATTATGACCGTCAAACTCCTTTTCGCCCTCTGCTTCAAGTGAAGCTTTCTCTTGAATGTGCATATTTTGAATACCGGCGTTTATTTCGCGGTCAATCAGACCAAGCGCACATGCTGCCTCGCCATCTTTAAGAATCAGTGTCAACGAATGGTTAATTGTGGCGTCAGAGTTGTTCTTGAAATCTCTTCTCCACTTGATGTATTTATCAATAAGTTCCGCCGACACTTCGCCAACATATAGACTATCCGGCTTATAAGTTCCGTTACCGGTTGCTCGTAGAAACATATGGAAGATGCTCATTGCGCTTTGGTCGTTCTTATAACGACTGTAGCCAATCTTGTTTCGGCTATATTCAGAATCAAGACGTTTGTTCACAAATGTTACGAAGTCCTCGCCTCTATCTTTACGCGTGATTGGTTTATCATCNAGAAANGATATGATTATNTCTTCATTCACTTGTCCCGNAAACTTCTGNNTATANTCATTTAGTCCGGCATCGANTNTATTGACTTTCGCAAGCAGAAGATTGTTGAACCGAACACTGTCAGACATGGAAGCGTGGATTTCTCCACGTCTACCGTTGCCATTGGGATTCCAATCGTCCACTAATACATATTCATGGAGCGCCTGATTGGACGCCCTCCGAAGATATATTCTATTTCTATCGGATAGAGTTTTGTCTTATCATAGTTCTTCAGATAGCGTAGCCGAAAATGTCCGGTTGGGAATGGTTTCTTTTGTCTGCCCATATTTACTTGTCAATACTCATCAAGTTCGGAATACGATGCAAATATACACTATAATAACAAGTAAACAAATTTACAGCGGACTAATTACCTGAAAATAGGCAAGTTTATTTTGCGGTAAAACACAATAAAAAGCGATTGGCAAGTTTATATATTCGCTTGTCAATCGCTTGTGTCTTAACTATTTAGGGTGAAGATTCCGTCTGATACCCTATTAGTATTCCTCTTCGTTGAAGAAGAAGTCGTCTTTGGAGGGGTAGTCGGGCCAAATTTCCTCAATGCTTTCATAGGTTTCGCCTTCGTCTTCCATCTCCTGGAGGTTTTCGATTACCTCGAGGGGTGCACCGCTACGCATTGCGTAGTCGATAAGCTCTTCTTTTGTTGCGGGCCAGGGTGCGTCTTCAATCTTTGACGCGAGTTCAAGTGTCCAATACATAGTCTTTATGTTTTAAGATTTATTATTTGTTTGTTTCTTAAATTAATCACAATATGATTTAAAATGGCAGTTAGTATCCGGATTATGGGAAACTTTTGATTGAATACTCTCAATAAAATTTCAGGATACGTCTGTAATATGAGGCATCATAGGGGAAATGATGGATTCATTCCCTCCATTAGTTGCATATTCAGTCTTTATGCCATGTTATCTCTGCTACGCCTTCGCTAAAGTTGAAATAGCGGGCAAGGATAAAGAGATAGTCAGAGAGGCGGTTGATATATGAAATCAACGCGGGGTCAACATATTCCGTGTTGGCAAGAGTAATGATCCTGCGTTCGGCACGGCGGCATACGGTGCGTGCCACATGTGTCTTCGCGGCAAGCATACAGCCTCCGGGGAGCACAAACGCATTCACTTTCGGGGTCTGTTCGTCAAGTGCGTCAATCCATCCTTCAAGTCTGGAAATATGTTCCGGGGTAAGTCCCCAGGCTGCAGGCTTTTCACCCTCGGGCACCTCAGAGGCAAGATATCCCCCGAGGTTAAAAAGCATATTTTGCACACTCAGGAGCTGACATTTAACTTCCTCATTACATTTGGGGTCAGAAAGCACACATCCCAAAAATGAGGAGAACTCGTCAAGAGTGCCGTAAGCCTCCAGACGAACACTATCTTTCGCGATACGAGCACCACCTACCAGGGAAGTGCTGCCGGTGTCGCCGGTGCGGGTATAGAGTTTACTTTTTTCCATGATATGAAATAATTTCTACTTTTTAACGCATGGGAACAAATAATGTTGCAGCAGAGAGGAAAAAAATTGTGAATGGCATAAAAAAGTGTTATATTTGCAATCCAAAACCAGCAAGAAGAATGTCGGAACAGAAACCATATATAGTGTCGGCGCGCAAATACCGCCCTGCAACTTTCAAAAGCGTAGTCGGGCAGAGAGCATTGACAGCCACACTTAAAAATGCCATTGACAGTCAGCGCCTCGCTCAGGCTTATCTTTTCTGTGGTCCACGCGGTGTGGGGAAGACTTCCTGCGCACGAATCTTTGCAAAGACCATCAACTGCCTGACTCCCACCCCTGATGGAGAGGCATGCGGACAGTGTGAGTCATGCAAAGCAATAGAACAGGGAAATTCTTTCAATCTTGTGGAGCTTGACGCTGCCTCTAACAATTCTGTTGACGATATACGCTCTATTACAGAACAGGTCAATGTTCCTCCCCAGCATGGGCGTTATAGGGTGTTTATCATCGATGAGGTGCACATGCTTTCAAATGCTGCCTTCAATGCCTTCCTCAAGACTCTCGAGGAGCCTCCTAAATATGTGGTGTTTATTCTTGCTACGACAGAAAAACACAAGGTGATACCTACTATTCTGAGCCGTTGCCAGATCTACGACTTCAAGCGCATCACGATAAACGACATGATCGACCATCTGGAGTATGTTGCCAAGGAGGAGGGTATCAGCACCGAGCGGGAGGCTCTTGGGGTTATTGCGTTAAAGGCTGATGGGGCAATGCGCGATGCCCTGTCGATTTTCGATCAGGTGTCAGCCTCTTCACGCGGCATGGTGACATATCAGAACACCATTGACAATCTCAATGTCTTGGGGTATGACTATTATTTTCGTCTTGTAGATTCTTTCCGACAAGGCGATGTGCCCTCAGTATTGCTTATATATAAGGATATACGTGACAAGGGATTTGATTCGCTGTTTTTCATCAATGGACTTTCGGGGCATATACGCGATCTCATGGTTGCAGCCGATCCACGTACCATTTCGTTGTTAGAGACCTCGGCTGAGATAGGGGAGCGCTATGTGGAGCAGGCAAAGACTTTACCTGTGCAATGGTATTACACTGCCATGAAGCTGCTCAACGAATGTGATCTCAATTACCGCACTGCCACGAGTAAGCGTTTGCTTGTAGAACTGACTCTGATACGTCTATGTCAGCTTCTTAAGCCTGTAACCCCACCGTTTGATGCACTGGACCGCACGATACCATTGGGTGATCCGACGGTTGTAAGGTATTCAAATCCTACAGTCCAGCCAAATGCCCCACAGCAACCTACGACCCAACCAAACATATACCAACAACCTATAACGCAGTCACCTGCTCCGCAGCAGCCTTTATCGTCCGGAAATCCGCCTCAGTCTGATGCACCTGTTGTTGCGCCTCATCAACCAGCAACTTCTGTTACTCCGACTCCACAGCCCTCAGCCGTTGGTCCTCAGTCACCGACTCCCATTCCGCGATCTTCCGTCGCGTCACGCACACGTCCTTCAAGTTTTAAACTGAACAGCCGTTCCACAGGTGAAAAGGCTTCAGTGACTTCATTGCAGCAACGCTCCACGCCTATTACCCGTGAGGGCTTCATGCGTGCCTGGGGAGAGTTCATAGTGCGTAATCCGTCGCTTCATATTCTTGTCAACGCCATGCGTAATTCGCAGCCCGAGCCTTCAGGTGACAATGCTTTCAGAATTGTGGTTGACCACCCGGCACAGCAACAGGCATTTGAAATATCAATGCCGAAACTCATTGATTATATGAGAAACGCTCTTGCCAATGATCTCCTTACTCTTAAGGTAACTATCAACGACAATCCAAATGTGGTAAAGATGCTTCCCCCGAAAGAGTTTCTGAAACAAGCGGTTGAAAATAATCCTGCTTTGGCAAAATTTCTGCAAGATATAAATGCGGAATTAGCATGATAAATGAAAAATAGAGTTAAATAAATTAAATAGATGTTAAAAATATTTAATTTTTATCATAAAAAGAAGTAAATATACCCATTTTTATGGTAAAATGGGGCAAAATTATTATCTTTGCAAATGCATTCCGGAGGGGACATCAGTCTCCTCCTCTTTTTTAGCATAAACCGAAATGATCGACAAGCAAGCACTGACAAAATTCATAGAGAGCCGCCTTGAGGGCACAGACCTTTATCTGGTGGATATAACCATCAGTCCGGACAACAGTATAGTAGTGGAGATAGATTCTGACACAAGCGTTGATATTGACCGCTGCGTGGAGCTTACAAGGGCAATAGAAGCAGAGTTCAGCCGTGATGATGAAGACTATGATCTTGAAGTCGGGTCATGCGGATTGACCTCACCCTTTAAGGTGAGACGCCAATATGAGAAAAATCGAGGCAAGGAAGTAGAGGTGCTCGCCGCCGACGGTAAGAAGTACAAAGGGCTTCTTCAAGGCGTGGGAGAAGACTCATTCACCATAATCAGCGAAGAGAAGGTGAAGAAAGAGGGTGCCAAACGCCCTGTAGTTGAGAAGGTGGAGCGCACATTCCCTTATGCCGATGTAAAATATACGAAATATCTACTACAATTCTAAAGTCTTATGGCAAAGAAAGCAGAGACAGTAAATATGGTCGACCAGTTTGCAGAGTTCAAAGAACTCAAAAACATTGACAAGACCACTATGATAAGCGTTCTCGAGGAATCATTCCGCAATGTGCTTACGAAGATGTTTGGCTCAGACGAGAACTTTGACGTGATCATGAACCCCGACAAGGGCGATTGTGAGATATATCAGAACCTTGAGGTCGTGCCTGACGGAAAGGTTGACAATAAAGACAAGCAGATAGGTCTTTCAGAGGCTCGGGAAATCGACCCCGAATGTGAGATCGGTGAGGAGGTTTCAAAGCAGATTTTCTTTGAGAAATTCGGTCGCCGTGCAATCCTGACCCTTCGTCAGACTTTGCAGTCAAAAATTCTTGACCTTCAGAAAGAGGCACTGTCTTCCCGCTTCAAGGAGCTTGAAGGAGAGATTGTCACAGGTGAAGTCCATCAGATATGGAAGCGTGAGGCGCTACTTATTGATGAGGATCAAAACGAGCTTATCATGCCTAAGGATGAGCAGATTCCCAGCGATTCTTTCCACAAGGGCGACATGGTGAAAGCTGTGGTGAAGCGTGTGGATAACATGAACAGCAACCCGAAGGTGATAGTTTCACGCACCGATGATCGTTTCCTGCGCCGCCTGTTCGAACAGGAAGTTCCGGAGATTCACGATGGTCTTATCACTATCCGTGCAGTGGCTCGAATCCCTGGTGAGCGTGCGAAGATTGCCGTAGAAAGCTACGACGACCGCATTGACCCTGTTGGTGCCTGTGTGGGAATCAAGGGAAGCAGAATCCATGGCATTGTAAGGGAACTCCGCAACGAGAATATCGATGTTATTTCCTACACTGCCAATCCTCAACTTTTCATTCAGCGCGCCCTCAGCCCCGCCAGCATATCCTCCATACGCCTTAATGAGGATGAGAAGAAGGCAGAGGTGTTCCTTCACCCTGAGGAAGTGTCGCTTGCCATTGGCAAGGGTGGTCATAACATTCGTCTTGCCACCATGCTCACCGGCTACACCATCGACGTTTATCGTGACATTGAGGAAGGTGAGGAAGATATCTATCTCGACGAATTCCGCGATGAAATTGACGGTTGGGTAATCGAAGCCCTGAAGAATATAGGACTCGGAACTGCCAAGTCTGTGCTCAATGCCACCCCGGAGAAACTTGACCAGGCAGACCTTGAAGACGACACTATTCAGCAGGTGCTTGATATTATTCGCGCCGAGTTTGATGATTAATCTTGTCGCGCTTGCTCTCTTCATAATAAAATAAAGAAAAAACCCTTTCACTAATATATGAGTAATAAAATCAGTAAAGTAGCAAAAGACCTTAATGTCGGCGTGTCTACAGTAGTAGAATTCCTGCAGCGCCACGACATCACCGTCGACAACAACCCTAATGCACGCATTGACGACAGGGCTGTCGATTTGTTGATGAGTGGGTTCAGCAGTGATAAAGACGCCAAGCAAAAAGCCGATGACAGAATAAAAACACGCGCAGAAGTGAAAAAAGCAAGAAATGACCGCTATACAGGCGATATAAGTACGTCTTCAGCTACGCCGGTACCCGGACTGAAAGTGCTCGGAAAAATCGACCTTGGCGATAGCCGCAGGGGGAAGTCGCGTCCATCACGCAATGAAGGGAAGTCTTCTCACTCTCAGTCGCGTCAGCAATCTTTTCAGGATAGAAAGGAAAATGGCAGGCAGGGTGAGGCTGCCGGTCGTGAAGTAAAGGGTGACAGAAGGCAGGAGCAGAATAAGAACCGTGACTCCCGTCAGGAATCCAGACAGGCAGCCTCTAAGCCTGCCCCTCAGAAAGCTCCGCAACAACAAAAGCCTTCAGAACAGCAGAAGACTATGGAACATCAAAAGCCAGTCGTATCACAAAAGAGTGTTGAACAACCGAAACCGGCTGTCCAGCCCGCTACCATCCCTCAGCCGGAGACTCCCACACCTGCTTCAACGGAGGCTCCGAAGTCTAATGTGTTCCGCCTCGGCACCCCGCCGGCGGCTCCGGAGCTGAAAGTGCTTGGTAAAATTGATCTTTCATCACTCAACCAGTCTACGCGCCCTAAGAAAAGAGGGCGTGACGAAAGACGTCGTGGTGGTGATAAAAATCGTCAGGGAGGTAATGCCGTTGCAACAGGCGACAATAATAGTGAAAATACCGACCGCAAGAAACGCAAGAGGATAGGCAAAGAGAAAATCGATATTGAAAAAGCAGCCTCACAGCCCGGATTCGGTTCTGACGGAAAGAAGAAAAAGGGTGGTGATAAACCTCCCCGCGGCAATAATGGCAATCCGCAGCAGGGTGGAGGTGGCAATGCCGAGCGTAAGCGTGGTGACCGCAAAGGGGGCACTGACCGTAAAGGGGGCGACCGTAAGGGAAACGATCGTCAGCAGAGACAGGAACCCAATCAGGAAGATGTGCAGAAGCAGGTAAAGGAGACGCTTGCACGCCTCACCAACAAGGCTCCTAAAAAGGGAGTGAAGTGGCGTAAGGAAAAGAAAGAAGCTATCCACAACCGTGAACTTGAAAATCAGCGTCGCGAGGAAGCGGAGAGCAAAGTGATACAGCTCACAGAGTTTGTCACAGCCAACGACCTCGCCAATCTGATGGAGGTGCCTGTCAACAATGTTATCGCTACATGTATGAATCTCGGCGTTATGGTGTCGATCAACCAGCGTCTTGATGCCGAGACTATAAATATTGTGGCTGAAGAATTCGGGTTTACCACCGAGTATGTAAGTGCTGATGTGACGGAGGCGATTGCCTCAGAGGAGGACGATGAGGAAGATCTCGTGCCGCGTCCACCAATTGTCACTGTCATGGGTCATGTTGACCACGGTAAAACCTCACTCCTTGACCATATCCGCAATGCAAATGTGATTGCCGGTGAGGCAGGTGGCATTACTCAGCATATCGGTGCATACAATGTGAAGCTTGCCGACGGGCGTCACATAACATTCCTTGACACTCCCGGTCACGAGGCATTTACCGCCATGCGTGCGCGTGGAGCCAAGATAACTGACCTTGCGATTATCATCGTGGCTGCTGACGACGATGTTATGCCCCAGACCATTGAGGCTATCAATCATGCTTCGGCTGCCGGAGTGCCAATGGTGTTTGCAATTAATAAAATAGATAAGCCCACTGCTAATCCTGACAAAATTAAGGAGCAGCTTGCCGCAATGAATTATCTCGTTGAGGAATGGGGTGGCAAGTATCAGAGCCAGGATATTTCTGCAAAGAAAGGAATCGGCGTGGAAGACCTCATGGAGAAGGTTCTTCTTGAGGCAGAGCTCCTTGACCTTAAGGCAAACCCCAACCGCCTTGCTGTCGGGTCTATAATCGAATCGAGTCTTGACAAGGGCAGAGGTTATGTGGCTACAGTGCTTGTGCAGAATGGCACATTGAAAGTGGGCGACGTAATACTTGCGGGCACTCACTATGGCAAGATAAAGGCGATGTTCAATGAGCGTAACCAGAAAGTCACTGAGGCAGGTCCTGCCACCCCGGTACTTGTGCTTGGTCTGAACGGTGCTCCGGCTGCAGGCGACGCATTCAATGTGCTTGAGACAGAACAGGAGGCACGTGAGATTGCTGCCAAGCGCGAGCAGCTCCAGCGCGAACTTGGTCTTCGCACCAAGAAGCGTCCGGGTCTTGAAGAACTTGGCCGTCGCCGCGCCCTCAACGACTTCCACGAGCTTAACCTTGTGGTCAAGGGTGATGTTGACGGTTCAGTGGAAGCACTTTCCGACTCACTCATCAAGCTCTCTACGGAGGAGATTCAAGTCAATGTGCTTCATAAGGGCGTGGGAGCTATCTCTGAAAGCGATGTGACCTTGGCAGCTGCTTCAGATGCCATCATCATCGGTTTCCAGGTGCGTCCTTCAGGCGCAGCGCGTAAGGAAGCCGAGAAAGAAGGTGTTGAGATTCGTCTTTACTCCGTAATCTATAAAGCAATCGAGGAGGTCAAAGATGCTATGGAAGGTCTTCTATCTCCGGAGATTAAGGAAGAGATTACGGGTACTGCCGAAGTGCTTCAGACCTACCATATCTCAAAGGTGGGCACTATTGCGGGTGCTATCGTGCGTGACGGCAAGATCAAGAGCCGCAGCAAAGTGCGCGTGATCCGTGATGGCATCGTGATCTATACCGGCGAACTTGGCTCGCTTAAGCGATTTAAAGATGATGTCAAGGAGGTTGTCTCAGGCTACGACTGTGGTCTGTCTGTCCAAGGCTACAACGATATTCGCGAGGGAGATCTTATCGAGGCTTACGAGGAAGTTGAGGTTAAGAAGTCATTGTGATGGCGTTTATATTAGTCAACATAGGAAGCAATGTAGGCAGACGTCGTCTGAACCTCAGTCGTGCAATGCGTGCGATAGGGGAAGAATTCGGACCGTTTGAACTTAGTCATGTGGTGGAGTCGAAGCCTTGGGGTTTTGATTCCACTGAACCTTTCCTGAACGTGGGGATGGCATTCAATAGTGATCTTCCCCCTGAAGAGATACTTCACAGGCTTCAGGCAATCGAGAAACTTCTTGCCCCGGCTCCTCACCGTGATGAAGAGGGTAATTATATTGACCGGGAGCTTGACATTGATATAGTAGCGATTGATCGGGAGGTGATTGATACTCCGGAACTGAAGGTACCTCACCCTCATCTTGCGGATCGCGATTTCTTCCTTGTGCCGCTTGAGGAACTTGCCCCGGGCTGGACTCACCCCATCACAGGGTTAACTGCCACGGAGATGCTCAAAACGTTGGAAGATAAGTCAAAAAACGATTGACCTGTTTAAGATAAAAAACATTTGTGTGACCACATCCTTTTGAAATGTGGTCACATTTTCATATCTATGTCTTCCGTCTGCCAGTCGGTTACGTCGGGAATGAGACCGCCACCGTCTACGATAGGCTGTGGCAGAGGGAGTCCGCTTAAAACAATATGGACATTATGAGGATCAGGCGCATTGTGCACTTGCGATGTTACGTCGAAATTATAATACCATTTTGATCCGTCGGTAAGATATAGGTAAATGGTAAGCATGTGGGAGCCGAAATCGGAAGGGCACTCCCCGAATGTCAGTAACTCACCGTGAAGTGTCTGTGCCTCGGTGTCTGCACTTAGTGTGAATGTCATGGTTACATGATTCTTTGTGGGGCAATTTTTCCCATGATTGAACCCTTCAGCCATGCCGGAAATGGTGCCGTCGATTTCAGCGCGGTCAACGTATTGCAGGTTAGTGACATGGGAGATATCTACAGTGTAATGGCATACAGCTTCTTCCGGATAGAATGTGATTGTCTGTAGGCTGTCGGTAGAATTTACGGTGACATTATCAACTCTATGGGTCCAGAGCATACCTGGTGTCTGTGCCATACGCTCGTCTTCAGCTCCCGGGGCACGTGGCACACCACGTGTGGAAAGCCCGTAGGCTTCAGTTGTTATGGCATCGTCAGTATATGTCTCAAATGCCTCTATGTCGTCAATATGGCGGGAACGTGCCCAGTCGGTGTTATCGCTGTTTAATCCGAGTCCGGAATAACTTCCCACCGGCATGGAGATTATATCACCTTCACGGTTTTGAAAAATATAACGCAGCATTCCTGTCTCTTCGTTTCCAAAGAAATAAGCAGCCATAGATTCAGGATTGGCGTCAGGTGCGTTCCTCCAGTCAAACATTATACGCACTTCGTGTACATGATAGTGGTCAAAACATAGATCTTTATGCTTGCATGCCCCGAACCCAAGTAGTAGTGGCAAGGAGAAATAAACAATTGATTTTTTCATTTTGCCCCTCCTTTCTTTGCGTTATAGTTGCCGCAACCAATCAGCCATACCAAAGACACTTCTGCCTTTGTAGGTCCGAACCATTTCAGTTCATGCGTTGACTGCCATACATAATGATTTCCCAAGGGTTTATATTTCATATATTTTCCACCGAGATAACCTATTCCTATAGTGAAATCGATATTAAGGCGACGGGCTATAGGGAGGGAATATCCATACTCAATGCCACCGAATAGGTTGCAGCGGTCCCACAGTGTACGATGGGGTAGACCACCCATGTATCCGGTGCTGCCTAATTCAAAGTCATAGGTTACTACGCCACCATATATCCCGAGGTGATGCCCTGTCAGAGGCTTATCATGCGCTTTTTTCCCAAACCACCATCGTAGAGTCAGGTCGCCACCGTATGCACGCCAATAGAAATGTGTGCTATTATGATCCCACCATCCATACATCCAGTTGGCTGCCACTGATATATTTTTCCCTACATAGAATTCCGCACCTACAGTTGGCAACGCAAGGGCATCATACAGCAGATTGGTTTTCAGAGCCATATAAAATGGTTTACAAGGGCACTTAATGTTATGGGAAGTAGGCGTGGTGTTCTCCTGCATGAAATATACTTCGGTGGAATCAATCAACTCAGCTGCCCGGCAATCATGATTGATAATTGCCATTGCGGTAACCAACAATATGAGGAAAAATTTCTTCATTCCTTTTTACTTATTAACGTTTCGGTTTCCGGACAGAAGCAACCGTATTTCCGACGATGATGTTTATTCATATCATAGTGGATTCAAGTGGAATCATTATGTGCATCTGTTTAATTATAACGTTTGCAAAGGTATGATGGTTGGTTGATTATGACGGATTTATTTAAGTTGTCTAACACAGGAATAGCACAAGGAGACTTGAGAAAACGAGGGTAACGTTTGCTACGGCGTAAGTTATTGTGTAACTTAAGTTGGGCACATCACTGTGCAGAGTCTCTTGAATGGCACCTATTGCAGCCACTGCAAGTCGTGCGCCGGCAACGCAGCCAAGTGTCTCAGGAGTGTTAAAACGGAATATTTTTCTGGCTATCAGTATATTTATTGCTAAACCGACGATGGTAAGTATGGCACCCACCACCAAAATCAGGGCTCCTGCCTCCTTAAGCCCGATGAGTAATGCTCCTCCGGCTGTTATGCCGAGAATTGCGATAAACATATTGACTCCAAGATTATTAAACATCCATACCACTGATGAAGGGATATGTCCGAAAGATGGTTTCTTGGCACGAAGCCAGCCTAATGACAATCCGGCTATTAATGCGCCGACACTTGTGCCGAGTCCAAACGGTATACCATTTATTTTAAATGAAATTGCTCCGATTATGCACCCTGCCGCTATGCCAAGACCAACGAACACCATGTCGGTAGTATGGGTGGCACGGTCGGCATACCCTATATGGGAGGCGGCGGTAGCCACGTCGAAGGGCCACCCTATAAGGGTTAATATGTCGCCGGCGTGAAGTTCTATATTGTTTTTGAGAGGTAGACTCATTCCGTTGCGGCTCACTGAAGCCACCATTACACGCTCCATATAGTCTTTATTCAGAAGTTCTCCGAGGGTCATTCCGTCTACTTCACCTGAGGCAATGGTAGTAGGTGTTCGCTCCGCGCCGAAATTCAGTAGTTCCGGGTCTGTCACCTCAGGACCCGGGGGAAGCTGAAGGTTTACTATCTCCTTTGCCCTACCACCAAGCACAATATGGTCGCCCTTGCTTATTCTGATATCTTCCGATGGATTGACAATATTACCATTGACACGGGCTCGTTCAACCAATACTCTCACTCCCTTGGCTGCATACATCTCTTGTATTTCTTCCAATGAGCGTGGCGTATCATAAAAATCTATTTCAGCCGCGTATGCACGGAAACTGACTGGACGGCGTGCACGTATAAATCCCGGGGCGATATTGTTGGAGGCATCCATTTCCTGTTCTATACGTGCCACCTCGTCTTTTACTTTTTTCAATCCGCCGAGCATTGCCGGACCAACGTTGGAGAGGAACCATGCGGACCCGACAGTGCCGAATACGTATGTCACGGCATAGCAAGCCGGTATAATCATCAGTAAGTGTGCCCGTGTATCGGGGTCTCCGGGCATCTCTTTCACTGTGTCAGCAAGCAACCCCAATGAAGCCGACACCGTTTGTGAACCTGCAAACAGTCCGGCTGACACCCCGTTGCCATAACCCATGATATGAGCGGCTCCTATCACCAGTCCGGCACAAACTAATGCCTCGACCACAGCGAAGGCTGCCATGCGAATACCGCTCTTGTTTTTAAATGACCGAAAGAATTGTGGACCCGCACCATAACCTATGGAGAAAAGGAAGAATAGGAAAAATATTGTCTTGGTAATGTCAGGGATACTGATTTTCATTTGTCCCATGATTACTCCCACAATTAATGTGGCAGCCACTGAACCCAGAGCGAAGCCTTTTATTTTGAGTTTTCCGAGCCAGAATCCTAATCCTAATGTCAGGAAAATCGGAATCAGTGAATTCTTTTGAAAAAATATTATAAGCCAATCCATCATATTGGGGGTGTTAAAAGTTAGATATAATTTGATTTATCGTTATAACGCGGCTAAAGTGACAGGTGTTCATTCCAAAATAAGGTTGAGTTTTTTTATTTTATGGATAAATAGTCAAATTTGCAAAAGTATTCCGATGGATCCGGACGAGCGCGAGCGTTACTGCAGGCTTGATCCAGATGATAGACCGGGGTTCCTCATGCAGCTTGCCATCGATAATCTGACTAACAAGAACTCACAGGATATTGTAGACAGGATAGATAAGCAGGCTACGTAAAAGACAGGGGTACGTTCTCTTCCTATCCGTCAGAAGGAATACACACTGGAGATTATAACGGCAATATCGCATATCCTTTCTGTCAATCTCTCCCGTTTCAATGTCGGCATCGGACACGGACAGAACTGCAAATGGGAAGTCAGAAACAAATCCTCTTATGATGATCTTGACATCAAAATGTATATGTAAATCGGTGAAGCCCTGGCATAAATGCCGAGGACTTCACTTCTAAGTATGATTAAAGTCTATCAATTTCATCTTGACAGCTCACGTAGAGAAATTTTTGCCCTTTTCATGTGTTTACCATTACAAGACAACTTATCCCCAAACGATCTTCTATATTGGCTATACNCTTAAAGCTAAGATTTTCCGTGCCGGAGAGAAGTTTGCTGACATATTGAGGTGAAACGCCGAGTTTTGAGGCAAGGTCTGCTCGTTTCATGCCATTATCCTGCATATAACCAATAAGGGTCACAGCAAGTTGGCGCGACCAACGAAGCCAGCTTGCATTTTCTTTGCGCCATGCTGCTTCCTCTACAAAGCGCGATGGGCTTTCACTCTCATTAGCCTCTAAAAATTTTATTGCCTTGCNTGNCATATCATTCTTCATTNGTGAGTTCAACAAAACTGTCNTGNTCGAAAANGCCATTNNCNTTCAAGAAAGCCTTACAGCGGTTGAGNTTGTCAAGTTCAAGNGCTGTATGCTCACGCTCCTGCATNGTNCGGNTCAATTTGATTGCACCACCCGTAACGACGTATACATTTGGTTCCAGCCTAATGGCATAAATCCTCAGCCAACTGGCATGACGGTCTCTGTCCCAGTTACGGGCTTTCTCCCTTGTCAATTCCGACATCCGGGTGTCGGTAATATCCAAAGGTTTGAAGAGTTCATCAAGATTTTCGGTATAGGGCAATTCAAGTATGAATTCCTCCAGAGTCTCGGCATCTTCAAAAGTATCCTCAATGGCTTGGTCAAGACGCTCTATTTTGAAGAAACTTCTAAGATCCTCGAAGTTCTCCATAAAAAAGTCAAGAAGATACTCCGCATTGTTCCATTTACGGAACAACAGGGTCAGCTCATCAGCTTCTTCATCCGGAGCTTTGACAGCCCAAAGATGGTTGTATTTTGGTATGATTCTTACGAATTTCATATCTTATAAACGCATTTGGAACTGCAAAGTTAATAAAACACCTCAGAAAATGCAACCGATAGGTTTAGTTTTGCTTGCTAAACTAAGAATCTATAGCAGAATTCTATAATTGTCTCACTCAATATTATAAGACTTGACGTGACCGATGATTTTTTCCTCTGAATAGGGTGATTAACTAAATAAATTTGTAATTTTGTATTTGAATTAATACAAACCCTCATATATGCTAAATAAGAATTATGTCTTTTCAAAATATGGGAACAAGAGCAATTAATCTATGACGTTTAAGTCTTGAATATAGGTAAATGTATTGGAATGCCCTAAAGTATTTTCATAGTATTCTAATTGGTCACCACATAATATAAAAAGCCCATAGACAGAATACATTTTTCCAATATATTCGTCGTAGTCTTCATTAATCGGACCGAATAACATCAATAATTTGGAGTTATTTATTCCTCTATTTCCTTTAATGGGATTATTAATTTGCACATTCTTATTATGATTACGGAACTCTGATAATGACTTATACACACCTATAGCCTGATAAGTATCAGCCACTGAACCATCATCCCAAAGTTCAATAACTTGATTTCCTTTGGTTTTATAGTATCCCGGAGAATTAGTCTTAGCTATTAACATTTCTCCTTCTTGGGCTTGTAGATTATTCCGAGTATTAGAAGATGGCTTGGAATCATAGTCA
>JAAVCP010000029.1 GCA_014802265.1 Bacteroides sp. | reverse complement strand
TCATCCTGACCTCGGAAAATATTTGTGCTATGGTCTGCATGGCTCCCGTGAGGTCTTTATTGCTGAAAAATTTTTTGATTTCCGAAATAAAAGGAGTAACTTTGTGTATCGACATGGTCTTGAAGTGATTTTTTGGTGGTACTTAACATTTCTCATTTCCTGCTAATTAGGCAAGAAACCATGTCGTTTTTTTATGTCCTTTTATTTATAAATCATTAACTTGCGAAACTTGAATAATATAAAAAATTAACAGTCTAACTGGCAAGTGCTAAATCTTGCCAACAGGCTGAACACAAAACGGCGGCCAGCCGTATGAGTAAAAAAATAAAAATATAAAAAATGAGTTTCACACAGTTACCCGTCAAACTTGAAGAGACCGTATCGTCGGTCCTCAAAAATATAACACCTGAGATGAAGAACAGTTTCTGCAGCATACTCAAAGAATTGTTCAGCCTGACACTTGAGATGCCCGACCCAGCCGGAGCCGCATGGGTACCAATACCGGGAAGACATACAGCGAGGCATTCCCGAGGGAAGTCGACTTGGCAGGGATAGACGTGGCTCAAAGAGCAGTCCGTCAATCTCAGCATATGGTACCTGATCACCATCGGAGTTAACAAAGAGACGCTCCATAATATATCGGGATGCATTACGGCTGATGCGTATTTTGTCGGTGGGCTAAGGTGATGGAGATGGGATTCGGCATCATCTCCAGACTCCGTGACAACATATGTCTCAGTTACGTCCATCAGACAGACCCGGGCGAGCCGGTACATAAAGATGTAAAAAAGAAGGTCGACGGGAAGGTTGATCTCTCTGGTCTGGACATGACTATATTCCGGGAATTCCGACTCAACGGCGACAAGGGAAAGTTCCTTACGGCAACTCTCAACTGCAGGGCACTGCATAGAAACGCCGTGGCTGCGGTATATTACCCCGAACATGGTGGTCCCAAGATATATTTCTCCACCGACCCTCCCTGAGCGGGGAACAGGTGGTGGAGTTTTACGGACTGAGGTTTCAGATTGAGTTCTGCATACGCGATGCAAAGCAGTACACATGCCTCGGTGATTCCCAGTCCCGCCAAAGCGCTGCTTTGGCATTCCGATTTAATTCGAGGTATGCTGATGCGGAAATTGGCGTGTTGGGAGCAATCCCTACGTAAATGGCGGGAGCCAAGGCTATCTCAGCTTAATTTTAACTTAAAAGTTACCATACCATTACTTAAGGCTCTTCAGGAATTTATATAAACCCTGTAAACATCTTACGTTCTATGAGTGACCCATCGATTCACTACATCCCACAGCAATTAATCAGGTGGCATATAAGTTTGAATATGCCACCTGATATATATAAATATCTAAAGGAGGGATTAAAAATTATTAAGAAAATCGGCAGTTAAAGCCACAGCCTTATTAAATGCTGTGGGTTGTCCTGGTACAGTAATAAAAAGATGAACAGAACCAGGAAATTCTATCCTTTCAATGGAGTTTCCCGTTTTTTTAACCTTCTCTGTAAATGCCTTTCCTTGATCTGCCAAAATATCTCGTTCAGCAGCAATCATAAGTATAGGCGGGAGTTTAGCCAAAATATCTTCTGGTGCACTCAAAGGTGATTTTAACACGTCTTTGGATATGTTACCGATCTGTTCTGGAGACCTGCCATTATCATCGTATGCGCTGCTAAAAGCATCCATCAGGCGGCGGTCAAGACCGTACCCACGACTATACTGTCTCCATGACCCTGTATTCTCATTATTTATATTTACGACGGGATAATAAAGAATTAATGATTTTAATTCTTTATCTGATTTCTGAGTACCGATCATATAAATTGAAGTTGCAAGTGCAAGATTTCCTCCAGAGCTATCTCCTCCTAAACTAATCAAGGTGGGAGAAGTACCTAATTTATCAGTATTTGCAAATACATATTCTACCACAGCAATACAATCGGATAAACCACGAGGGAAAGGATTTTCCGGAGCAAGGGAATAATCGACAGCAAGAACAGCAATATTACCACTAGAAGTCAAGGCATCACAAAAAGCTGCACATGAATTAAGACTGCCAAATGTCCATCCCCCTCCATGCAAATAGATAAGGAGTGGCAACTTATCATTATTTACTTTCGGCTGATATAGCCGCATGTTGATGCCTCTTGCCATGCCATCAATAGGACATATATCTGTTATTTTAATATTGTCTGAATAGGTAAAAGATTTATCTCTTGACTGACGCACTTCTTGAAGTTCAAAGGCAGCCCCTTGCATAGCATGGAGCACTGCGTCTGCTTGACGGTCTTGTAAACCATCAGGTAGCTCATCTATAAAATCATCAGCCTCATTAAGCAATTGTGTCTTTTCCTGCTTTGTTAACTCACAAATCTTATTACCTTTCCCAGATGTTACACCCATGGACACGGTGAGTAGTAACCCTGCCAATAATATTCGTTTCATTATAAATGCGATTAATCTTTACGCCTTATCCAATAAATACACTACTCTTTCTCCATAAGTTCAAGCAAACGGAATTCGCATTCATCTATTTCATTTATTATTTCTTCCATCCTTTTCCCGGCAGCGATAATTTCATTATTAGCCATTGTGCCTGAAGACATTTTTTCTTCTAAAGCCATTTTCTCTTTCTCAAGCAATTCCAGCCTTACTGTCAACTCTTCCTGTTCCCTTTTTTCCTTAAACGTCAATTTCGGTTTCCTTTCAGTACGAGGCTTCTGAGGTGGATATTGTTCTGAGATAGTTGAAGATTTTATATCCTCCAAGCCTTTACATTCTTTCTCCTCCTCATGCACACAGTGACGATATGTAGAATAGTCACCTGGAAAATCTTTAATTACACCGTTACCTTTAAATACAAATATGTGATCTACAATCCTGTCAATGAAAAAACGGTCATGACTAACTATGATAACGCATCCTTTGAAATTAACGAGATAATCCTCAAGAACTGATAACGTAAGAATATCAAGATCATTAGTTGGCTCATCAAGAATCAGGAAATTTGGATTCTTCATAAGCACTGTGGCAAGATACAGCCTTCGCCGCTCTCCCCCACTCAGTTTGAATATATATTTTTGCTGTGTCTCAGGTGTGAATAAGAAACGTGTGAGAAATTGTGATGCGCTAAGGCGTGTTTTATCATCAATTCTCACCTCTTCCGCTATCTCCCTTACTGCATCGATTACCTTCTTTCTTTCATCAAAGCCAGTCATTCCATCCTGACTATAATAGCCCCACCTAACTGTCTGACCTATATCAAAATGACCACTGTCAGGAGTCATTTCCCCTAAAAGCATCTTTATGAAAGTAGACTTCCCAACTCCGTTATCACCAACTATTCCAACTTTTTCATAACGGGCAAAGGTATAACTCCAATTGTCAAGAATCTTCAAATCACCAAATGATTTAGAAACATTCTTGGCATCAAAAATTTTGGAACCAATATATGCCGATTGGTGACCGAGATTCAGATCACGAGTCTGCAGATTAACTTTGCTTTTTGCCTCAAGTTGATGAAAATTATCAATTCTATATTTAGCTTTAGATCCACGTGCCTGAGGCTGACGACGCATCCAGTCAAGTTCTGTCCGTAATAAATTCTTCACCTTTGCGAGTTCCGCATTCATCGCATCATATCTCTCCTGTCTTTTTTCAAGATAATAGGCATAATTCCCGGAATATGAATACATACCTTCTCTATCAATCTCGATTATCTTATTGCAGACATTATCCAAGAAATAACGATCATGGGTCACCATCAGCAAAGTGATTTTCTGACGGGTAAGATAAGTCTCCAACCATTCCACCATTTCGATATCAAGATGGTTGGTAGGCTCATCTAAAATAAGCAACTCAGGTTCAGACAAAAGGGTCTTAGCAAGAGCTACACGCTTAATCTGACCACCAGACATAGTACCCATTTTCTGATTTACATCAGTTATGCGGAACTGATAAAGCATTTGTCGGGCACGATCTTCACATGTGTAATCGTCACTACGCATAGGATCAGGTGTGGCGTATGATAATGCTGTCTGTTCAGGATCAAATTCAGGAAGCTGCGGAAGATAACCTACCCTTAGGTCATTTCTGAAAACCACATTTCCGCTATCGTAATCCTCTTTACCGGCAATAATATTAAGGAAGGTCGTTTTTCCACTACCATTAGCGGCTATAAGACCGATCTTGTCACCCTGATACACCCCTATTGTGACATCGGCAAACAATATTCGGTCACCGAATGACTTTGTCAATTTTTCAATTTGCAGATAACTTATCATACTCCTTAATACTATCACAAAAGCTAACGAGAGCAGAGAAAAAGTGATAATTCATAATACCTTTTCCCTACCCTCAATATAGTTTATACTACAGCAATCACCTCAATCTCAACAAGAGCCTGCTTAGGAAGCTCCTTCACTGCATATGCGGCACGAGCTGGATAAACAGCTTTGAAATTCTCAGCATAAACTTCATTCATAGCTCCGAAAAGACTCATGTCTGCAAGGAATACAGTTGTCTTCACCACATTATCAAGAGTTGCACCTGCCTCTGCAAGCACTGCCTTAATATTTTCGATGCTCTGTGCTGTCTGGGCTTTGATATCAGATGGCATTTCGCCTGTCTCTGCATTAATTGGGAGCTGACCAGAAACGAATACAAGATTACCTGCCATCACACCTTGACTGTAAGGACCAATTGCGCCCGGAGCTTTAGTAGAGTTCAATTCTTTTTTCATTGTCTTTAAATTTAAGATTATATTTATGTTAGAATCTAAATTTCTGAAACAATCATCTGGAATGATGCTTATAGTCAAGCACACCAGTCCATTCAATTGCGCTTGTAAAGTTAATCAATTATATTCAATTCTGCAAATAAGATTAACAATATTAAGATTATTAGTTAATTATGTATAATAAACGGATTTCTTTATAATCAAAAAGAAATGAATTTTTAGGATATAGGTTACCAGTTTAGAACTTTTTGTCTTATCACCTGACAAACTCTGATGGGCAGTATATCTTTGGCTGGTTTTGATTATCTTGTAGTGGTGGATACTATGCATATTAAACCATCATATTATTTTGACATCAATTATTACTATATTATTAAGGAGTATATTGCTTAAAACTTTCACTGAAAAGTTAAATTATTTTCCATAAAATTATATAGAATGAAATATTGCTATCTATCACAGAATAACTACAAATAAAAGTATAAAATTTGCTGCTATGAAGGATATTAGTTATTTTTGTGAATTAATTCAAGTCAAAAATGTATCGATATTCTTGAATTATTTAATACGTTTTAATCAAATTAATATCCACAAAATGGGATTCTATACAAGTGAAGTAATGACAGGGGTTCCCTGTACATTTAAATCAGAGACTCAAAAAATGATATATGAGCATCTGATAAACTCAGACATATCATATACCAGGATTGAAAGTGACCCTGGTATATCAATGGATGACTGTCTGAATATCGACAAGGCATTCGGTATTGAAACAGTAAAAACCATTCTCCTTACCAACAGACAGAAAAATAAGTTTTGGCTTTATGTCACTCATGCACGCAAAGCGTTCATAACTAAGGAATTTGGCGCAGCTCTACAAATTCCAAGAGTATCATTCGCCGATGAAGGGCTCATGAAAGAAATACTTGGTACTCCTCATGGAGCAGCCACTCCCCTCGGGCTACTCAGAGAAGAGGCTAAGGAAGTTAATTTCGTTATGGATAAGGATGTGGCAGAAAGAGATAAGATCGTAATTACTGACGGTGATCCTTGTGGGTTTATTGCCATATCAATCCAAGATCTTTTCAACCTACTGGGTCGTACCCCCATTCTTATTGAGAATCCGGCTGAAATAGTTGTCTCTTAGTCTATTTTGATGATAGAATCTGAAAAATAGTTTTTCATTTCATACGTTATAAATATATTAAGGAGTGAGGACATATAAGATATGCCAATACACCTTATCTTAACTAAATATCTTACACTATTTTCAAGACCTTGAAATTTAGACAATCAAAATGAAAAAATTTTTAGTCCTCTCACTCGGTGCAGTACTTACTCTACCGGTGAGCGCAAAAGATCGCGTGACTCACAATCCCAATGTCACTAACGATGAAACAATCCTCCATGCCTGGAGTTGGAATTTTCCAACTATTGCTGATAACATGAAGAAAATTGCGGATGCAGGGTTCTCCATGGTGCAGACCTCTCCGGTGCAAAATTGCTATGCACCGGAAGGAAGTGGAAAGAAAATATTCGATGAAAATGAAACAGAAGGTAACTGGTATTACTACTATCAACCTACCGACTGGAAGATTGGTAACAATATTCTTGGATCAAAGGAACAGATGCAGCAAATGATGGATTCTGCCGCTAAGTATAATATCAAGATTATAGTTGACGTTCTGCCTAATCACACCGCTTTTGACGTAGATGCAGTATCAGAAGATTTCTATAATGCCGTTGGTGGACGTGACAAGATGTTCCACTCTAATGGATTGCAACCCGTAAAGGATTATAATGACCGTCTTGAATGTACGCTTTGGGCTTCCGGTGCCCTTCCTGATGTAAATACGGAGAATCCTGCCTTCCAAAAATATTACATGCAGTTTGTCAATGAACTACTTGCAATGGGAGTAAAAGGTTTCCGTTACGATACTGCCAAGCATATTGGTGTTCACTCTGATCCTGTTGACACAGCTGCCGGCGTAAAGGAAAATGACTTTTGGGACGTAGCCACAGGAAGAAAAAGCGTTGGTGGTGTGCATTTGGCAGTTCCTTACGATGATCTTTTTGTATATGGAGAAGTGCTTCAGGATCGGAATGTGCCCGAAGCTGAATATGCCGATTATTTTGGTCAGACTGCGTCAGGGTACGGTCATATACTCCGTGAGGCTCTTGAAAAAGGCAATATCAATGGTCTTGACCTTATTAATTGGCATCATACTTCTGCTCCAGAATATCTAACTACATGGGTTGAAAGTCATGACACCTACGCAAACGCACATGAGTCTGCCCATCTTACTGATGATCAAATCCGTGTGGGTTGGGTATTCCTCACTGCTCGACAGAATGGCACTCCCCTATTTTTCAGTCGCCCTATGGGTTCTACCCGGCAGCAATATTGGGGCGATAATATTCTCGGCGCAAGAGGCAACGATGAATTCTTCCATCCGGAAGTTATGGCAGTAAACAAATTCCGCAGACAAATGTCAGGACAAAAAGAAGATGTGCAGATTTCTCCCAACGGAGAAGTGTTGCTTGTTAACAGAGGTAAAAAGGGAGCGGCTGTTGTCAATATTGCAAAGATTGCCAATTCTGTCAATCTTCCCACAGGTTTACCTGATGGCACTTATAAAGACATAGTGTATGGCAAAGAGTTTAAGGTAAAAAAGGGGATACTACACGGAATTCTCGCACCACAACGAAGTTATATTCTTGTTAAAAAGTAATAAGTTTGGCTTAAAATAGATAATAAAGGAAACATTCCACCCGTTTGGAATGTTTCTTTTTCGTAAAGGATATGGTAAAGGCAGCTGCTACTTTTACTCAGTCTTTAAAATTGGCACGATATTTGAAATGCCATATATAGAAATAACTAATAAACCTTATAATTAAAATGTCTAATATGAAAATCAGACCATTGGCAGACAGAGTGCTCATTGCGCCTACTGCTGCAGAAGAAGTCACTCTAGGTGGCATCATAATTCCTGATTCAGCTAAAGAGAAACCCCTTAAAGGAAAAGTGCTTGCCGTAGGCAACGGCACAAAAGATGAACCCATGATTCTTAAAGAAGGTGATGAGGTTCTTTATGGTAAATATGCCGGTACAGAAATCGAATTCGAAGGCACTAAATATCTTATGATGCGTCAGAGTGACGTACTCGCTGTCATTGAATAATGATAAAGGTGACAATGTAATCTGAATTTAAGAAAAGGAAAACACAAAATGGCAAAAGAAATAAAATTCAATATTAAGGCTCGTGAAGAGCTTAAAAATGGCGTTGACGCTCTTGCCGACGCAGTGAAAGTGACACTTGGTCCTAAAGGTCGTAACGTAATCATTGAGAAGAAGTTTGGAGCCCCTCATATCACAAAAGATGGTGTGACTGTTGCTCGCGAGATTGAACTTGAAGATCCTTTCCAGAACATGGGTGCACAACTCGTGAAAGAAGTTGCTTCAAAGACTGGTGATCAGGCAGGCGACGGTACAACCACTGCTACTGTACTTGCTCAGTCAATCGTTAACGTTGGACTTAAGAATGTAGCTGCCGGTGCTAATCCTATGGATCTTAAGCGTGGTATAGACAAGGCTGTTTCAGCTGTTGTCGAGGGTATCAAGGCGCAGAGTCAGGAAGTCGATGACGACATTAACAAAATCGAAAACGTTGCACGAGTTTCAGCTAATAACGATGAAGAGATTGGTCGTCTCATTGCAGAGGCTATGAAGAAAGTTAAAAAAGAAGGCGTAATTACTGTAGAGGAGGCAAAAGGCACTGAGACAACTGTTGATGTGGTTGAAGGTATGCAGTTTGACCGCGGTTACATCTCTCCTTATTTCGTAACCAACAGTGAGAAGATGGAATGTGAAATGGATTCTCCCTACATTCTTCTTTATGACAAAAAGATTTCTAATCTTAAGGATCTTCTCCCCGTTCTCGAGGCAGTGGCTCAAAGTGGTCGTCCACTTCTCATCATTGCAGAAGATGTAGATAATGAAGCTCTTGCTACTCTTGTTGTTAATCGTCTTCGTGGCTCACTTAAGATTTGTGCTGTCAAGGCTCCTGGCTTCGGTGATCGTCGTAAAGAGATGCTTGAAGATATAGCTATCCTCACTGGTGGCAATGTAATAAGCGAGGTTAAGGGCATGCAACTTGCTCAAGCTAATATAAATGATCTTGGCACCGCTGAAAAAGTTACTGTCAACAAAGATAACACAATCATTGTTAACGGTGCAGGTTCTAAGGAAGCAATCACCAACAGAATCAACCAAATAAAGGCTCAGATTGAGACCACAACTTCTAACTATGATAAGGAGAAACTTCAGGAGCGTCTTGCCAAGTTGGCTGGCGGTGTAGCAGTTCTCTATATTGGTGCTCCTTCTGAGGTTGAGATGAAAGAAAAGAAAGATCGGGTTGATGATGCTCTTTCAGCAACTCGCGCTGCAATTGCCGAGGGTATTGTGCCTGGTGGTGGTGTAGCCTATATTCGCTGTCTCCCTAAGCTTGATGAGCTTAAAGGTGACAATGATGATGAAAATACAGGTATTGCTATCATTCGTCGGGCAATAGAAGAACCACTTCGCCAGATTGTGGCAAATGCAGGTGTTGAAGGTGCAGTAATCGTTCAAAAAGTTAAAGAAGGTGAGGGTGACTACGGTTACAATGCTCGCACTGACACATTTGAAAATTTCTTTGAAACTGGCGTTATTGATCCAGCTAAGGTTACTCGAGTTGCTCTTGAAAATGCAGCCAGCATTGCAGGCATGTTCCTTACTACCGAATGCGTTATTGCTGATAAGAAAGAAGACACCCCCGCTGCTCCAATGGGTGCTCCCGGTATGGGTGGCATGGGTGGTATGATGTAATCACATTGTAAACAATAATATACTTATAAAAAAGCGTTCTCTTTAGGGAACGCTTTTTTATTTACCAGAATTTTAACTAACTTTGCCGTCATAACAGCTCTTTTTCAAGAGTAACATTATTCACCAACCAACTAATACACATGACACAATCTTCTTCAACACCTACGGTAACAAAACGAGGTATTCACTATGGTTTTATTATCGTAATTTGCTGCTGCCTTATGATGGGTGTAAACGTAGGGCTTGCTTTCAGCTGTGCTGGTATTTATTATAAACCGGTCAGTGCCGCTCTCGGAGTTCCCGTCGGCGAATTTGGCATCTATATGTCAGTGATGTACATTACCTCTACCCTTATGCTCTCTGTAGCTGGCAACATGATTGAAAAATGGAGTGCCCGCTGGCTATTTACGGCAAGTTCTTTTATTATGGGGGCCACTTTCCTTTCAATGGGATTTTTCAATCAGGTCTGGGAATTTTATGTTGCCGGAGGAATATTGGGTATCACTCTCGCTTTCCTGCTATATCTTAGTTACCCTACTCTCGTCAACCGCTGGTTTCAGACAAAAATGGGCTTAATGATTGGAATTTGCTGTGCCGCATCTGGAATTGGAGGTATGTTGTTCAATCCAATGGCAGGTTGGATTATAACCAATTATGGCTGGCGATGGGGTTACATGTCCTTTGGTATAATAATTCTCGTTATAGTTACTCCTCTACTTGCGTTATTGCTTAGAAACCATCCTGCAGATAAAGGATTACTACCTTATGGAGCAGAGCCATCCGAGATTGGTTCTGCGAAAAACATCGATAAGATTGATGGCAATCAAAAAGCATTAACTAACGATTCAGGAATAAAGTTTAGCAATGCTGTGAAAATGCCAGTATTCTATGTGGTGATTCTTTTTGCCTTCATGATGATGGGTATTTCAACCCTAAATTTGTTTATACCTGGTTATGTCACAGATCATCATTTTTCTTTGGAAGAAGCATCGCTTACTGCCGCCGTTGTAATGGCAGGTGTTACCATTGGCAAACTCGCTCTTGGATGGGTCAACGACCGTAATTGTACCGCAGGTGTAACTATCACCACTCTTGCGGGAGCAAGCGGACTTCTTATCTTGCTATTTGGCACTTCTGGTATTTATTTGATTCTTACCGGAGCTTTTCTATTTGGATGGGCTTATGCCGGCGTGACCGTACAGACAGCCATGCTTACACGTAAAGTATTTGGTCAGCGTGATTACTCTCGAATTTTTTCAATCGTGTCCATTGCTCTTGCGGCAGGTGGTGCACTTGCCTCTGCCGGGTGGGGACTACTTGCCGATGCCACTTCTACTGCCACTATTTTCATTGTAGGCACCATTTGTCTGATTGGATGTTTTGCTCTTGGCATCTGGGCAATCCGAAAATAATTTCATTATCATAAAGAATTTAAAAACACAAATCGTGGGATTAAAAATCTCACGATTTTTAATTTTCTTATGGAGAAAAAATATTTCTTTAGATTACCGGTATAGAAATCTCAGAATTTTTATCTAAATTTGTAGTCTAATAAGATATATACACATTCCCCTTCATGGAAAAGGGTAAACACATAGTCATGATTGAGGTTATTTCAGGCATGACATTCACCTATTAGACTCATGACCTATTGAAAACTTCTAATCACTACTAAACTAAAACTAATGAAAAATTTTCTTATAAATATATTTATCTTATTAATAGCATTTTCTCTTTGCTGCTGTTCAAATGGATTCAATCGCAGTAAGGCTGAAGATATTCTTCAGAAACAGGAAATCACTGAAGAAGAATATGACATTCTCCTTCAGCAATATGAGTTTGGAATTGACGATGCTATTAAATTCTCTCAAAAAGATCAGTCAGAACTTTCCGAAGATAACAGGGAAGAAATTATCACCATGTTTGCTATTGGGAAACGCCTGGCACTTGATGAAGATAAATTGACACCGACACAGGTTAATAAATTCACGGAAATTAATCATAAAGGCACTGAAGAACTTTCAAAATGATTTCAATTAACAACCTCTCTGTAGAGTTTTCTGCAGTTCCACTCTTCAATGATGTGTCGTTTGTAATCAATCCTACCGATAAGATAGCACTTGTTGGTAAAAATGGAGCTGGAAAGTCTACCATGCTCAAAATCCTTGCCGGATTGCAGTCACCTACATCGGGCAGTGTAAGCAAGCCTACTGAAGTTACAATCGGGTATCTTCCCCAGCAAATGAAACTTGCTGACGATACAACAATATTTGAAGAAACTAAGAAAGCTTTCAAAGAGAGGCTCCAACTTGATGAGGAACTAAAGCAACTGAATAAGGAATTAGAACAGACTACCGATTTTGAAAGCTCTAATTATCAAAAAATGCTTGACAGGATTGATTTCCTGACACAAAGAATCCATATAGACGAAATTTCAAATGTGGATGCAGAAATTGAACGTACCCTTATCGGACTTGGTTTTGCAAGAACAGACTTCAACCGACCTACAAGTGAATTTTCGGGTGGCTGGAGGATGCGTGTGGAATTGGCAAAAATCCTATTAAGGCGACCAGATGTGCTTCTTCTTGATGAGCCTACCAACCACCTTGATATCGAATCAATCCAATGGCTTGAGCAGTTTTTGCTTACCAAGGCAAAGGCAGTGGTCCTTGTAAGCCATGACCGGGCATTCCTTGACAATGTAACCAAACGTACAGTAGAGATTTCTTGTGGTAAAATATATGATTACAAGGTTAACTATTCTGCATTTGTCAATTTGCGTAAAGAACGTGTTGAGCAGCAGATGAGGGCTTACGAAAACCAGCAAAAACTTATAGCTGACACTAAAGATTTCATTGAGCGCTTTCGTTACAAAGCTACTAAGGCAGTACAAGTACAAAGCCGGATTAAACAACTTGAAAAGATTATTCCCATTGAAGTGGATGAAGTTGACAACTCTCACCTCCGCTTAAAGTTTCCTCCTGCCCCACGCTCTGGCGACTATCCGTTAATCGTAGAAGGATTAAGTAAGACATATGGTAACCATCTGGTGTTTTCCGATGCTGAGTTCACTCTCCGGAGAGGTGACAAGGTGGCATTTGTAGGGAAAAACGGTGAGGGAAAATCAACTCTTGTAAAATGTATTATGGGAGAAATTCCTTTTGACGGTCATCTGAAAATTGGTCATAATGTAAAAATTGGATACTTCGCACAAAATCAGGCACAAATGCTTGACGAATCGCTTACTGTATTTGAAACCATCGACAATGTGGCTGTAGGTGATATACGCACCAAAATCAGAGATATTCTCGGAGCATTCATGTTTGGTGGCGAGGCTTCAGATAAAAAGGTCAAAGTATTGTCTGGAGGTGAAAAGACACGATTGGCAATGATCAAGCTGCTTTTAGAGCCTGTTAATCTTTTGATTCTAGACGAACCTACCAATCATCTTGATATGCGTACAAAAGATATCCTTAAGGAAGCAATTAAAGAGTTTGACGGCACTGTCATTATTGTGAGTCATGATCGTTATTTCCTTGATGGATTAGTATCAAAGGTTTATGAATTTGGCGGTGGAAAGGTTAAAGAGAATCTCGGAGGTATATATGAATTCCTGCGTAAGAAAAATTTTACAAGCATGTCTCAACTGGAGTTGACTACATCTCCCTCATTGGATATAAAAAAAGATATTAAGTATCAAGAATCTATAGGTAATTCAGTTGCTGATGTTCCTTCGCAATCTTCAGGGGCACTATCCTATGCAGAGCAAAAAGAGCGAGATAAAAAACTGAAAAAAGCGGAGAAAGCTGTGTCCATGGCTGAAGAAAACGTAACGCGGCTTGAACAACTGCAAAGTGAAATCGAATTAAAATTATCTGATGGCGATTCAAGTCCTGAGACTCTTGACCGATATGCCAAGTTAACCAAGGAAATTGAAGATGCAATGAACGCATGGGAAGAGGCTCAGGGAAATCTTGAGAATGTCAAACTATCTTTAAGCATGTGATAATGATTAATCAAAATAATATTTATAATTATGAATTTTAAAAGACTCATTCTTGGAGTAGCAGGGGTACCGTTGCTGAGTTTTGCTGCAGTTCACGGTATTGACCGGAATAATCTGGATACTAAAGTCAACCCGAGTGACAACTTCTATCTTTATGCCTGTGGAGGGTGGATGAAAAATAATCCGCTTACACCGGAGTATTCTCGTTTCAGCACATTTGATCAATTACGTGAAAATGCACGTGTACAGCTTCAGGATCTCATAACTAATCTTGCAAATAATCCCGAATCTAAGATTAAAGGTACAAATGCACAAAAGGTTAGTGATCTCTATGCCTTGGGTATGGATAGCGTGCGCCTAAACAAGGAGGGAGCACAACCTCTAAAACCTTTCATTGATAAAATTAATGGATTTTCAAAGGAAAATCTTGCCCATCTTTTAGCATGGATGCACACTGGGGTGAGCAGTTCATTTTTCAGTACGGGAGTCGGCACCGATTCAAAGAACTCTGATAGAAATATTCTTCATATAAGTGAGACTGGGTTAGGACTCGGAGACCGTGATTATTATCTTGAGGAAAATGAGACCAATGCAAAGATTCTTGCTGCATACGAAAAATATGTTAAAAAAATCATGGAATTAGTCGGCTACGATGCACCATCACAGCAACGTGTCTGGGACAACGTAATTTCTATAGAGCGAGAGTTTGCTAAAAATAAGATGACTCGCGAACAGCGCCGTAATCCACAATTCCGTTACAATATGCGGTCTATAGACCAAATTAAATCCGATTATAATAATATTGATTGGGATACATATCTTAATGGACTCGGAATTGGTGATGTTACCGAAGCTAACGTAGTATCACTTAATTTCATGGAGTTTCTCAATAACTTTCTTCCAACTCTCTCTGAACAACAGATCAAAGATTATTTGATATTTGATGCAGTTTCAGATTCATCTGGCCTTCTTAGTGATGATTTCCAAAATGCCAATTTTGAAATGTTTGGGAAAGTGATGAGTGGCAAGGAAGAACAAGAGCCTCGCTGGAAAAGAGCAATGTCAATTCCCAATTCAATGCTTGGGGAAGCTGTGGGTGAACTATATGTCAACAAATATTTTCCAATTGAAAATAAGGAATATATGATTGGGCTTGTAGATAATCTACGTAAAGCATTAGGTAAACATATTGATAACCTCGTATGGATGTCTGACTCCACTAAACAAAAGGCTCATGAGAAGCTCAATACTTTCACTGTCAAGATTGGATATCCTGATAAATGGAAAGACTATTCAGAAATTATCATTGACCCTGAGAAAAGCTACATGGAAAACGTCTATAACGCTTCTGTATGGTATTCTCAAGACAATTATAAGAAGCTCCACAAGCCTGTGGATAAGACAGAATGGCACATGACCCCTCAGACAGTCAACGCTTATTATAATCCAACGACTAACGAAATTTGTTTCCCGGCTGGTATACTACAAGCTCCATATTTTGACCTTACTGCCGACGATGCTCAAAATTATGGTGCCATAGGTGTAGTGATAGGCCATGAGATGACTCATGGGTTTGATGACCAGGGACGGCAATTTGATAAAGACGGCAATCTTAAAGACTGGTGGCAGCCAGAAGATGCTGAAAGATTTACAAAACTTGCAGATGCCCTTGCTGAACAGTTTGATAAAGTTGAAGTGGCTCCGGGTGTATTTGCAAATGGTCGCTTTACTCTTGGTGAAAATATTGCAGATCAAGGTGGACTTCGTGTAGCACTTACTGCATACCTTGATTCCGTAGCAAATAAAGAACTGACTGACATTGACGGATTCTCTCCTCTTCAGAGATTTTATCTTGCCTACGCCAATCTGTGGGCAGGGAATATACGTGAGGAGGAAATACTTAACAGGACAAAGACTGATCCTCATTCTCTTGGGGAAAACAGGGTTAATGTCACTCTTCGTAATATAGAACCTTTCTTTGAGGCATTTGATATCAAAGAAGGTGACCCAATGTTCCGTCCAACGAAAGAACGTGTGGTAATCTGGTAAATTCATAATAAAGAAGGGGGTGTATTCATATCCCCTTCTTAATATTAATTAATTCTAACATAATGTACGCATTAATTGGAAATCCATTAGGTCATTCTTTCTCGGCAAAATTTTTTAACGATAAGTTTAAAAAAGAAAAAATTAATGAGAGTTATATTCTGGTTCCTCTTGAGTCAATTTCAGATTTAACCAATTTTTTGGATAAATATCCTGACTTGAAAGGGTTTAATGTGACCATACCATACAAAGAGCAAATTATACCCTATCTTAATGTGATGTCTCTAGAAGCCACCCAAATAGGGGCTGTCAACGTAGTGAAAATCAGTCATATTAATGGAAAATGCTATCTTTCAGGATTCAATACCGATGCAATCGGCTTTAAGGAATCAATATTTCCATTGATAAACCCTGAAATGAGAAAAGCACTTATCTTAGGCACCGGAGGAGCGTCACGGGCAGTTGAATATGTGCTTCGTTCAATAGGAATTGAAACTATAAAAGTATCCAGAAACAGAAAAACAGGATGTATAACTTATTCCGAACTCTCTAAAGAATTAATAGCAGACCATACCATAATTGTCAACACTACCCCACTTGGTACGTGGCCCGATGTTGAATCTTACCCTCCTATTCCATATCAATACCTATCTGGTAGACATTTATGCTTTGACCTGGTATATAATCCAGAAATCACAACATTTATGAAAAATTCAGCTGATATGGGTGCCACTGTCAAAAATGGGTTACAGATGTTGCATCTGCAGGCTTTAGAAGCATGGAAAATCTGGACTGATAAAAAATGACATTTCTTCTTCCTCTAATAGGTCTTATATTAGGGATTGTTGCTGCATCCTACATCAATAATCCTCTTTGGAGTTCACTTCCTGTTGCAAGTGCGTTAATATTATATTTTTCTCTTATTCGTAAGCCATACAATCCTATTCTGGCAATCAAACTCAATAAGTTCCATAGAGTGTGGATTGTACTCCTATTTGGTGGCGTCGGTATGTTAACGGCATGGTTCCACCGACCGAAAACCATAAATGGAAATTTAGAGAGATATATTGCTGCCTCAGTTGAAGTAACCGATGTAAAAACAATTGCTTCGGGAGATATTCTTATTGCCAAAGTATCTCATTTGTATGATCAAAATGGTAACGTAACTGATATCCATAATTTGAAAATAACAGTTAGCACCGATGGTTTTTCCACATCTAAAGGCGATATATTGTTTTTCCCTTGTCGCCTATCTACTATAAAAGATAATGAAAACTACCGAAGTCAAGGATATGCTGATAGAATGAAGAGAAATGGCATTCTTTACACATGCCGTGTGTCCGCTGATGCAATTAAAATTAAAGGACATAAATCTTCTCTTATGTCCACCTCGTCTGCATGGAGAGACAAAATTGAAATAGTACTTGAAAAATCCTCTCTCAATCGCGAGACATGTGAATTTCTTGTTTCAATACTACTAGGTGATAAATCTTTTCTTGACAACGAAGTTAAAGAGACATTCAATAATGCCGGAATGGCACATGTACTCGCTCTTAGTGGTATGCATGTTGCAATCATAATGGGAATTATTCTTTTTTTGCTCTTCCCACTGAAATTATCGAGATTACACAAGACACGCTACTGGATAGCATTGAGTCTGGTTTGGGTATATACCTATTTTACAGGTTTGGCTCCTTCTACAGTCAGAGCATCTCTAATGGCTACATTTCTTGTTCTTGCCTTATCCATACAACGTAAGAATACCTCAGCAAACGCCCTTCTTGCATCAGCATTTATCATTTTGCTTGTCCAGCCAGAAGCATTATATGACGTTGGGTTGCAACTGAGCTTTCTTTGTGTAGCGTGCATCCTTGCATTTGCCGGTCCGTTAAATACCATTAATCAACATACCCATCCTAAACTTCATGCTGTCAATGGAGCAGTTCTTGTCTCTCTTGTGGCTACTCTTGGTACATGGGTTGTGGTGTCATATTATTTTAAACGCATCCCTCTTCTTTTCTTACCTGCCAATCTCCTCCTCCTCCCTCTTCTACCCTTCTATATTGCCGTTGCCATTGCCTACACAGTAGCTTGTATGTTTGGTATTGATCTTACATTTTTGGCAAAAATTCTGGATTTGGGTTATAACTTATTCATAACCCTGACCGACAGACTCTCGGCATTTGGCAATGCCACTATTTCTTTTCAGGCAACTTTCCCGGTAATAATATTATGGTTAGTGGGGATGCTGATATTTGGTTATTCCATGAAACGGCGTAAAAAACTAATATCAATGTTAACGGCAGTAACTTTTTTTATTGGATCTATATTTCTGATTCCCACTATGAGTACTTCTCAACCCGACGGAATGATATTTCAGAAGAAGTATTCCGACATATCCATGGCTTTTTATAATGCTGATAAGGAGAATGTGATTTCATTCCCACGAAACACAGTGAGTAGATACATTTTCAAGGATACTGAAATCTTCTCTATTGACTGTATTAATCAGCTTGATAGCCTTGCAATTCTTATGGCTAAGAGTAAGTATCAAAGGAAATATCTAATTCTTGGGTCAGGCTTTAAAAACAAAAGTTTAAATGATATTAAGGGTATCAAGAAATTTGACAAAATCATCGTCCACCCTTCCATAAAAAAGAAAAAGGAAAGAGAGTTAATGATAGAAGCTGTTGATTATGGTATAAGGCAAATTTACAGTCTCCGAAATAATGGAGCTTTAGAAATAAACCTTGTCAATGGAATTTAAACTATATATTTAAAATGCTATGCCGATGTAGAATCATTGGCATTATTACTACAAGATCAGTGTAGATTACCACCATCTATAATATATTAGGACACGGCTGTTTTTGGAGCAGCCGTGTCTTATAATAATAAGTTTTCAGTCGGCGGCGAGTTAGGAAATATGTATGCCCTATCGCCTTTAACTGGGCACTATAATTTTAATCTTATCTGACACATTACTATTTTGACTTTGACATATAATTCATAATTTTATCATCCCCTAAATCATGAATATATAGATTTAAATAATTCTAAGAAATTTGATACAAATTTTAAACTTTTTTTACTTTCGTGTGTTTAAAATTAAAACAAATAAATTTCTCTAAACTAATTATTATTCGAGTTATGAAAAGAACTATTTTATTTTTGGCTGCTGCAATGTCGCTTTCATGCGCATGGAGCCAAAATCTCTCCAAAAGTGAGGCAAAGAGTCTTCAAGCTTTCGTAAATCAGACTTCTGCTAATGGTGGCACAAATGGTGACGCTCTCGGTTTCGCTGGTAGTAATGTAGCCTCTCTTCCTGGCATTACAATTTCTAATGGTCACGTTACTGAAATCAAATGGGATAACAAGCAACTCGCCGGTCAGCTAAACCTTGCTGATTTTCCCAATCTTGAAAAAATTGACGTAAGCGGAAACAAACTCACTGATCTTTCAATAGGTAGTGCGCCTGCGCTCGTAGAAGTAAACGCTTCAAAGAACCGTCTCGCCAACGCTACTTTCCAAAACTGTGGTCAGCTTCAAGTGCTCAAACTTAATAGAAACCGTCTGGCAGAAATTGATCTCGGAGGAACTCCACTTCTCAAACGCTTGAATCTTGCTTCCAATCAGATGGTTGATCTTGATGTTTCAAATGCAGTTAACCTTACCTATCTAAACTGTATGAGCAATCGTCTTGAGAACCTTACAGTAGCTACATGCCAGAATCTTAAGACTCTCTACGCAGGCTACAACGATCTTAATGCACTTACTCTTGCAGGTCTTGCAAAGCTTGAGAACCTTAACGTACAGGGTAATAAGATTGGCAAACTTTACATTCAGGGTCTTCCTTCTCTTGTGACCCTTGCATGTAACGACAACCACATGACTGATCTGGTCATAAACGATGCTAAGGCTCTTAATGACATCTATGCTCCTTATAATGACCTTACTACTTTTTCAGTAAGCGACGCTCCTGTCTTAGCTTTCGTTAATCTTGAGTGGAATGATCTTACTTATGTTAATCTCAGCAATTTTTCATTCCTTCAAAGAGTTAACCTCAGCAATAACCAGCTTCAGACTCTTGACTTGAACTACTGCCAGATGCTCACATATCTTAACATCAGCTATAATGTTAACCTCACAGATCTTCGTCTTCAGGGTGACAACGCCCTTCGTCAGATTGTTGGTGAGTGGACAAACTTTGGTGAGCCTGCTGGTTTCTAAGAAATTATAAAAACGAACTACCACCATGCCGGAAAGGTGGCAGTTTAGAGAAAAGCGAGACATCCCTGTGGGGATGTCTTTTTTACGTCTATGCCAAAAATTTAATCATCTTAACTTGATTTTTCAAAAACATTCTACTTGATTTGCATATTTATAAAATTATTAATAATTTTGTATGATCTTTCTTAGAAAGACAATTTTCAACTTATATTATTGAATAACTGAAATATGGGAAGTAAACTGATAGCAGACGCCGGGTCCTCCACTGTGGAATGGTCGCTCATTTCTTCTGACGGAAGTGTGGCGGCATCTGTCACCACTGTAGGTATTAATGCTCTGCTCGCTGATGCAGACACTATCAATTCTACGTTTACTGAAGTGAAACAAGCATTGCCTGCCGAAAGTGTCATTGATGAAATTTTTTACTATGGCGCAGGTTGCGCAACTGAACCAATTTGCAATAAAATCAAGGATGCTCTTCGCTTATCATGGCAGAACTCTGAATCTCATGTAAGTTCCGACCTTTTAGGTGCTGCACGTTCTTTATTTGGATCAGCCAAAGGGATAGCCTGTATTCTTGGTACAGGTTCTAATTCATGTTTTTATAATGGAGAACATATTGTATCTCAGATTCCTTCACTCGGGTTTATTCTCGGAGATGAGGGAAGTGGAGCAGCTCTCGGGAAACGTCTGATTTCCGATGCATTTAAAGAACAATTGCCAGAAAATATTCGTGATGCATTTCTTGACGAATATCACCTTACTTTACCTGAAATACTTGATAAGGTATATAAATTGCCGGCTCCAAATAGGTTTCTTGCTTCTTTTGTGCCTTTCCTTCACAAAAATCTATGGAATCCATACATATTCTCTCTTGTACTGAAGGAATTAACACGTTTTGTGAAGAGGAATGTGGCAATGTATAAGGGTGCGCATTCTGTCGATGTATGTTTCACAGGATCAATCGCATTCTATTTCGAGCGGGTGCTTCGTGAAGCTGTTGCTTCACAGGGTTATCGCGTGACTCGCATATCCAAATCTCCCATGGAAGGTCTCATAGCGTTCCATACCAGTCACCTTTAACCTATGAAACCTCTCAGGAAAATACTCTACACAGCTGCTTTATGCCTCGGGTTCACTTTAATTTCAGGAAACTATCTTTCTGCCAGAACAGAATATTGGGAACAGAAGGTGACTTTGTTTAATGAACTACGGATAACTCCGGAAGACATAGTATTCTTAGGCAACTCCATTACCGATGGAGGTGAGTTTGCTGAATTGTTCTGTAATGAGAATATCAAAAACAGAGGAATCTCCGGTGATGTTATTTCAGGAGTCATGGAGCGTCTTCATCAGGTTACTTCCGGTTCGCCACGTAAAATATTTCTTCTAATTGGCATTAATGACATTTCACATGATATACCTGCTGAAAAGCTGGCTGAAGAATACAATAAACTTGTAAAAAAAATACTGGCGGATTCACCCTCATCACAACTTTATATTCAATCGGTGATGCCAATCAATAATGATTTCGGAAGATATAAAAATCTGAAAGGGAAGGAAAATGTGGTCAATGAACTTAATACTTATCTTCAGCAGATTGCTGTTGATAATAATGTTGTCTTTATTGACCTTTCCCCAATCCTTGCTGACGCCAACGGAAAGCTAAAAAGACCGTATACAAATGATGGGCTGCACCTGACAGGAAGAGGATACAGGGCATGGACTGACCACATCAGACATTTTGTTGAAGAATAATATATTCTGAAAATATAATGAATTCTATTATAAATAAAAACAAACATAAATTGCTAAATGCAGTAAGTGGAGCCTTGCTGTGTATGTCTATGTGTGCAGTTACTCCGGTCTTCTCTCAAGAATATATTGAAATTGAACCACTGTTTGAATATATCTCTGCTCCTGAAGAACTTGCTACTCTTGATGAGAAGTCAAACTATTTGGTGGAACACTTTTGGGATAAAATGGACTTCAAGACAAAAACAACTGTTGACCAGACAGCTCTAAATCATGCATTCAAGGTGTATACTACAACTATAAGGTTTGCTGAAAAGAATAAAGCAACCGCTTCTGTCAACAAGTTACTTGAGAACCTTTCCAAGAATCCCACTCTCCTCCTCCAGTTCACAAAGGCTGCTGAGGAAAATATTTATGGACCACGTGCAGACGTATGGATTGATGAAGTGTACATCAAGTTTCTTCAGACACTTATTAAAAATAAGAAAATTCCTCAGGCGAGAAAAGATAAATATGAGAAGCAGCTTTCCATGCTTGAGAGTTCAATAGTCGGAAATAAGGCACCACAGTTTAAATTTGAAAATTCTAATGGAACCGAGGCATCTTACTTTCCGATGACTACTCCTACAATTCTCATTTTTGGTGACCCTGCAAATACTGATTGGAGAATAGCCCGTCTTCGCATGGAAACGAATACTGCCCTTAATCAGGCTGTTGAAAAAGGAAAGATTAATATTCTTTTCATTCTTCCTGATTTCCAAGAAGGGTGGAAAGATGAAGTGGCAAATTATCCACAACGCTGGACTGTAGGGTGTGCTGATAAACTTGGTGAAAATCTCGACATAAGAGCTAAATCTTCAATTTATTTTGCCTCTGTGTGGTTTGTTGATTCTGAAGGAAAAATTGCGTTGAAAAATACTCCCCTTGAGGAAGTAATCGTCAGAGCGCTTGATTCTGTAAACTAATTTCAGCTTAATTAGAATATGGTTTTATTACTCAACTAATAGTATATTGCTGATGTATAGATTCAGTTTGTCAAAGTTAATAAAAAGGACTTATTTCTACTCTACCGGATATTCCTATCCCAATCTCGGCAGATTGTTCCTACGACTTTTCGTAGGTATCATGCTTATGCAGTTTGGTGTGCGCCAGATTGCGCATTTCTATGAAATGCAAGATTTTTTCCCGGCTGTCATGGGAATGTCATCTGCCACATCTCTTGTCACAATGATATCAATTGAAGTGGTCTGCTCTATTTTTATTATGTTTGGCTTCCTTACGCGACTGATGATTCTTCCGCCCTTTTTCGCAATGATTGTGGCTGAATATCATCTGCTCCACCACTATGTATCTGACGCTACATATCTTCTTGACTGGCAGCAACAGGGTTATCTACCTATCATGTTCCTCGGCATATACTTCTTTCTTCTACTGGTGGGACCAGGGAAAATATCTGTTGATTATTTCCTGTCACTGCATATAATACACACTGAAAATAAGAGCGAGGGGGAACTGGAAGAGGTATGAAGATTGCTGTGCTAATATCCGGAGGAGTAGATAGTGCCGTTGTGGTCCATAAGCTTTACGCCGAAGGACATGACCTTCATTTGTTTTATATCCGAATAGGTATGGATAATGGTGAGGGCGACTGCTCCGCCGATGAAGATATTGAAATGTGTAGCCTAATTGCTCGTAAGTATGGACTGCCTTTGAAAGTCGTATCTCTTCATGAAGAATATTGGAACCACGTAATGGCTTATACTCTTGATACTGTCAAGAAAGGACTGACCCCCCACCCTGATATGATGTGTAACAAACTCATAAAGTTCGGTTTTTTTGAACAGCGTTGGGGTAAAGATTTTGATAAGACTGCCACAGGGCATTATGCCTCAATTAAAGAGATTGACGGGAAATATTTTCTTGCCACAGCAAATGATCCCGTAAAAGACCAGACTGACTTCCTTGCTCAGATTTCCTATGAGCAATTATCGCATCTGATGTTTCCACTTGGCAACCTGCCTAAATCCGAAGTCAGGAAAATAGCCTGGGAAGCCCAACTTCCCAACGCTACGAGAAAGGATTCCCAAGGAATATGCTTTCTTGGGAAAATTGACTACTCCGATTTCATAGCCCGTCATTTAGGAGAAAAAGAGGGACCTGTCATTGAAATTGAGACAGGGAAAAAAATTGGTCTCCACAAGGGATACTGGTTCTACACTATTGGTCAGAGAAAAGGACTTGGACTCAGCGGAGGACCCTGGTTCGTTGTTAAGAAAAACGTTAAAGACAATGTCATATATGTCTCTAATGGTTATGATACCCGTATGCAATACGGGCGCATAATTCCTCTCGAAGAACCCAATTGGATCACTCAGTCTCCCTTCGAACTCCTCCAGATAAAAAATTCAGATGAAAACTATATCGATATATCCTTCAAAACTCGCCATACGCCTGAATTTCTCAGTGGCAGATTAATCCAGCGCGATTTAGAAGGGATTTATATAGAATCTGATGAAGATGTGCAGGGTATAGCTCCCGGACAGTTTGCCATTGTCTATACACCAGACAAGACCATCTGCCTCGGATCGGCAATGATTTCTATAAATGTCAAAAAGAAACGCCATCGCAATAATAAGAATAAAGATAATTCTCATGAATAAAAAATATCAACTTGAACTCGTTGGAATCACTTACAATCAGATAGAGTCTGGTGTATACGCCTTAATACTGCAGGAAGTGGGTTCATCACGGAGAATACCTATCATAATCGGGTTTCCTGAGGCACAAGCCATTGAGTGTAAACTTCAGGAAGTAAAGACACCTCGTCCACTCACTCATGACACTATGGTAAATGCTTTGTCCGCGTTTGGCATCAAACTTGTAGAGGTAAACATAAAGAAACTTGACAACGGTGTCTTCACTGCAGATTTATTATTCTCTGACGGTAAAGATACACGTGTGATTGATTCGCGGTCATCTGATGCGATAGCACTGGCAATAAGGACTGGCTCCCCAATTTATACCACCGAAGATGTCCTTATTGAATCCGGGTTTGAACCCGAAGAAAATAAACCTAAAGCCTCGCAGTTTAATTTATCAAGTAACCCCGCTTTTACAAGACCTACTGTGAAAAAAGATGTTGGATATAAGACAATGTCTAATTCACAACTCACAAAAGCAATGGCAAAGGCAGTAGAAGAAGAAAATTATGAGGAAGCTGCAAAAATCAAAGCGGAACTCGAAAAAAGAGAACAAAAAAATTTGCAGTCATGAAAAATAGAAAGAAAAGAATTGATGTGATCATTGATTTAATTAAAAATCAATGTATTGCAAGTCAGGAAGAACTGGCTGCCCAACTTCTTAAACGTGGTCATAAAGTGACCCAGGCAACCCTGTCAAGAGATCTTAAAATGCTTCGCACCACTAAGGTGCCCACTGACAGGGGTACTTATATGTACGTCTTGCCCGATAGTGATTCGCTGAAAGACAAGCTCCTGATCGGAGGTCAGTCTCTTCCTCATGCTGATTTTCAAAGTGGACTCATATCTATCCGTTTTTCCGGTAATTTAGCTGTGATTAAAACAAGAAATGGCTATGCTTCCGGGCTTGCTTATGATATTGATATGAAAAACTTTCCGGAAATTCTTGGCACTATTCCGGGATCAAATACTATTTTTGCAGTGCTTAGCGAGGATGTTTCAAGAGAGCGGGCACGCGAAATATTTTCTTCTATTCTTTCACTGCCCGTTGAAGGCAACAATTTAAATCTGCCATGATAAAAGTAAGTATCGTTGGTGCTGATTCTCCTCAAGCTGGAGAATTGTTACGTATTCTTGTCAATCACCCGGAGGTGGATATAATTTCGCTCTATTCACCCGGCATGGCAGGAAGAGAAGTGTCTTGTTGTCACCACGGCTTCATCGGAGAGCGCACTCTATCTTTTACTGATAAAATTGATCCTGTAAAGTTAGATGCAGTCTTCATTGCCAATGATTCTGAAATGGGAAGGCAGATTGTTGAACGTCGCGAAGAATGGGAAAATCTACGAGTGATAAATATGGCTCCCTCTCGCTTTGACCATTGGGAAAACTCTGATATGGAATACGGATTATCTGAAATTAACCGTAAACCTCTTGTAAGGGGTGCCAAGGCAGCAATTATTCCCTCCGCCCCGGCAGCAGTGGCACTTATTTCCCTTTACCCTCTCGCTGCTAATCTGCTTCTTTCCTCCGACATAGATATTGAGATAATCTCACCTCCTTTTCTAAAACTTCCCCCCAAGCAGAAAGTAGAGGAAGAGATCTGTCGCCAAATAAAAAAATATCAGACTGGATTCGAAGGAAAAATTTCTATAAGATATTCCAAAGGCGTTTCCGAAAGAGGAATCCGTGCAAAAGTATCTATGAAATGTCCCCTCTCTGTTATGGAAGTCAACAAATTTTTTGAATCTATTTATGATGACCACAACTTCACGTTCATGACTATGGAACCGATTTCTGACAAGGAAGTGACTGGTACGCAGAAATGTGTTGTCTCTTTCTGTAAACCTGGAGCCGGTCTTATTGAAATTGAAACAGTGGCGGATGGCTTTTTGCGAGGAGGCGCGGGTGATGCCGTCCATATGCTCAATCTTCTCTTTGCTCTCCATGAGAAAGTTGGACTTCATTTAAAATCTTCTGTGTTTGGTGATTCTGAATCACTGAGTTCAAAACAGACTTCCTGGTTCGCTTAAATTTTTTAGCTATGTCGGTTAATAAAGTAATTTTACTTGGTCACGTTGGCTCAGATCCTGAAGTAAGGTATCCGGAAAAAGATTATCCAGTTGCCTATCTTTCTTTGGCTACCAATGAAGTAAGAGGCTCTTCACGTACAGAGATAACCGAATGGCATTCCCTGGTATTTGGTGGTCAGAATGCTGCCATTGTGGAGCGATATGTTAGGAAGGGAACTCAACTCTATGCCGAGGGATATCTTCGCACACGCGAATATGAAGACCGCATGAAAATTTTAAGACGCAAGACTGAAATAATTGTCGAGCGTTTTGAAATATTAGGAAGAAAACAATGAAGTTGTCTAAACTTCAATAATATAATCTACATACTGTAAAAATATATCGATAGAATGAGAAAATGGCGTATTGAAGATTCAACTGAAATCTACAATATCAGCGGATGGGGACTGACTTATTTCTCCATCAATGAGAAAGGACATGTGCAAGTTACACCACGTGAAGGGTGTGCACCTGTAGATATTAAAGTTGTAATGGATGAACTAAAACTCCGTGACGTGTCTGCTCCTGTCCTTCTCCGGTTCCCGGATATTCTTGATAATAGGATCCAAAAAATATCTTCCTGTTTTAAGAAGGCTGCCGACGAATATAAATACTCGGGAAAGAACTTTATCGTCTACCCTATCAAAGTGAACCAGATACGCCAGGTGGTAGAAGAAATCGTCAGTCATGGCAATAAATATAATATCGGACTTGAGGCAGGTTCTAAACCGGAACTCCATGCTGTCTTGGCTGTAAATCCCGATTCCAAATCTATTATCGTCTGCAATGGATATAAAGACGAAGATTATGTAGAATTGGCTCTCCTTGCCCAAAAGATGGGACGTAGGATTTACCTTGTGGTGGAAAAACTCAACGAACTGAAACTTATTTCTGATGTGGCAAAGCGTCTTAATATAATGCCTAACATCGGAATTCGCATAAAACTTTCTTCTTCCGGCAGCGGTAAATGGGAGGAATCTGGTGGTGATGTCAGTAAGTTCGGTCTTAATTCATCTGAACTCCTTGATGCCCTTTCTTTTCTTGAAAAGAATAAAATGATTGAGTCGCTTAAACTCATTCATTTCCACATTGGAAGTCAGATCACCAAAATTCGCCGCATTAAGAATGCCCTCCGTGAAGCTATGCAATTTTATGTGCAGCTTTCAAAGCTGGGCTTCAACATTGAATTTGTCGATATAGGTGGTGGTCTTGGCGTTGATTACGACGGCACTCGTTCATCAATGGGTGAAAATTCAATGAATTATTCTATTCAGGAATACGTCAATGACTCTGTTTCCGCTTTGGTTGATGTTTGCCAAAAGAATAATTTGCCCCACCCTAATATTATTACAGAAAGTGGACGTTCTCTGACGGCACATCACTCTGTGCTTATAATTGAGGTGTTGGAGACCACGCAACTTCCAATTTGGAATGATAATGAAGAGATTGATAAGAACTCTCATGAATTGACTAAGGAACTTTATAATATTTGGGACCGTATCAATCCAACGAGCATGTTTGAAGATTGGCATGACGCGCTTCAAATTCGTGAGGAAGCACTCGAACTTTTCAGCCTTGGGCTTCTTGACTTACGTACTCGTGCTCAAATCGAAAAATTATTCTGGTCGGTAGCTCGTGATGTCAATGACCTTACCCGCTCAATGAAGCATCCACCGGAAGAATTAAAAAAAGTTGATAAAATGTTGCCTGAAAAATATTTCTGCAACTTCTCATTATTTCAGAGCCTTACTGATGCTTGGGCAATTGACCAGGTATTTCCCATTATGCCTGTGCAACGTTTAGATGAAAAACCCAATCACCGATGTACAATTCAAGACATAACATGCGATTCAGATGGTAAGATCAACCGATTCGTATCTCCGCAAGGAATGTCTTACTCACTTCCTGTCCATGCACTGAAGGCTAACGAACATTACTATATAGGGGTATTCCTCGTCGGTGCATATCAGGAAATTCTTGGTGATCTCCATAACTTGTTTGGCGACACTGCCGCAGTCCATATCTCTGTAAATAAAAATGGCTACGAAATAGAGCAAATAATCGACGGTGAGCCGGTCGCCGATGTGCTCGATTATGTGGAATATAACCCTAAGAAGCTCGTACGTAATCTTGAAACTTGGGTTTCTCGCTCAATGAAACAGGGAGTCATTACTCCGGAAGAGGGACGCCAATTCCTCAATAACTATCGATCCGGTCTCTATGGCATTACATATCTTGAACGAGACTGAATGAATTTGATTGTTTGAGATGAGATATTTTCTTCAACTCTCATATAACGGGGCAAACTTTCATGGCTGGCAATCACAACCAAATGCCATAGGAGTACAGCAAAGAATTGAGGAGACGCTGTCAGTAGTGACGCGCCTCCCGATTTCCATTGTTGGTGCAGGTCGTACTGATTCGGGTGTGCATGCACGGCAGATGTTTGCCCATTTTGACCTCATAGAGCCTATAAAAGATAAAGAGAGATTTCTTATCTCTATGAATCGACTGGTAGGTAAGGATATATCTATTTTCGATGTCATACCAGTGGCAGACAATGCCCATGCACGGTTTGATGCCTCGGAAAGATCTTATAAATATTTTGTGACTTTTGAAAAATCACCTTTCATACACCCCTATTCATGGCACTCTCCTTCTCATCTTGATGTAGAAAAAATGAATGAGGCAGCCTCTCTTCTTCTTTCAACTGACGATTTCACATCTTTTGCCAAACTTCATTCTGATGCAAAAACCAATATCTGTGATGTTAGGAAAGCCCGCTGGGACAAGATTGATGAAGAATCTGTGCATGGTTCTTTGTTCATTAACAACGGAATTGTGTTTACAATTACTGCTGACCGTTTTCTGCGAAATATGGTAAGGGCGGTTGTGGGTACTTTAGTTGATGTGGGGCGTGGGAAACTTTCAGTGGAAGATTTCCAAAATATTGTGAATAAAAAAAATCGGTGTGCAGCAGGCACATCTATGCCTCCGCAAGCTCTCTTCCTTTGGGAAGTGAAATATCCCTATATTCATGAGTGACTTCTCAATCTCTAAAAATTTGCATTATGAATTCAATTGAAGCAAAGTCAAAAATTGAAAGCCTTCGCACAGAACTTCATCAACATAACCACAACTACTATATCTTAAACTCTCCGGAAATATCAGATAAAGAGTTTGATATGATGCTTAAGGAGTTGGAGTCTTTGGAGAAAGAATTTCCAGAGTTTGACGATCCATTGTCACCCACTCAGCGTGTAGGATCCGATCTTTCCAAAGGATTTGAACACGTAGTTCATACTCATCCTATGATGTCACTCTCTAATTCATATTCAATAGAGGAGGTTGATGATTGGTTCGACCGTGTACGCAGAGGTATCGGCAGCGATGACTTTGAAATTGTTGGGGAAATGAAATTTGACGGCACCTCCATATCAATCACTTATCAGAACGGTAGAATGGTAAGGGCAGTGACACGTGGTGACGGTACACAAGGAGACGATGTGACGGCAAATGTGAAGACTATACGCAGCATCCCGCTTCAGCTTCAGCCGGGCAATTGGCCTGATGAATTTGAGATTCGTGGTGAGATTCTTATGCCCTGGGAAGTGTTTGAAAAATTGAATGCAGAAAGAGCATATAATGAAGAGCCTCTCTTCGCTAATCCGCGTAATGCTGCCTCCGGCACACTTAAGATGCAGGCTTCAAAAGAGGTTGCAAAAAGACATCTTGATGCCCGTTTTTATTATCTGCTCAGTGATAATCTCCCTTATGATAATCACTATGACAATATGGAGGCTGTAAAAAGATGGGGATTTAAGGTGTCAAAAGCTATGGCAAAACTTCATTCGCTTGAAGAAGTGAATAAGTACATTAGCTATTGGGACGTACATCGAAAAGAGCTTCCGGTGGCGACTGACGGACTTGTTTTTAAAGTCAACTCCTTGAGACAACAGCTTAATCTTGGCTATACTGCCAAATCTCCACGATGGGCAATAGCTTTTAAGTTTAACCCGGAGAAAGCTTGCACTCCCCTGCGCTTTGTTTCGTTTGAAACTGGTAGAATGGGTATAGTGACTCCCGTGGCAAATCTTGAACCGGTGCTTCTTTCAGGCACAATTGTTAAGAGGGCATCTCTTCACAATGATGATATAATTCAAGAACTTGACATTCATGAGGGTGATTGGCTCTATGTGGAGAAAGGCGGAGAAATTATTCCTAAAATTACTGGAGTTGAGGTCTCAAAACGTCAATCAAACGCATCTAAAATTCAGTTTGTAACGAAATGTCCTGAGTGTGGCACACAACTTGTACGTATTTACGGAGATGCAGCTTGGTGTTGTCCAAACCATTATGGATGCCGTCCACAAATTACGGGTAAAATCGAACATTTCTGCGCCCGAAGAATGATGAATATTGACGGTATCGGTGAAGAAACTGCTGAAATGCTATTTGATTGCGGATTGGTTGAACACATCGCAGATCTATATGACCTCACTGCCGATCAACTAAAGTCGCTTGAACGTATGGGCGAAAAATCCGCTCAACGAATCATTGATGGAATTGAGGCTTCAAAAAGCGTACCATTTGAACGAGTGGTATATGCTTTGTCAATCCCAAATGTAGGAGAAACCACTGCAAAGCGAATCGCTTCAGCAGTTAAAACAATGGACAACATGCTGGCAATGTCGGAAGCTGAACTTACAGAAATACCTGATGTGGGTCCGATAATTGCAAAGTGTATTTATGACTATTTACGTAATCCTGTGAGTATTGACAATATCAAGCGTCTCGCAAAAGCCGGGGTACAGATGAGTCTCTCTGAAGAGAAACTTGCCCCTAAAGGGAATGCACTTGAAGGAAAAACGATTGTCATCTCGGGTACATTCTCACACCATTCACGTGATGAATATAAAGATATCATTGAGCGGGAAGGTGGTAAGCACACCGGTAGCATCTCCAAGAAGACAAGTTTTGTACTTGCCGGTGAGAATATGGGTCCTGCAAAACGTGAAAAATGTGAAAAGCTCGGAATCCCCATGGTTTCAGAATCCGAGTTTCTTGAGATGCTTAATAATCAGTAAGTCCCTATAAATAATAAGTTAGCGCTACTGAAAAACGACGATCATACCCTCGCATGTCTGATTTGAGAATATCAGTCATGCCGAGGGCTATATCTATACTTGCCATCAGAGATTTATAGGGAAAACCTATTCCCACTTTCCATGCAGCATCAGCACGACGTTGTTCAGATTCAAAAAGATTATCTGATAAATACACCTCAAAATCTTCACTCCATTTAATCTTACCTGAAAATGAATAGCTAAATTCAGGTCCGGTATATACACACATTGAGAATGCATCGGAGATGTCAAAAGTATATCCTGCCATTACAGGTACACGCAATCCTAATTTATTAATACCCGGTTTATTTGTGACCATATAAAAACCCGGATCAACCACAACAAAATCATATTTATAGGTGTCATAGAAAAACGACACTCCCGGTTCCAAATAAAATCCTTTACCAAGATAGACATTACATACTCCCCCAAGAGTAAATCCATAACCTGGAGTATGCATATTTACCGAGCCACCATCAAAATGCCACTTCGACGGAAAATTATAATCTACAGCGCCCCGTAATCCCCAAAGAATTGAATTTATACCATCAGCTGCATGACATCCTGACCAACAAAACAGCGAAGCAATAAATCCCAAAATAATTTTATTCATTTGATTTGACATTTGTAAATTACTACTTTAAGATTTCAGTCCTTATAGCTGGACTCCCTAACCACACCTTAAAATTACTTGGTTTATTATTATAACGTAATAATAAATGTCTTATTATATATATGCCTTGCAGCCGCCATTCTGTAAATTTACAGAATGGCGGCTGCAAGGCATATAGCAGAAATCGGTAATCAGAGATTTTTCAAGAGGTTGATTCTCTCTTCCGGATTTGAGGCTCCAAATACATAGCTGCCTGCAACAAGAATATCAGCTCCTACTTCAGCAAGTTGTTTTCCTGTTTGCGCATTCACTCCGCCGTCAATCTCTATCAAAGCCTGCGAACCTGACTCTGCAATCAGCTGGCGAAGTTCCCTTACCTTCTTGAGGGTATTGGCGATAAACTTCTGACCTCCAAATCCTGGATTGACCGACATAAGAAGTACCATGTCTACATCCGTGATAATGTCTGAAAGCAGCGATACAGGGGTAGACGGATTTAAGGTCACAGCTGCTTTCATGCCGGCATCATGGATACGACTTACTGTGCTGTGAAGATGCAGACATGCCTCTTGATGCACATTCATATATTCAGCACCAAGATCTCTCACCTGTGAAATCCATTTTTCAGGTTCAATAATCATAAGATGCACATCCAATGGTTTCTCACATATTTTGCTGACTGCTTTAAGCACAGGAAACCCAAAAGATATATTAGGAACAAATACCCCATCCATCACATCAAGATGCAGATAATCGGCTTCCGAATTATTAAGCATCTCTATATCAGGAGTTAAATTAGCAAAATTAGCTGATAATAATGAGGGTGATACTTTCATGGTTGATTATGGTTAAATGGTTCTTATATCTTTGTTTTTTCCTTTGGTTTGAATGCATGCCAAAGAATAAAAGCCAAACAGACCGCCGCAATTCCATAACCTGCCCAGGTCAGATAGCGGTTATACTCCTCTACCTTTTCAAAAAGTTGATCAGGATTTACCGTAGTTGACAGCCAGTATCCCAGCGCACCCAACACTCCGTTCCAAACCAACGCCCCAAGAGTAGTGAATATTGCAAACTGTCCTATATTCATTCTTGAGATACCCGCAGGTATAGAAATAAGTTGCCTTATGGCAGGAATCAGACGACCTATAAAGGTAGATATAGCACCATGCTTATCAAAATATGCCTCTGCTTTTTCCACTTTTTCACGATTAATCATCAGCATGTGACCAAAACGGCTATCTGCAAAAGCATATACAACCGGACGACCTATCCAAAGTGCAAGGAAATAATTTACGAATGCACCTACCAATGCTCCCAAAGTGGCACAGACAATTACCATAAATATATTCATGTCAGCACCAGCTCCTGTATTTGTGCAGGCAAGATAAGCTGCGGGAGGAACTACTACTTCTGATGGGAAAGGGATAAACGAACTCTCTATCACCATAAATAAAAACACAAAAAGATAATTTGCATTTTCAACAAACCATTGAAAGAACTGACTGGCATCAAAAATTGCCAGTGGAATCAAATCTAACATCATTCTTATATCAGTTTTTCATTTTACGAGACTGGCAATAATGACGTTTCCTTAAGCATTTTCCGATAGAACTCGGCTTTCTTCTCCAGCTTCATAGGATAAGCCCTGGAAGTGGAGGGCATTCGCCAATGGCGGAATTCTCTGGCGGTGCCATCTGAAAGTGTAAGGGAACACTCTTGCCACTCACCTACTTTCGGCACTTCCGTGCCTGTTAACTCTGCAATTATACTTGCCGCTTTCTCTCCTGTGGTGGCTACAGCAACACAATCCGGAATCTCCTCCAATGTGGCAGCAAGATCAATCGGACGATCAATTTGAAGCCATTTGTCTGAGGCATTATCTTTAGTGCGCACTACTTCCTTACCCGTGTCGCTTAGGGCTATTCCCCATTGCAAAAGCAGAGATTTTATTGCCTCGACATAAAAAGTCTTATTTGCCACGTCAACGAGAGAATCTTTATCGCCAAAATAGATAAGCCCGAAAATCCTCCACATATCGTTGATAAAGTTCGGATAATAAAAATTCATTGACCAGCGGTTCTGCTTGGGAGGGAAGGTGCCACACATAAGGAGCCTTGCGTTTGGGGGGAGGAATGGCTCCAAGGGATGTGTTTCCTTAGATTGATTTTCCATATATATATCAATCTACCAACTTGAGGGCAGCCACCACATTATCGGCAAGACGAGCTATGGCAGCAAAGGTTTCTTCCTTGGCAGAATGCTTCATCTCAAGTGTGTCTACCACATTGATATTTAACTTGGCAACATAATCGTTGATACCTTTTATGGCAGCCGAAGCCCATGTAAATGAACCAAATGTGGCAATAACTTTATTCTTTATCTCCCGCGTCTCCATTGCAATCATAAACTGTTCAACCGGAGGGAAAATATGCATCGAATATGTGGCAGACCCTACAATCAGACCCTCATATCGGAAAGCATCTGTAATCATATCACTTAAGCTTGATTTAGATGCATTGTGTATCTTAATTTTGCGTACACCTCTTGCAGCAAGTTGTCTACCTATTTCTTCTGCCACTTCAGCAGTGTTGCCATACATTGAGCCATAGATGATTGTCACACCTGCCTCACTTTCATAGCGACTGAGTTGGTCATATATTTCTACAACTTTACTGATCTCATCGTGCCATACTGGACCGTGGGTTGAACAAATATAGTTGATTATTAACGCTTTTGTCTTATCAAGTGCACGCTGTACAAAACGACCATATTTCCCTACTATATTGGAATAATAACGATACATTTCGTAGCGATACCAGTCTGTATCCATTTCAGAGTCTACTACTCCACCATTAAGAGCACCAAACGTTCCAAAGGCATCGCCTGTGAAGAGGACTCCATTTTCCTCAATGTAAGTCATCATTGTTTCGGGCCAATGCACCATCGGAGTGAGAATAAAATGCAAAGTTTTTCCTCCTATGTCAAGTGTGCTTCCGTCAGCAATCTCCATAAAGCGATCATCTTCAATGCCATAATATCCCTTTACCATTGCAATAGTCTGCTTATTACCTACTATCTTTGCCTCCGGGAAATGGTCAAGCACTACAGGTATGCCTCCTGAATGATCAGGTTCCATGTGGTTCACCACTATATAATCAATCTGTTTTGTACCTATTTGATTGATAATTGAACGAATAAGATCACGCACTGCGCCTATCTCTACAGTGTCGATAAGAACTGTCTTATTTTTTCCTTTTACCAAGTAAGAGTTGTAGCTTACACCGTTGGGAAGAGGCCAAAGTGCCTCAAAGCGGTCGGTAGTACGATCATTGACTCCGACATAGGTCACACCATCGGTTATTTCTCTGATATTCATATGAATATTTTTTATTTACAAATTATTTATAACAGTAACATTATTTCCTGTCTGTTTTAATAATGCAAAATTACTCAAAAAACCCCTTATAGCCAAGTTAAACTGCAATTAAGTTAATATAACTAAGTTAACTTTATAATCTTTTGCCATTAAAAATTTATATATTATATATCAGCCAAGTATACTGTATATAAAAACTTTGTGATAATATATGTGGATTAATTGCTATAAATTGAGTAATTTTGCATTTGAATTATTACAATGTCATCATATATGAAAGCTTCAATCGTAACGATTCTACTCCTAATCATATCCAATGTATTTATGACAGTGGCATGGTATGGTAACCTCAAACTTCAAAATGCCGGTGTAACAAAGAGTTGGCCTCTCTTTGCCGTGATACTCGCCTCATGGGGTGTCGCCTTACTTGAATATTGCTTCATGATTCCAGCTAACAGAATAGGGTTTCATGAAAATGGAGGACCTTTTACTCTTTTCCAATTAAAAATTATTCAGGAAGTAATTACACTAACTGTCTTCACTGTGCTTGCAATGTTCTTTTTCTCAGGTGAGAAACTTCATTGGAATCATGTTGCGGCATTCATTTGCCTCATAGGAGCAGTTTGCTTCACATTCTTACCAAATAAATAAGAAAACATGAAATTTCATTTCGCTCCTGTTCAAGGACACACCGATGCTGCCTACCGACATTTCCATGCGAAAAACTATGGCGCACTCACTGACTATTATACACCATTTATACGTCTTGAAAAAGGTACCATACGCCAAAGAGATCTTAAAGACTTCTCCTCAGATCTTAATTCAGAAGTTCATCTGGTGCCACAAATAATCTTTCGTGACAAAGATGAACTTAATTCATTGGTAGAAATTCTTAAAGAGAATGGTGCCACAGAGATCGATCTCAACATGGGATGCCCCTTCCCATTGCAGACAGGTCACGGACGTGGAGCCGCAACTATAGCAAATGACCAGCTTGCTTCTGATGTGGAAACTACTGTAAAAGAAAATCCCGACGTAAAATTCTCTTTAAAGATGCGTCTCGGATTTATCCAACCTGACGAGTGGAAGACTCTTCTTCCACACCTTAATAATATACACCTTGAACATATTGCAGTTCATCCGCGTGTCGCAAAACAACAATACGGTGGTGAACTACACCTTAATCAGTTTGAAGAGCTGCTTAAGGTAAGTACAAATCCGGTGATATTTAATGGAGAGATTCACTCTCCTGATGACATACGGCATACAATAGAGCAGTTTCCGGACATTGCAGGAATAATGATTGGCAGAGGACTTCTGAATCGTCCTTCACTCATAGCAGAGTATATATCCGGTAAAGATATGGATAAGGAGCATCGGTTAGAACTTATGCTGAAATTCCATCGGCAGCTTTTAGAGCACTATTCCTCCATACTATGTGGGGAAAGCCAAATTATTTCAAAAATAAAACCATTCTGGGAATATGCAGAAAGTGAAATTGGCAAAAAATCATATAAAGCTATAAAAAAAGCCTCCAATATTGCCAAATATCATTCTGCAGTTGCCTCAATTTTAAGCTAAAAATCTCTCAAAATGAAGATTCTTATATTATCGGCAATGGATAAGGAAAAAGCTCTCCTTGCCGAACTCTTGGAAAATACCTGCGAGGAATACTTTGATGGAATTTCAGCTTTGTCAGGTAAAGTTGGTAAGCATGATGTGTGGCTCGCAAAATGTGGAATAGGGAAAGTTAATTCAGCTATCAACACTTATCGGCTTGTAACCCAAATCAAACCTGATCTTGTAATCAATAGTGGCGTAGCCGGTGGTGCCGGAATACCTGTCGGTTCTGTCTTGATTGCAGACAAGGTGGCTTATGATGATGTGTGGTGTGGTCCGGGCACAAAATATGGTACTGCCGATGGATTCCCACTCTACTTTACGCCTTCTGATAAAATTATTACCTTAGCTCAAAATATTAACTCAGACTCTAATGTTATCTATGGTTTGATCTGCAGTGGAGATAAATTTATTTCAACTCATGACGAGATTCTGTTCATTCGGTCTCATTTCCCCGAAGTAAAGGCTGTCGACATGGAGTCGGCATCAATTGCACAGGCATGTGCCATAACTTCCACTCCATTCAGTATAATAAGAGTGGTCAGCGATACCCCGGGTGAAGGAGAAAATATTTCGCAATATCGGGATTTCTGGACAGACGCTCCTAAAAAAACATTCTCTGTGGTCAAAACTCTGATTGAGGCACTATAAGGCTTTATTGAGTATTCTCCTTCTTTCTATTTTTATATCGAGAATATCGTTTCCCCTTCGTCCATCTTCTATTTTTGGACGAAGTTTTTTTATGTATCTCCTGTTGCGAGTAATCAGGGGTCTCACCCAATTCCTCCGGGACCGGTAGCTTTTCCACCTCTTTGGCAAGTAGACGCTCAATGCTCTTGAAACGATTTCGTTCCTTGTCACTTATAAAAGTGTAAGCACTACCCTCTCGGTCAGCTCGCGCCGTTCTGCCAATACGATGCACATAATCTTCCGCCTCGCGTGGTACATCATAATTTATGACTGTCTCTATGTTATCAATGTCTATTCCTCTTGAGATAATGTCAGTAGCAACCACCACATGAATACGACCTGCCTTAAATTTCAATATTACTTCATCACGCTCCTCTTGCTCAAGATCAGAATGCATCTCAGCTACTTTAATGTTCATCTTCTTTAATGCCTTTGACAGGTCTTTGACTTTCAATTTAGAAGAAGAGAATATTATTACTCTCTGTGGGGGTGTTTCTTTAAAAAGTTTCTCTAATAAAGGAAGTTTTTGCGTTTCGTAGCACACGTAGGCATATTGTCTGATCTTTTCTGCCGGCTTTGACACTGCCAACTTCACCACAGCCGGGTTCCTCAGGATATTTTTTGCCATCTGTTGAATCTTAGGTGGCATTGTAGCTGAAAAAAGTAATGTCTGCCTCTCCTTGGGAAGATGAGAAATAATCTGCATTATGTCGTCAAAGAAACCCATATCAAGCATTCTGTCAGCTTCATCTAATATAAAAAAGGAGACTTTCGACAAATCCACATATCCCATGTTTAAATGAGCAAGCAGACGCCCGGGGGTGGCAATCACTACATCAGCACCCATTTTTAATCCCTTCCTCTGCTGTTCATAGGTATGTCCGTCAGTACCGCCATATATTGCCATGCTGCTCACTGGCATGAAATAGGAGAAACCCTGCATCTGGCGGTCGATCTGCTGAGCAAGCTCACGGGTAGGAGACATCACCACACAGTTGACATTCTCCTGTGGATAATTATCGTTGACTAATCTTTCTATCACAGGAAGAAGATATGCTGCAGTTTTACCAGTACCTGTCTGAGCCACAGCAAGTAGGTCACGTCCCTCTAATACCGGAGGGATAGCTAATGATTGAATAGGGGTACACTCATCAAAGTGCATGTCGTAAAGTGCATCAAGCAGGTCATCATTTGTCAGGAGGTCTTCAAATCTCATTTTTCGTTATTTTTTGTTGTCACAAAATTAATCCATTTTACTGGAATAATCAATTATATTATGACATCATTTGCATTAAAACAAAATATTTTTCAAAAAAATCAAACTTTTTTACAATTATTATTTATCTTTAAATCAGAATATTATAATAAAAATAATATAAAACTTTAAAAATTTTAATCTTTTTTGGAACAATTTTTTAATAAGTCGTGTTATATAGGCATAATAATCAATTAAACCAACGAAACAATGAAAACAGCAGAATCATTCAAATCGAGACTTTTAGGACTTCAGGGTAATCTTCTGAGTTTTGCTTACCAGCTAACAACCAATAAAGAAGAGGCTCAGGATCTTCTTCAGGATACTACTCTGAAAGCTCTTGACAACGAAGAGAAATACGTTGACAACGTCAACTTCAAAGGATGGATATTTACCATCATGCGTAATATATTCATCAACAATTACCGTCAGACAGTAAGAAAATCTACAGTTATTGATCAGACTGAAGATCTCTATCATCTGAACATTTCTCAGGAGTCAGGTCTTACAACTCCAGAAGGTTCTGTGGCAGTAAAAGAAATCACAGCTGCTCTCGAAAACTTCTCCGATGACTATCGCATTCCTTTCAATATGTATGTTGCCGGTTATAAGTACAACGAGATTGCTGAAAAAATGAATCTCCCCCTCGGCACTATTAAGAGCCGTATCTTCTTCGCTCGCAAAAGACTTCGCGAAGAGCTTAAGGATTTCAGATAAAACACTCCCCTCTCCTTTAGTGGCTGGTTCATAGACCAACCTATTAGAAATTGTCCTCAAGGATGACTCTGCAACTGGCATCCCACTAAGGATGCTTCCTAAAAAATAATGAGATATTATCTCAAACTTCGGGCTTTTGTTGCTCCAAATAATTGATTATATTGCTTAACTGAAATCATATGAGACCGTCTGTGAAAGATGGTCTCTTCTTTTATAACTATATCCGAATGAAAAGTGTACGTAAAATTTGAGCAACTGTTCGTTCCACGTTAAAGGTTGCAATTTCAGGCTTGAGTGCTTCATTAATAGAAATGGGTCCGGAAACTATGGGGAACACTGAACTAAAACCAGCCTCCATGAGTGATTCCATCGCCTCCGGAACAACTGCGCCACCAATGGCAATTACAGGTATTCCTTGTCTCTTGGCATGTTGAAGCACCCCATAAGGCGTTTTCCCCATACATGTCTGATAGTCCAGTCGCCCCTCTCCGGTGATGACAAGAGTCGCTCTCTCAAGTTTACTATCAAAACTAACGGTATCTAACACCATTTCTATTCCGGATTCAAGTTTTGCGCCAAGAAACGCAAGAAATGCAAAACCAAGTCCTCCGGCACCTCCGGCACCGGGATAAATGGAGAAATCTTCTCCACACGTATCTGCAACTACGCGAGAAAAAGATTCTAAACCTTTATCAAGTTTTTCTATCATTTCAGGGTCAGCACCCTTTTGCGGACCAAATATATAACTTGCCCCATTATTGCCTGTCAATGGATTAGTGACATCACATGCCACTCTAAAACTACATTTTTCCAATTCCGGTAATACACACGATGTATCTATAGCAGCAACACGACCAGCCTCACTGCCACCACGCCCTATCGTATTTCCTTTCGCATCAAAAAATCTGAATCCTAATGCCTGCAGCATTCCAATACCGCCATCGTTTGTGGCACTACCACCTATGCCTATAATAAATTTACGACATCCATTTATAACAGCATCTCGTATAAGTTCTCCGGTACCGTATGAAGTCATAACCCAAGGATTTCGTTTATCTGGTGGAACAAGTGTTAAACCACTTGCGGCTGACATTTCAATTACAGCTATACTACCGCACATACCATACACAGACTCTACCGGATTGCCAAGTGGACCGGTAACTGTCACTCTGACATATTTTCCCTTTAAGGCAGATACAATTGCCTCGACAGTACCTTCACCTCCGTCTGCAACCGGAACTACCTCCACATGGTATTCTGGCAGAACACTACTAATACTTTTTGCTGCTGCTTCACCAACCTGTAAACTCGAAAGAGAACCTTTAAATGAATCAGAAGCCACAACTATCTTTTTATTCATAACCTCTAACAATGTATTATTGAAGGTGAAAATAAATTAATAATCTCTCTTCTGTAATTCAAAACGAAAAATGAAGAGAAATTCTTACACCATCTTTATCTATGCCTGGAATATCCCGATATGTGAGACGCCACACATAATCCACTCGTAAAAAAGTCAGTATGTTGTCAAGACCCACTCCTGCCTCCAAATAAGGAGTGGATGTCATCGGAGTGGAATGCGAATCAGCCGGAAATTCGTATATATTCGGATTTTTTGCAGGATTATTCTTATTGGATAATCCACCCATTAATCCTTTAAATGTAAATACCTCCCGAATTTTCAATTTCTTTAGCAAAGGAGTTCTATTAAACAATATTCCATTACCAAAATATGTAAAATCAAGTGCAGCATATTTATCATTGGCAAATTCCATTGGATTCATTAAAGAATAGCTTTCAGGTTGAATAGTGTAAGAAAGATTGGCATTTTGCCACATAAGCATGGGATAATATACACTGCTCCACACAATACCTCCTTTCAAAATTATATCCATGTAACCGAAAGCTGAAAGCCATAGACGTTTCTGTACTGACAATTCACTACGGTTGAGGGTGAAAGCCGAGCCTAACATACCCTTGGGTCCATATTCTTGAGTAAATTGAAAAATCCAAGCGTCCATATTGACTGGAAGTCGTTGTGTGCGACCTTGAATAAATTTCTCTCCTGGTGCCCAACGGAGTTTAACATTAAAATAAGACTGAGAAAAATATGAATCTGTCTTGCCATCAACAAACCGAAATGGCACCCATTTAGTCGATTCCTGCCTATCATAACGGAAACCTGCCTCAACTGAAAAATTATTTGGTAACTCAAGTACATATCCTAATTGTGCAAGTTTCTGATAAGTCACTAATATACTCTCCTTTCTCTTAAACGAAAGGAATACGTTGTCTTGGCTTGTAAAAAGATAATGCTGTCCAAGCATGTCAAGATCATTTGAGTATGAGGCAAACACACCATGGCGTGGCCATTCGTATGAATGATTTTTCTTGGGTGGGAAGGAGTATTCCAAGTGAGCTGAGTATTTCCACTTATGGTCTTTCGTGCCGTATGCAACAAAACCTTTGGCAAACAAATGATCATTGAGAGGTGCCATAGTCATTGCTCCAAGACGTAAACGCACACCCTCCACACTTCCAAAACTTATAAGAGTGTTCAGCGGTCCTAAATCTACTTTACTCGGTTTACCTGTCTTTACATATCCGCTTTCCATCAACCCAATAAACTTTTCACCCCAATAAAAAATAGGCACTTTCCGCATTTCCCTTGTCATATCCTCCATTTTATTTTCCGCATAGGTTAACGGAAATTTGCGCACACCTTCCCAGTATTCATTACTCCGATTGTCTGCTTCCGCTAATTTAAAGTCTTTCCCTTGCTTGGAATAATAAGCCGCCAAATCCTCTCTCTTTTCATAACTAAAGTTATCATATACAGTGGTTTTACGGGCATAGAGTTTTGGAGAACCCTTTACAATCTGCATCTCTATGCAAACATCGTCGTAAGTCTTATGACGATTTCCAAGGCTGTCAATCTCAAACGACTGGTTTACATATAGATTCTCAAGGTAGTTTAGGTTAATATCATGTGGAGTCCGCATTGTCAATTTTTTAACAGACATTGTAGTGTCATTGACAGGAACATATATTTTCCCGTTAAATCCCATTGATTCGGGATTATGTGGAGCAAAACTCAGTTCTACACACTTATCGTTGCCCACATAAACTGTATCAGTAAGATAATATTTATAAAAATCCGGTCCGATTGCTGCCAACGGACTGACAAGCCTGTTTTGAAGTATCACCACATCATTCCCAAAGACATCTATTTCACGAATTGCATCTTCAAGGAGTATCTGCATGTTCTCTTGCGACAACACTTCATCTACTCCTCTGCTTTGGTAACTTCGCGTCACTTCTTTATCTGCATTGGGGTTATGACTTAGAATCCTCGTTGAAGATTTCTCCTTCATTATAAGATCAAGTATTCTTTTACCGGTCCATGATGAAGTATCTACATAATTTTCAAGAAACTTGCCTTGCTTCGACAGAAAGCCGGACGAAAAATCATTGTTAAACTCATTGATAGCCACCACTGTTTTCTCATATTTATCGTAGCTATAGAATGGTGATTTTGCAGGATCATTCTTTCTGGAGTCTGACTTTAGTTTCCTGATGAAATCAACCGCCGGATTATTTTTCTTAGAATATTTATCTTTCTTTGGCTTTACGACCACCTCGTTAAGATCTTGTGTAATCGGTGAGAGACGCACAATAACAGTAGTGTCAGAGCCATCAAATATCAGAGGTTTGGAATTATAGCCGGTATAACTCACACTCCAGTCTCTTCCGTCTTCCTGTGTTATTATTAAAAAAGCTCCATTCTCATCGGCAACCCTATTTTCATTAGGATTCTTACCCGAAAGGATATTGGCAAAAGGCAAATGTTCCCCGGTCACTGAGTCTGTTACTACTCCGGCAATACTTTTTCTCACAGCACTGTCTGCCTCTAAGCTACAGAAAACAGAAAAAAAAACTCCTGCAGCCGGGAGAAGCATTACTGCATGTATTATGGATTTTAATAATCTTAGCCTCATTTTTATTTAAGTCTTATTACATTGGGAGCAATCAACAGTCTTTATTCTTAACGTTATTTTCTTGAAAATTGTGCATTAAAATTATATAAACCTAATTTAAGCCTATTATTTTTTAATTTTTTGAACAAATTTTTTTAATTTTGCATCATGACACAACAAATAGAAATAACTTTACGATCCCGAAGCAATGGGTTTCATATAATAACAGGAGAAATAACATCCGCCCTCCCATCTTTACCTGAAACAGGATTGCTTAATCTTTTCATAAAGCATACATCGGCAGCACTGTCCATAAATGAGAATGCCGACCCGGATGTGCGTGTTGACATGAAAAGTATCTTCAATCGACTCGTGAAAGAGAAGGAACCGTATTATCTCCATACAATGGAAGGTGATGATGATATGCCTGCACACGCAAAAGCATCAATCATAGGACCTTCTATATCTATACCTATTACTAATCACCGTCTGAATCTTGGCAGATGGCAAGGAATTTACCTATGTGAATTTCGTGATTATGGAGGTCCCCGCACAATCGTAGCAACAATATTATCCTAATCTGCATATATTAATATGGCTATTGAAATCGAACATAAATATCTTGTAATTGATGATAGTTATAAGCATACCGCATACGAGCAACTTGAGATCCGCCAAGGCTATCTCAACCGACAGCCTGAGCATACAGTGCGCATACGCACTGTCAACGACAGAGGATTTCTGACCGTAAAAGGTAAAAATACCGGAGACGTACGGCATGAATATGAATACGAAATACCTCTAAAAGATGCCTTGGAAATGCTTAGTATTTGTGAACCCGGCATACTTGAGAAAACCAGATATAAAGTTAAATTTGATAATCTGATATGGGAGATAGATGAGTATCACGGCAGTCATAAAGGACTTGTGGTGGCTGAGGTTGAAATACCGGAGCCAGGCTACAGATATAGTCTTCCATCGTTTATCGGAAAGAACGTGACCGGAGATCCATGCTATTATAATTCCCAATTATAAGGGGTTATTTACGTTTTTCCAATGCCTGGAGCATCAGTTCAAGTTCATCTCGCACATCTCGTAACTTATCAACTATCTCCATACGTTTTGTGATATTACTTCTGTTCAGACGCATCTGCTCTTTGGCAGCATCCATCTTAAGTCCCCGGATTTTAAGGAGATAATAGATGATGCGCAATGTCTCAATATCATCAGGTGTATAGTAACGGATATTCGTGGCACTTCTATAAGGCTTTATCTCCGGGAATTCACTTTCCCAATAACGTAGTGTCGGCTGGCTGACTCCTATCAGCTCAGCGGCATCTTTTATCTTGTAATATTTCTTTGTTAAATCTGATGGTGCCATAATTGTAGATTATTAGTCCATGACATGCCCGGCATTTTCTGCCATCTGTATCATATCGGCATACTGCTCAGGCGAAAGATCCATAAAACAATAGTTGACAGGATTCTGAGTCTCCCCCTTAAATCTTACTTCATAATGTAGGTGTGGACCTTTAGATCTTCCGGTGGAGCCGACTCTTCCGATAATCTGCCCCCTTTTCACTTCGTCTCCCTCCTTCACGAGGATTTCACTGAGATGAGCATAACGGCTCAGATAGTTATAGCCATGATTGATATCAATGCAGTTTCCGTAGCCGGCTTCACGGTGTGCCACCTCAACTTTCCCATCACCGGTGGCGTATACCGGACTTCCCGTAAAAACAGTAAAGTCAATGCCTTCATGATATTTTGAAATGCCATTGACAGGATCCCGACGATAACCATAACCCGAAGCCAAACTATAGGAATGACGATCCACAGGTATTATTGATGGGATATGAGCCAATTTATCTTTTTGAGTCCCAAAAGTCTGACGCAGTTGGTCATAACTCTGTGATTGTGCAAACATTCTTCGTTCAAAAAGATCCATTCTTCGTGTAAGTTCTGTTACAAGCCCCGCATCACTCATATCTTTCAACTCTCTATAACGAGACTCATTATCAAGACCGACAAGACGTTGGGTGGCACTCATAGGCTCCATCTGCATCATGACTCTGTAGAAATTATCATCACGGTCCTGAAGTCGATCCATTACCTTAAGGGAATTGTCAAGCCTACGTTTCAATATGCTGTATTGTGACTTAAGATGTGCATTTTCTGCCTTTAGGTTTTCTTCTGTAGGGGAATCGAAGCAATAAAACACCACAACAAACATTACCAGAGCCATCAAAAATGCTATCGCACACGTTTTGCCCCAATAAGCAAAACGCGTGCGAAATGACGGATATATCCGCTCAAAATTATCCGTCTCGGGATTATACTTATAATAGATCTCTTTTGCCAATGTCAGTTATTGTTTCTGCAAAATTAATCTATTTGCCACAATTTTCCAAAATAAATTCTCAATCTTCTTTAGATGAATCTTTAAGGGAATCCTTAATTATCCCATATCGGCGCAGGGAGTCATGAATAATCCACTGAAGCTGTCCGTTGGTGCTACGAAACTCCCGGGCTGCCCATGCTTCCACCTGCTTCATAGTCTCCGGATCAAGCCGGAGTAAAAATCCTTTACTCGATTCCTTTGCCATTACTGATAGAGTGAGCCGCTGTTAATCACCGGTTGTGCCGGTTCATCAGCACAAAGCACCACCAGCAAATTGCTTACCATAGCTGCCTTGCGTTCTTCGTCAAGCTCAACCACACCTTCACTCTTAAGTTGGTCAAGTGCCATCTTAACCATAGACACAGCCCCCTCCACAATCTTCTCCCTTGCCGAGATAATTGCTGATGCCTGCTGACGGCGAAGCATAACGGCAGCAATCTCCGGAGCGTATGCAAGATAATTCAACCTTGCCTCAACCACTTCCATACCTGCCATGGCAAGACGTTCATTAATTTTATGCTCAAGCAGTTCGTTTATCTCCTTTCCTCCGTCACGCAGGGTTAGCTCATCTTTATTGCCATCAGTGGCATCGTATGCAAAATGCCCTGTCACCTCCCTAAGAGCTGCATCACTCTGAATACGTACGAATTTCTCAAGGGCTGCACTGCTCACTGATGTGCCATTGGCTCCAAGTGACTGGGAATCTATGTCAAATACTGCACGATAGGTATCTTTTATTTTCCAGACCAATACCATGCCGATAAGCACTGGGTTACCAATCTTATCATTTACTTTGATTGGCTCAATATCCATGTTGCGGATTCTAAGCGACAGCTTCTTACGGCTCATGAAAGGATTTACCCAAAAATAGCCGGTCTTGCGGCAGGTACCTCTATACTTACCAAAGAAAATCATCACGCGTGCCTGATTAGGTTCTTGTACGAAATAACCTACACAACCCATTATGAAAATAATAAATAATATCCCGGCAAGTGTAAATGCCAGCCCGGGTGATTCGTTTACAAATCCCCAAATTGACAGAATCATCAATACCGGGATTAGAATAAACGTGAAGAATATCATGGCAAAACCATTAATGATCAAGCCTGAATACTCATACTCTTTGTTATGATCTTTCTCCATACGATTAAAATTATATGTTTATGATATTATTTTGATATTACAAAATTATATAATCAATTTTATATCTCCAAATATTTCCAATAAAAATTATCATATCCTTGAAACATACTACTTACATAGACTATTATATGGCATCATATTAAAATATAAATTTGAGTTAAAAAGTAATATTTTATGTTTTTTTATCACTAATTAGTGTAGATAATACGTTTATTATATAGAGTTATAATTGGCACCATACATTGGTAATCACCAAACATCTATACTTTATTCTGTTTAGTTAACCAAATGTAACAGTTAATGCAATAGTCATTTCCTCCTCATGCAATTTATATGAGGCTTATCACTCATATTTTTGGTGCCGAAATTTTTATATTGTTATGATGAATATGAAGAAAAACAGCGTCACACACAATATATCTTCACTCCGAAAGTTGTTTTGGAGTACGGTGGTTGGTGTGATGACAATACTGATTGGCTCCTCCGGGGCGATCGGTGCTGCGGCATCTGCTGCAAAAAAAAGTTATAGTGCAGAGTTTGAAAAGGCTGTGACGGTAATAAAGAAATATGAAGGATTACACAAAAACAAGGGTAGCCTTATCGGCTATGGACATAAAGTCACCAAAGGTGATAAATATAAAGCCGGTGCAAACCTCACAGAGGCTCAAGCCGATGCATTGTTGCGTTCTGACCTTGAAAAATTGTGTGCAAAATACCGTAGCTTCGGCAAAGACAGTCTATTGCTTAGTGCCCTGGCATATAATTGTGGTATTGGCACTGTGGCTAAGTCATCTGTTTACAAAAATCTTCAGCAAGGCAACCGCAATATAAAGGCATCATACCTTGCTCATAGTAAATATCGCGGGAAAACTCTAAGTCAGCTTAAACGCCGACGCACAGAAGAGTTTGAAACATTATTTATTCCCGATTGAAAACAACAACTTATATTAAGTTATGAAAAAGATATTAATGATCCTACCCTTGATAGCAGGAATGACAATAGGATACTTTGGAGCCTCATGTAATCGTGAAAAAGAAAGGAAAGACACTTCTTCTCTCCCTGAAGAAGTCCGCCCCATAGCCGATGCCATTATTGATGACTCTCCCACTAAATTTGCGGCAGTGGTCTCATACCCTATGGAACGACCTTACCCACTCAAAAACGTGAAAGACTCCGCAGAAATGGTTAAATACTACCCCAAAATTGTAGACAAAACTTTGAAGAAAGCCGTGGAAGAAGCTCCCGACTCTGTTTGGCAAAACCAGGGCTGGAGAGGATGGACTCTCTCTAATGGAAGTTACTTTTGGATTGACGATGGCAAAATCTATGCAATGAGTTATGTCTCCAAGGAGGAGAACACTATGCTTGATTCTCTGCGGAATGAAGAAATTTCAACTCTTGAGCCTTCCATGCAGGCAGGATGGTCACCTGTCCTTTGTGTTATAGACACAGTTAGCAATGCTATTTTCCGTATTGATTCACAGGAAGACACTAATCCACCTATCTATAGGCTTGCCGGTTATGCCGACACAACCGACCTATCTGCATCTCCGAATATCATTCTTTACGGTCATCTTGACTTGGAAGGGACAATGGGAAACAGATTTTATGAGTTTACAGATTCAATCGGTGACGTGACTGCCCATTATGCTCCAGATGCAGTAAGCGATGAAGAAGAGCCTGTTATTGAAGTTGATACCAAAGGAAATATGAAGAAGTATCCTGCAAAGCCTGATTATTGGCTCGACCATGTGAGAATTCGTAAAGGAAACAGAAACTTTGTCCGTCATGGTAGAGATAACGCCAGTTCAGTGGAAAATAGTCAGGTCAGGACTTTAAAAGTAGATCAATTAAGTTCCGATTCGACTGATATCAATCTTCCCGATTCTGTTGATAACGAACAATAATGTAATTACCATAGTAAAAATAAAACAAGAAAATGGGCGTCTCAAATATTTGGGGTGCCCATTTTCTTGTCCAAAATAGATTAGAGAATTAATTCAGATAGAATACGCTTCGGCACGTGATGTATACCGTCAGTGGTTCGGTAATATTTATAGTCTGCATCTGGTGAGCCAGACATATCCTCAAGTTCTACCAGTTCCACCGGATAGCCGAGTGCGAGAACATAGCGAGGTTCATAATGCTCCTCCAATCCTAATTCCTCTTTTAATGCCGGAGCATTAAAAGCTTTTATGATGCACCCACCTATTCCTAAGGATCGTGCGCCAAGGGTTATTGCCTGAAGTTGAAGTCCGTCATCACATAGGCAGTTTTTTGCCAATTTGGTATCAAGACATTGCACCAAATATGCCACAGGTCTTTCCGTAGGTTCAGGACCATCCCAATCTGTGAGATAACCCGCCCATTTCAACAATGGGTAAACCTTCTCCCTCTCCTCTTCCGTATGCACAATACGATAACGCAAGGGTTGGAGATTCCTGCCTGAAGAGCAGTAGCGTGTAAGTTCTACTAATTTTTCTAACTCCTCGTAACTTATTTTACGGGTTGCATCGAAACGTCTTATAGAACGGTCCTCCTTAAGAAGACGCTTCAAAATTTCAAATTCATTCATACTTATATAATTTTTTGCTTTTGCAAAGCTAAGAAATCATATCTGAATATGCAAAACAAACGGCAGCAAATTAACAAGCTGCCGTTAAAAAATAACAATTATATAAATCAGATTTGTAGAGATCTTGTTTATTCTTCTCTTAGATAAACCATAGGATTGGTTCTCACTGCCTTCATTATATTGAGTGTGATAACAATTGTTACAGTCATCATGGTCACAACTATACAAAGGATAGTATAAATTGGAGCGAGGCTTACCTTATCAGTGAATCTTGATAACCATTCATTACCAATAATCAGAGAGGCAGCACCACCAAGCATAAGAGCCGGAACAGCTATTTTAAGAATATCCATACAAAATAGCTTAAGGATATCTTTGTCAGAAGTGCCACTTACTTTTCTGATTGCAATCTCTTTCCTGCGACGTTGCACCTCATCGGAAGTGAAACCGATTAACCCTATCAACGCTATAACTAATATTGAAACACCCACAATCATCACCGACTGACCAAACTTTTTAGTTGGTTCCTTGAATCTATCAATAACATCCGAATATGGATAAACATATCTATTCTCTTCTCCAATTACTCCATCTATTATATTTTGGGCAAGTTTGATATTTTCAGGAGTAATCTTAGAAAATCTAATATATACAATATTATAGGGAAAGAACACAGGAAATATCACACCCGCCCGTTTGTCTACTGACTGCTCCTCAAAACCTCCTCTACGCATATTTTCAATAACACCACAAATGGTAAAGTAGACCTGTGAACCGCCATGCTCTGTAATATGAAAAGTTTTACCGATTAGATTAGGATCCTTCTCATCAAAATGATTACGCATCACATCAATGAATTTCTCCTCCACAATCACTTCATATGTGGTTGAGTCTACACCTTCGCGGAAAGGTCTACCTTGTAAGAACCTGATACCCATAACATCAAAAATATCAGGATTTGCCCAGTATAGATCTGCCACATTTACCTGATCTTCCTCATGACCGTCTATCCATACGTTATTTCCTGAAGCATACCCACTGAAATCTTCTGACGCAGTTGCCACTCCTTCCACGCAACTTAGTTTCTTAAGTTCCGTTATAATTGTACTTGCTTTTTCTGCAGAAATATTCCCCAAATTAAACACACCTATATTCTTGTATTCAAACCCCATATCAATATTACCCATCATTCGATACTGGCGACCGACAAGGATAAGAAGACAAAGAATCATTCCGGAAGCAAAAAACTGCATACCAAGCATTCCTAATTTCCACCCTCTCCTACTTCTCATATTTCCTCTGAAAGCATGTGCCACCGGAGTCTTGCAGTATATCCATGCCGGAATAATACCTGTGAATATAAACAACCCCAAGCATATTCCCGCTTCTACTAACCATATATTCTTAGTTGCGAATAGTTGAGCCGGTGTATAGCCTAATAATTGTCGGCAGAAATCTGAAAGACAGAACTCTATAAGCAAAGCCAAGCCAATAGAAATAACCAATGGCAGCAGACTCTCTATAATAACCATTAAGAATAATTTACGGTTGGACGTGCCATAACATTTCCTTATTGCCATCTCCTTAGAACGTTTTCCTATCTGACCTATGGATATCAGAAGATAGTTTATGGCGGCACTCAACAAGATTATTATGGCAAGTAAAATAATCAAATTTTCTCCCTCTAAAGAGGAAAACATTCCGACCAATGGTCTCGCATGTATATCATAATGCCGCCACTCCAATATTTCTTTATCAACATTCTCTTCAAGCATCTTTCTGATACCGGGCTTTATTTCATCCGGCGATACACCTTTTGCCAGTTTCACAAAGCTTAAATAGCGGTCATTACCACACCAATTCTCACGTCCGTCACCTGAGAATTTCGGTAAGGTAGATATACTTAGGTAAACAGCATTTCTAATAGAAGAATTTAATGGATAATCTTCATAAATACCTCCGATTGTAATCTTATAATCTGACCAATCGGGTGCTGTCAGTTGTTTCCCTACAACATTTCCACCAATTTTATCTGCCAAGGATTTAGGAATCATACACTGATCCACCACTGAAAGCGCATCATGAGGATTGCCGGCTAATATTTCAGTCTTTATGACATCAAAAAAGCAACTGTCGGCAAATATGATTTCATTAACCTTAATTGGATTATCATCTTCCGTCTTCAGCAATGTCTCCCCTGCGATATATGTTATTCTGGTCGCCGCTTCTACCTGAGGAATATATCTTTTCATTCCCGGAGCTATAGCGCCGGAAGTCTGATTAAATTCATTATATTGCTCATTCTGTATAAAGCTCTCGCAGATTCTGTAAAGTCTGTCGGAATCAGGAAGAAAGCTATCATAAGTATTCTGAAAATATATTTTTGCTACAAGAAGAAATCCTATTGCCATACCCAACGAGAGACATAATATCTTTGTCAGGTTTCTTCTGAAATCAGCCATAAAAAATCTAAACATATCACATTAGGTTGTTAAGGTTATCCACTATCTGTCCGTCAAACAGATTTATTATATAATCGGCATGTGCAGCATCTTTATGGGAGTGCGTCACCATAATTATTGTGGCACCATCACTGTGCAGTTCATTGAGAAGCTGCATCACTTCATTACCGTTACTTGAGTCCAGATTTCCTGTAGGCTCATCGGCAAGTATCAGACCGGGGTTAGACACAATTGCCCTTGCAACCGCAACACGTTGCTGCTGACCACCGGACAACTGTGAGGGATAATGACGACTCCTATGTGATATACCCATTCGCCGCATCGCCTCATCTACTCTTTTATTTTTCTCTTCTCGGGATAGCTTCATATTATTAAGCGGTAACATTATATTGTCACGCACATTCATCTCCTCTATAAGATTGAATGACTGGAATATGAATCCTATGCGCCCATTTCTCCAGAAGGTACGCTCCTTCTCTTTTAATCCTGCCACTTCCGTTCCGTCAAGCAGATAACTTCCCTTAGTCGGATTATCAAGCAAACCCAATATATTGAGTAGTGTTGACTTACCACAGCCGGAGGGACCCATAATGGCAACGAAATCACCATCATTCACTGTCATGCTCACGTCATTCAGTGCAACTGTCTGCACTGTGTCAGTCTTGAAAACTTTCTCAAGATTTTTAATTTCGATTTTCATGTTGTCTGTTGTTAATTGTTTATTATAATTTTGTCTGCCTCTCCAAAATTAGTATAGGAGCTGGTAATCACGCGTTCTCCGGCTACAAGCCCTTCCAAAACTTCATAATAATGGGGATTTTGCCTCCCGATTTTAATATCTCGTCGTGTCGCAGTCTTACCATCTTCACTCATAACGTATATCCATTTGCCACCTGTGGTTTGATAAAATGTACCTCTTGGTATCATAACCGTATGCACTGCGTCTCCAAGCATAAGGTCAATTGGAAAGCTTTGCCCCACTCTGATATTGTCGCCGATATCGTTACTGATCGAAAGATCTGCCTTAAACTGACCGTTGGTAACTTCAGGATAAACCTTTTTTACCTCCACATCATACTGGTGGTGCTGACGCATGGTCTTCCCCTTTAATCCCGGTTCAACTCTGTCAATGTAGTGTTCATCTATTTTTACCACAATTTTATAATTGTCGAGAATATTTATCTGTCCGACTTGAGTCCCCGCAGAAATATTCTGACCTAATTCAGCAGTAAGACTTCCAAGCTGTCCGGAATGGGATGCCCTCACATTCAGATTATCGGCACGCTGACGCACAAGTGAAAAATTCTGCTGCATATTTGCCAGGCTCTCCTTCATGAGAGAGATCTGCACATCTCTATACATGGAATCCTGATGCAGACGATTTTCAAGCAACTTCAGACTCTCATTGGCAAGTTTATAATCCTCATCTGCCTTCAAATATTCCTCACGTGACGTAAGATTTTCTTCATAGAGAGTCTCCTGTTGGTCTCGAAGTCGCTTCTTTCGGTTAAGCTCTGTCCTTGCCGACAAAAGATCCTGCTTAACTTGCAGCCGCTCTTTCTCCATAGCCAACTCAGTATCACGCAACATATTCTGTTTCTCTGCAAGCTGTGATTCCGAATCAAGAATCTGCTGCTGAAGATTTGGGTTGTGAAGCACAAGAATAATCTGACCTTCTGTGACAGACGCACCTTCCTCCACAAGTTTTTCCTTAACAATCCCGGTTTCCAATGCCGACACCTGCACGATTGTTCCTGTCTCAACTTTCCCGTTTATACGAATATAGTCATTAAATGCTCCCTCTGTAACATCTTCTATCAATAACCCGACAGAATCTGTGCGATAGGTTGAAGTGGTTGAATTAATAAGACCCCAGCCAATCAATGCAATCATAACAATACCTCCACCAATAATCCAACCGTATTTTCTGAGCCATGCGTGCTTCTTTTTAATCTCTGTATCCATTTCTGTCTATTAATTGTCCCCCTTTACAATAGTTAAGTGTTATAAGACTGATTATTCGTTGAATTCGTTTACCTTCCATATTTGCTATGGCAGCCGAAAGTTTTGCAGCTGAGGTGTAGAGATCAACTGCCGAAGACATTCCCAATTCAAATTTCCGTCTTACTCCTCTATAGGCTACCTCTTCCGCCTCTACCCTGCGTCGTGCTGCCCCGAACTCCCTACAAGCTGAATTATAACTGAGTTCAGCCTCTATAGTTTCTCTCTCCAACTCATATTTAGTTTGTTCCAACTTCAGCTCACTTTCTTTTAGGTTGATATTGGCATACTTGACTGAATTTACTGTGGAAAGTCCGTCAAATAATGGAATGGAAACTGCCACTCCAATATACTCACCCATATTATCATGCCACTGTTTTCTGAAATTAGGGGTGTAGTAATCTGAGCCAACCATCTTGTAATAAGATGTGGATATACCTCCTGTGAAAGATAGTGTAGGGAAATACTGTCCTTTGGCTGCCCTGAGCTTATATCTCATCTCTTTTATTAGCAATTCTGCTTCGGCAATCTTGGGATGTGAGGCATCTGCTGTCATTATCTCTTCTATCCCCTCTTCCTCTATAAGCTCGATAGGTTCGCTGCTAAGTTCCATACCCATTTTACTTCTCAGAGTGAGATAAGCTTTTCTTAGGAGATTTTCCCTATTGAGCAACTCATACTCATCATTAGCCACTAATGCTTTTATCTCTGCGACATCAGCACCACTTTTCGTGCCGAGTTCCTCTTGACGCATCACTCCGTCAAGGTCCTTACAGTCACGTTTAAGCTGTTCCTCCATCTGCCTTACCATAGCTTTGCAATAAGACACCTCATAAAATGCACTGATTACCTCAATTGAAATACGGTCTTGCTCAACTATTGCATTTTTCTGCATTCTCAGACGTGCTGTTTGGGCAGCCTTAAGATTATTGAAATTGACAAGTCCGTCAAAGAGTGGCATCGACATCTGAAGACCAAATCCTGTGGATACAGTCTGTCGATTGTCATAAGTGTTAGTTTCCGGGTCTATGTTTCGTCCGAAACTCATATTTCCGGAAGCTGAAAATCCAACATACGGCATCAGGGGTGACCCAGCTAATTTCGCATCTATTTCAGCCTTTCTTACCTCCATGTTATTGATCAGGTTGGCGTGGGCATTATCACGTGCGAATATCAGGCAATCCCTCAGTGTCATCTGAGAAAATAGACTTGCCGGGAAAAGCAACATAAGCGATATGAGTATATTTCGTTTTTTCATACCACAAAATTACCTCTTCTTTCTTCCTCTCCTAAGTAATAGTGGCAAAATCCCAATTTTTCACCTCCGTTTTGTCTAAAAATTAGACACTATCAACTTTAAATCTCAATATTTTTATCTATATTTGCACAAATTCCATTACATCCAGTGATTATGAATTGTTTTAACCCCATATCTATTATTCTGCATGCCTTGGTAATATTTGCTCTGACATCTGAAGTCATGGCACTATCGCCACAGAATGATGTGTTTCCTTCTTTTATTCTGACAGGGAAAGTAAGTAATATCCCTGATCATGGTTCTAAGACCATGATCGTAAACGAATGTGATATTGCACAATGTAGTAGTAGGCAAGTAGTGGAAGTTGATTCTTTAGGTTATTTCTCACTTAATGTGCCGATTAACTACGGTCATACGTTTACTGTGAACTATTCCGGGAACTTCATAAACGCATACGCCGAGCCTAATGATTCAATCCACATAGAGATTGATGCCTCGCAATCTCCGATAAGTTATACCATTTCCGGTAATCATGCAATTCTTAATGAAGAATATTCTCATATTCGGAATAAACTGGCTCATAATTGGTGGGAAATTACTTTACCTCCTGACACAGTTCCCATAGCTGAATATCTGCCGGCTTTCAAATCGGAGGTAGAGCGTATTCAGGCAATCATTGATACGTGCGTTAAGGAAAATAATGTATCATTGGAAGTTGCAGAGATGCTATACATAGATAATCTATTTTCGATTGCTAATTTAGCCTGTACCTATCAAGGTAAGGGAAAAGATGATATGCTTGCATTTTTTACCGACTCGTTGTTCAATATCAGGAATGAAGAGTATACTAAATTGATGATATTCCCTTATCATCTCAGTGCTCTTATATTTAATGTGCCGGAATATGTGGAACAAATGCCCAAAGGTCTGATACGTGACATTATGTATATTAAATGGGCAGAGTTTACAAAGAATACACCGGAACGCTCCAATTTTGCTAATACCACTTACTATGACCGGGTTTTCGAAGAAAAGAATTCAATAATAGAACTTGGTAAGATAAATCCATCTGAGATTGTCGTTTACGAAAACGATTCTGTTTACAATATTGCCGATGCAGAGCCTGTGTCATGGCTGATTGACCGGTTTAAAGGGCAACCTATATACCTTGATATATCTGCTACATGGTGTGGTCCGTGCAGAGAGGCACTTACTGACTCTGAAGGGATCCGTGAGTATTTCAGCAATACTGACATTGTATTTGCCATTGTTTGGCTACGTTCTAATCTTGAACAATGGAAAGAATTGATTCCTACTATTAAAAATGCTGTTCATATTTTTATAAGCGATGAAGATGCTTCCAACCAAATGATAGGGAAACTAAATATAAGAGGATTTCCCTCTTACTATTTAATTAACCAAGAAGGTGTGATTGATTCTAATGTGCCCAAATACCAATCACCTGCTCTCCCCGACTTTATTAACGAACTATTAAAAAAATAATTAATTTTGTACATTCCCATAAAACTTTGCATATATCATATTTTTTAACTACTTTTGCCGATAAATAGTTTTTCAAAGCGATAATTGATGATCAATAGAATTTGGGAACTATTTGCAGCAACATTTATTGAGTTACTGCTGAATAAAATGTTAACAATTAAAAAAGGAGGTAATAAACAGAAATAAAACGAAGCGCATAGGGAAACTATCAGCCTAAGACTGCTCCCTCAGACAATAAATGAACCTGCCCGGTATCGGACAGCATGCAGAATCTGAAATATGCGTTTCCATTCTTATATTTGTCAATATGACAGAATCCCATCATCACCATGATGTTGGTTCTTCTTGTTAAATATATTGAGCTTTTGGCTCTTGTTCTTTCTTATCGAATACCGCCAATATTCAACTCAGAAGGACAAGCAGACTGGAAGTTCACGCTGATAAGGCGTGAACTGTTCTATGCTTGTACTGAGTAAAGGTCACTTGGCGGTAACCAGATAAGAAGCAGGCTATCAAGAATGGTACACGCCCTTTTCATACGTTCTTGCCACTTACTACTCTATGGTGTGGATTTAGTATTTACTTAGATTATTAATTTTATATATCCCACCGGAATATCTTTAAAATTCATTTTAACAGCAAAATTCATTTTTATGAAAAATTTATTTCTATTGGCATTTGCCGTATCCAGTGTTTTGTCTGTATCTGCCGCAGACCAAGTCACTTTCACTCGCCATGCCTACGATGAAGGTGACTATCTTTTTAGAACATTTATGGCACCGGCTGCCCCTTTGGCAACCATGATTAGACCTGAAGAGGATGAAAAACCCATCTATACATTTATTCTACTCTCAGCGGATGTTGAACCGATCTATACATTCTCTGTGGAAGCTCCTAAAGACTATCCCTACTATGGGAGACTATCTTGTGTGGGAGAAAATGATGACTATATTGAGGAAATTCTTGTGACTCAACATCTTTTTAATGATGATGATTTATATGAAGTAATCTTTCGATATGATTGGGATGAACCTTTCGTAATATATAATGAAAAAGGAGAATGGCTTGGAGAAATTCCAGCACAAGCTAATAAACTTTACCAGTTAGGTGACGACATTTTCCTTTACGCTCAATATGAAAATGGAGTAAACGAACAAAATATATCCGCCCTATATACTATCAACAAAGGTGGCAACTCTGTTGCAATGATGAAAAACGATACAGCTAAGCTTACTGCATATCCCAATCCTGTGAAAGAAGATGAAGAATTGACTCTCACTCTTCCTACTCCTGCTACTGCCGATATGACCATAAGCGTATTCAGTACTAATGGTAGCCTCCTTATTAAGAAAGATTGCAAACAAGGTGAAACAGAAATCAAAATCCCGGCATATCGTCTATCTGCTGGTGTAAATCCTGTAGTTGCTGTGGATGCTGATGGCAACATTATCAGCACAGGTAAAATTGTCAGAGAGTAATCATACTTATGACGTGCATGACTTCTAAAATACTTTAAATAAAAGGAGACTGCTTAAAAGGATATATCTTAAGCGGTCTCCTTAGCTTATAAAATTTATCAACATTTGTTTATAAAGATGCTCGCAGTGCAGCAACTTGACTTACAGGAAGTTTAGTAACTTGTGAAATTGCCTCATCAGTCATACCAAGCTTTAGAAGACCTCTGGCAATAGCTCGCTTCTCCTCAGCTCGTCCTCTTTCCCTACCTTCAGCTAATCCCTCAGCACGTTCAGTCTCTGCTATAGCATAGTTATCATGATAAATCTTTAACGACTCCTCATAATCTTTCTTATCTTTAGGGTTCAGGGCAGATACCTTTGCCACCTCATCAAGTCTTTGAAAAACCGGATCGCGCATAAACAACTTAGGCATCGACTCCAAAGACTCTAAGTTTTTCATTAAATACGTCCATTTCTCAAGCATATTCTCACAACTTTGGGCATCCTTTGTCATCATTGGTATTTTCAGGAACGTCATCCTAAGTTTATTGGAAAACAGCTTATGTGTCCGCATATTCAACAGTCCCACATCTTCCCTCAATTGTTGGTCAAGATCACCTTTCCATTCAAAGTTCATCATAAAAACACCATACACAGGAACCAACTGATATTTCCAAAGATTACCTTGCTTGCTCTGAAGATACAGGTCGCCTGCAAGATAATATAAAGCTCGGTCTTCAAAATAAGTCTGGTAACGGTTTTGCATCTCAACTATAATTCTACTCCCGTCTGCCATTGTGCAGTGAAGATCATAGATTAAAGCCCGCCCATCTTTATTTTCGTTTACCTTTTCTTTATCCACGAATTCAACATCAGTGATGGTTGGCTCACCTATCATCAAGGCATTTAGAAACGAAAGGAGAAACTCCTTGTTTTCCTCCTGCCCAAATAGGAATTTAAAGCCGAAGTCGGTCAGTGGATTTATATATATTGATTTCTGTTCGCTCATATCTTTTAATTTTAATTACAAAAATATATATTTTTTTAATTATAGTCAACTCATAACTTGATTTTTTAGTTAACTTTGTACCATAACCTTACCAACACTGTATGAAAGTATTAATAATTGACGATAACCCTGCCGTAAGAACCACTCTGAAATTGTTGCTCTCTGATGTTTTTGAAGAAGTGGCAACTGTCGGTGACCCACAGCTAATTCCGGCACTACTACAGCCGGAAAATATTGATGCAGTTCTACTCGACATGAATTTTGACCGTCACCGTTTCGATGGCGGAGAAGGATTATTCTGGCTCTCCCGAATTAAGGAAGCCTCTAACCCACCTGCCGTGGTAGTCATCACAGCCTTCGGTGATGTACCCTTGGCTGTAGAGGCTATGAAACTTGGTGCTGAAGATTTTGTGACTAAACCTTGGGACAACGATCAACTGATAGCTAAAATCCACAATGCTATAAAGAAAAATCTCACCTCAAAAACCACATACAAGGAAATTGAAATGGCACGTGAAATAGAAAACCGTGAGCAACAACGCGGACAAATGACTCTTGAAGAAGTTAAAATCATCCATATCCAATCCGTGATCGAACAGTGTGGGGGCAATTTATCTGCCGCTGCCGAAAAACTCGGAATAAACCGCCAGACCCTTTATAACACACTTAACCGGATGAAAAAATGAAACATTTCAAGACAAATATACTCTTTCTTATTCTCGGGATAATATCTTCTGCCGCAGTGACAACTCTCCTATTTTATAAAGGATTCATCCCCTTGGCAATTCTGACAGTATTAAGTGTGTTTGGCTTCGGGTTTTATCTGTGGCGACTTATCAGAAAGCTAATCCACAGTATGCAATCATTTGTTGTAGGCCTGGAAATGTCAGACAGTACAATGCGCTATGACATAGGTAAGGATGACCCTGAACTATATGAAATGTCGGAAGCAATGAATCGTATCGCCATTATGTATAAGACAAGTCGACGAGAACTGGAAACAAGGAAACTATATTATGACCGCATTCTCAAAATCATGACCCACGAGATGAGAAATGCAATTACTCCCATTATAGCCTTGACTTCCGACATTCAAGCAAAACCGGAAAAGTATCATGGAGAGATTCTGACTGATACAATTTCGGTAATCAACTGCCAAGGCTTGGAAATAAAAAGATTTCTTGACTCTTATTATGAACTGACTCATCTCCCCTCACCCGAAAGGCAAATTATTCCAATGCCGGAATTTATTGATTATGTAAAAGCGGGACTATCAGGACTGACCGCAACTCCCAATGCTGAACAGCACGTCTCATTCTCAGTTTCCCAAAATTCATTTATGCTTATTGATAAAGGAATGATGACTCAGGCTCTGAGAAACATAATTAAAAATTCTCTTGAAGCTGTGCAAGGTGTTGAGTATCCTAATGTAACTGTCATTGCAACCACTTCCGAAGAAAAATCCATCATCACAGTCACAGACAACGGACACGGCATATCCCCGGAAATAATGAAAGACCTTTTCCAGCCTTTTACCACCACAAAAAGCGACGGCACAGGAATAGGCTTATTCCTGTGCCGCCAGATTGTAAGGCTTCATGGAGGAGAAATGATTGTAAGGAATCGTCTGGATAAGGGCGTACAGATACAGATTACCTTGCCGTTGACTTGACTTTATGTGAGGGCCACGGAAAATCTGCCGGATTGACAGCGAGATGAACATTTTTCTCTTTTAAACGCACACCTATGTACTCCTTCAATTTCCCACGTTCTGAATTGCTCAAACCTACAGGAGCGTTGACAAACACCATATTTACAGTATCGGTCTTATCTGTGGTTACAGAAGTTGCTACCATTCTGGAAAACGCTATGTCTTTGACTGCCGGGAAGAGAACCCTTACCTCAGGAGCTATATTGATGCTTGCCTTGTCATGCCATTCTTGACTCCTTACAACATCTTTCAATGAGTCGATCATTGCCTGACGAACTGACATCTCCTGTTGTACCACTGTATAAAACTGACCAAAGTCCTTCTCCTCATTTCCACCCGACAGGTTATTATCTAATGAGAAGCCCTGCTTAATGCTAAGATATGTCCCCCTAAGCCCAACACTGTCAAGCTTCATCATCATTGCAAGTTGAAGTGAGTCTTTTGGCAAAGCTTCCCCAATCAATGTGACATCAATATGTCTTTCACCATTTCTTATGTATTCTTTATGATTCAGCACCTGCGTGTTAGGAAACACCATCTCATTCTCAACAAAGGCTGTGGCGTCTGCCATAAATATATTCTTCTGGATCATTTGATAAGTAAGATAACAGCTGAAGCCAATAGTAATAAACACAACAGAATAGACTATCGTGTGGATCCTTTTACTTCGCTTTGTATCCTGATATATCACTTTCTTAAACTTCATTGCCTTTACCCCTATCCATGAGGCAAAAAGAATGAAGATCATGTTGGTAAAAAACAGATATAAGGCACCAAAGAAGAATGTTGATTGCAGAGTGGCAAGCCCATAGCCAGCGGTGCAAAGCGGTGGCATAAGGGAAGTAGCAATCGCTACGCCTGGCATCACCTGCCCTTTATTCCGGCATGCAATACTTAAAATGCCTGCTGCCCCGCCAAACAAAGCTACAAACACATCATAGATAGACGGGGAAGTGCGAGCAAGTAACTGGCTTGAATTCTCATACTGAGGTGATATCAGGAAATATATCGCTGAGGCAATCAAAGAACCCATGACCGCCATACCAATATTTTTCAGGCTTCTTCTCAGAAGGTCAAAATCCTGAATACCGATTGCAAGACCCATTCCGATAATAGGTCCCATGAGGGGAGAGATGAGCATGGCACCGATAATAACAGGTATGCTGTCGGTGTTTAAGCCAAGCGATGCAATAAAAATTGCAAATATCAGCACAAGGAGTTGACTTCCTTTAAAACTTACGCCGGAGCGTATACTGGTCTCTATATCCTGTTGTGGCTCAAGATCGCCTGCCACATTAAAAAAGGAAAGTAGTTCTTTCCATCCTTTTTCAAATTTTTCTTTTAATGTCTGAGTCATGACGTGTATTGAAAGTTTATTGTGGAGAATTTAGGAAATGACATTATACATATTCTATAACGAATTTCACACTTTTTTATTAACTTTGCAAATAAATAAAACTCACATTATGGCTGAATTCAAATTAAGAGGAATGGGCGTAGCGCTCGTTACTCCATTCAAACAAGACAAATCCGTTGATTATGATGCCCTCGAAAGAATGGTGGAATACGTAATTGAAGGTAAAACTGATTACATCGTAGTGCTGGGTACCACCGGCGAAACTCCCACCTTGTTTCCTGAAGAAAAAGAGAGAATCAAGGAGGTTATAATCAGACGTAATGCAGGAAGAGTGCCTTTATTAGTAGGGGTTGGAGGTAATAATACCCAGGCTGTGATCAATGAGCTTGAAAGTACGGATTTCAGTGGTTTTGAAGCCGTTCTGTCTGTTGTGCCTTATTATAATAAACCCTCTCAGGAGGGACTGTACCATCATTACAGAGAAATTGCAGATGCCTCTCCCCTCCCTGTTATCCTATATAATGTGCCGGGACGCACAGGGGTAAATATGACCGCTTCCACTACTCTTTCTCTTGCCAATTCATGCCCTAATATCATCGGCATTAAAGAAGCATCAGGAAATTTTGCTCAGATTGAGGAAATTATTAAAAACAAACCTGACCGTTTTGAAGTGATTTCCGGAGATGACAGTATTACTTACCCTCTTATGACATTGGGCGCAGTGGGTGTCATATCTGTCATCGGTAACGCATTCCCGATGGAATTCGGAAGAATGGTAAGGCTTTGTCTTGATGGCAAATTCCAGGAAGCCCTCCCCATACACTGGCGATTCAACGAACTGTTTAATCTTCTTTTTGTAGACGGAAACCCTGCCGGTGTGAAGTGTGCCCTTAATGCCTTGGGGCTAATTGAAAATGAGTTGAGACTCCCATTGGTACCCACGAGAATGAGCACTAATGAAAAAATCCACAAGCTGCTTGACTCTCTCTACACTCCCTCAGTCCATGAAAGGACCCTCCACAACAGAAAATGATTAATAAATCGATTTGGATAGATGATTGATAAAGCGACCGCTCAGAAAATAAAGGATACCGCCGATATCGTTGAAGTGGTAAGTGACTATGTGCATCTTACAAGACGTGGTGCAAACTATGTTGGTCTCTGCCCTTTCCACAACGAGCGCACACCCTCTTTCTCAGTAAATAAAGGTCGTAACTATTGTTATTGTTTTTCATGCCACAAAGGTGGTTCACCAGTAAACTTTATTATGGAGAAAGAGGGCATATCATATCATGATGCCCTCCTCCAACTTGCAAAAAAATATGGTATTAAAGTTGAAGAACGTGAATTGACCGATGAGGAACGAGAAGCACAAAGCCGACGGGAGGGTTTGTTCGTTGCCAATGAATGGGCGATGAAATATTTTGAAAATAATCTCCTTAATACACAAGACGGTAAAAACATCGCACTGCGATATCTCTACGAGCGTGGAGTAACCCAGGAAGCGATAAAGCAATTCCATCTTGGTTATGCCATTGACAAGGGTACAGCTTTTTTGAACACTGCTGTAAGAAAAGGATTCAATATTGATGTACTTAAATCTCTCGGCCTTGTCGGCACAAGTCAGCAAGGACATGACTACGACCGCTTCCGTGGCAGGGTGATTTTCCCCATTCTCAATTCATCAGGAAAGGTGATTGCTTTCGGCGGACGAACGCTGAAAGGGGAATCCGCAAAATATGTTAATTCTCCTGAGTCTGACTTATATAAAAAGAGCAATGAACTCTATGGAATGTATCAGGCACGTAGTGCTATCGTAAAGGAAGACCGATGCTTTCTTGTGGAAGGTTATCTTGACGTGATTGGGATGTGGCAGTGTGGAATACATAACGTAGTGGCATCTTCCGGCACTGCCCTCACTGACGGACAAATCTCACTTATCCGTCGATTTACAAAAAATGTGACTCTAATTTACGATGGTGATGCCGCAGGCATAAAGGCATCTTTGCGTGGAATCGACATGCTCCTTTCTCAACAGCTTGACGTAAACGTCCTTCTACTTCCTGACGGTGATGATCCGGATTCTTTTGCACGCAAGCATACTCCGGAAGAATTTCGGAAGTATTTGAAAGAAAATGAAACCGATATAATCCACTTTAAGACTAAAATCCTTATTGATGATGCTTCTGATAATCCACAGAAACGTGTGGAAACAATCAGAAGTGTGGTTAACTCTTTGGCATGTATTCCTGATAAAGTGAAACGAGATGTCTACGTGCAGGAATGCAGCCGACTTCTTGAGGTAAGTGAGGAATCGGTGGCAGCTGCCACTGCCAAGGCGCGTGCTGCCATTATAGAACAATTTAAGAAGCAACGCAGGCTAACCGAACTCAAAAGAGATATCGATTTCGGCAGAATAACTCCTTCCAATGAAGTGGGCTCCTCTGCCAACACACAATACCCCAAACAAACTTCATCGCAGGCACACACTGTTTCTAATCAAAATCCTACAATTGCCTTTGATGTAAGGATAGCCTTTCAGGGTTCCCCTCTTGCACCCCTTGAATGGAATGTTCTGAAATATTGTATCAAATATGGCTTTCTCGACTTTTGCGAGGCTTTCGGCAATGACAATTCAAAGACATTTCTCAATGTTATAGAATATGTGGAGGAGGAATTAAACGACGACAATATATCTTTCTCCGTTGATGATTATGCTAAAATTTTCAAAATTCTTAAAGGTCTTTTGCCGGATTTCAAAAAAGACCTTTTGAAATTTCAAGAGCGACTTCAGAATGAAAAAGAGGAAAAACGCGCAGAGGGTTTTGAAGAAATCGGCAATCGTGGATTATCAATGATTGAAATAGGACGTGAAGAACAACTTCTTGAAGAGCGTCTTCATGATTGGGAAATCAATAAGATTACTGAATTTTCAAAGGCTTATCCCTCGCGGATTATGGCAAGTCATGAAAATGATACTGTCCGGCGACTTACAACAGAAGCTCTCCGTGAACGGCATCAATTAAGCCACATCTATTCCCGTGAACGTCCTGTGGAGAGGGAGGAAGACAGACTCTTTACACTCTTACCTCAGTCGATCACCGTATGGAAAAACGGCATTCTTGACCAAAGATTAAAATCTTTGGTTGCCCGACTTAGAGAAATCTCCGGAAAGGGAAACCGTCAGGAAGAACTGGAGATTCAAGCTGAGCTTGCTGAAATATTACGAATGCGAAGCGAAATTGCAAAAAATATAGGCGACAGAATCATTTGTCCTGCTTCCGGAAAAAGATAAAATCGGCTGTCCTTTATTACCAAGGGCAGCCGATTTTATTTCAAAAGAGATCATTGAGATATTTTAATATTTCTTCCGGGGTACTGACCACATGATCGGCATGTGCATCACGCAACTCAGCAGCCGGACGAAAACCCCATGTCACGCCCACAGATGTCACACACGCTCGTCTTGCTGTCTCCATGTCAACCCCCGAATCACCCACATACATTACTTGTGACTTCGGCGTGGGATGCTGTGACAATACGGTGAATACTATTGACGGATCCGGCTTTACCGGACGATTGGGTTGCTGTCCCTGAACAGACACAAATGGGATGTTTGGGAAAAAATGCTCAATTATCTTGGTAGTGGCTGATTGATATTTATTAGAAGCCACTGCCACTGCTACTCCTCTGGCAGTCAATTCATCAAGAAGTTCCGGAATACCCTTATAGGGTTTTGTATCATCTGTGCAATGCTCATCATAATATTCCTTGAAATGTTGAAGGAGCTTTGTGATGGTTGGTGCATCTGCATCCGGTTGGGCTCGTTCCATAAGTTTCCTGACACCGTTGCCGACCATATAATTATATGCCGGAATAGGATGCTGGGCATAACCCATTTTTCTTAATGCATAATTACATGCCTCTCCTAAATCATAGATAGTGTTAAGGAGTGTGCCATCAAGATCAAAGATAACTAATTTCTTCATATTTTTAATATCGATTATACAAATAATAGATATGCCGGAGATATATTATGTCCTCTCAGAACGGATATCCTATTGAAAAATGGAATGAGCTGTCTCTTTTCCAACGAGGATGAATCAAGGGCCACGCAATCTGTCCCATGGCGGGATTATGAGCCTTCATACCAAGATCGAAGCGAAGTAGGAAATAGCTGAAATCAAGACGAAGACCCAAACCATAGGCAGCAGCCAGCTCTTTATAAAACGAATTAAAATGAAACATTCCTCCCGGCTGATTGGGATAATTATGAATTGTCCAGATATTTCCTCCATCAACAAACGCTGCCAGCTCAAGAATCCAAAATAATTTTGTCCGGTATTCAGCACTGAGGTCAAACCTTATGTCGCCACACTGATTGATGAAGTCACTCACAGAGTTAGTGCCCGGATACTTGCCGGGACCAAGAGTCCTGACATCCCAGCCTCTTACCCCATTTGCACCTCCTCCATAGAATCTCTTCTCAAACGGAAGAATCGATGAATTACCATAGGGATATCCCACACCCAATCCTACATGGAAAGCCAACGAATTTCGGTTGTCAATAACGTGCATGAATGAGAAATCGCTGTTTATTTTGAAATATTGTGAATAATGAATTCCAAATATTTTATATGGATTGTTTCTAACGTCATCACGATGAGCGAAAATATTACTGATTAGATATAGGAGATTCCCGGCAAATTCCACATTAGACCTGATGGTATAGATGTTACGCTGAAAAGTAGTGCGCCAAGGTGCATCTTGTTTCTTATTGGAATGATAGAAACTGAAACCCAGACGCATTATGAAATGGTCTTCATAACTGTAACGGAGCAAAGGGTTGTCAGGGGCTATCTGGTCGATGAAGTTATATGTGCTTTCCGGAAGATAGACATAGTTGATGTCTATGGGTGTAAACACATAGCGATTATGATTGCGGTGGTGAGTCCACTTATATGACCAACCGGCAGTAGATATAATACGGGTATATTCAGGACGTTCCTGGTAAGTCATGGATGCATTAAGCTCTGTGGTGGCATTTATTCGCCGCTTAAATCGCTCGCTCAAGAATGGAGCTTTGAATTTGGGGAAGTTAACTCCCAAATCAAATGAATACTCCATATATCTGTTATGAAGTAACCCTTCTAAATTACCGCTCAATGATTCATAGGCACCTCGAACCTTTGCTGTCAGAGTCTCCGAGCCTTTCCCTATATTACGATGAGTATATGTGGCAGCGGCAGCCACTCCCAAGTCTCCTTCTGAATTGGTACCCTCTACCTCTAACGACATACTTTGACTTTTCCCCGGAGTCAGCAAGACATAGGCGTCAAGTAAGCCTTCATCTCCAAGATTACCCACAGGTAGAAACCGAATATTTATAAACTTGAGAATTGAAAAACGAGAAAGTGCCTGATATGTGCGGTCGACTTCATTTTGTATGTAATCATGACCGGGACGTATGAAGCAGTTTTCATATAAAACCTCAGGGCGGAGATAATGTTTTTCTCCATAAAGGATATTAAGACCCTTATATCTCACCGTATCATTTACAGGGAGTGAGCGTAACGATATGTCTTTACCCGGATCATAGTCCGTAAGGAAATAGACATCCCTGACAATATATTTATCATGCGTCTGTATCACCCTCTCGGCATTTTCTGTGGAAGGAGGATTAAGCGTCATTGTCAGGTCAACAAGATTGCTTCCTTCTGTGGTGTCGGCATTAAAAGTTATAAATTCCTTTGAGAAACCGTAGTAACCCCTGTTTCTAAGCCGCTCAGTAATAATCTCCCTTTGCGTCTCAAGTAAGGTACGGTCAAGCAGATTGCCGGGTTTGACTATAAACCTTCCACTGTCTGACATCACAAGGTTCTCAAACTCTTCGTCCGGGAAAACATAATTAACGGTATTGATTATATGTGGAGTACCCGGAGTTAGCCTATAATTAACTTTAATCTTACGCTTCTTGGCATCTACCACTGTGTCGGTCTCAACTTCTGCGTTAAGGAAACCCTTATTGACCATTGCTTTCGTAAGTTGTTCACTGCTCAGAGCCATCAGCGTAGAGTCATACACCACAGGAGCCTCCCCTAATTTTCTTACCCATTTATTATACCATTTGGTTGTGTCGTTACCGCTCATGTTATAAACCCCCAGACGAAATTTCATGCTCCAAAGCATCTTGTGGTTTGGTAGTTGTCTGATATAGGTAGACATTTCTTGAGTATCAAATGTTTTAGTGGAATCGTCTATCTCTACATGAACTTGATCAAGCAAGTAGCTACCCTCGGGCACATGACGACTGCTCACGCAGCTCCCAAGTGACAGGAGTGGCGTCAGCAAGCAACATAACTTGGATATATTTAGGGTGCGTTTTCGCAATTTTTCCTCTTTTTTATGTAATATGTCGCGGTTAAAGCTGCAAAGTTAACATTTTTTTGCTAATTTTGTATCAGTTATCCATCACCAATCTTTTTTATTCTCAGGCACTCTAAGCCTTAACCATTATAATTGACATGAAACCAATATATTCCGAAATATATTTTCTCTCGGCAGGTGAAACTAATGCTGAGCAGGAAATGTCTCTTCCACTTTTAGTCACCAAACTGATTGACATTGCAACAGCTCATGCCAACAGTCTCGGCATAGGAAATCCGTCAATGTCTCACATGAATGCTGGTTGGGTGCTCTCACGTCTCACAGTGGAGATGTTGTATTATCCTAAAGTAAACGACACATATAAAATTTCAACGTGGATTGAGAGTTTTAATCGCCATTTCTCTGAGCGTGCCTTTAAAATTGAGTCGTCTGATGGAAAAGTGTTCGGATACGCAAGGTCAGTATGGATGGTGATGGACACTATTGCACACACTAATGTAGGTCTTTCACATTTCTCTCTCCCTGAGGAAATGATCGCTGGTACTCAACCCCCTATATCACGTCAACAACGTCATGTTCCCATTGTAGAGAATGTGTTATCTGTCGATAAATCCAAAGGAGCATTGACAGCAACCCATCCACCTTTCATTTATAAATTCAAATATTGTGATCTTGACTCTTACCGTCATGTCAATACAGTCAGATATGTAGTGCTTTTACTCAATCGTTTCTCCCTTGAAGAGCATGATGTCTCTTTTGTGAAGCGGTTGGAGCTTTCATTTCTTCATGAAGCAAAATATGGAATGGAGACTTCTCTACTGCGGTCAGACGAACCGGACACCTTGCTTTCTTTCTTCCAATTAAGTGACACCGAAGATAACACACCCCTCTTTTTTGCCCGTCTTCTCCGTGAAAAACGCTGATGATAATATAATCATGCAAGAAAATTGCAATATTATAGCCAACGATACAATGTCTGAAAAGGAAAGACTGGAGCATGTGGGGGTACGTCCCACTGCGATGCGACTTTTGATATATCGTATGCTTCGTAAGTCTTCTCATCCCATGTCTTTGCTTGATATGGAAACGGAGCTTGAGACAGTTGAGCGATCAACAATCTCACGTACCTTATCCATATTCCTCGATCATGACATTGTTCATGCCATTGACGATGGCTCCGGGTCTGTTAAATATGAGGCGTGTCGTTCTGCCCATCATCATTCCATTAACGATCTGCATGTGCATTTCCATTGCACACTATGCGATAAAACTTTCTGTCTCCCGATTCCTGTGCCGGAAATAGAACTGCCACAAGGATTCAAAACACAACATCTTAACTATGTGATTACCGGGACATGCGATAAATGTACCCAAAAAACTTAATACCTTATATAGCAAGCATAGGGTGACTGCAGGCAGATATATTCCCCCCGTTCCGGATTGGCATAATTTCCCACGGTAGCAGCGGCGAGCTGATATTTCAGCTGTTCCTCACGGTTCCCAAGTCCAAAATGCATAGGGAAGAAATGTGCCACATTTATTTCCCTGACAAATATCTTTGCTCCTGTGAAATAGTCAGTGCCTATCCTTGAGTCAACCGGAAACATGGCAAGGTCTATCCGCGGATAGCTTTCTGCAATCTTATCCAATATATCGGTAAAGCGTTTCAGTTCAGTAGCTACTTCCTTTTCTGTTGATTCATCTTTCCATATCCACGCATTGAGATCGCCAGCATGGAAGATTGTGGTGTCTCCTGTCTTTATTGCATACGAGTTACCTATGTCTGTTGATCCAAATGCATCGACCGTTATCAGATTATCTCTAAAAGTTTCTCCGGAAGACAATACTTTTACGGATTCTTTATCCGGTTTGATTCCGGTGTAGAGCGATGTCTCGCTTATAATATGTCGTGCAAATTTTGCCGTGTCCTTACTGAGTATATAGGTAATATTGGGTATATATTTCCCCCATTCAAATATATTCTTTACATAATGATCTTTGTGATGGTGACTTACAAAGACATACAATGGTTTTTCTTTGTCAAGATTTCTGATAAACATCGGAATATCATTTATCTCAGTCAAAGGGTCTTTCCAAAAGTCAAACACCATTGTCACTTTCTCATTCTCAAAGAGGAAGCAGTCATGCCAGATATATTGTAATTTAATCATAATTCATTCATATTTTTTAATATAACGCTCAACCGCTTCAATATTATAAGCGTTAAAAAATAAAGGACACATCATGCCATTAATTAAATTATAAATCTTGCAGATACTGATGTGGCAGGATGACGGCATGGGATGTCAATTGCCAAACCATACGGTGAGGCATATTTATGTTCTAAACTATAAACTAATATGAAAAAGCCTGTATTCAAACATTGCAACACCATTTTCACAATCTCTTGGATTCTTACTATTCCCCTTCTCATAAATATATGCACGGGATGCAACTTATTCTCATTTTGGGTGTCATGGTTGCTGTTCTATTTAATTTTGATTATATCTATTATCAGAATAGTGTATGGATTCAAGCAACACTGCTACAAATTTTCTTGGGGATTGATAGCGCAGCTGGCTTTGGGGGCTGTCGTGTTGGCTTTCTTCCAATTATCGTTTAATCATGTGATAAAAACTCCGGTCAGTGATCCGGTCACCCCCACCGAATTTACTATCGAACCACCAAAGATTATCCTTCCCGAAGACTCATCGGCAAAGAAAGAAATTAAATCTGTAGCTGATTCTGTAAAAAAGAAAGCCAAAGCCTTCTCTAAGGATGACGAAGATAAGCATGCTAAGGCTGCTAAGTAATGCCGATTGTATCCATAACTCTTGTCACTTTTCGCTAATTTTCAATTGAATTTTGATGAGTGACTAATAATCATTAATTTTGCACTCCGAAAACATCTATAAATAATATGATCACTGCTTCAGCAAAGAAAAGAGAAAACATCGCGGAATATCTGCTGTATATGTGGCAGATTGAAGACCTTATACGTGCTAATAATCTTGATATTGACAAGATTCAGACTTCTATCATTGACAAGTATAAGGATCTGTCGGAAGAACAGAGAAAAGAGATGAGAGAATGGTATGAATCTCTTATCGACATGATGCGGCGTGAAGACGTTGTCAAGTCCGGACATCTTCAGCTTAACAAAAACGTGATCATTGCCCTTGATGACCTTCATCGCAGACTTTTGGCTGATCCGAAGTTTGCAGCTTACTCAGCTCAGTTCTATCACACCCTCCCGTTGATTGTGGAACTTAGAGCCAAAGCAGGTGATAATAAGGCTGGTGAAATAGAGACATGCTTTAATGCCCTCTACGGCATATTGCTTCTGCGTCTCCAGGGGAAAGAAATTTCGGAAGAGACAAAACAGGCAACTTCGCAGATTTCCAAATTCCTTGCCCTTCTGTCTCATTATTACAAGCAGGACTATAATAATGAGCTCTTTAAAGACTAATTCAACTGAAAACCGATCATGAGCGACGAACTGAATAAAGAAATTGAAAAAAGAAGAACATTCGCTATTATCTCACACCCTGACGCGGGTAAAACCACTCTAACCGAGAAACTGTTGCTTTTCGGTGGCGCAATCCATGTGGCAGGTGCTGTAAAGAGTAATAAGATAAAAAAGACCGCTACTTCTGACTGGATGGAGATTGAGAAACAGCGTGGAATTTCTGTGGCTACTTCCGTCATGGGATTCAACTATGGTGATTACAAAATAAATATTCTCGACACTCCGGGTCACCAGGACTTTGCTGAGGATACTTTCAGAACCCTTACTGCCGTTGACTCTGTGATTATCGTAGTTGACGTGGCAAAAGGTGTGGAGACTCAGACAAGAAGACTTATGGAAGTGTGCCGAATGCGTAATACTCCCGTAATCATCTTTGTCAACAAACTTGACCGTGAAGGTCGCGATCCTTTTGACATTCTTGATGAGCTTGAGCAAGAACTTCAGATCAAGGTCCGTCCCCTGTCGTGGCCTATTAATATAGGAGCAAAGTTTAAGGGAGTCTACAATATTTATGAGCAGGGTCTCGATCTTTTCACTCCATCTAAGCAAACCATAAGTGAACGCGTTGAGATTGAAGATGTCAATTCTCCTCTGGTTGATGAACTTGTCGGAGATGCCGATGCCGCAAAGCTTCGTGAAGACCTTGAGCTGATAGAGGGTGTCTATCCGGAGTTTAGTGTCGACGAGTATCTTGCCGGTAAGGTTGCCCCTGTATTCTTTGGTTCAGCTCTAAATACCTTCGGTGTGAAGGAACTTCTTGATTGCTTTGTAAAGATTGCGCCGTCGCCTAAGCCAATCGAGGCAGTGGAGCGCGTTGTTAAACCTCAGGAAGAGGCTTTCTCTGGATTTGTATTCAAGATTCATGCCAATATGGATCCGAACCACCGATCTTGTATAGCCTTCGTGAAAATATGTTCCGGGAAATTTGAACGCAATGTCAACTATCGTCATGTCCGCTCCGACAAGATGATGAAGTTTGCTGCTCCGACAGCATTTATGGCACAAAAAAAGAATATTGTAGACGAGGCTTATCCCGGCGACATTGTTGGTATACCTGACACTGGTAATTTCAAAATTGGTGATACCATTACTTCCGGAGAATTACTTCACTTCAAGGGTCTACCCTCTTTCTCACCGGAGATGTTTAAATATATAGAGAATGCTGATCCCATGAAAGCCAAGCAACTTGATAAAGGGATACGCCAGCTTATGGACGAAGGTGTGGCTCAGATGTTCACTAATAGCTTCAATGGTAGAAAAATTATCGGCACAGTCGGTCAACTTCAGTTTGAGGTTATTCAATACCGTTTGCTGCATGAATATGGTGCCCAGTGTCGTTGGGAACCAATCAGCCTTTATAAGGCATGCTGGATTGAAAGCGACGATGAGGAAGCATTAGCAGCTTTCAAAAAGCGCAAACATCAATTCATGGCAACCGATAAAGAGGGTCGCGACGTATTTCTGGCTGATTCAAACTATGTGCTCCAGATGGCACGCAATGACCATCCAAAAATTCGCTTTCATTTTGCCAGCGAGTTCTAAGATATGGTTAATATGTTATCCATATATCATTTTTCGGATCATTAGATAATTGACTTATTACGTTTTTAACAAGCGTGATAAATCATTAAATAATATGAACTATGGATAAAGACAGCATAGGAGTATTCGTAACCTTGAGAAGCCGTAAGAGAAAATCCGGCAACCAATCCCTGTATCTTGACATTACTCAAAATGGGGTGAGACACACGGAGTATCTTAAGTTGTATATTACAGGTGGGAAATCGCGTAAAGAGGCAGCTAAAGATAAGGAGACAATGCGTATGGCAGAGATTATTAAGTCACAGCGTATTTTAGAACTCCAGAATGAGCGTCTCGGATTTAAACGCACGGATAATAGCAAAAGCAGGATCCTACTCACAGATTACATCGACAAGCTAATTAAAGAGAGACCCGGGAAAACTACTTCGCAGCATTGGAGAAATATGAAGAGGCGTGTCATTGACTACTCTGCTGGCAAGAGTCTTTTTCTTGATGAGATTACAAAAGATTGGGTCAAGGGATTCAAGAGTTATCTGAATAACTCTAAAGCTTTTGATATTGATTCACATAAGCGTTGCCCATTGAATAGATCATTGGCAGAAGGCACTAAGGCATTGCTGTTTAACAAATTTACGACAATCTTTCGGTGTGCGTTAAAAGACGGTTATCTGGATCATAATCCGGCATTAGGAATTAAGGGTTTTGAAGAGGCTTATGCCCCCCGTGAATTTCTAACCATTGATGAGTTAAAGAAACTCACAAAGTGTAAGCCTCCTCACAGAGAGGTGTGTGATGCCTTTATCTTCTCCTGCCTGACGGGATTAAGGTGGAGTGATATAGTAAATCTAAAATGGGACAATGTTCAGGAGATGAACGGCTATACAAGGCTTGTCTTCAAGCAACAGAAAACAAGGGCTCTGGAATATCTTGACCTTACTCCGCAAGCTGCTGCAATGATAGGACATCAGAGAGGCAAAGACAAGGTTTCAGTATTTACTAATCTGACAACCGTACAGCATACACGTTCCTATGTTATGGCATGGATAAAGTCAGCAGGTATCCAGAAGCACATTACTTTTCATTGCGCCCGCCACACGTTTGCCACGATGCTGCTGACCCTTGATGTGAACATACATACGGTTCAGAAACTTTTGGGACATAAATCACTTGCGACAACTGAGATATATGCAAAACTTCTGGATAAAAACAAACAGGAAGCTGTTGGTAAAATACCTAATATTTTATGACACTTTTTTGTTGCGTTTATGTTGCGCAGTCTAAAAATATTCCAGTATAGTATTGATAATCAGTATACCTTAAAATTCGGTGTATGAGTTTTAATTATTCTAATTAATATTCTGACTATCAAATAATTACCTATATGAGATAAATTTTGCCTGTTGCGTCTGCTTAATACGATTTTTATGTCCGACACATAAGCTATGTAAATCTTGACCCATATCATCTGCCTTTCTCTTGCGCTCTGTGAGTTAATCCACGGGTTCATTGCTCCCCGTCAGCTGAATCAATTTTAAGCAGATGACGTACAAGTTTGAATATGCCAGCTGATATATCAGTTATGCTGTATATAAATTAAAGTAAAGAGGGTGCATCAATTCTGATACACCCTCTTCCTCTTATCGTATCGTAGATATTTTAATTATATATCTGTCGGAGCGGAAATAGGCTTGTGTTCTATGATAACTTTTTTATAGTATGCCAGGCAAAGTGTAGTGAGAGGAAGAGCGATAATCATACCGATAATACCCAGCAAGGTACCCCATATTGACAATGACAGAAGAATGATAGCCGGATTCAATCCTAATGACTTTCCCATAATCTTAGGTGTAAGTATGTAGTCGCAGATACACTGGCTTATCATATAGACCAGGCAACACTCCCCCAACATCGTCCAGAAATCAACGCTGCCGTCTAATGACGTTATGAAGCAAAGAATGATAACAGGAATCAGAGTGACATATTGGAAATAAGGAATCATATAAAGTACGCCTACAAGTACCCCCATCACTATTGCCATCGGCAATCCCACTATTGAAAAGCCTATGCAATAAAATACTGCTGCAAAACTTGCAATTAATAACTGGCTGCGGAAATAGCGGTTCATGCTGTCTTTTATGTCGTTCATTATCTGAAAAACAGTAGGTTTATACTTATCCGGCACAAGCAATTTGAATCCGTCTCCTAATTTATCATAATCCAGCAATATAAAAATTATATATATGAAGGTTAGCAACCATTCTATGGAATGAAGAAGAAACTCAACTGTATTTGCCACCAGATCTTGCCCCTTCGACAAAAGCACGGAACCTTTCCCTGAGCCTAACTCATCTAATAACTGCGTGATATTAAATCTGTTTTCAATTATTGCCGTTATATTCTCCGGTAGGAACGGAATGGTTAAATGACGGGTGGAATATTTCTTGAGCATTTCTTCCATTTGAGTTATCTCATTTACTACCAATGGTGTAAAGAAATAAAACAATATTGCGATTATAGCTGTCACATCTAAAATAGTTATGAACACAGCAAGCACTCTACCCCGCTGGCGCAATAACCTCTGATTAAACTCAACAAAAGGCTCCATTATATATGACAGCAGACAGGCGAGGCAAAATGGTAGAAGCACATTCTTTAACATTCCGGTCACCCAAATAGCTCCCACAGTTATGGCTATGGCTATCACCATACGCACCACCCTGTCAAATGTAAACGGTCTGGACATAATTTAGAATATATATTTAGATAAGATATAGTTTGTCATAATAACGATTCTTAGAGGAATAAAGTTGTAGACAACACTGACAGCACACTCAATTTTTTACTTTTGAAAATTCATAAATATTATCTAATTTTGCAAATCACTTAATAAGTTATCAATGCAAGACTACATAGCACTCAGGGTTGATGCCAACCCTTGTAATGAGACAATCACAGATCTTGTTGCCGCCTTCCTTGGAGAAATCGGCTTCGAGTCTTTCACTCCTGATGAAACCGGACTTATCGCATATATTCAGGATCACCTCTATAATAAAAAAGCGGTAGATGAGGTTTTAACTGATTTCCCTATAGAAACCAAGTTTACCCTATCCGCAGAAAAGGTTGAAGGACAAGATTGGAACGAAGAATGGGAAAAACATTATTTCCAACCCATAATAGTTGACAATAAGTGTGTGGTCCATTCCTCTTTCCATAAAGATATCCCTGCTGCCCCCTACGACATAGTGATTGATCCCAAGATGGCTTTTGGCACAGGGCATCATGCCACCACAAGCAACATGATGCGCTTCATTTTGGAAGCTGACCTTAAAGGAAAAAGCGTAATCGACATGGGAACCGGTACCGGTATTCTGGCTATCCTGTGCAAAATGAAAGGGGCAGACAAAGTGACAGGAATTGAAATTGATCCCTTCGCCTGGGAAAACGCCGTAGAAAATACACATCTTAATCACACAGATATTGAAATGATATGCGGTGATGCAGAGCAACTTAAGAGTCTTGCCCCGGCTGACTTTTTTCTTGCCAACATAAACCGCAATGTCATCACATCTGATATATCATCTTATTCTGCGGCTTTAAAAATCGGCGGAACTATGTATCTTAGTGGGTTCTATCGTGTTGATATTCCTATAGTTGAAAAAGTGGCAAATAATTTTGGACTTAAACTTGTCGACATTAAAGAGGAGAATGACTGGGTCGCCGTGAAATTTAAAAAAAGTTAGATATTAAACTCAAAAAAACTCTCATTATTGTTTCTTTAACATTTTTTATACTTTTTATTTTGTGAAAATTTTGGATATGGCTCGTTTTTTGTGTACTTTTGTATTGTAAAAATAAAATAACCCATTAAACACGTGCCTATCGACTAATTCTACTTAACGAAAATAAAGAAAAGAATGGTAAATACTTTAAGCATGACCGACGAGCAATTGGTCAAGGCTTATGCGCAAGGCAATAATGAGGCGTTTGACATCATCCTTAAAAGACATCAGGATAAGGTGTATAACTATATCCTCCGTGTTATTAAAAACGAGGATATCGCCAACGACATATTTCAGGAAACTTTCGTAAAAGCTATCCTGACAATCAAGCAGGGCAGGTATACTGAAAATGGTAAATTTCCCGCATGGATTTCGCGCATAGCCCATAATCTCATCATCGATTATTACCGCCAGGAGAAATCTGAAAACCTCCAGAGTGCAGACCTCGACGATGTGGACGTGCTCAACCGTAAGGAACTCTGTGAAGATACCATCGAAGATGCTATCATCTCAGAACAGATCCGTGACGATGTGAAATATCTTATCAATGAACTACCTCATCTTCAGAGAGAGGTACTGAGAATGAGATACTATCAGAACATGTCGTTTAAGGAGATTGCTGAATCTACCGGCGTAAGCATAAATACTGCACTCGGCAGAATGCGATATGCTATCCTTAACCTCAGAAGAATCGCTGCGGAGAAAGACATCGTTCTTACTCTCTGATTTATTCGGGATAGAATCACGCCAACCTTGCGGTGTGTGGTTCCGATAAAGACCGGAGCCGGCACTGTTTCACTTCTTTTTATATCTTTTGCACCCCAACATGTCTTCTTCTGTTGGGGTGCAGTTGTTTCTATACTGATCATCATTATTTTAAGATATTTCGTATTAATATTAATTAAAAATTATACCATTTTTTCATTTTTTCCGTATAATAATTTTTTGGTTTCTTACGTTTAATAGATGTAGCGTCGCAAACGACACTGCAAATATTTTTTAACCAATAAATTTAAATTATTAAAAACTGTATGCCTATGGCAGACGATTCTACTACATTCTTAAAAACTGACATTAAAGGTAATTCTGTTAAGACACCGCGCTCGTCTACTCTGCTTTTTATACGTCAGTTTGCAAGGGTATATTTCAATAGCGGGGAATCAGATCTCACCTCTTTTGTGGTCAACTGATGATTCAATTTCTCTATTTACTCCCTGAATTAATATACCATTTTGCAGTTCAAAATTTAATTGTAGGAGATTTCCTTTATATTTAGGTAAAATCTCCTACTTTTTTATTTATTGATATATGTCACCTGTCGGTTCATACGTAAAACACGGTCTCTCATACAATCTGTATAATATTATTTGCTCTCGGCATATTTAGTTTGTAATTTTGCACTGTCTTTAAGTTGAAGACATTAAAAAAGTATAAGTTATGAAAAGTTTCCGTATTTTTCTCGCCGGTGTAACCGTTGCATTCATCGCCCTCCTCTCTCCAATGACAGCTGTGGCTGCCTCAACAGACAAGCAGCCTGTTTCCTCTCTTCTCGCCGCAATCCCCACTGAGCTTGTGGTGAAACAAATCGCCACTCTCAACGATGGCAAAGAAGTGACAATATACTATAAAAAGGTCGGTGACTTCTGTGAAATATATAGTGACAATAACCTTAAAGGTTACACAGAGAATGATCTTCTCAAACTCACTTCAACCTCTTTTTCCTTTGCGACAGAGGTTAAAGGCGACCGAATTTTCCGCTGTTCTATAGAAAAAGCACTGAAAATATTCAAAAGCCTTGTTAATACTTATCTCTGAGAAAAACTTTACCACTAACTGAAAAAGCACAGACAGCAATTACTCCAGCCGCTGTCTGTGCTTTTTAGTTTCCTTAGTAAAGCCTGGCTTAATACTGAAAATAATATATGGTTTTGGTGTGCCGTTATAATTAAAACAATTCTCCAAAATGGAATATCTTAAAATCACGACCGCCTCAGAGATTGTCAGGATAGCTGCTGATGAGATTGTGTATGTCATGGCAGACGGCAACTACTGTGACCTTATGCTTGCTAATGGTTCTACCCATAACATGACTTTTCAGTTACATTATTTTGAAGACTACTTCAGTCAACTTGAAAGCAACACTTTTACACGGGTTGGAAGAAGTCTCATTGTCAACAAACGTCATGTGCGTGTGGTGAATATCCCGGAAAGAACTATCAAATTCGGAGGACACACCATTGCAAAGGAAGTGCCTATATTAAGGATGGGAAAACTTGGTAAAGATGCTCTCAAAGCGTTAAAAAACGAAATGACCGAATACGATGAACGATAATTCTGGTAAGACCATTGATGTCAACGATGATTCTTTTGTTGACAACCGCCCTGTAGATGTGCCTGTAATAACCATTGAGCGATATGGTGATCGCAAATCTAATACTGTGCCCCCTGCAAAGAAATCAAAAAGAAAACTGATTATATTGTCAACTATTTTGGTAATCATAGTCATCGTAGGATCAATATTATGGACGAAAAGATACGATCTTATGAGTCTCGGCATGCCGGTAAGTATAAGTGACTCAGAAAATATAAGGCTTCTTATACAACCCTTCTCCCCTTCTGCCACCGGTACTGAATTGACAACCGACAGTGTTTTGGGAGTACCGATGGATTTCTACTCTTTGCAGGGTCTTAGAGCCTCATTAGAAAATGAGTTACCGGACACCACTGACAAATCACTCGTTTTGTTTATGCGTTCCAGCGACTATCACCCCGATGGGGCTAACATAGGCACACTGGTGGTTGGTGGCAATCGTAAAGAGGCAAAGGAAAGAAAGTCTCGCGCCGCTTATATGGCAATCTCTAAAGATGGCAAACCGGTTATTGGTGTGTCCCTTAGTGATCGCATGGCAGACTATATGACAAAAACCGGTGGTTCCTTTTTCCGCCAATATCTTATGCTGAGTGATGCTACCCTTCCAACTGAATTCTATTTACACGGTAAGGTGGAAAGAGCCGCCATTGCAAGAATGAACGATGGTAAGCTTTACTATGTGGTCACGCATAATAAAGAGTCAATGTATGATTTTGCCGATGCCCTGCGGGAGTATGGATTTGTAGATGCCATATACCTTACCGGGGGTAATAGTTACATATTCTATCGTGATACTGACGGCAACTCTCATGTTCCGGAAGAAACAAAAGAAAAATATAACAAATATTCTGACAAGAGTTTACCTGCTCCCCTCCTTGTTTTCCGTAACGCCAATTAATCTTTCATACATCAAAAGCCACATTTCATACAAGGATCTACCCTATTTTTGCAGACTCTTGTTATTGTATGTAACTTTGCACCATATCATATAAAGTGAAAGTTTACATTCCTATTCTCCCGGTATAGATATTATAGACTTTCTGTCCGTTAACCCTCAAAAATAATCAAGATATGAAATCCTCTAAAGACAAACTCGTTACCTGTACCTCACTCCTCTCAACTATCAAGAAATTTTATGCCAATAATCATGACACCATTCTTGTGATTACTACATGGCTTGTCTTCTCACCTCTACTTTTACTTGTCAGAAAAAAAGTAAACTGGTCAACTAAAGGAGGGCTTTGGATACTTATCCTGTTCTCCCCTTTTATTCTGTATATACTGGCACTGTTTGTCGTTGGTGTATTTTTTATAAGCGATAACATACAATTGTATAATGGTTATTTTAATGCTAATATGTATCCGGAACTTACCCAATTTTCAAGGAATCCTTTCATACTCTTACTTGAGATGCTATGTCTTCCGATATATGCGATATGTGTTGCAGTGCTGTTTGGAGTAATGTGGTTCACAGACTGGAGCTACAAGGCTGCCTCTGTATATGTCTGTGAATACATGGCACCAATTATCTGCGCTGCAACTGCAATTATCCTTATCATAATCATGCTAACTAAGCTATGGAAAATTAACCATTATGGCAGACTGTTGATGTTATTGCCAATCTCAATAGAAGCCTATATGGTTTATAATAGTATAATGACTTATCTTGAACGTAAAGTCACATACACTGGCATGACCATCGAAGCCATATTTAATTATGTAGTGAACTATCTTATAAAAATGGGACGCGATAGCCATACTAACTATATCCTTGCGAATATGTATGTCTATATTCTTCCCTTAATTATAATTCTCATTACCGGATATGCCGGGAAACGCATTTATAAGAATACTAAACGTTCTTATTCAAAGGTAAATAACTGAAACGGTCATAATCTAAATATTATTCTATGAACACTAAAAGCATATTTACCCTCCTTATGCTTATTGTATTTTCCTCATTTATATTCGTCAACTGTAATAATCAGGCAACTGAATCTCATGACGATATATCTAAAAACTTGGCAAAGTCAGAAATAGTCTCTAAATTTAAAGGCAAAGCAAAACATGGAGAGGATATCTCAATTTATGTTGACTTTGGGATTTATTCTGCCGAGCCTCGATTCTTTACCTATGATAACGAAAATGACACCCTAATTTCTAAATCAAAATGTGCGCATGGCTGTGGAGGCGGAAGCACTACAGACAAACCAGTGTTTTCTAACAAATTCGGTAGTAACTGCTCAAGCCTTGGAGAATACCGATTAAGATGTGTCAGTAAATTAAACACTATGAATATGCCCTGCATCAGAATAGACGGACTGAGTAACACCAACTCCAATGCTGCTGCACGTGGCATTGTAATACATGAGGGCCCCGTCTTAGCCGACGACATAACAATCGGCATCCCCATTCCCGTAACAAAACACATCAGCCAAGGCTGTTTCACAATCTCATCAACTACCTTCAATCTTCTCTGTCAGCTCCTCAAGGAAAAGAAATCAATCTACCTTTACGCCAGCTGTAACTAACTAACAATAAAAATAATCGTAAATTTATGAGAACAGCATTTTGATAGCACTTTTATTTAGCCTTAATGTCGCTTTTGGCTACAATCAAGGTGACATACTTTTTCAAGAAAGTAAGTCCGAACAGTCAAAATATATAACGGAAGCAACCGGCTCCAGATACACACATTGCGGAATGATTTACAAGAAAAACGGGAAAGATTATGTACTTGAAGCCTCAAACACTGTAAAATTGACTCCGGTACAGGAATGGATAAATAAAGGAGTTGGAAAACACGTTAAAGTTAAAAATGCCCTATAAGGGATTTCGAGATTAACGTGTCTAAATATCTTGGAAAATCTTATGATACCTCCTTTAGATGGACTGATGACAGAATGTACTGTTCAAAGTTAGTATATAAGATTTATCTTGACAACGGCATAAAATTATGTAATTTAAGAAAAGTGAAAGATTACAACGTAAAGTCATACAAAGACTATTTGAAAAAACGTAAAATTTTACTTGAAGAAACTGTGGTAGCGCCGTCAGATTTATTAAAATAAAACTAAAGCCATAAAAATATAGCCTCGCCGAAAGAGCATTTCATTCTGAATGCCCTTTCGGCGATACTTTAGCATAATACATCAGCCAAGTCTTATTTATAATCTCTTAAAATACCTTCAATCTTATCAGTTATATTTATCAGCGTATTATTCCTTAATCTTCTTCCTTAACTCAAAATCTACTAAGAATGAAAAGCCATTTTCCTTCATACAGTCTCGTATAACATTATCCTCTAATTGTCCTAAATTTCTTACATATTCTATAATATTCCTTCTTTTTCTTTTTAAATCATCTGCATTCAAGTTATACATCTCAATCGTATTTTGAGCAATTTTCTTATCATTATCAGACAAAGAGGAATGAGGCTCTATGGCACCATCTTGGCGATACCAAAATTTATCTTCGAGATTTGCTTCCAAAGGAGACCAGAATGTCTTATACTGACTGTCGGAATGTTTTAATGGTCCTGAAATACATACATCTTTATAATCCGAGCCGTAAGGGAGGTCTTTTGCAGCTGCAAATAAATTCAACCATTGAAATCTTAAGTTGGGATATAGCGACTTTTTATAAAAATGGTCTATATGTACAATCTGATTCGTACCTTCACCAAGCCAAAGCCCGGTATAAGCACATTCATTTTTCTGCTCATTAAGAGCTTGCTGTCTGACTTGGAGATACTCATCGTAATTTTTCAACCGAAATTCGTCCCAACTCATCCCTTTTTAAAGCTCTATCAAGATACTGATTAGCTTCTGTCTTTAAGATAGTCTTCATTTGGCAAGCATTCTATCCCTACGCATTTTCTCAATTTTAAGACCTGTAATGTCTAAATCATCTGACCCCAAAATTTTAGTGAGTTTTGATAAATAATCCACATATTGATCCTCATTCCTATCTTTTATCGCAAGATAAGCTGAATCAATCATTGATTGAACTGTCTGACTGCGGGCATTTGATAATTCAAACACTGAAGAAAGAATATTTGAAGACAATTTACCATAAGTACGTTGCGGCATAATCTTACCATCTTTAATACCAAACACCTACCCCTTTACATCAGAAGCCACAATGGAAGAATGGGTCGTTATAAAGAATTGACAATTAGGAAAAGTCTTAACTAACTTTGAAATAATTGTTTGTTGCCATTTAGGATGAAGATGCAAGTCAATTTCATCAATTAAAACTATGCCCTCACCTTTTAATGGATCTTCCGTAGGATTAGCCACGGCAAGGCGTCTGGCTATATCACATACCAACGAAATATAACATTTCTCTCCATCTGACAACTGATTGATCTTAAATGTTTCATTCCCTTTTTTCATAGTCATAGCGAGAGGACGGCGAGTTATTTTCAAATCACTATAGTCCGGCATAATATTAGACATAGCACGTCTTACTGCTTCTAACCCATGATCTTGGAAATGTTTATTTTCTTTATATCGCTCGTTCTCATAATCTTCAGAAAATCTGAACCAATTAAAGAAATCAGAAAACAGTTGTCCGCCTGTCAGAGCATTTTTATAAGCATCTAATTGTGGGATAGGGTTACTCTTGTGTGGCAATCTGGTATATGCATTTGATACTATCCTATTTACACCATAATAAACTATTAGTGGTATAGAAGCATTGGACAACAGATCCAACCCTTCGCGCAGAAGCCCCACTACACGGTTCATTGCGGAAAGATCAGATTTATCAGCCTTACGATATTTCAAACTTCTATACAGTTTCCAACTGCTTCCATCATCCAGTCCTAATTCTATAGTACAACCGTTAGGAGAATGAAATGATATGTCATCCACAGGGATATCCCGTCCGCGACCTTTGGCAGAAAGCATTCGGGCAATATACCATGAAAATATAAGCGACATAGCATCTAATATGCTTGACTTACCCGCACCATTAATCCCAACGAATAAGTTGACATGATCATCCAATTGCTGAATGTCCACATTCTGCAATCCACGGAAGTATTCTATATATATATTCTTAATTTTCATCTAATTAATATAAATAATAATTTAGTTTATAACTATGCTCGATTAAAAGAATACCATCCAATTACGTGGATGGTAAAATTCACATACCTGTTAAAGATATGACAATGGTCAATACCATTTATATAATATTTTATACATTTCAACTCTCATATATTATATAGAATAAATATGACATACAAAAGTACTAATAATTATCAAGATATTATACATTTTTATCCAAATACATTATATTCCAAATTATGAACGATTATTTATATAATATTTACGAAAATTAAGTAAATTTTATTATACCAATTAACACTCAATTATTATATTTTCTAATTTATATCCATATTCTCATACACACATAGCATAGTTTGTTTTGACGATTGAAATAAAATCTTTAAATTTGCAGATATTAATCATAAACACATTCATAAAAATGTTAAAGGAAATAGTAATTAAAGACTTTTTTGCATTTAATGGAGAACATCATATTCTTCTTAATTCAGGAATAAATCTTCTGCTTGGTATTAATGGAAGCGGCAAAACTTCTTTGATAAATGCTTTGACATTTCTTTTTGAAGGGGTATGTGGGAGTGGTCTTGCGGAACTTATCCGTAAATGGGGAAGCTATAACGCTATTATAAATGCAAGGGGAGATAACAGACCGGAATGTTTTAGTCTTACTTTTATTTTTGATGCTGAGTTATTGAAGAATAAGTTTCCTAAATCACCCTTTCTAACTGACATTTATTATAAGATAACTGTCTTTCCGTTAGGAGACGGCTCTAACTATACTATTTGTGAGTCATTGTATTCTCAGAATGCAAAAAACACTCACTCTACTTATAGTTATATAGAATTTCGTAATGGTGTAGGCACTATTTCAGCTCGTGATGAAGACGGCTCAATTTCTCAAGAAAACTATGACAAGGGAATGTTATCAGCCCAAGAACTTTCATTGCGACAAATAAACGCCCCACAGCGTTACCTTCCTGCTTATATTATAAGGGAAGCCGTTACATCAATGGCAATCTATGGCAAGTTCAATATTGACATGGTACGTCGCCCATCTGAAGCGAATAATTCAAAGCGTCTTATAAGAACAGGTGAGAATATTGCATATCTATATAATACATTGAATAATAATCATTCTCTGCATTACGAAAAAATAATAAAGAATTTAAATAATATAAATCCCAATTACACAGGAATAGGATATAATTTCTTTGGAAACAGACTATATCTTAATCTAAGAGAAAGTAATCTTTCACATACCATTGACACCCTACATATTTCCGACGGTACACTTAAATATATGCTGTTGATGGGTATATTTATCAATCCTGACAGAGGTTATTTGATAGGACTGGATGAGCCTGAATCATATTTGCACCCTGATATGATCAGATCAATAGCAAAAATGATTAAAGAGGCATCAAAACATTCCCAAATTATTGTGGCAACCCATTCTCCTCTCCTTTTGAATGCTTTTAATCTGGAGGATATTCTTATATTTCAAAAAGACAAGACCAACAACACCACTGTACTTCGGGGTAACGAGGCATATCAAGGGGAAGAACAAGATTTGTTGCCGGGTCAGCTCTGGCTCAATGGCGAGATTGGAGGCACCAGATGGTAATAATAGTCTATGCTGAAGGTGGTACTCTTGATGCCAAATCCAGTGCCATTACCATGAATAACGTAGCTTCTTTACGTGAAGAATTAAACCGTTTCATGAGCGAGGCATTAGGTCGTGACGACATACAAATAATAGTTAAACTCTCCGGTGGCTACAAAAACACTGCCAAAGAATTTGTAAATTCAAATGGAGAGTTTACTTATCTATATGTTGATCTTGACAGATTGCCTGAGAAGCGAAACGAATGATTTGCAGACATCGCAAAGGATGGCATTATAATTCCACCTGAAAATAAAGATCGTGTGTTTTTCTGGATTCAAGAAATGGAAGCTTGGTTTCTTAAGCAACCACAAGCTATTGAAGATTGGGCAAAGGAAGAGGGATTCCACAGAAAAACTAATTCTGTTACCCACGTAGCCCAGCATAAATCTATCCATGGCAAAAATATAGAAAGGCTCCAACAAAAGCCATCTGAGGTTGTCAAACTTATTCTGAGACAAACATTTTTATCTAAATATCTTGATAAGGATAAGAAATATGCTGATTTAAAGTATGGGAAACTGGCTCATGCTCCTGGTATAATCTCTCATCTATCCCCTAAAGAACTGATTAAAATAGATCAAGAACTTCAAGCTTTCATTAAAAAAGTCTCCAATCACTAATTAACTTGAATCATGTCAGAGCAAGAAAAAATAAATTTGTCCAAACGGTTAGAGTAAGGGATTCTTGAAGCCCAGCGGAGATTATTTGAGCGGAAGGCAAAACTCGGAGAACCGGTAGTGGTCGCTGATGACAAAGGCCACCCCTGCCTAATAACCGGCGAGGAAGCACTCCGGCGCTTCCATGAATATATGGCTAAAAGACAATCCCAATAGTAATTATACAATATCAATGGTCAATAAGCTAATTGTAACCTTGACAATTAACGATTAAAATAATAAAACAAAATTATGGAATATCCCCTAATATCAGAATATAAGGAGGCGATTCTCTCAGCTGAAGACAATTTTAATGAGTTGGCATCGCTAAGACCGGTACTTGACAGTCACGGTGACCCGGTGATGTCAAGCGGTAACTTTGCAGTCGTTTTCAAGATGAAAGATGAGAACGATGGGAAACTGTATGCTGTGAAATGCTTTATCAAGGATCAGGAAGGTCGTGATGAAAGCTATAAGAAGATAGCTGATGAATTGGAGATTATCTCATCATCCTATATTCTGCCTCTACGATATTTGGAAAATGAACTGTTTGTTGACTCAGCCCAATGCGACCGAGAGGAATTTCCTGTTGTGCTGATGGAATGGGTAGAGGGTGAAAATCTTGATGCCTATCTGAAACGTAACCTTAATGACAAATACGAGTTGGAGATGTTGAGCTACCGTTTCAACCGTATGGCAGCCTGGCTACTTGCTCAACCATTTGCACACGGAGACCTCAAGCCTGACAATATCCTTGTCCGCAAAGACGGCTCATTAGCATTGGTTGACTATGACGGAATGTTCGTCCCCTCCATGAAAGGTGAGAAAGCTCATGAAATCGGCAGCCCCGACTACCGTCATCCTCTCCGTACCGATTCCGACTTCAACGAACATATCGATGACTTTTCAATCGCAGTCATCGCTCTGTCTCTAAAAGTAATCTCCCTAAATCCTAAACTTAATTCCTCCTATTCTGACACACTCCTATTCTCGGAAAGAGACTTCCGTTCACCGGCAGATTCCACTTTGCTAAAGGATATTCAGAACCTTACTGCTGATTCAGACCTATTAACACTCTTAGGTATCTATTATATAGCATTGGGGAAAAACAGCATTGACTCAGTTTCTTTTAGACTCTTTATGACTACAAAGCCAGGGCAGCCTGCTAAGTCTAAAGTAAGGAATAACAAACAAGTCGAAAAAATTGATACCTCTTGTTCTGAGAAAGATCTTGCAGAAGGAATTGCTGATGAGTTTGGAGTATTATACAGTCCTGATGGGAAACGACTTCTAAAATATAAATCCAATTTAGTTAAATATCAGATTAAACATGGTACACAAATTATTTGTGATAACGCTTTTTGGGGGTGTAGCTCACTGCAGAGCGTAAGCATACCGGACTCGGTGACGGCTATCGGGGATGAGGCTTTTTCGTTGTGTATGTCACTGAAGAGCGTCAGCATACCGGACTCCGTGATAGCTATCGGTGTTAATCCTTTCATAAGATGTCCCAACATACAGATTTCTCTTGCTCATAAATCTGATTACAAGTTATTATTCAATGATTTTCTAATTGACTCTAACGGTCTACTTATTTCCTATATTGGTAAGTCTGATAGTGTAAGTATACCAAACTCGGTGACGGCTATTGGGGACGAGGCTTTTTGGGGGTGTGAATCACTGCAGAGCGTGAGCATACCGGACTCGGTGACGGCTATCGGGGACGAGACTTTTTGGAGATGTGAATCACTGCAGAGCGTAAGCATTCCAAACTCAGTGACGGCTATCGGTATTAATCCCTTCATAAAATGTCCCAACATACAGATTTCTCTTGCTCATAAATCTGATTACAAGTTATTATTCAATGATTTTCTAATTGACTCTAACGGTCTACTTATTTCTTATATTGGTAAATCTAATAGTGTTAGCATACCAAACTCGGTAAGGGTTATCGGAGATAGGGCTTTTTCGGGGTGTAGATCACTGCAGAGCGTGAGCATACCGGACTCGGTGACGGCTATCGGCAACAATGCTTTTTCGGAGTGTAAGTCGCTGCAGAGCGTGAGCATACCGGACTCGGTGACCGCTATCGGCAACAGTGCTTTTTCAGAGTGTGAATCACTGCGGAGCGTGAGCATACCGGACTCGGTGAGCTCTATCGGCGACAGTGCTTTTTCGTGTTGTGGATCACTGCAGAGCGTGAGCATACCGGACTCGGTGACGGC